>NZ_QZWH01000039.1 GCF_003601925.1 Buttiauxella izardii
CGGCAGCTTTGTGCCGCTGTTACGGGTGGAGCAGACCAGAGCCGAAGACAGCCACAGCACACTGGCTGAAAAGCTCGAACGTGACGCCGAAGTGACCTTCCCGCCGGTGCTGCATCAGCGGCTGAATGTCATTGAACAGGAGTTGCGTAAAAACCAGCTCAGCGACGACACGCTACAGTTCCTCAACTCCACCGGTCTGAAGGCGGAAAATCTCGCCCTGTGGCTGGAGCCGGAGCCGGAAAGTGACCGCCAAATCCATCTGTACCACTGCGACCATCTTGGCACGCCGCTGGCACTGGTCAGCACCGCAGGCACCGTCGACTGGCACATCACCCTCGACCCGTGGGGTAATGTGCTCAGTGAACACAATCCGCAGAAACTGCACCAGCCGCTCCGAATGCAGGGCCAGCAGTATGATGAAGAGTCGGGGCTGCATTACAACCGTCATCGTTATTATGATCCGGCTCAGGGACGGTATATCACTCAGGATCCGATTGGGTTAGAGGGTGGATTGAATACCTATACTTATCCACTTAACCCAATACAAGGAAAGGACCCATTAGGGTTAAGTGAATTTGGTAAGTGGGCTGGTTCTGCATTTAATTTACCACCAGAAGATATTGGTGCTGCATTAGATGCAGCAAATGGCCCGCATTATGAACCAATCTCTGGGTCCATATCTTTAGATGCGGGATATTCTGGAGATGTTTTCACTGGTGCAAACGATGCTTATGGCATTGGGATGACGACAAGTGAAATATCACCTATTCATATGGATATATGTGCATACCATACTCTTTGTGTGCACGAAGGTGTTGGGGCTGCTGCTGGATATGGTGCAACAGGGACAATATCTGAAAGTCCAATGTCAACAGGAATGGGGAGCGCAGCTGGATATATGGCAACCGGTGGTTGGTTAGCGAAATTCACTATTTCTGGCACACAGGATAGCAGTGGGAACATTTCTGCTTCAGTAGGTTTTGGGCCTGGTGAAGGTGCTTTTGTTGGCAAAATTACCTGTAACCAGTCAACAAAATGTCTTTTTGATTAGGAATGAAAATGAAAAATAATATCTTGAGCTCTCTTATTCTGATTGTGATTTTATTCAACACCTCAGGCTGTGACGACAAAAACATAAAAGAGGTTCAAATTAAAATACAAACCATACAAACTAATTACAATACTAAAAATTTCGATGAAATATACAACCAGTCTTCTGATGAGTTTAAAAAAGTATCAGACAGAGATGGGTTTGTGAAGTTTTTACAAGAGAAGTTTTCATTATTAGGTAAGTTCAAAAGCTCAAAGATTTTATTTAAAAATGAAAAAAATGAGGATATTGTAAACATTACTTACTTATCTACTTATGAGAGATACACTCTAGCTGAAGATTATACTTTCAAAGATGAAAAAAATGGACGTGGTTTTAGACTTCTTCAATATACTGTAGATACGGGTGGGAAAATAGTTCCCGTAACAAAAACAGGAAGTTCCGTAAGAATAGATATTTCTACTAATTGATGATAGAAGATGATTCGATATATGCCATTTCTAATCGCTAATAGTTGTACCGGCTCAGTCATTATATGCATGGCGAATATTAGCTCTGCTGATATTAATCTGAACAGGTAAAAACATGAAAGTTAGAATAAAATGATTCCTTAAGATAGAAAAATTTTATTAGCATGTGCTAAACAGTTTTTTACTAAATGTTGAACATAACGTAGGATCTAAATCTGTATTATTGGGTGGCAAAAAAGTGCTTCTACTCAATCGTAAAAGCACTTTTCATTGGTCACTCTTTAGCAACTGTTTGAACCGTCCGAGCTACAGGCACCGGCAAATAGGCCCGGATCCGTAAACCGCCCCGCTCGCTCACACCGATATCCAACAATCCGTTATGGTTGTCGATAATGCGCTGCACAATCGCCAGGCCCAATCCGGTGCCGCTGGTAGTACGTGCACTGTCACCACGCACAAACGGCTGGAACAGGTGTTTAAGCTGCTCAGGCTTAATGCCCGGGCCGTCATCTTCCACCTGGAACCAGGCGCGGTTTAGCTCGCCGCCACTGCTGACTTTAATCCAACCATTCCCGTAACGCGCCGCATTCACCACCATATTGGCGACGGCTCGTTTGATGGATAACGGGTGAATATTCACCAGCAATTCACCGGCTTGCATGTCGGTATCGATTTCGCGTTCATAACCGCTTTCAGCAGCCACCACTTCGCCCAACACCGTGTTGAGATCGGCGGTTTCCAGCGGCATTTCTTGCCCGGTGCGCAGGTAATCGATGAACTGCTCGATGATCGCATTACACTCTTCGATATCTTTATTAATCGATTCAGAGAGATAACCATCTTCTTCGCTCATCATCTCTGTTGCCAGGCGAATACGAGTCAGCGGCGTACGCAAATCATGGCTCACACCCGCCATTAGCAGAGTTCGGTCATCGGCCAGTTGCTTCACCCCGGCGGCCATATGGTTGAACGCTCGCGTTACAGAGCGCACTTCTGAAGCACCATATTCGCGTAATGGCGGCGGAATAATCCCTTTACCCACCTGCAAAGCGGCGTGTTCCAGGTCAACCAAGGGTCGGTTCTGAATACGAATAAACAGCCACGCGCCGCCTATCGCCAATAGCATAATCGCCAGCGTATAGCGGAACAGCGGCGAGAAGTCGCCCTGGTGGATTTCAGTCAGCGGAACGCGAACCCAGATATTTGGCGACAGCCAAGTCTTGAGCCACACAACCGGCGAGCTTTTGTTGACCTCAACACGCACTTCCGTCGGGCCGCCCAACTGCTGCGCCATTTGATGGCTTAAGAATTCATAGTGCTGCGCCCAGCGCAAGCCCGCGTCTTCCGCCGCTTCATTGGAATAAAGAGAGATTCCCAACTCACGGTAGATTTCCCGCCGAAATGCCGGTGGAACCACCAGTTGCGTGCCATCTTCGAGTTGCAGTTTATCGGTCATCAGCATACGAACTTCGTAAGCCAGCACCTTATTAAACTGCTGTAAACTCGGCAAAATGGCGAAGTTAAGCACCACGAGGTAGGTCGTCACCAGGCTGACAAACAGCAAGGTGACGATCAGTAACAGCGTGCGGGCAAACGAGCTTCTGGGGGAGAAGCGGACTCGCCTCATGCCTTGGAACCGTCCGGCACGAATACGTAGCCCAGGCCCCATACGGTCTGGATGTAGCGTGGATGTGCAGGATCTTCTTCGACCATGCGGCGCAGGCGAGAAATCTGTACGTCGATTGAGCGTTCCATCGCACTGTATTCACGGCCACGCGCCAGGTTCATCAGCTTATCGCGCGACAACGGCTCGCGCGGGTGGCTCACTAGCGCTTTTAGCACCGCAAACTCGCCGCTGGTTAATGGCATAGGCTCATCTTCACGGAACATCTCGCGGGTGCCGAGGTTCAGTTTAAACTTACCAAACGCGATAACCGCTTCTTCCTGCGAAGGTGCACCCGGCAGTTCATTGGCCTGGCGGCGCAGAACCGCGCGGATACGTGCTAACAGTTCGCGTGGGTTAAACGGTTTTGGAATGTAGTCATCAGCACCAATTTCCAGCCCAACGATACGGTCAACTTCTTCGCCTTTCGCTGTGACCATAATGATTGGCATTGGGTTGCTTTGGCTGCGCAAACGGCGGCAAATAGACAGGCCATCTTCACCCGGCAGCATTAAATCAAGCACCATCAGGTGGAAGGATTCACGGGTTAACAGGCGATCCATCTGTTCTGCGTTAGCAACGCTACGGACCTGGAAGCCTTGTTCGGTGAGGTAACGCTCTAACAGCGCACGTAGACGCATGTCGTCATCCACAACCAGAATCTTATAATTCTCTTGCATTCTTATACTCCCAAAGGCTCGAACAGTGAGTGCGTATTCTTAAAAAACTGCGGCGTTACGACCAGTCAAATCTGGTATATATTCTAGTCGAAATTGTTACAAAGCATATTAAACAGATGGTTATAGGCACTTTTTAACACAGAATAATGACTTACTTCGCAAATCGACAGGATTGCCATCACCCTGATATTTCGGTTTAAATCATCTTTATAGATACCCACGTTCAAGGCTTGATAATGAAAACGCCCTTAATTACCCGCGAAGGCTATGAAAAGCTCAAACAAGAAAAGGACACCTTGTGGCGTGAAGAACGTCCAGAGGTGACGAAAAAGGTCACCTGGGCCGCAAGTCTTGGCGATCGCAGTGAAAATGCCGACTACCAGTACAACAAAAAACGGCTGCGAGAAATAGATCGAAGAGTGCGATATCTCACGAAATGTCTCGAACAGCTGAAAATTGTCGACTATTCGCCGCAACAAGAAGGGAAAGTGTTCTTTGGCGCGTGGGTTGAGATTGAAAACGATGCCGGAAACCAGATGCGTTTTCGCATCGTCGGTTATGACGAGATCTTTGGTCGCAACGATTACATCTCTATCGATTCACCGATGGCGCGCGCACTGCTGAAAAAGGAAGTGGGCGACCTCGCCATTGTGCAAACACCTGCCGGTGAAGCGCAGTGGTACGTGAATGAAATCGAATATGTAAAACAATAACAGAACTGTCCGATTCATCACCTCTCGGGCGCGGTGGCTGGCATTTTTGGCCTCCAATCCGTATAACTACACCCCTGATATGTCAGTCTACACAGATGAAAAAACCATGATGAATGATTCACTCTGCCGCATTATTGCCAGCGAGCTTAAGGCCAGAAATGAACAGGTTGATGCCGCCGTTCGCCTGCTGGATGAAGGGAATACCGTGCCGTTTATTGCACGTTATCGTAAGGAAGTCACCGGCGGTCTGGACGACACGCAACTGCGTCAACTGGAAACTCGTCTGGGCTATCTACGCGAATTAGAAGACCGTCGCCAGACGATCCTCAAGTCCATTACCGAACAAGGTAAACTGACCGACGAACTCGCCGCAGCCATCAATGGCACGCTGAGCAAAACCGAGCTCGAAGACCTCTATTTACCGTATAAACAAAAGCGCCGTACTCGCGGGCAGATTGCTATCGAAGCAGGCCTGGAGCCGCTGGCTGAGCTGCTATGGAATGACCCGTCGCATACGCCGGAAGAAGCCGCGGCGAGTTATGTTGACGCCGACAAAGGCGTTGCTGACACCAAAGCTGCACTCGATGGCGCACGCTATATTCTGATGGAGCGCTTTGCTGAAGATGCGGCGCTGCTCGCAAAAGTGCGTAACTACTTGTGGAAAAACGCACATCTGGTCGCCAACGTGGTTGCGGGTAAAGAGGAAGAAGGCGCGAAATTCCGTGACTACTTCGACCATCACGAACCGATTGCTACCGCCCCTTCTCACCGCGCGCTGGCAATGTTCCGTGGCCGCAACGAAGGCATTTTGCAGCTCGCACTGAATGCCGATCCGCAGCACGAAGAGCCGCCGCGCGAAAGCTACTGCGAACAACTGATTATCGACCATCTCGGTTTGCACCTGAACAACGCGCCAGCAGACGCCTGGCGTCGTGCAGTCGTGAGCTGGACATGGCGTATCAAAGTGCTGATGCACCTTGAAACCGAGCTGATGGGCACCGTGCGCGAGCGCGCCGAAGACGAAGCGATTAATGTTTTCGCCCGTAACCTCCATGATTTGCTGATGGCCGCTCCGGCTGGCCTGCGCGCCACCATGGGCCTTGATCCAGGCTTGCGTACCGGCGTAAAAGTGGCGGTGGTAGATTCCACCGGCAAACTGGTCGCCACCGACACAATTTATCCGCACACCGGGCAAGCCGCGAAAGCCGCTGTCGCCGTGGCGGCGCTATGCGAAAAACACAACGTTGAATTAGTGGCTATCGGCAACGGCACCGCATCGCGTGAAACCGAACGCTTCTTCCTCGATGTTCAGGAACAATTCCCGAAAGTCACCGCGCAGAAAGTGATTGTCAGCGAAGCGGGCGCATCCGTGTATTCGGCGTCCGAACTGGCGGCACTGGAATTCCCGGACCTCGATGTTTCGATTCGCGGCGCGGTTTCCATCGCTCGTCGCCTGCAAGATCCACTGGCAGAACTGGTGAAAATCGACCCGAAATCTATCGGTGTCGGCCAGTATCAGCACGATGTCAGCCAGTCGCAGCTGGCGAAGAAACTGGATGCAGTCGTCGAAGACTGCGTAAACGCCGTCGGCGTGGACCTGAACACCGCTTCAGTGCCGTTGTTAACCCGCGTCGCGGGCTTAACACGCATGATGGCGCAGAACATCGTCAACTGGCGTGATGAAAATGGCCGTTTCCAGAACCGCCAACAATTGCTGAAAGTCAGCCGCTTAGGGCCGAAAGCCTTCGAGCAGTGCGCGGGCTTCTTGCGTATTAACCACGGCGATAACCCGCTGGATGCCTCCACCGTTCACCCGGAAGCGTACCCAATTGTGGAACGTATTCTGGCGGCGACCGAACAAGCGTTACAAGATTTGATGGGCAATGGCGAAGCACTGCGCGGCCTGAGCCCACGCGATTTCACCGATGAACGCTTCGGTGTGCCGACGGTGACCGATATCATCAAAGAGCTGGAAAAACCAGGCCGCGACCCGCGCCCTGAGTTTAAAACCGCGAAGTTCGCTGATGGCGTAGAAACCATGAATGACCTGACGCCTGGCATGGTGCTGGAAGGTGCCGTCACTAACGTGACCAACTTCGGTGCGTTTGTCGATATCGGCGTACATCAGGATGGTTTGGTCCACATCTCCTCGCTTTCCGACAAGTTCATCGACGACCCGCACAAAGTGGTGAAAGCCGGTGACATCGTCAAAGTGAAAGTGATGGAAGTGGATCTGGCGCGTAAGCGTATTGCCCTGACCATGCGTCTGGACGAGCAACCGGGTGAAACCACGCGCCGTAGCAGCGCACCGCGTGAGCAAAACGAGCGCCGCCCGGCACAACAGCAGAAACCTCGCGGGCGCGACAACGCCAGCAGCAGTAGCGCAGGCAACAGCGCGATGAGTGATGCTCTGGCAGCGGCATTTAAAAAACGCTAAATCTGAATTGCCCTCTCCTTTTACCGGGAGAGGGTTCAGCAAAACTCACAGTCATTCCCCCGGTCCAGATTCAGCACAATTTTCCTGTTTTATTCCAAAGGCGGATTAATAACAATTAATGATCATCCTAACTGATTCATCCAAAATAGAATGAGTTTGTTTTAGATCAATTTTCGCAACAATTTAAATACCACGTATATATTTATCAAATATGTAACAAATGAAATATCGTGACAACATTAACAGAGATAAAATAATAAAATCAGCAATCAAAAACAAATATAACTTATTGTTATTTATGAGATAGTAATAAATTAATGTTACAAAGCAGGTTTCTAAAATAAACAAACCCCTCCCGTTTAATAATTCAGAACGACATATTCGTCACAAAAATAATTATTGAAGACGGAAACCATTCTCATTATCATTGTTTTGTTCGTTATTTCTCCTCTTTAGCCAAAATCATTCTCATAGAGTTAAAGCTCTAAGAAGGTTGCATGCGATTCTCACCAAGCACTACGTGGAAAATTACCGGCTTTGCCCGCGAAATTAGCCCGTCATATCGCCAGAAATTATTATCGCTCGGTATGTTACCAGGCTCTTCGTTCAACGTTGTCCGCGTCGCACCTTTAGGCGACCCGATTCATATCGAAACACGCCGTGTCAGTCTGGTGCTGCGTAAAAAAGATCTCGAACTTCTGCACGTTGAAGCCATTGCCTGATTGGCGGGGTGAGCGTTCGCGCTCGTTGCTATTTTCTTTAAGTTCACGAATAAAATGAAAAAATTAACCATCGGCTTAATCGGTAACCCTAACTCCGGGAAAACCACCTTATTCAACCAGCTCACCGGCTCACGCCAGCGTGTTGGTAACTGGGCGGGCGTTACGGTAGAACGTAAAGAAGGTCAGTTTTCCACGCTGGCACACCAGGTCACTCTGGTCGACTTGCCGGGCACATACTCGCTGACCACTATTTCATCGCAAACTTCTCTCGACGAACAAATCGCCTGCCATTACATCCTGAGTGGCGATGCAGACCTACTGATTAACGTGGTTGATGCCTCAAACCTTGAGCGAAATCTTTACCTGACCGTTCAACTTCTTGAGCTGGGTATTCCGTGCGTCGTGGCGCTCAACATGCTCGACATCGCCGAGAAACAAGATATCCGCATTGATATCGACGCACTCGCCGCACGCCTGGGCTGCCCAGTGGTTCCACTAGTTTCGACCCGTGCGCGTGGTATGGAAGGCCTCAAGTTAGCTATCGATCGCCGTCAGCCAAATACGCAAACTGATTTAGTGCTTTACCCGCCGCGCCTGGTAGAAGAAGCAGAGAATTTGGCGGCGGAAATGCCAGCCGACATGCCAGAACAACAGCGCCGCTGGTTGGCTCTGCAAATGCTTGAAGGTGATATTTACAGCCGTGAATATGCCGGGCATGCCACCGATAAACTGGATGCCATTCGCGCCCAACTGGCCGAAGAAAATGAAGATCCCGCTCTGCTGATTGCGGATGCCCGTTACCAAACCATCGCCGCCATTTGTGATTCCATCAGCAACAGCCTGACTGCTGAACCGCATCGTTTAACCGCGATGATGGATAAAATTATCCTCAACCGCTTCCTCGGTTTGCCGGTTTTCCTGCTGGTGATGTACGTGATGTTCTTGCTGGCGATTAACATCGGCGGCGCATTACAGCCTATTTTCGACGGCGGCTCTGCGGCCATCTTTATTCACGGTATTCAGTGGATTGGCGCAACGCTGCACTTTCCAAGCTGGTTGACGATTTTCCTCGCCCAGGGGATTGGTGGCGGTATCAACACCGTGCTGCCGCTGGTGCCGCAAATCGGCATGATGTACCTGTTCCTGTCGTTCCTTGAAGACTCCGGTTACATGGCTCGCGCCGCGTTCGTTATGGACCGTCTGATGCAGTCCCTCGGTTTGCCGGGCAAATCATTCGTGCCGTTGATCGTCGGCTTCGGCTGTAACGTGCCGTCGGTAATGGGCGCGCGTACCCTTGATGCCCCGCGTGAACGCCTGATGACCATCATGATGGCGCCGTTTATGTCCTGCGGTGCGCGTCTGGCGATTTTTGCGGTGTTTGCCGCAGCATTCTTCGGGCAGCAAGGCGCGTTAGTCGTCTTCTCGCTGTACATTCTTGGCATCGTGATGGCGATTCTGACTGGCCTGATGCTCAAGCACACCATCATGCGTGGTGAAGCAACGCCGTTTGTGATGGAACTGCCGGTCTATCACGTTCCGCATCTGAAAAGCCTGTTGCTGCAAACCTGGCAGCGCCTGAAAGGCTTCGTGCTGCGTGCCGGTAAAGTTATCGTCATCGTGAGTATTTTCATTGGCGCGCTGAATAGCTTCTCGTTCAGCGGCAAAGAAGTCGACAACATCAATGACTCGGCGCTGGCCTCCGTCAGCCGCGTCCTGACCCCGCTGTTGAAGCCGATTGGCGTACATGAAGACAACTGGCAAGCGACCGTTGGCCTGTTCACCGGGGCAATGGCGAAAGAAGTGGTTGTCGGCACACTCAACACGCTCTACACCGCTGAAGACATGCACGAAGAACCGTTTGATGCGGCAAGTTTTAGCCTGACCGATGAACTCGGTGCCGCCGCTGGTGAAACCTGGCAGAGCCTGAAAGACACTTTCAGTCTGAGCGTTCTTGCCAACCCAATCGAAGCCAGTAAAGGCGACGGCGAGATGGCAAGCGGTGCAATGGGCGTAATGAGCAGCAAATTTGGCAGCCCGGCCGCGGCCTACAGCTACCTGATTTTCGTTCTGCTCTACATTCCATGTATTTCGGTGATGGGCGCAGTGGCCCGAGAATCAAGCCGTGGCTGGATGATGTTCTCTGTGCTGTGGGGGTTAAACATCGCCTACTCACTTTCCACGCTTTACTACCAGACCGTGACGTTCAGCGCCCATCCGCAATTCAGCCTCGTCTGCATTCTGGCGGTGGTGTTGTTCAACGTGCTGTTGATTGGCGGCCTGCGCCGCGCGCGTAGCCGTGTAGATGTCAGCATTATGTCTACCCGTAAAACAGTCACCGCGCCTTGCTGTAAAAGCAGCGCTGGCGACTGCCACTAAGGAGAGGTTATGGCGAGTTTAATTGAGATTCGTGATGCGCTGGCCCTACAAGGCCGCCTGGATGCGACGCAAATTAGCCAACAGCTCGCCACGCCTTTGCCGCTGGTGAACGCCATGCTTAGCCGCCTTGAAGCAATGGGCAAAGCGATGCGCGTCACCGAAGACCCGAGTGATTGCCTGACCGGCAGCTGTAAAAGCTGCCCGGAAGGGAAAAAATGCGTTCGGGAAGTGTGGGCGCTGAAGGCGTAAATGTTTCAAATGGTGGATGACGCCTACGGCTTCTCCACCCTACAAAATTCTTCAACCACCTGGCAAAATTCCTGCGGATGGGAAATAAACGGCGCGTGGGCGGCCTTAGGGAAAATCACCGCTTTGCTTTGCTGCCAACGTTCATCCAGTAACCCCGCAATTTTGCGCGGCACCAGCCCATCAAGATGCCCATATAAGCGCAAGAACGGCACAGTAATCTGGCTCAACGGCTCGCGTAAATCTGCCGTTTTCAGGATTTCCAGGCCGCCGTTTAGCACCTCAACGCTCGGCATCGGCAGCTCCAACACCACCGCTTTCAGGCGACGAGCATCCTGGCGGGCAGTTTCTGTACCCAACGTTTGCAACGCCAGAAAACGCTCCACGGTACGCTGAAAATCTTCGCTCAACTGATGCTGGAAGTTCGCCAGCACTTCCGGTTTGATTCCCGGCCAGTCGTCGTTTGCGGCAAAACAGGGGGACGATGCAACGGTGATTAACCCGTTTACGCGCTCGGGATTGCGCAATGCGATTTGGCTTGCCACCAGCCCGCCTAAACTCCAGCCCAGCCACATCGCCTTTTCAGGCGCTTGCGTCAAAACAACTTCAGCCATCTGTTCAAGCGTCAGCGCGCCGAAATCCTGGCTGCGACCATAGCCCGGCAAATCGACCAGATGAAGGCGAAAATGCGAGCCGAGTTCCTCGCTAATGCAATGCCACACTTCCGCGTTCAGTCCCCATCCGTGCAGCAGCACAAGATCGACTTTTCCTTCACCTTTTGTCTGCCACCAAAGCTTGCTCATCAGTTACTGTTCTCATTTTTCTACGCAAGGAAGCGAATATGCTAACAATCCCAGGGTTGTGTTGGCTATGCCGGATGCCACTCGCATGCGCACATTGGGGAATTTGTTCATGCTGCGCCAAAGCATTACCGCCCCCACCGCCCTGTTGCCCGTGCTGCGGATTACCCAGCGCCAATACGCGCGTGGCCTGTGGTCGCTGCCTGCAAAAACCACCCATGTGGGATTCGCTGCTGTTCGTCACCGATTATTGCCCGCCGTTAAATCATCTCGTTCAGCGTTTTAAATTTAACGCCACCGTCGCGCTGGCTCCGGCCCTGGCGCGTTTACTGCTGCTGAAAGTACTGGCGACTCGAAGCCAGAAAGCGGATTGCATTGTCAGCGTTCCACTGCATTCGCGCCGCGCATGGCGACGGGGTTTTAATCAAAGTGATCTACTGGCAAGCCGCCTTGCGCGTTGGCTGCAATGTGACTATTTTCCTAAAGGAATCAGGCGGATTCGCGCCACACCGACACAGCTCCAGCTCACCGCCCGAATGCGGCGAAATAACCTTAAAGGGGCTTTCAGGGTTGATTTTCCCGTGGCAGGCCGCCATATAATTATTGTGGATGATGTCGTCACGACGGGCAGTACGGTGGCGGAAATTGCGCGGCTGCTGAAAAAGCAGGGCGCGGCGACTATCCAGGTGTGGTGCCTTTGTCGAACCTTGTAGACCCTCGATGATGGGCGTATTATAACCGACTAAAATAGTCAACTATTGAGCAATCGTTATGATCCGTATTTCCGATACAGCACAATCCCACTTTGCCAAACTGCTGGCAGGTCAGGAAGAAGGGACGCAAATTCGCGTATTCGTCATCAATCCTGGTACTCCAAATGCGGAGTGCGGGGTTTCATACTGTCCGCCGGATGCGGTAGAAGCGTCAGATACTGCACTGAAGTTCGAGCAGTTGACCGCGTATGTCGATGAGTTGAGCGCACCTTATCTTGAAGATGCCGAAATTGATTTTGTTACCGACCAGCTCGGTTCCCAACTGACGCTGAAAGCACCTAACGCCAAAATGCGTAAAGTGTCTGACGATGCGCCACTGATGGAACGCGTTGAATACATGCTGCAAGCGACGGTTAACCCGCAGCTGGCAGGCCACGGCGGCCGTGTGACGCTGATGGAAATTACCGACGAAGGTTTTGCGATTCTGCAATTCGGCGGCGGCTGCAACGGCTGTTCAATGGTCGATGTGACCCTGAAAGAAGGCATCGAGAAACAGCTGCTGGCTGAATTCCCGGAACTGAAAGGCGTTCGCGATTTGACCGAACACCAACGTGGTGAGCACTCTTACTACTGATTTTCACCCTCACCCCGGCCCTCTCCCCCAGGAGAGGGAGAAAACCTAATAATCCCCTCTCCTGGGGGAGAGGGTTAGGGTGAGGGCGTTAAAAAGTCACTTCTTCTTACGTCGCTTATCTAAATCCTTCAGCAACTTATTCACTTCTTCATCAGCAAACATCGCCTCAAGTGAAGTCGATAACTTGCGTCGCCAGTTTTTGTACTGGTAGCTAGTTCCTGGAATATTCACCGGCTCCGCCATGCCCAACCAGTCTTCCGGTTGCAGCCCCAACAAAGCACTGTTGCTATCAGCAATATAACGTTGCATGCCACGGTTCAGCGTACCCGTCATCGCCATCAGCGAGGCTTTATGCCCGGCGCGTTTTGGCAGGCAACCATATTCATGCAGGCTATCCAATAAACCTTGTTTAGCGCGTTCGCGATCCTGATACAGCTCGGTCAGCATCTCTTCATCGGGGTACAACCCAAGCGTTTTACCCAGCGTCAAATCACCGCGTTCCCAGTAACCGCGCAGTGTTGGCAGATCGTGAGTCGTCGCCACCGCCATGGATTGTTTCGGCCACGATTTCGGCGCGCGGAACTGTTTTTCGTCATCGTGCTCGAAATAGAGCACTTTGTAGGAGTAAACGCCGCTGTCGCGCAGCTTGCCGACGATCTCAACCGGCACGGTTCCCAGATCCTCGCCGATCACCATGCAGTTGTGGCGTTTGCTTTCCAGCGCCAGGATCGACAGCAGATCGTCCACCGGATAATGCACGTAAGCGCCTTTATCAGCAGTTTCACCGTACGGAATCCACCACAGACGCAGCATCGACATAACGTGGTCGATGCGCAGCGCGCCGCAACTGGTCATGTTGGAACGCAGCAGTTCGATAAACGGCTGATAAGCCCGCGCGGTAATCACATGCGGATCCATCGGCGGCAAACCCCAGTTCTGGCCGAGCGGGCCGAGAATATCCGGTGGCGCGCCGACCGAGGCTTTCAGGCAATAAAGTTCACGGTCACACCAGGTTTCCGAGCCACCTTCTGCCACGCCAACCGCTAAATCGCGATATAAACCGATTGGCATTTTGAAGCCCTGGCTTGTTTGCCAGCACGCTTCAAACTGCACGTAAGCAAGGTATTGCAGCCAGAGATAGAAATTCACTTCGTCACTGTGTTCAGTGCAAAACTCTTTCACTTCCGGGTTGTGCGCGTCGCGGAAACCTTCCGGCCACACTGGCCAGCCCCAACGCATTTCATCTTCTTTGACCTGATAAGCATGCAGCGCATCAAATGCCGCCTGGTAATACAGGCTGTCGCCGCCTTCATGCACAAACTTCTGGAAAGCGACAACGTGCTCATCACGCGCCCCGCGCCGCGAGAATTGCTTCCACGCCATGCGCAGTGCGGCAATTTTCAAGACGGTGACGGTGGCATAATCCACCCACTGCGCATCACGGACTTCATTGAGCATTTGCTGCGTGACGGGCATTTTCCACCAGTCTTGCGCTTCGTCACTCAGCAAGAAATCATCCACCGCGTTCACGTCGATATAAATCACGTTCAACCAACGGCGCGATGACGGGCTATACGGGCTGGCGCTTTCCGGGTTGGCCGGATACAGCGCGTGGATTGGGTTCAGGCCGATAAATGAACCGCCGCGCTTCGCCACATCCACCAGCATGCGCTGCAAATCACCGAAATCGCCGATGCCCCAGTTATGGGCAGAACGCAGCGTGTAAAGCTGCACACATGCGCCCCACAGCTTTTCATCGCGCAGAAGCGCATCGGATTCGTAACAACGTTTTGGCGCGACTATCACGCGGCACTGCCAGTGCTGTTCATTCTGGCTGACGGTGAGGTCGTGGTAGCCTTCCGCCAGAGCCGTTGGCAGCGTCAGCTTTTTACCCGCTAGAGCATGCCCTTTATGCTGCTTACCGCCTTCGGTTGTGAGCTGCCAGCTGTAATCGCCGTTGCCTTCCAGCACGGTCGCCATACGGGTGCCGGAGGTGAACACCAGCACATTGGGCACTGGCGTTACCGCCACCTTTTTCACGGCAGCGGTACGACTCATGGCTTCCAGCAAACGCTGCTTGGTATCCGCAGGAATAGCCTGCGGTTTGCCATGGGCGTTAATGTAGTTGGGGCTAATTCCCGCCTCCAGGGCGGCGTTATCAAGACGTTTGCTGTCCATCGCGTTCCCTTAGCGTTTCGCCTGCCAGATACGTTGCTGATAATCACGAATCGAGCGATCCGAGCTAAACATGCCGCAGCGAGCGGTGTTCAGAATCGCGGCGCGCGTCCACGCTTCCTGGTCGAGATACATCGCATCCGCCAGTTTTTGCGCTTCGGCATAAGCCGTGAAATCTGCCATTACCAGATACGGGTCGCCGCCTTGTTTGCCGATGCTGTGCAGCATCTGGTCGAACGCGTGTTTATCGCCATCGGCGTAAATACCCTTCTCCAGCTCTTTCAGAACCGCATCCAGCGCTTTGTCTTTCTTGCGCCATTTCACCGGGTCGTAGCCTTTCGCTTTCAACGCTTTCACTTCTTCCACGGTGTGTCCGAAGATAAAGATGTTTTCCTCGCCCACTTTCTCGGCGATTTCGACGTTCGCCCCATCCAGCGTGCCAACTGTTAACGCGCCGTTCAGCGCCAGTTTCATGTTGCCGGTGCCAGACGCTTCTTTGCCCGCCGTAGAAATCTGCTCGGAGATATCCGCTGCCGGGATCATTACTTCTGCTGCAGAAACGCAGTAGTCAGGAATGAACACCACTTTCAGCTTGTCGCCAACCACCGGGTCGTTATTGATCGCCTGCGCCACTTTGTTGATAGCGAAGATAATATTTTTAGCTAAGTAGTATCCCGGAGCCGCTTTCGCGCCGAACAGATACACACGCGGCACGCGATCCGCCGTCGGGTTTTCACGGATTTCTTTGTACTGCGCCAGAATGTGCAGCAGGTTCAGGTGCTGGCGTTTGTATTCATGCAGGCGTTTAATTTGCACGTCGAACAGCGCATCCGGGCTGATGATAATGCCGGTGCGAGCTTTAACGAACGCCGCCAGTTTCACTTTGTTCTGGTATTTGATGTCGCGATATTCTTTACGGAATTTCGCGTCGTCAGCGTATTTTTCCAGCCCTTCGAGCACATCCAGATCGTTGACCCACTCTTTCTTGAGCTTCTTATCCAGCAATGCTGCCAGCGCTGGGTTGCACTGTTTAATCCAGCGGCGTGGCGTGATGCCGTTGGTGACGTTGTGGAATTTGTTCGGCCACAGCTGGTGATATTCCGGGAACAGATCTTTCACCACTAAATCAGAGTGCAGCGCCGCCACGCCGTTGACCGCAAAACCGCTCACTACGCACATGTTCGCCATGCGCACTTGTTTGTCGTAAACCACCGCCAGTTTCGCCCACACGGCTTCGTCGCCCGGCCAGGTTTTATCCACCAGCTTTTTAAAGCGTGCGTTGATCTCATTGATAATTTGCATGTGACGCGGCAGCAGCGCTTTCACCAGTTTTTCATCCCAGCACTCGAGCGCCTCTGGCATCAAGGTGTGGTTGGTGTAAGCGAAGGTTTTGCTGGTGATAGCCCAGGCATCGTCCCAGCTCATCTGGTGCTCGTCGATTAATACGCGCAGCAGTTCAGGAATGGCGATAGTCGGGTGCGTGTCGTTAAGCTGAATGACTTCGTAATCAGCCAGCTCAGAGAGCTTGCGGCCCGCCAGGTGATGACGGCGTAAAATGTCGCCCACCGAACACGCGCACTGGAAGTACTGCTGCATCAGGCGCAGTTTCTTGCCATTGAGATGGTTGTCGTTCGGGTAGAGCACTTTCGTCAGTTTTTCGGCGTCGATGCCCTGCTGTTCTGCTTTCAGGAAATCGCCGTCGTTGAATTTCGTTAAATCAAACGGCTGTGCGTGCTTCGCCTGCCATAAACGCAGCGGTTGCGCCACGCCGTTACGGTAGCCGAGCACTGGTAAATCCCAGGCTTCGCCGTGGAAGATAAACGCCGGTTCCCAGCGCACGGTTTTGCCCTCTTTAACCACTTTGCCGCCGACGCCAACCTGCACGTCGAGCGCCGAGTTATGCTGGAACCACGGATAGCTGCCGCGCTTCCAGTCATCAGGCGCTTCCATTTGATGACCCTCCTGGAAGGACTGGCGGAACAGGCCGTACTGGTAATTCAGGCCATAGCCAATCGCCGATTGCCCAACCGTTGCCATGGAATCCAGGAAACATGCCGCCAGACGCCCCAGGCCGCCGTTGCCCAACGCCGGGTCAGTTTCTTCTTCCAGCAGGTCGGTCAGATTAATATCAAACGCTTTGAGTTCATCCGCCACTTCCTGATACCAGCCGAGGTTCAGCAGGTTGTTGCCCGTCAGGCGACCAATCAGAAACTCCATTGAGATGTAGTTAACGTGGCGCTGTTTCTTTTCAGGTTTCGCCACAGGCTGCGCCGCCAACAGTTCTGCCAGCGCGCCACTCACGGCATGCCACCACTGTTGTTGGGTCATTTCTGAGGCTGAGTGCAGTCCATATCGCTGCCACTGACGTGTCAGTGCAGCTTGAAATTGTGCTTTATTGAAGGTCGTCTGTGACATAGGGGCTCGGGTCCTGTGATTGTTCTAATTTCATTACCCGTTAGTGTGCCGGGTGGCCTGGGCTAATTCCTCATCCCGAGGGGGATTACGGAGGGAGGAGTAGCGGGGAGTAGCTGAAAATGTGATCGCCGCCACTTAAAGTTAGGCGCTCTTGCCGAAAACGCCCACCAGCCCTGATTCCCCCTTGTCCGACAGTAACTATTCAAGATGGATTCATCTAATGAATAGAATTGTGACCAGGAGCAACTTACAAGGCCCCAAATCCTCAACAATCTTGCAATAACCCTCAATCTGGACTACTTTGTAGTAAGCATTAATTACGAAGCGTAAAAAAAATCATATTCGTACATATACCCGAGCAACTTCAAGATGCAGGTAGGCGGCAATCGAATGAATCCCGATGAGCTTACTCAAGTAAGTGATTCGGGTGAATGAGAGCGGCCAACAACCCTGAATCTTGAAGGGCGACGGGTATATTTCATACACAGTGAAGTGACAGACCATGCTGATTCCCTCCAAATTAAGTCGTCCAGTACGTCTGGAAAATACAGTGGTCCGCGACCGGCTATTGATGAAATTATCGACAGCCAATAACTATCGACTGGCACTGATCACCAGCCCAGCGGGTTATGGAAAAACAACGCTAGTTTCGCAGTGGGCGGCAGGGAAAAATGAGCTTGGTTGGTACTCTCTGGATGAGGGTGATAACCAGCAAGAACGTTTCGCCAGCTATTTAATAGCAGCTATTCAACAAGCCACTTCGGGCCATTGCGTCACCAGCGAAGTGATGGTGCAAAAGCGCCAGTATTCGAGCCTGACCGCACTCTTCGCCCAGCTGTTTATCGAAATGGTGGAATGGCATCGCCCGCTATTTTTAGTGATTGATGATTACCATCTGATTACCAACCCGGTGATCCACGAAGCAATGCGCTTTTTCATTCGCCACCAGCCGGAAAACCTGACGCTGGTGGTGTTGTCGCGCAATTTGCCGCAGTTGGGTATCGCCAACTTACGCGTGCGCGATCAACTGCTGGAAATCGGCAGCCAACACCTTGCTTTTACGCACCACGAAGCGAAACAGTTTTTCGACCATCGCCTGAATTCCCCACTCGAACATGTCGAAAGCAATAGCCTGTGTGACGATGTCGCAGGCTGGGCGACCGCGCTGCAACTGATCGCGCTTTCTGCCAGGCAGAACAGTAATTCCTCGGCGCATCATTCCGCACGCCGACTTTCAGGCATTAACGCCAGCCATTTATCTGACTATCTGGCCGATGAAGTGCTGGATAATGTCGATGCACAAACCCGTAACTTCCTGCTGCGTAGCTCGATTCTGCGCTCGATGAACGATGCGCTAATCGTGCGTGTTACTGGCGAAGAAAACGGCCAGATGCGCCTGGAAGAGACAGAACGCCAGGGCTTATTCATTCAGCGAATGGACGACAGCGGCGAATGGTTCCGCTTCCACCCGTTGTTTGGCAATTTCTTGCGCCAGCGTTGCCAGTGGGAACTGGCGACAGAGCTGCCGGAAATTCATCGTGCCGCTGCGGAAAGCTGGATGGCACAGGGCTTCCCGAGCGAGGCTATTCACCACGCGTTAGCCGCAGGCGATGCGACTTTGCTGCGGGATATTTTGCTCAACCACGCCTGGGCGCTGTTTAACCATAGCGAATTAGCGTTACTGGAAGAATCCCTGAAAGCGCTGCCGTGGGAGAGTTTGCTGGAGAATCCTAAGCTTGTGTTGTTGCAAGCCTGGCTGATGCAAAGCCAGCATCGTTACAGCGAAGTGAACACCCTTCTGGCACGTGCCGAGCAAGAAATGGATGTCGTGATGGACGACACCATGCATGGCGAATTCAATGCGTTACGAGCCCAGGTGGCGATTAACGACGGTAACCCGGAAGAAGCCGAACGCCTGGCGATGATCGCCCTCGACACGCTTCCCCTTGCCAGTTATTACAGTCGTATTGTCGCAACCTCCGTTCACGGCGAAGTGCTGCATTGCAAAGGCGAGCTGACCAAATCGCTCTCCGTGATGCAGCAAACCGAACAAATGGCGCGCCGCCATGATATGTGGCATTACGCACTTTGGGGCTTATGCCAACAGAGTGAAATTTTACTGGCGCAAGGCTTCCTGCAATCGGCCTGGGAATCCCAGGAAAAAGCTTTTGCGCTGATTGAAGAGCAACATTTAGAGCAACTCCCGCTGCATGAGTTTTTACTGCGTATTCGTGCGCAGCTGCTTTGGGCGTGGTCGCGCCTCGATGAAGCTGAAGCGACGACGCGCAGGGGTCTGGAAGTGCTTTCTGGCTACCAGCCGCAGCAGCAATTGCAGTGCCTGGCGCTGTTAGTGCAATGTTCATTAGCTCGTGGCGATTTAGATAACGCACGTAATCACTTGAACCGCTTGGAAAACTTACTCGGTAACGGCGCGTTCCATAGCGACTGGGTTTCCAACGCCGACAAAGTGCGGGTGATTTACTGGCAAATGACGGGGGATAAAAAATCTGCCGCCAACTGGCTGCGCCTGACGCCGAAACCAGAATTTGCCAATAACCATTTCCTGCAAAGCCAATGGCGCAATATTGCTCGCGCACAAATTTTGCTGAGTGATTTCGAACCCGCTGAAATGGTGCTCGAAGAGTTAAACGAAAACGCTCGCAGCCTGCGTTTGATGAGTGACCTCAACCGCAACTTGCTGCTGTTGAACCAGCTTTACTGGCAGGCCGGGCGTAAAAGTGATGCACAACGCGTGTTGCTCGAAGCGCTGGCGCTGGCAAACCGCACCGGGTTTATCAGCCATTTTGTAATTGAAGGGGAAGCGATGGCGCAGCAGTTGCGCCAGTTGATTCAACTCAATACTTTGCCGGAGCTGGATCAGCATCGTGCGCAGCGTATTTTGCGTGAGATAAACCAGCATCACCGCCATAAGTTCGCACACTTTGACGAGAACTTTGTTAACCGTTTACTCAATCACCCTGAAGTGCCGGAGTTAATCCGCACCAGCCCGCTGACGCAGCGCGAGTGGCAAGTGTTGGGGCTGATTTATTCGGGATACAGCAATGAGCAAATCGCCGGGGAGCTGGATGTGGCGGCCACGACGATTAAAACGCATATTCGTAATTTGTATCAGAAACTGGGTGTCGCGCACCGTCAGGATGCGGTGCAGCATGCGCAGAAATTATTGAAAATGATGGGGTATGGGGTTTAGACAACCCTCACCCTGGCCCTCTCCCTGAGGGAGAGGGAATAATTCAGTGTCCCCCTCTCCTGTGGGAAAGGGTCGGGGTGAGGGCAAAAAACTCAAGAAGCCAGTGACAAATGCGCCTTCCCGTTACGCTTTTCCAGCCATTGCGCCACCCGCGCCTGCTGCTCTTTCGTCAACCACATCCCTAACTTAGTCCGACGCCAGATGGCATCATCCACGCCGCGCACCCACTCGTGTTCAACCAGGTAACGCAACTCCGCTTCATAAAACTCATGCCCGAAATCCTCACCCAAATCGGCAATGCTGGTTTTTCCGGCCAGAATCAAATCGCTGTTGCTGCCATAAGTGCGTGAGAAACGGCGCGCCAGGCTTTCGCTCAGGAACGAATAACGACGGCGTAATTGGGCTGCGAAATCATCGCGGTCGCCATGAATATCGCCACCCGGCAAGGTGCTGCCTTTGGTCCAGGCTGGCCCCATTTTCGGGTAATAGCCTTTCAGTTTTTCCAGCGCGTGTTCAGCCAGTTTACGGTAGGTCGTCAATTTGCCGCCAAACACCGACAGCAACGGCGCTTTGCCATTTTCGTCGTGAATATCGAGCGTGTAATCACGCGTGATGGCCTGCGGCGAATCAGATTCATCGTCACATAGCGGACGCACGCCGGAATAAGTCCAGACGATATCGTCGCGGCTCAGCGTCTTTTTAAAGTGCGCGTTATACGCATTCAGCAGGTAGTTGATTTCGTTGTCATCGATGTGAACAGCTTTCGGATCGCCCTGATATTCCACATCGGTGGTGCCAATAATAGAAAACTCGTCCATCCACGGGATCACGAATACGATACGCTTATCTTCGTTTTGCAGAATGTAAGCCTGCTTCTGGTTGTGCACGCGCGGCACCACAATATGGCTGCCTTTAATCAGGCGAATACCGTATGGCGAAGGCAGTTCCAGTCCGTCATCAAAGAAGTTTTTCACCCACGGGCCGGTGGCATTCACCAGGCCACGAGCACGCCAGGTAAAGGTTTCGCCGGTGTCGATATCCTGTGCTTCGACAATCCACATGCCGTTTTCACGGCGGGCGCGGGTTGCGCGGGTACGGGTTTTCACCTCGCCGCCTTCACGCGTCACCATCTGTGCATTTGCTAAAACCAGGCGGGCATCGTCTACCCAGCAGTCAGAATATTCGAAACCGCGCACGATATTCGGTTTTAGCACTGAATCTGCACCGAAACGCAAACCGGTAGACGCTGGTAAACTGGTGCGTTTACCCAAATGATCGTACATAAACAAACCGATACGAATCATCCACGCCGGGCGTAGATGCGGGCGATGTGGCAAACGAAAACGCATCGGGAAGGCAATGTGCGGTGCCATATTTAGCAACACTTCGCGCTCGGCTAAGGCTTCGCTCACCAGACGAAACTCGTAATGTTCCAGGTAGCGCAAGCCGCCGTGGATAAGTTTCGAGCTTTGGGAAGAAGTGGCGCTGGCTAAGTCCTGAGCTTCAAGCATCAACACGGATAAACCACGGCCTGCGGCGTCAGCGGCGATACCTGCCCCGTTAATTCCTCCGCCAATCACAATCAGATCTTTAGTTTCCATGTTGCCCTCACACGCTTTCGTTAAAGTTCAAATATGTTCGTTATCGCTCATACTAGCAAGAGTACGCGCGGTTTGTAACGAAAAAAAAAACATTACTGCGTGATATGGATAACATAATGACGTTAATATCAGCGGCCAGAGGGGAGATTCCCTTAATATGGCACTAGCCGATTCAATAAAATCACGAGCAAATCCATGGAAACTTTTGAGTGTATTGGTGTGGAAGAAGCGCACCAGAAGTTGCAGCAAAAACTGGCTGTGTTAGTTGATATTCGCGACCCGCAGAGCTTTGCGATGGGCCACACGCCGGGCGCGTTTCATCTGACGAACGACCGTTTAGTTGCCTTTATGCAGCAAACCGATTTTGAAACGCCGGTGATGGTGATGTGTTATCACGGCAATAGCAGCAAAGGTGCGGCGCAGTATCTGCTGCAACAGGGTTATGACCAGGTGTATAGCGTCGATGGTGGTTTTGACGCCTGGCATCGCCATTTCCCTTCAGAAGTCGAACACGGCGCGTCTTAAGTCGTCAGGAAATGGTGGCGTTGCAGGTATAATCATTTTTTTTATACGGATTTAGTTGAAACCTTATGATCATGATTACCTCGTTTGCCAACCCGCGAGTCGCGCAGGCATTTGTAGACTATATGGCGACGCAGGGGATTATCCTCACGATTCAACAACATGAACAAACCGACGTCTGGCTGGCAAACGACAGCCAGGAATCTCGTGTTCGTGCTGAGCTTGAACAGTTCCTCGCCAATCCAGGTGATGCGCGTTATCTGGCTGCAAGCTGGAATACCGGCCACACCGGCAGCGGTTTGCGTTACCAGCGCTACCCTTTCCTCGCCACCATTACGCAGAAAGCAGGCCCATTCACGATGGTGATTATGGCCGCCTGCGTGCTGGTTTACCTGATGATGCAAGTGATGGGCGACCGCGCCGTGATGGTGTGGCTTGCCTGGCCGTATAAAGAGAGTTTGGACTACCAACTGTGGCGCTATTTCAGCCATGCGTTGATGCACTTTTCTATTATGCATATCGCGTTTAACTTGCTGTGGTGGTGGTATCTCGGCGGCCCGGTGGAAAAGCGCCTCGGCAGCGGTAAACTCATTACCTTAACGCTGGTTTCGGCACTGTTGAGCGGTTTCGTGCAGGCGAAATTCGGCGGCCCGTTGTTTGGTGGCTTATCCGGCGTGGTTTATGCGCTGATGGGTTATGTCTGGCTGCGCGGCGAACGCGACCCCGACAGCGGCATCTATATGCAGCGCGGCCTGATGGGCTTTGCGTTATTGTGGATTGTGATAGGATTTTTCGATGTTTTAGGAATGTCGATTGCCAACGCCGCACATATCACCGGCCTGGTTGTTGGCCTGGCGATGGCGCTGGTTGATACTTTGCATGCGCGAAAACGAACATAGCATTTCAGGAGAATAAAACAGCGTGAAGCAAACACAACGTCATGATGCGATTGTCGAACTGGTTAAAAAACAAGGTTATGTGAGCACCGAAGAGTTGGTGGAGCAGTTTGCGGTCAGCCCGCAAACCATTCGCCGCGATCTGAACGATCTGGCAGACCAGAACCTGATCATGCGCCATCACGGTGGCGCTGCGTTACCTTCGAGTTCCGTGAATACGCCGTGGCATGACCGAAAAGCGACGCAAACGGCGGAAAAAGAGCGCATCGCGCAAAAGGTTGCCAGCCAAATTCCGAACGGTGCCACGCTGTTTATCGATATCGGAACCACGCCGGAAGCCGTGGCGCACGCGTTGTTGAACCACAGCAATTTACGCGTGGTGACTAACAACCTGAACGTAGCGAACACGCTGAAGGTGAAAGAGGACTTCCGCATTATTCTGGCAGGCGGCGAATTACGCAGCCGCGACGGCGGGATTATTGGCGAAGCGACGCTCGATTTTATCTCTCAGTTCCGCCTGGATTTCGGCATTCTGGGGATCAGCGGTATCGACGGCGACGGCTCGCTGCTTGAGTTTGATTATCATGAAGTGCGTACCAAACGCGCGATTATTGAAAACTCACGCTGCGTGATGCTGGTGGTCGATCACTCGAAGTTTGGCCGAAATGCAATGGTGAATCTGGGCAGTATTAGCCTTGTCGATCAGGTTTACACCGATGTGATGCCGCCCGCAGGGGTGATGCAGGTGATTGCCGAGAATAATGTGCAGTTGGAGTTGTGCTGAACAACCCTCACCCCGGCCCTCTCCCTCAGGGAGAGGGAGAAAACTCAGCTAGTCCCCTCGCCCCATTGGAAGAGGGAGAAAACCCAGCTAGTCCCCTCGCCCCATTGGAAGAGGGAGAAAACCCAGCCAGTCCCCTCGCCCCATTGGGGAGAGGGTTAGGGTGAGGGGAATTTTTAAACCTACAATCTCACTGGCTTAATATTCCAAATCTCATCGGCGTATTCCTGAATCGTCCTGTCTGACGAGAAATAACCCATATTGGCGATATTGTGTATGGTGCGAATCGTCCACTCTTCCGGTTGGCGATACAGCTCATCTACCCTGTCCTGGCAATCCACATAGCTGCGGTAATCCGCCAGCACCTGATAGTGGTCACCAAAGTTAATCAGTGAATCTAACAAGTCGCGGTAACGCGTCGGTTCGCCTGGGCTAAACGTCCCGGCACCGATTTGCGTCAGCACCTGATGCAGCTCTTCATCTTGCTCGTAGTATTCACGCGGCTTATAGCCTTTACGCCGCAGCGTTTCGACCTCTTCCGCCGTATTACCAAAGATAAAGATATTATCCGCGCCAACGTGTTCCAGCATTTCGACGTTTGCACCGTCCAGCGTGCCGATGGTCAGCGCGCCATTCAGACCAAACTTCATGTTACTGGTGCCGGAAGCCTCGGTTCCCGCCAGAGAGATTTGTTCCGAGAGATCCGCCGCCGGAATAATGATCTGCGCCAGGCTCACGCTGTAGTTCGGAATGAACACCACTTTCAAACGATCTTTCACGTCCGGATCGTTATTGATCACTGCCGCTACATCATTGATGAGATGAATGATGTGCTTCGCCATGTAATAGGCCGACGCCGCTTTACCGGCGAAGATATTCACGCGTGGCACCCAATCAGCCGTCGGGTCAGCTTTGATGCGGTTATAGCGCGTGATAACGTGCAGCACGTTCATCAGCTGGCGTTTGTATTCGTGAATACGTTTGATTTGCACATCAAACAACGCGTTCGGATTCACCACGACATTTAGCTGCTGGCCGATATAACTTGCCAGGCGCTTCTTGTTGGCAAGCTTCGCCTTACGCACATCCTGATGCACCGTCGGATAATCAATATGTTGCTTCAGGTCGTTTAACTGGCTGAGATCGGTACGCCAGGTTCGACCAATGTTTTCATCCAGCACTTCTGATAACGGCGGGTTTGCCAGCGCCAGCCAGCGACGTGGAGTGACACCGTTGGTTTTATTGCAAAAACGCATCGGGAAAATAGCAGCGAAATCAGCAAACAGCGATTGCACCATTAGATTGGAGTGCAGCTCAGAAACGCCATTCACTTTGTGGCTCACCACCACCGCAAGCCACGCCATACGGACTTTACGACCATTTGATTCGTCAATGATCGAGGCGCGCCCCAACAAACCAGTGTCGTTCGGATGTTGTTCCTGCAAGGTTTTCAGGAAGAAGTCGTTAATCTCGAAGATGATTTGCAAATGGCGCGGCAGAATTTTGCCTAACATGTCCACTGGCCAGGTTTCCAGCGCCTCACTCATTAAGGTGTGGTTGGTATACGAGAAGGCCTGGCAGCAAACCTCAAACGCATCTTCCCAGGTGAACTTATGCTCGTCGATCAGCAAACGCATCAGTTCAGGAATCGCTAATACCGGGTGAGTGTCGTTGAGGTGAATGGCGATTTTATCCGCCAGGTTGTCGTAGGTTTTATGCAGCTGGTAATGGCGGCTGAGAATGTCCTGCACGGTGGAGGACACCAGGAAATATTCCTGACGCAAACGCAACTCGCGGCCTGAATAGGTCGAGTCATCCGGGTAGAGCACGCGTGATACGTTTTCCGAATGGTTCTTATCTTCCACCGCCGCGAAGTAATCGCCCTGGTTAAATTTACCGAGGTTGATTTCGCTACTTGCCTGCGCATTCCACAAACGCAGCGTGTTGGTGGCATCGGTATCGTAGCCAGGGATTATCTGATCATACGCTACCGCTAAAATTTCTTCCGTTTCTACCCAGCGGAATTTTTTGGCTTCCATCTGCACACGCCCGCCGAAGCGCACTTTGTAGCGCGTGTTGTGGCGCTTAAATTCCCACGGATTACCGTATTCCAGCCAGTAGTCAGGCGACTCTTTCTGGCGACCATCAACGATGTTTTGTTTGAACATGCCGTAGTCATAGCGAATACCGTAACCACGGCCAGGCAAGCCGAGTGTTGCGAGGGAATCGAGGAAACAGGCGGCGAGACGACCAAGCCCGCCATTGCCGAGGCCGGGGTCGTTCTCTTCGTCAATCAACTCTTCAAGATCCAGCCCCATTTCTTCCAGCGCGTTTTTGACATCTTCATAAATGCCTAATGAAAGCAGTGCGTTAGAAAGGGTTCGGCCAATCAAAAACTCCATCGACAGATAGTAAACCTGGCGGACTTCCTGGGAAAGCTGAGCACGGTTTGAACGCAGCCAGCGTTCTACCAGCCGGTCACGAACCGCAAATAATGTGGCGTTCAGCCACTCATGCTTGTTCGCAATAGCCGGGTCTTTCCCAACCGTAAACATCAGTTTATAGGCGATTGAGTGCTTTAAAGCCTCAATACTGAGCGTCGGTGAAGCATAGGAAAAGGGTGCGTTCATATCGGTGATTCCTGGTGGATGTCTACAGCAAACGTTGGTACAAGTCGCGGTAGGAGTGCGCCGCTACTTGCCAGCTAAAATCCATGCCCATTGCCTGACGCTGAACAAATCGCCACAGCGAAGGGCGAGACCACAACACGAAGGCACGCCGAATCGCTCGTAACAGCGACCAGGCATTACTGTCTTCAAACACGAATCCACTGGCGATACCGTCAGCGAGGTTTTCCAGCGAGCTATCCGATACCGTATCTGCCAGCCCACCTGTACGCCGTACCAGCGGCAAAGTGCCGTACTTCAAGCCATACAATTGCGTTAAGCCACAAGGCTCAAAACGACTCGGCACCAGAATCACATCCGCCCCACCCATAATGCGGTGCGAGAAGGCTTCGTGATAACCGATTTGCACGCCCACTTGCCCTGGATGTTCGGCCGCTGCCGCCAGGAAACCTTCCTGCATAACGGAATCGCCCGCGCCTAATAACGCCAGTTGCCCACCTTGCTCAAGCAACCCTGGCAACGCTTCGAGCACTAAATCCAAACCTTTCTGGCTGGTTAAACGACTTACAACCGCAAACAACGGTGCCTTGTCATTCACCTTTAACCCCATCGCCACCTGTAACTGGCGTTTGTTCTCAGCTTTTTCTTCCAGCGTGTCGCGGGTGTAACGCGCAGCCAGAAGCAAGTCATGAGCCGGGTCCCAAATTTTTTCGTCCACGCCATTGAGGATGCCAGACAAACGACCTTCACGGTGGCGCTGGCGCAGCAGCCCTTCCATGCCGTACGCAAACTGCGGTTCGGTTATTTCACGGGCATATGTCGGGCTGACCGCCGTAATATGATCAGCATAGTAAAGACCGGCTTTCAAGTATGAAATTTGACCATTAAACTCCAGGCCGTTGATGTTGTAGAACGACCACGGCAGATCAATTTCATTCATATGATGGGCGTAAAACAGCCCCTGGTAAGCCAGGTTGTGGACGGTAAATACCGACTTTGCCGGGCGTCCACGCGCCTCTAAATAGGCTGGAACCAGACCCGCATGCCAGTCATGCGCATGCACAATATCCGGGCGCCAGAAGGGATCCAGACCACATGCCATTTCAGCGCCTACCCACCCCAACAGTGCAAAACGATGCACGTTGTCGGTGTAAGCAAACTGATTGGTATCGTGATACGGGCTGCCAGGGCGGTCGTATAAATGTGGAGCGTCAATGAGGTAAATCCCCACTCCGTTGAAGTGGCCATATAACAAAGTCATATGACCCGCGAAGGTGTCACGGTGTGCGACAACCTGCGCATCAACAATGCCACGACGAATGTCAGGGAAAGCAGGCAGCAAGACTCGCGTCTCAACGCCACCGGCAATTTGTGCCGCCGGGAGTGCTCCAAGCACATCCGCCAGGCCACCCGTTTTCAGCAGTGGAAAAATTTCAGAACATACATGTAAGACCTGCATTATCGCTCCCATATGGAAAGTCGTGGCGTGAACAGATGGACGCCAAACGATAAAAATACAACGCGCGACCCTTGCCGCGCGAAGGTCAATCCAACAATCTGTACGTTACCCTAAATAATTCGAGTTGCAGGAAGGCGGCAAGAGAGTGAGTCCCGATGAGCTTACTAAAGTAAGTGATTCGGGAGAGCAAACGCAGCCAACGCACCAGCAACTTGAAGTATGACGGGTAAATTAGCCCGGCAGTTTCGCCAGCATCTCCCGCGTCACAAGCACAATGCCTTCTTCGGAACGGTAGAAACGGCGTGAATCTTCTTCGGCGTTTTCCCCAACTACCATGCCCTCTGGAATGACACAGGCACGGTCGATAATGCAGCGGCGTAAACGGCACGAACGCCCGACGATGACGTCTGGCAACAATACTGACGAATCAATATTGCAAAACGAGTTAACGCGCACTCGTGGGAACAACACCGACTGAACCACTACCGAGCCGGAAATAATGCAGCCGCCAGAAACCAGCGAGTTCAGTGTCATGCCGTGGCTGCCGGAGCGGTCTTGCACAAATTTCGCCGGAGGCAACGGTTCCATGTGGGTGCGAATCGGCCAGTCACGGTCGTACATATCCAGTTCAGGCGTTACCGAGGCGAGGTCGAGGTTGGCTTTCCAGTAGGCTTCCAGAGTACCAACGTCGCGCCAGTACGGTTCGGCATCCGGGTCTGATTGCACACAGGAAAGTGGGAACGGGTGGGCAAACGCCGAGCCTGATTTCATCACGTACGGGATAATATCTTTCCCGAAGTCATGGCTTGAGTTTTCGTCTTTGTCGTCAGTTTCCAGCAGTTCGTACAGGTAATCGGCATCGAAAACGTAGATACCCATACTGGCGAGCGCTTTGGTATCGTCGCCCGGCATGGACGGCGGGTTAGCGGGCTTCTCAACGAATTCGATAATTTTCTCTTCGTTGTCTACCGCCATTACGCCAAACGCCGACGCTTCATGGAGCGGCACCGGCATACACGCCACGGTACAGCGCGCGCCTTTTTCAACATGGTCAATCAACATGCGCGAGTAATCTTGCTTGTAGATATGGTCGCCCGCAAGGATCACCACGTATTCCGCTTTGTAACGACGAATAATGTCGAGGTTTTGCGTCACCGCATCCGCCGTGCCGCGATACCAGTTTTCACCGTGTACTCGCTGCTGGGCCGGAAGCAAGTCAACAAACTCGTTCATTTCTTCACTGAAAAACGACCAGCCGCGCTGGATATGCTGCACCAGCGTATGCGACTGATATTGGGTAATCACGCCGATGCGGCGGATGCCCGAGTTAATGCAGTTCGACAGTGCGAAATCTATGATGCGGAACTTGCCACCAAAGTGGACGGCAGGCTTGGCGCGTGTAGAGGTTAAATCTTTCAATCGGGTACCGCGCCCACCAGCCAGAATCAGGGCCACGGATTTATTTGGCAGTTGTCTTGCCAACATCAGAGGATCGTTCTTATCAAGCCTAACCATGACTGACTCCTTTTTTTATGACTTCTGGAAAACGCAGACTCCGTGCGCGGGACCATGCCATACAGCCATCACCACCGGGTTGTCCTCACCGGCAAACGGAGGAATAGCACGCCATTCCCCTTCGGGTAATACGATGTCGGCCATTTCTTCGGTGGCGTTAATCGTAATAAGCCAACGTTCTGAAAGCTGGATTTGCAGGCGATGAACGCCGTTTTCCCACTCGTCAGCACTCAGAGGCTGAGCCTCTTTATTCCACCAGCGAACATTGCCATCGCCATCCTCCCACCAGGCGTTCCGGGTTAATGCCGGGATCGTCTTGCGTAGATGAATCAATGCCGCGGTAAATGTGGTTAAGCCATCGTTACAGTGTTCCCAGTCAAGCCAAGTCAGTTGGTTGTCCTGGCAATAAGCGTTGTTATTGCCATGCTGGCTGTGACCATGCTCATCACCGGCCAAAAGCATCGGCGTACCCTGAGAAAGCAGCAACAATGTGAGCAAGGCGTGAACACTGTCGCGCCGCCGTTCTTTGATATAAAGCGAGGCTTCCAGCCCTTCGAAGCCGTAGTTATTACTGTAGTTATTGTTGGTGCCATCACGGTTGTCTTCGCCGTTCGCTTCATTGTGTTTTTGATTGAAGCTGACGCAGTCACGCAGCGTGAAACCGTCATGCGCCGTGATTAAATTAATGCTGGTTGATGGGAGTCGTTCACCACGGCGATACACATCGCTTGATCCGGCGAAGCGGCAGGCGAATCCCCCCAACGATAGATCTTGTCGCAGCCAGAAACGCCGCATGCCATCACGAAAATGGTCATTCCATTCCGCAAATAGCGGCGGATAGTTGCCAACCTGATAGCCGCCCGCGCCGATATCCCAGGGTTCGGCAATCAGCTTTATCTGCGATAAAACCGGATCGTTTTTGATCGCCTCAAACAATGGCGCGTCCTGGCGAAACTCAGGCGTACGCCCCATTACCGACGCCAAATCAAAGCGGAAACCGTCAACATGCAGGCTATCGACCCAGTAACGCAGGCAATCAACTACCTGGGCGACCACGCCTGGCGTGCTCAAATTCAGCGTGTTGCCGCAGCCCGTCCAGTTCTGGTAATCGCCATTGTCCATTAACCAATAATAGCTACGGTTGTCGATTCCGCTCAGCGAGAGGGTCGGCCCGTCGCGATCCAGCTCCGCGCTGTGGTTCAACACAATGTCGAGAATCACTTCTATGCCCGCGCTGTGTAACGCTTTAATCGCGCCGCGTAATTCATTGGCGGCGTTGTGCGGGTCGTGATTAATTGCGTAATAACCTTCGACGGCATAGAAGGAACGCGGGTTGTAGCCCCAGTAATTGCTCAACCCTAAATGGGCAACGCGCGGCTCGCTGACAAAATGCGCCACAGGCAGCAGTTCTATCGCCGTGATCCCCAGGCGTTTGAAGTAAGCAATCATCACCGGGTGACCGAGTGCGGCGTAAGTGCCACGAATATCTTCGGGAAGCCCCGGATGAAGCAACGTCAGGCCGCGAACATGCGCCTCATAAATAATCGTGCTGCCCCAGTCGGTGCGCGGGTGTTCGTCATCTTCCCAGTCGAATTTGTCCTGCACCACCACGCATTTCGCCATGTGCGGGGCGCTGTCTTCCAGATTCGGCTCGTCGTGACCACCATGCAAAGAGGGATGATGTTCAACTCCGCCCACCACCACGCGTGCGCAGGGGTCGAGCAGCAGTTTCGCCGGGTTAAAACGGTGGCCGTTTTGCGGCTCCCACGGCCCATGGACGCGATAACCGTATTTCAAACCGGGCTTCGCATTCGGCAGATAACCGTGCCAGATATCGCCCGTTCGTACAGGCAAATCGTAGCGCTGTTCGTGACCGTGTTCGTCAAACACACAGAGTTCAACTTTGTGCGCATTGGCGGAAAACAGGGTGAAGTTCACCCCTTTCCCGTCATAAAACGAGCCGTAAGGCGCGGAGTTTCCGGCGGTGAGTTGTGTCATTCAGCCTCCCGAACCAGCCAAATCGTGGAAAGCGGCGGCAGCGTCAGGCTCAGGGAATTTTCGCGCCCGTGGCTTGGGATCTCATCGCTCTGCACCGCGCCACTGTTCCCGGCGTTGCTGCCGTGATAATGCATCGAGTCGGTGTTGAGTTCTTCGCGCCAGCGACCGGGTTGGTTAATACCAAAGCGATAGTTGTAGCGCGGCACCGGCGTGAAGTTACTGGCGACAATAATTTCATTGCCCTTTGAATCGCGGCGCACAAAGATAAACACCGAATTCACGTTGTCTTCGACCACCAGCCATTCGAAACCGTAGCTGTCGAAATCCAGTTCATGCATCGCGGCGTGATGGCGATAGGTGTGGTTCAAATCGCGTACCAGGCGTTTCACCCCGTGGTGCCAGTTATCGCCGCCTTCCAGCAGGTGCCAGTCGAGGCTGCTGTCGTGGTTCCACTCGCGGCCCTGGGCAAATTCGTTGCCCATAAACAGCAATTTCTTGCCGGGGAATGCCCACATCCAGCCGTAGTAGGCGCGCAGGTTGGCGAACTTCTGCCAGGCATCGCCCGGCATACGGTCGAGAATGGATTTTTTGCCATGAACCACTTCGTCGTGTGACAGCGGCAGCACAAAGTTTTCGGTGCTGTTGTACAGCATGCCGAAGGTCATTTTGTTGTGGTGAAACTGGCGGTAAACCGGATCGAGTTTCATGTAATCGAGCGTGTCGTGCATCCAGCCGAGGTTCCATTTAAACCAGAATCCCAGCCCGCCCATCGACGGTGGGCGCGACACGCCGTCAAAGTCGGTAGATTCTTCCGCCATCGTCACCGCGCCCGGCGTTTGCTCGCCAATAATGCGGTTGGTATTGCGTAGGAATTCAATCGCTTCGAGGTTTTCACGCCCGCCTTTATCGTTCGGTATCCACTCGCCTGGCTGGCGGCTGTAGTCGCGATAAATCATCGACGCCACCGCATCCACACGTAAGCCGTCAATGCCGAAGCGTTCAATCCAGTACAGCGCATTACCCACCAGATAGTTGCTGACTTCACGCCGCCCGTAGTTGTAAATCAGCGTGTTCCAGTCCTGGTGATAACCTTCGCGCGGGTCGCCGTGTTCATACAGCGATGTGCCGTCGAATTTCGCCAGCCCCGCGTCGTCCGTCGGGAAATGGCCGGGAACCCAGTCCAGCAGCACGTTTAAGCCCGCAGCATGTGCGGCGTTAATAAAGTAACGGAAGTCTTCACGTGTGCCGAAGCGGCGGGTTGGCGCGTACAAACCTTGTGGCTGATAACCCCAACTGCCGTCGAACGGATGTTCGTTAATCGGCAACAGTTCGAGGTGGGTAAAGCCCATCTCTTTCACGTACGGCACCAGTTGGTCTGCCAGTTCGCGATAACTTAGCCAGAAATTATTGTCGGTATGGCGACGCCAGGAACCGAGATGCACTTCGTAAATTGAAATCGGCTGATCGAAGCCGTTAGCGCGTTGGCGCGCAGGACTCAGCGTCGTTTTCTCCGGCAGGCCGCAAATCAGCGACGCGGTTTCCGGGCGCATTTGTGACTCAAACGCATACGGGTCGGCTTTCAGGCGCAAATGCCCGTCGGTATCAATCAGCTCGAATTTATAGAGTTGGCCAGGATGAGCGCCAGGGATAAAGAGTTCCCAGATGCCGCTTTCACGGCGCAAACGCATGGGGTGACGGCGACCGTCCCAGTAGTTGAATTGCCCGACAACCGAGACGCGGCGGGCGTTAGGTGCCCAAACGGAGAAGCGCGTTCCGGTCACGCCGTCCATGGTGTCGGCATGTGCGCCGAGAGTTTCATAAGGCCGCAGGTGCGTGCCTTCGGACAACAGCCAGCTATCCATTTCCTGAATCAGCGGCCCAAAGCGATACGGGTCATCTATAAGATTTTCATGGCCATGCCAGACAACAGCCAGTTGATAACGGAAAAGATTTTTACGGCGCGGGATCACCCCACAAAAGAAACCACGCGAATCAATACACTCTAACTTACCGACTTTGCCACCGGTTTTAGGGTCGATAATCCACACTTCGGTCGCATTCGGTAACAGGGCGCGAACTTCCAGCCCGGCTTTTGTTTTATGCATTCCCAGCAGAGAAAACGGATCGGCAAAATGACCCGCAATTAGCGCATTTATCACGTCTTTTTCTGGATGAACAGACATGGCATTCGTCCTGTTTTTTATGTCTCAGCCCGGCGTTACGCTTACACGCTCAGGTGAAAGTTATGTTGACTCCAATAGGCAGCCTGTAAAAAGGAACTCCGCCCAATAACTCCTCAGGATAGTTTTCACCGTCCTTCATAAAGCATAGCCAACGCTCTGTTTTGCTCCCGAAAATTAATGTCTGAAAGTCATACACTCCATGTATGACGCGAAAAAAAAGGGGCTGCAATGCCCCTTTAGTGTGTAAGTGTAACTATGCGAGCAAGCGCAACATTCTGCGCAACGGCTCTGCAGCACCCCACAATAATTGGTCGCCAACTGTGAAGGCTGACAGATATTCAGGCCCCATGTTCAGCTTACGCAAACGGCCCACTGGGGTGGTCAATGTGCCAGTAACCGCCGCAGGGGTCAGTTCGCGCATAGTGATATCGCGGTCGTTTGGCACCACTTTCACCCAATCGTTATGCCCGGCCAGCATCGCTTCGATGGATGGCAGAGAAACGTCTTTCTTCAGTTTGATGGTGAACGCCTGGCTGTGGCAGCGCAGTGCGCCAACGCGAACACACAGGCCATCAACTGGGATCACGGTGCCGGTATTCAAGATTTTGTTAGTCTCGGCCTGGCCTTTCCACTCTTCGCGGGTCTGGCCGTTGTCGAGCTGCTTGTCAATCCACGGGATCAGGCTGCCAGCCAATGGCACGCCGAAGTTATCCGTTGGCAGGCTGCCGCTGCGGGCAAGGTCGGTGACTTTGCGTTCGATGTTCAAAATTGCGGAAGCAGGATCGGAAAGTTCGCTGGCAACGTGGCTGTGCAGTTGGCCCATTTGCGTCAGCAGTTCACGCATGTGACGCGCACCGCCGCCGGACGCCGCCTGATAAGTCGCCACAGAAACCCAGTCAACCAGGTCGTTGGCGAACAGGCCGCCGAGGGACATCAGCATCAGGCTAACGGTGCAGTTGCCGCCGACAAAGGTTTTCACGCCGCTGTTCAGACCTTCCTGAATAACGTGCTGGTTTACCGGGTCTAAAATAATAATTGCGTCATCTTTCATACGCAGTGAAGACGCCGCATCAATCCAGTAACCTTGCCAGCCGCTTTCACGAAGCTTTGGATAGATTTCGTTGGTATAATCGCCGCCCTGACAGGTAACGATAATATCCAGTGCCTTCAACGCTTCCAGAGAGTAAGCGTCTTGCAGCGTGCCGTTCGTCTGGCCAGCAAAAGACGGGGCCGCGAGGCCAAGCTGAGAAGTGGAGAAGAAAACTGGACGAATGGCGTCAAAATCGCGTTCCTCAACCATGCGTTGCATGAGAACGGAACCGACCATACCGCGCCAACCGATAAAACCAACATTTTTCATAGCGACTAATCCTGCAAAGATGTGCGTTGTGTGCATTCAAGGGAATATGTCCCACATTACAAAATGCTACCAAAGTCGCAAGTGAAATTAATCAATGATCCGCAAGCTATTAGAAATACAACTTATTAGAGACTTATATTCATGACCGAAATCATTTCTGCGGCAGTATTGTTAATCCTGATAATGGACCCGCTGGGAAACCTGCCGATTTTTATGTCGGTGCTCAAGCATACCGAGCCAAAGCGCCGCCGGAAGATCATGATCCGCGAGCTGCTGATTGCGCTGGTCATCATGCTGATTTTCCTGTTCGCCGGGGAAAAAATTCTTGCCTTCCTTAACCTGCGCACCGAAAGCGTTTCCATATCCGGCGGGATTATTCTGTTCCTGATTGCGATTAAAATGATTTTCCCAAGCCACGAAGGCAACGCCTCCGGCCTGCCTGCGGGTGAAGAACCATTTATCGTGCCGCTGGCAATTCCGCTGGTTGCCGGGCCGACGCTGTTGGCGACATTAATGTTGTTATCGCACCAGTACCCGAACCAGATGGGGCATTTAGTGATAGCGCTGCTGCTGGCGTGGGGCGGCACCGTCGCAATCTTGCTGCAATCGTCGCTGTTCCTGCGTCTGCTGGGTGAAAAAGGCGTGAATGCACTCGAGCGCCTGATGGGCCTGGTGCTGGTGATGCTGGCAACGCAGATGTTCCTCGATGGTTTGCGGATTTGGATGAAGGGTTAAATTAGGATCCCCTCTCCCTGTGGGAGAGGGTTAGGGTGAGGGTGGTTTTCAATGCGCTCCCCCTCATCCCAACCTTCTCCCCAAAGGAGAAGGAGAAAGACCAACCTTAAAGCTCGATAACCAGCCCTGACTCAGCCGAATCCGGCGTCACCAACACGCCGTGCTCGCCCGCCGCACTCTTACCTTGCTTCACGCCTTTCACATTGCCGATGTTACGCAGACACAGCGTCCAGTCTTTCGCCTGGCCATCGCTTTGCACCGTCAGCGTGTTTCCTTCGCGCTTCACTTTCAGCGTGAAGATCACCGAACCGTCCGCCGCCGGAACTTCACAAATTGCCTCGCGACCATCGTCCAGATTAAATAGCTGGAATGCAGTGCCTTCATGCCACGCGTAATCCGGTTTCTGGTCGTTATTGCCGAGCGCTAACAGCGTGTTGTCACGCACATAAACCGGCAGGCTCAGGAAATCATGCTGCTGTTTATGCCAGCGGCTGCCCTGGGCTTCGTGGTTGGTGAGTAAGTGCGTCCAGCGGCCTTCCGGCAGATAAAACTGCACGTCGCCCGCTTCGCTGAACACCGGCGCAACCATCACCGAATCACCCAGCATGTACTGGCGGTCGAGATAATCGCAGCCCGGATCGTCCGGGAACTCCAGCATCATGGCGCGCATCATCGGCGTACCGAACTCGTTGGCAAGCGCGGCCTGGCGATACAGATACGGCATCATGCGCGATTTCAGTTGCGTGAAGTGACGCACCACATCGCAAGCTTCGTCGTCGTAAGCCCACGGCACACGGTAGGATTTGCTGCCATGCAGGCGGCTGTGGCTGGAAAGCAGCCCGAATGCGCACCAGCGTTTGTAAACGTGCGCCGGAGCGGTGTTCTCGAAGCCGCCGATATCGTGGCTCCAGAAGCCAAAGCCGGACATGCCGAGCGACAGCCCGCCGCGCAGGCTTTCCGCCATAGATTCGTAGTTGGCGTAGCAATCGCCGCCCCAGTGAACCGGGAACTGTTGCGCACCGACCGACGCCGAACGGGCAAACAGCACCGCTTCTTCGTCGCCCAGTTCTTGCTTGAGCACGTTCCACACCAGCTCGTTATAAAGGAACGCGTAATGGTTGTGCATTTTCTGCGGGTCGCTGCCGTCGTGCCAGACCACATCCGTTGGAATGCGCTCGCCGAAGTCGGTTTTGAAGCAGTCCACACCCATGCGCACCAGGCGTTTCAGGTGGCCTGCATACCATTCGCACGCCGCCGGATTGGTGAAATCAACAATCCCCTGCCCCGGCTGCCATTTGTCCCACTGCCACACCGCGCCGTTCGGGCGTTTGAGCAGATAACCTTTTTCCATCCCTTCGCGGAACAGCGGCGATTTCTGGCCGATGTACGGGTTAATCCACACGCAGATTTTCAGGCCACGCGCTTTCAGGCGTTTCAGCATTCCTTCAGGGTCGGGGAACGTCACAGGGTCCCACTCAAAATCGCACCACTGGAAGGCTTTCATCCAGAAGCAGTCGAAGTGGAACACATGCAGCGGCAGGTTGCGTTCCGCCATGCCGTCGATAAAGCTGTTGACCGTCGCTTCGTCGTAATTGGTGGTAAATGAAGTGGTGAGCCACAGGCCAAACGACCACGCAGGCGGCAGCGCCGGGCGGCCAGTGAAGCGCGTGTAACGGTCGAGCACCGCTTTCGGCGTTGGGCCGTCGATCACGAAGTATTCGAGGTATTCACCTTCGACGCTGAACTGCACTTTGGAGACTTTTTCGGAACCCACTTCAAAGGAGACACATTCCGGGTGATTCACCAGCACGCCGTAGCCACGGTTGGTGAGGTAGAACGGAATGTTTTTGTAGGATTGCTCGGTGCTGGTGCCACCGTCGCGGTTCCAGGTTTCCACCGTCTGGCCGTTTTTCACCAGCGCGGTAAAGCGCTCGCCGAGGCCGTAAACTGTTTCGCCAACGCCCAAATCCAGGCGCTCAAACATATGCGTGTTGCCGCTGGTGGCATCCTGCACATAGCCGTTGTTCTTCACCGCACTGCCGGTGATGCGCACGCCATCGCGCAGGAAATCGAGCGCCCAGTTGTCGCCTTTCGTGACGCGCACACTCAGATTGCCGCTTTTCAACTCGGCAAACGCTTCGGTGTTTTGCATCTGAGTTTTTACATCGCTCAACACATTGAGCGGATAATGCGGGCCTTTATTTTCCACGCCCTGGAAGTGCTCGATACGTACCCCGACCACACCTTCCTGCGGCGAGAAGAAGCGCAGCGTAAACAGCGGCGTATCCAGTTGCCCCGCGCGTTCGCTGACATCTTTCATCCCGGCGTACACCACCATCTCGTTACCCTGCTGCTCCACATCAAACACTTGCACCGGGTGGATGAGCGCGAGCCCGGGCTGGATAAGCCAGTTACCGTCACTAATTTTCATTCTAATGCCCTCTGAATGCTGGAATTTTTGGGAAGCAGCGTGGCAGAAAAACGGATGCACGCCTGTCATAAGTGACTGTGAAAAATTCGATAGGTAAGGTTTTAAAGCATCGAGGGAGAGGCCGGAATTCTAATTTCTGGTTATCAGATTACGTTTCTTAATAAGTGTGAGCGGAGTCGCTCAATGGAAGGAGCCAGAAGTGCGAATTGCACGGATTGCGAACGTTTTAATTGATCCGGCTAATAGTTTTCAGGAAATCATTGTGGAAAGGGCAAAGCATTGTTTGGTAAGCGGGAGAAACCAGGTATACTGCGCACCGCCTCCATGTAGCAATCGAGGCCAGGAAGATCGTCGTCTCCGGTGAGGCGGCTGGACTTCAAATCCAGTTGGTGCCGCCAGCGGTGCCGGGCAGGTTCAACTCCTGTGATCTTCCGCCAGTTAAGCTCTCCCCAACTCTTCTGTAGTCAACAATCCCCATAAAAACAAAGTACTTACTGACATTTCCTACCATAGTTAGTCAACGGAACTCTTCCAGCATCAAGATACATATGAGGGTATAAAATAGACTCTCTTTTGTGGACTCCCACACTATAGGCGCCAAAGCAATACCGCCTTCTATGAAGGCGGATTTTTACTTCGTTGTGTCTCAGATGATATCGAGAATGCGCATTGCCGGTGAGTACAACAACGGTATCAATAATGAGAGTTTAATATCCCCCCATTTACCGCCCCACCATCTTATGCTCTTCCAATAATGGTATTAATATTTTTGATATACATTATTAGAACCATTCCTGCAGCCAGAAGATGCCAGAGATATTCACCATCGCTTGCGCCGGACAGTGTCTGGCTAAACAACATCACACTGGTCACGAATAGTGACGCCACAGCACTTTTCATTAGCCACGGACGGGCATTAGCATCTGTCAGGAATTCCAGCTTCAGAATAGAAACAATAATGAAGATGAAAGGAAGGCACTGAAGAATAATCAAAACAGGGAAAAGCGCATCAAATAGCGGACTTAATGCAACATGAGCAACCTGACTCTTATCCCAGGTTCCAACGATGTACTCCTTCCAACCTGCCCAGGTATCCCCATGGTAAGCCGTCTCAGGCGACACGAGACCATTGAAAATACCGCAAACCTTATCAATGAACCCATTTTTAAACCAAAATATACCCAGGAAAATTTGTACCGGGATAATGTGAAAAGAGAGTTTTTTAAACATATAGATAACATCCTCGCAATACAGATAGAGTGCGGCAAGAGTAATGACTGATAATTTTGTAAAATTAAAAGGCATTAGGGCAGGAGTTCGTCCTGAATATTAAGCATACGCCCTTCAAAATTTTAAATACATTTCTTGCAATAGGTAAAAATAGACATTGCGCTACTCTGGAAATAGATAAAAACAGTACATTAATAAACCAAGCAACGAACCAATCTATCTAATAATATGTTTCAAGAATGTTTCCTTGTTATCCGGATGTAGCGCGGCGCCCATATAAAAGACAAAACATTGCAAGAGAAATGTAATCTCATACCATTTAACTCCTACGTAAATTAATACGAATATGGAGCGATGATTATATTGAGAGTAATATCACATCAATTCATCATACAAATGGTTCATCATGAAATTCCGTACACCCTTTCTCCTGGTCATTGGACTCCTGGCCTCACACTCTTCATTCTCCTCAACATTCACTCTCCCTTCTGACGGCGGTCGTTTGGTTGGGCAAAATGCTATTGAGCAAATCCCCTCCCACAACAAGCAGCCGCTGGAAAACTTTGCAGTTAAGTACCATGTGGGTTTAAGCAATATGCTGGAAGCGAATCCAGGTATAGACCCCTGGTTGCCGCAATCGGGAAGCGTTGTCACATTCCCTCTGCAAGTGATTCTGCCTGATACGGTACATGAGGGAATCATCATTAATACTGCTGAAATGCGGCTTTACTATTACCCACAAGGCAAGAATGTAGTGGAAATTTTCCCGGTGGGTATAGGCCAGGTGGGCCACGATACACCTGATCATTGGGTGACGAGGGTGCAAGGCAAAAAAGCAGGCCCAACCTGGACACCTACGCCTAATGAAAGGGCTGAGTTTGCTGCAGAAGGCCAAATATTGCCGGCGGTTGTTCCTCCTGGGCCAGAAAACCCGATGGGTTTATATGCGATGTATATCGGTAATCTTTTTGCTATTCATGGCACAAACGCAAATTTTGGAATTGGCCTGAGAGTCAGCCACGGTTGTGTTCGTTTAAGGGCTGATGACTTGAAAAAACTCTTTAATGAAGTCCCGGTCGGTACTCGCGTTGAATTGATTAACGAACCGGTGAAAGCCACTGTTGAGCCAGATGGATCTCGTTATGTAGAGGTTCACAACCCACTATCTTCAAATGAAGCAGAATTTAATACGGCAAACGTATCGCCTCTTCACCTGTCTCAGAAAATTGAATCCGTCTTAGGGGATAAACAGGTGCAACATGACGTTGTGGATAAAGCATTGGCAATGCGCGCAGGCTTGCCTGTACAAATTAACATCAAAAACTAAATCTTATCAGGACTGATAAAAGGGTAGTCGACAGAAAAGGGGGGTTGATGTTGTTAGTTAAACCAACATCAACCTTTCTGTTATATTTTGTTGCACTTCACTTTAAAACAACACACCTGTCTTCATTATGTTTCTTTTGTGCACCTGAATGTTTCAGATAAATTTATTGAGAATTACCAAGGTTGCATTTTTGTTTTTATTATTCTTAATCACACATCTGACGCTTAAAGCATATAGCCTTTTTGAATATGGATTCTGGCTACTGATTTAGCACATTTGCATAAGAAAATAATTAGGAATATATATCTCTACAAATTCAGACAGTCAATTATTTAACAAAGTGAGAGTCAAATGCGATACACCCATCTTTCCGGGCAATCCCTGCTTAGCAATACAACCTTTAATAAGGGAAGCGCATTTAGTAACAGTGAGCGTAATGAATTTAATTTACATGGACTTATCCCAACTATTGTTGAAACTATAGATGAACAAAGTGACCGGATCCGCTTCCAGCTAAATAATTTCATCACTGACGAAGACAAGCATATTTTTTTGCGTAACCTGCAAGATACAAATGAGGTGCTTTTTTATCATTACATTACTTCTGATATCGAATCTTCGCTGCCGTTAATTTATACACCAACGGTTGGTTATGCCTGCCAGCATTTTTCGGAAATCTGGCGTAAAAACCGAGGAGTATTTATTGCCTGGGAGGATCGGGACAATATTGAAAGCATTCTTCGAAATGTTCTTAGCGATGATATCAAAATTATTGTGGTTACAGATGGTGAGAGAATTCTCGGGTTAGGCGACCAGGGCATTGGTGGGATGGGTATTCCTATAGGGAAATTGTCTTTATACACGGCATGCGGCGGTATAGATCCACATCAGTGTTTACCCGTAATGCTCGATGTCGGGACTAATAATAACGAACTGCTAAGCAATCCATTGTATATGGGAGCACGCCATGCTCGAATTTCTGATGCGGAATACTTTGAGTTCATTGATATTTTCGTGTCGGCAATTGAGCGCCGTTGGCCTGGTGTATTATTGCAGTTTGAGGATTTCGCATTACAGCATGCCACTCCATTGTTGAAAGAATATCAGGACAAATTATGTTGCTTTAATGATGATATTCAGGGAACAGCGTCTGTAGCATTAGGCTCTATTCTCGCGGCCTGTCTGCGCAATAAAATATCACTTTCCGAACAACGTATTATGTTCGTTGGGGCTGGATCTGCGGGTTGTGGCATTGCCGAGCTCATTGTATCAGCACTTAAGGCTGATGGTATTGATGAGGAAGTCGCCAGAAGTCATATATTTCTTGTCGATAAAGATGGGCTGGTATTAAAAGACACTCCGGCATTAACCGATTTCCAGTATCGACTGGCTCATGCAAGAGAAAGCTTAACATTTTCGCCTGATGGCAAAAATATTGCGGCACTGGTTAATTGCATTCGACCTTCGATATTGATTGGGGTATCTGGTGTGCCTGGACTTTTTACGGAAGAAGTTATCAAATCGATGCATTCTTGCACTTCCACGCCGATTATTTTCCCGTTGTCGAATCCAACGTCACGCGTCGAAGCTGAACCTGCCGACATTATCGAATGGACCGAAGGTAACGCGATCATAGCTACAGGTAGTCCATTCGCGCCGGTAATCTACAATGGTAATAAGCACATCATTTCTCAATGCAATAACTCTTATATCTTCCCGGGCCTTGGGTTGGGTGTTTTACTCTCCAATGCGAAACGCGTAACCGAAAGTATGTTCCTGGCAGCCAGTAAAATCCTTGCACAATCATCGCCTATGCTCAAAGACCCGCATGGAGCATTATTACCTGAGCTTACAAAGATTCATGAAATATCTAAAAAAATTGCCATTGCCGTTGCGCTTGCAGGTGCTGAGGATGGCGTTGCGACAAGAATGGGAATTTATGAATTAGAAGAAAAATTAGAGAAGATATTCTGGAAACCTGAGTATCAGGATTACAAGCGTATTTCTTTCTGATGAGTTTCCCCTACCCGCTTTGTTTTAAGTAACCATAAAAAATCCGGAAATATTAATCATTTCCGGATTTTTTGTTAATTAACCAGGCGACTAAACACCATTGATATCAAAATGGCTTAAACCTTTGCAGTTGAAGCCGGGCGACGCACCGTAAGTGAAAACACGATAGAGACGATAAGCAGCACAAAGATAACCCAGAAAGTTGCCTGGAAACCGCCAAACATCGAAGCGATAACCGAGCCGAGGAAGGAACCAATACCAAAACCCAGGTAGATAACACCGTAGTTTTTGGTCACGTTATTCAAACCAAAAAATTCGGAGACCAGGGAAGGATATGTGGTCAGGTGACCGCCGAAATTAAACGCCACACATGCCAGAGCGAAGAAGAAAGAGACTTCGTGCAGGTGGGCGAAATTAAGCATTACCATCCCGACGAGACAAACAATCTGACCAAAAGTAACAACGCGGATAGTGCTGACTTTATCAGACATAATGCCCATCACCAGGCGGCCCAGCAGGTTAGCCACCGCAACCACGGTTACCGCATTGGCGGCTGTAATGGCATCCAGATGCACCATAGATTGTGCGATGTCTTTTGCCACACCAACCACATACAACCCTCCCATCATGGCAGTAGTGAACATCAGAGCCAGCAACCAGTATTGCGGTTTACGCATCGCTTCAGCCAGGGTGTAATCCTTCTGAATTTCACCACCAGAAACTTTCACGTTCTGATGTGGGGCATCCGTCATCAGCAATGCGCCAACGATACAGATAATCGCGGCGATCACACCCCACCACATCATTGCGGAAGACAGCAGGAAATGAGTTAGCAGATCAACGTTAATGAATTTGAATGCCAGTGAACCCAGGCCATAGCAGCCGATAGAGAAAGCAGAGATAAGCCCTTTGCGTTCAGGGAACCAGCGTACACAGTTTGTCAGTGTCAGAAGATAGCCTGCACCATCAGCGATACCCACCAATACACCGCCAGTTATCCACAACACCATCAGATTCGATGAGAAGCCCGTTGCGGTCAGGCCAATAAGCAACAGAATAGCCGAAGCAATAGTGACGGTTTTAACACCAAATTTATCCTGAAGTTTACCCGCGAAGGAGGAGGCAATTGCCAGACCCAGGCAGAGAATACCGAACGTGAACGCGACATTGGGAATCGTCGAATGCAGTTTCGAAGCAAACGGAGCATTGAATAAAGACCAGGTGTAGACGGAGCCGAGTGCGAACTGAGCGAGCAGTGTTCCAACAAAGGTTAGCCAGCGAGTATGTGCCGGATAGACCTTTTGAGAACCCGATTTACTTTTCATCGAATGAACCTTAAGTGGTAGTAACTAAATTGCGCCCACTCTATTCCCCATTTATTGCAAGGGATCAGAAAAGGAATGAAGTGCCATTAAAGCGGAATGAAATGCCTTTATTTCGGTATGAAATGCATCATTTGTATGATGAATGGATTTCATGGACAAAAAACAAACGAAAAAACGGCGCGGAGTTTGACCGGTATTGTTCAGCGGCGAAACGTTTCCAGGTATTCACCTGGTTTACGTAGGTCGGGTAAGCGCAGCGTCACCCGACAAAATGGTGGATGACACAATCGCTTATCCACCCGACATCCCCCTGCCGCACAATCTCTACGGACTTCTTTGTCGATGCGGCATGTGACATACTGTGCGGATATTGTTCCCGCCACAAAAACTTACCGGGCGCAAACAAGACAAAACAAGGGGTTACGTGATGCGTAGCCCTTTTTTAATGCCTGATGAAGCAGGCAGTAATCGAAGAGGTTTTTATGAACTGGGATGTGTTGAAGTGGTTGATTGGCATCTACTTTGGCTGTTTTTTTGGGCTTCTCAAAGTAGCCTATTCAGACCCAAAATTTTATCTGGAGTACATAGATAAAAAACTCACCTGGTTCTGTTACACCTGCATGATAGCCTTCAGCGCTTTTTGGTATGGGCTATATGCTTGTAAAAACTACACTATTGATAACATTGACCTGATATCAGAGCAGCTCGCCCATCTGGAAAAAGAATATAGCTATGTCACTTCCTATCTTCTTGTCCTGATTATCGGCTCCTGTTTATCCTTTGCCGCCAGCATTTTGTATATAGATATCGCGCGTAGAAAACAGGCTCATTTGAGTTCTTAAGCCTCGCGACGACGTTGGCAAAATCCGAAAAGTTAAAAGCCCGCATGGTGAGTTCATGCGGGCTTTTTTGTTTTATGGCTCCCAAATCTTACTAATTCAACGTATAGCCCTGTTTAGGGGAATTGGGTTTATTAGGGAATGCTAGTTTCAGCTGTTTTGCATCCACCATCGGCTTTAAGTAGTTCTGACGAATACTTTGCGCCTTACGCCCCAATAGTATTTCCATTACAGATACGGATAAGTAATGTCCATTGCATAAATCGGTGAGGAGTTCTTTCATGACTTCAGTATCCAGGCGGCGATGTTCTCTGGATGGCGCAGTCTTATCTTGAAGATATTCCCGAAACTCGACACTCAATACTTCCAGATCATCAATAAACGGTTTATCAAGTAACTCATGGATAAAGCGGCCATTTTCATCCCGCCCCTGATTCCCATCCACTAAGTTGTGTTCACTATGCGTTAAGCTTGGGTCGCTATGCGTTAAGTTGGGCTCGTTATGCGTTAAGTTCTTAACTCCACTTAACGCATTAGCAAAGACATCCTCCGGAGAAGGCGGCTCCATTCCTGGTAAACTATATGATTTATCTCGTTTCTCTCCACTGGATACAAGGAACCCTTTATCCACCAATTTTGGAAGTGTTAAGGTTACATCGCGAGAATGTTTGCTGGTCAACTGGCATGCTCTCTCATGATTAACCCAACCCTCTATGGCTGCGGTGACAACAATCATTTTTTCAAAATCATCAAGCTGATGAAAAGTTTCACCAAATAATGCATCAAGAAGCTCAGTAACTTCTCGAGGAATTAAACTCACCGTCGACAGTTCCAGCAATGTTTGTTCAGACGGTTCTGTTTTCTCATACAGCTTGGGTGTGCGCCAGTTAGCCCACTTCCACCCACTCATTATTTTGGGGATCCCAGAACCTGCACGCTCCCCTGCGCCAATCATCAAAAACATCTGATGCATTCGGCGATTACGACAATCACTTTCTCCACCTTTAATGGCAATTTCCGGCGGTACTCTCATAAGACCTGGGTTACGAAAACCAAATAAGTCGGGTCTTTTGATAATTAAGATTGAGCTTCTGCCTGTGTAATCAGCATGAACCAGTGTATTTACAAGTGCCTCACGTATGGCTTCATGCGCTCTGGTCTCATCAAGGCGGATACCATCTTGTAATTCAAAAGGAACTTTCAGGTCGGTGATGAGCTTGCGGTATGTACGGCGATAAAAATCAAAAATATTTCCAGACCAAGAGCCATCGGGATAAATCCTGTCTATCCAACGAGCATCTGATTGGGCCTCATCACGTTCGCGATAATCAACAAAATAGTTTGGAACAGCATCTTGAATGGCATTCCATGTTCCAAACATCAGGATGCCTGCAAGGGTTAAACCTTCAACTCCACTTTGCCGGTCTTTACGCCAACCACCTATATTTTTAAATAAATCAAAAATATCCATTTCTAGCCATGGATGTTGCGGCTTTGCAGCGGTGAATAAATTTCGGTAAGCGCGCAAACTGTCCTGATCAATATCGTTGAAATCAAAACCAGGAAGGATTTTATCATCACGACTATCTTCAACCTGTTCTGCCATCATTCTTTTTATTTGTTCTTCAGAACAGTGGCAATCTCCCTCATGGCGGCGTATATACGCTTCTGACATAGGCTGATTATTAAGATAAATTGGTTTTTGTTCACGCCTGGCAGCAGGGACTTCTATGACAAGAATAGTTTTGTTATCCAGAGTTACGCTCTGAACTGAATTATCGGTGAGCAGGTTGACGTTAACTTTCTTCTTATTGTTCGCAATATCGAAAAGTTGCTTTGTTACCGTTGCAACATCGCTGATTCCTTCAGTAGTAAACCGACCTTTTTTCTCTTTGACTCCCAGGACCACGTAACCGCCTCTGGCATTTGCCATAGCGCTATATGTGCGCCAGAAATCGTCAGGTAGCTTTCCTTTTCCATCAACTCCCTGTGCCAGCTTAAATTCAAGTTCCGCAGATTCAGAGAGAGTTTGAATATCAAGCAGATCGGTTATCGCAAACATATGTACCTATTGAGAGATTCGATAATTAACTAAAGAACTCAGCTGTCTTTTAGAAATGCCCAATCTGACTTCCTAAGTTTACGGTTAAGACGGCTCGCCATAAATGCGGATCAGGGTGAGTGTAACATGGTGGAGAAAGCTAAAACTTGACCACAGTATTCACCCGCTAAAACCCTTCGTAATACACCTTAACAATATGACTTAAGCCCACCGGTTACACTCCCTTTCTATTTTAAAAGGGATGTTCCAACATGAAAAAATTGATGGCAGTTTTGCTATTAAGCGGCGTTGCGCTCTCCGTTACCGCTTGCTCAAGCGACTATGTGATGTCCACCAAAACGGGCGATATGATCGTGGCGCAAGGAAAGCCGGAAGTGGATAAAGACACGGGTATGACTCGCTACACGGATGAGCAAGGCAATGAACGCCAGATTAACAACGACCAAATCGTTGAGATGATTAAGAAGGACTGATTGGCCGCATTATATAACCAGCCAGGGTTTACTGGCTGATTGCAACTGAACTCTACCGCCCTACCCGCCACGCAACATCACGCATAGCATCGCGGGCCGCCTGGCTGATTCCACCCAGTTGGAAAAAGCCGTGGATCACGCCGAGGTAGCGCTGGCAGGTGGACTCAACGCCTTGATCCATCAGGCACTCATGCAGAACCTCGCCTTCATTGCGAAGTGGGTCATATTCAGCGGTGATGATATGTACCGATGGCAAACCTGCAAAATCTTCACGAAATAATGGGCTGGCTTCATCATCCATTGAGTCAAGATCGGGCATGTAGGCTTCATAACCTGAAAGCAGCGTATCGCGGGTAATGATGTAGTCGTAGCCATTTTCCTGATAGCTGACAGATTCCGCCGTAGCGTCCAGCATCGGGTAAATCAGCATCAGCCGTGCAGGCAACCAGTTTCCCGCACTTTTCAGGCGCAGGGCGGTGACCAGGGCAATGTGTCCACCGGCGCTGTCTCCCGCGAGCGTAATTCGTTCACGATTCACTTCCAGTTGATCAGCCGATTTCCAGATAGCGTTCGCCGCACACTCAGCATCGTCATGCGCTGCCGGATAAGTGTGCTCTGGTGCCAAACGATACTGAACGGCAATCACCCGGCAACCACTGTAATAGCAAAGCTGGCGTAACTGATTGTCATGGGTTTCAAACCCACCGCTAACAAAGCAACCACCGTGATAGTAGATCACTGCGGGTAGCGGTCCGGTCGCATTGAGTGGGGAAAATATGCGTAACGTGCAGCCATTAAGACAGACGTCTTTCACGTCGACTCGGGTTTCAGTTTCACCCGCTAAAACAGTGCTGGCGATATACCCGGCTCGGCGTTCGGCAAAAGTTTGTTGGCGTGAAGAAGGACGGCCTGAGTCGATGAACTCATCAACCAGCCCGGCAATTGCGGGTTCGAGGGACATACAGTGATCCTGCGTGATGACCAGGGCGGATAAGCCAAAGCTCTCCGCCCTGGGAACTTGTTACTCGCCTTCCCCTGGGAACAGGAAAGGATTAATGCTGCTGCGGGCAAAGCCTTCTTGCTCCATGCGCGCGTCAAGCACCAGCGTGGCTAAATCGTCGGCCACGGCTTCCACTTTGGCGTCTTTTTCCTGATAGAGAATCTTCAGGTAAGTGCCGCAGTCGCCGCAGCTTTCCGCTTTAATCGCTGACTGCTCGCTTTCCAGCGACCAGTAGTTCAAATCGCGGGTTTGCTCGCAGTTGCTGCATTTCACGCGCACCACATGCCACTCGGTTTCGCACAGGTTGCAGTGCAGATAACGCAGGCCGCTGGTGCCGCCAATTTGCACGATGCTGGATACCGGCATAGAACCGCAAACCGGGCAGAACTGGCGCTGTTCGCCGTATTCGGCTTTCGCACGCCCTGGGATCAGGCTGGCCATTTGCGCCCAGTAAAGCGACAACGCAGCCCAGATGAACGGGGCTTTGTCGCTCGAAACCAGCGCAAAATCAGCGTTAAACAGCGCGGTCGCCATCTCTTCCAATTCTTGCGTCGAGGCCTTTTCCAGATTTTCGATAACCGCCAGCGCCTGGCCGCTCATCTCTGGTTTCAGCTCAGCAATCAACGAATTAAGCAGGCGCTGCCAGTGCGGATCACGCGGTAAAACGTGGATATCCAACGGCGGCTTGCCGGTTTCAGAAGATTTCTGAATTAGCGCCGTTAAATCCATTTCAAGCGGATGGTCGTACAGCACCACTTCCTGAGCATGGGCAATCAACGCGGCAAAGCGCAGAAAATCACCCAAAGGATTGTCAGACGCCAGTTCGAGCAGGCGTTCTGCGCGGCGGTTATAGAGATTTTTCAGCCGAGGGAACAGTAACGGCGGAATCATCTCCGCCGCACGTTTGTCGCCCTTATCCAGCTGATCTTGCGGGACTATGCGAATACTCATTCCTGTCGTTTTTCCTGTTTCTGGCGAACTTCACGATACCATTTCGGATGGTGTTTCTTCGCCCAGGATGTTGTCACCCAGCCTTCCACCATCGCGGTAATCGTGCCTTTCACCCAAAGGGCTGCGTAGATGTGGACCATAATAACCACAATCAAGGCCACTGCGGCAAATGAATGCACCATCAGGGCTACGCGAATCACCGGGATTGAGAAAGCAGGAGCGAAGTAAGGACGCCAGATAATCACGCCGCTCACCAGCAACAACACCAGGAAGATAATCGCCGCCCAGAACACGCATTTCTGGCCGAAGTTATATCGCCCGGTATCACCCACTTCCTCGTTGACGACGATCTTACGAATATTCTTCGCCCAAAAGATATCATCTCGATTGATTAGATTGTGGTGCCAGTAACGGAAAAACATGATGATAAACGAGGCAAACATCACCACACCGACGAACGGGTGCAGGATGCGCGCCAGCTGCGGCGTGCCAAGAATGTGCATCAGCCAGTTAAAGGATGGGAAGAAGAAACCTAATCCGCTTACCGCCGCCAGCACGAAGCAGAAGGCGGTGATCCAATGGTTGATGCGCTCAGGCGCGCTGTAACGCTGAATGGTCACTTGTTTTTTCATGGTTTGCGCACCTCGTCGTCTTCATGGTGCAAGTTGTCGTCTTCTTCTTCGGCACGGTTCGGGCCGACCCCCACATAGTGGAACACGCTGGCGGCAAAGGTTGCAGCAAAGCCAATAGCGGCGAGCGGCTTCCAGACACCTTTCCAGAATTTCACGGTTGGGCTGATGGACGGGTTCTCCGGCAGGCCGTGATACAACGTCGGCTTGTCCGCATGATGCAGCACGTACATAACGTGTGTGCCGCCAACGCCTTCCGGGTTATATAATCCGGCGTTGTCATAACCGCGCGTTTTCAGCTCTGCCACGCGCTCCCCTGCCAGCACTTTCATCGACTCTTTCGAGCCAAAATGAATCGCGCCAGTTGGGCAAGTTTTCACGCAGGCTGGCTCCTGGCCGACGGTCACACGGTCTACACACAAGGTGCATTTGTAGACGCGGTTGTCTTCCGGGTTCAGGCGCGGCACGTCGAACGGGCAACCGGCGATGCAGTAACCGCAGCCGATGCACTGTTCAGACTGGAAATCGACAATGCCGTTGGCGTACTGAATGATGGCACCTTCTGCCGGGCAGGCTTTCAGGCAGCCCGGATCCGCGCAGTGCATACAGCCATCTTTGCGGATTAACCATTCCAGTTTGTCGTTTTGCTCCACTTCCGAGAAGCGCATCACCGTCCACGATTTCGCGGTTAAGTCCGCCGGGTTGTCGTAAACCCCGACGTTGCTGCCGATTTCATCACGCAGGTCGTTCCACTCTGAACACGCCACCTGGCAGGCTTTGCAGCCGATGCAGGTGGTGACGTCGATAAGTTTCGCGACCTCTTGCTGATGATCCCGCGCTTGCGGCGCGGGTGTGAGTCCGTTAGTGGCGGAACGACGGATGATGTCCTGAGATTGATAAGCCATAATTCGTCTCCGTTACACCTTTTCCACATTGACCAGGAACGCTTTAAATTCAGGCGTTTGCGTGTTGGCATCCCCGACAAATGGCGTCAGAGTGTTGGCGATAAAGCCTTTCTTCGCCACGCCCTCATAACCCCAGTGAATCGGAATACCGATGGTATCAACTTTCTGGCCGTTCACGTCGAGCTGGCGAATACGCTTGGTCACCACCGCTTTGGCTTTGATAAAGCCACGGTTGGAGGAGACTTTCACCGTGTCGCCGTGCCCAATACCGAGGGAATTCGCGAGCTTCTCGCCAATCTCGATAAACTGCTCTGGCTGCGCGATGGCGTTCAATACCGCGTGTTTAGTCCAGTAGTGGAAATGCTCGGTCAGGCGATACGTGGTGCCGACATACGGGAACTTGTCGTGCTTGCCCATCGCTTCCAGGTCACCTTTGAACACGCGCGCCGCCGGGTTAGAAACCACGTTCGGGTGCAACGGGTTGGTGCCAAGCGGTGTTTCAAACGGCTCGTAGTGTTCCGGGAACGGTCCTTCTGCCATCTTATCGATAGCGAACAGACGCCCTAAACCTTCCGGCTGCATGATAAACGGCCCAACGTCAGTGCCTGGTGCGGCAGTGCTGTAGTCGGCGATATCCGCACCGCTCCACTTCGCGCCATCCCAGGAAATCAGGCGGCGTTTTTCGTCCCACGGTTTACCCGCTGGATCAGCAGATGCGCGGTTATACAGAATGCGGCGGTTGAGCGGCCATGCCCAGGCCCAACCCAGCGTGTTACCCAAACCTGACGGATCGGCGTTATCACGACGCGCCATCTGGTTGCCGTCTGGCGTCCAGCTACCGGCGAAAATCCAGCAACCGCTTGAAGTGGTGCCGTCGTCACGCAACTGAGCAAACGAACTGATCTGTTGGCCTTTTTTCACCAGAACTGCACCGGTAGCCGGGTCGAGAACATCCGCCAGCGCTTTACCGTTGCTCTCCATTGCCACTTCTTCTGGCGCAGGATTGTCTGGCGTCAGGTAATTCCAGCTCATGTTCAGCACTTGCTCAGGCAGCGCACCGCCCTCACGCAGGTACATATGGCGCAGGCGAGTGAAAATACCGGAGAGAATTTCGCCGTCGTTCAGCGCTTCCCCTGGGGCATCCGCACCTTTCCAGTGCCACTGCAACCAGCGGCCAGAGTTAACGATAGAACCGTTTTCTTCGGCAAAGCAGGTTGAAGGCAAGCGGAACACTTCGGTCTGGATTTTCGACGGGTCGACATCGTTAAACTCGCCGTGATTTTGCCAGAAGTTAGCCGTTTCGGTGTTCAGCGGGTCAATGGTCACGAGGAATTTCAGCTTCGACAGTGACGCAATGACTTTGTTTTTGTTCGGGAACGATGCCACCGGGTTGAAGCCCTGGCAGATGTAGCCGTTCACTTTGCCCTGGTTCATCATCTCGAAATATTGCAGGACGTCGTAGCCCTTGTCCCACTTCGGCAACCAGTCATAACCCCAGCTATTTTCCGCTGTAGCTTTGTCGCCAAAGAAGGCTTTCATCATCGAAACGAAGAATTTCGGGTAGTTACCCCAGTAGTTGACCTGTCCTTCCAACAGCGGTTTTGGCGTGTTGGCGGCAAGATAAGTCTGGAGATCGGCTTGTTTTTCGTTTGGCAGGGTCATATAACCCGGCAAGCTTTGTGACAGCAAACCGAGGTCAGTTAGCCCTTGAATATTGGAGTGGCCGCGCAGGGCGTTCACGCCGCCGCCTGCCATTCCCATATTGCCGAGCAGCAACTGAATCATCGCCATGGTGCGAATGTTCTGCGCGCCCACGGAGTGTTGCGTCCAGCCCAGCGCGTACAAGAACGACGCCGTTTTGTCTTTTACGCTGGTTGCGGCGATGTATTCACAAACTTTAATGAAATCATCTTTCGGGGTGCCGCAAATATTGGAAACCACTTCTGGCGTGTAGCGAGAAACGTGCTCTTTGAGCAGGTTCCAAACGCAACGTGGGTGAGTCAGCGTCAGGTCGCGTTTGGCGAAGCCTTTTTCGTCCAGCTCATAGTTCCAGGTGGTTTTGTCGTATTTACGCTTTTCCGCGTCGTAGCCCGAGAACAGGCCATCTTCAAAGCTGTAATCCTCACGCACAATCAGATTGGCGTTGGTGTAAGCCTCAACGTATTCGCGGTTGTATTTATTGTTGTTTATCAGGTACAGCAGCACGCCAGACAGGAAAGCGATGTCTGAGCCAGAGCGAATTGGGGTATAGAAATCCGCCACCGAAGCGGTACGCGTAAAGCGCGGATCAATAACAATCAGCTTCGCGCCGTTGTGGATTTTGGCTTCCATCGCCCAGCGGAACCCGACGGGATGCGCTTCTGCGGCGTTGCCACCCATAACTATAACGAGATCGGCGTTCTTGATATCAACCCAGTGGTTGGTCATCGCACCGCGACCAAATGTTGGAGCAAGACTTGCTACCGTTGGTCCGTGTCAGACACGCGCCTGGTTATCCACGGCTAACATGCCGAGGGCGCGGGAAAATTTCTGGGTTAAATAACCGGTTTCATTACTGGAAGCTGATGCACACAACATGCCGGTGGAGAGCCAACGGTTGACCGTCGTTCCCTGTTCGTTCTGCGCAATAAAGTTGGCGTCGCGGTCTTCTTTCATCAGTTTGGCGATACGGTCAAATGCCGATTCCCAACTGATTTGTTCCCATTTATCCGAGCCTGGTGCGCGGTATGAAGGGAATTTAAGACGGCTTTCACTGTGGATGAAATCCACAAGTCCTGCCCCTTTCGGGCAAAGTGCACCCCGGTTTACCGGATGGTCCGGATCACCTTCTATATGGAAAATAGATGCTTTGGCATTTTTCGCGCCATCACCGAGGCTATACATCAATAGCCCGCAACCGACGGAACAGTATGTGCAGGTGTTACGGGTTTCACGGGTACGCAATAATTTGTACTGCCGTGTTTCCGCCAGTGCAACGCCCGGGGCAAAGCCCAGTGCCGCTGCTGTAGTCCCTGCCATACCGCCAGCACAGATCTTAAAGAACTGTCTTCTGCTGACTTGCATGGATGCTCCTTTAATCGACATTTTTCACAAGTTTTATAAGTGTAATTTTTTGCGGTTTGACCGATGAAGGTTCACAATCAAACGCGAACTGGAAATACCCCCTAATCCTATAGGGGTAGTGTTTCCAGAATACCACATTAGAATTAAGGCTGTTCCAATCAGGTTAAGACAAAGTGAACAATTCCAGCCCAAATCAGAACAAATTTGTGAACACCGTCACTGGTGCGCGGTCGATAGAGCTATGGCAGCGCCACGATTTACAGCAGGCGAAAGAAGACTGGCTCGCAGAAGAAGTCCCGGTAGCGCTGGTCTACAACGGAATTTCTCATGTCGTGATGATGGCTTCACCTAAAGATCTGGAGCTTTTTGCGCTCGGGTTTTCCTTATCGGAAGGAATAATTGAATCTCCCGCAGACATTTACGGTATTGATGTTTCACAAGCCTGTAACGGCTTAGAGGTTCAAATCGAGCTTTCCAGCCGCCGCTTTATGGGGCTGAAAGAGCGCCGCCGTTCGTTGGCCGGCCGCACCGGTTGTGGTGTATGTGGCGTTGAACAACTCAACGATATTGGCCGCCCGATAACTCCACTGCCATTTACGCAAACCTTCGATTTAAACAATCTTGATGCCGCCTTAAATCAGATGCGCGAGTTCCAGCCTGTCGGGCAACTCACCGGTTGTACTCACGCCGCGCTCTGGCTTAACGAAAACGGCAAGATTCTGGATGGCAAAGAAGATATCGGTCGCCATGTGGCGCTGGATAAACTGCTCGGGGTACGCGCCCGCGAGGCCTGGCACAACGGTGCAGTTTTAGTCTCAAGCCGCGCCAGCTATGAAATGGTGCAAAAATCGGCGCAATGCGGTGTCGAAATTCTGTTTGCCGTTTCTGCGGCGACGACGCTTGCGGTAGAAGTAGCCCAGCGGTGCAATTTGACGCTGGTTGGCTTTAGCAAACCAGGGCGCGCAACGGTTTATACGCATCCGCAACGGTTGCGCTAGCGAGATTCATCCGCAGAGCAACTCCATAAACTGCTGATAATTCTCAATGCGTTCAATCTTCTGCGCATCGTAGCGATTTAACGAACTGGCTAAATAGCTGAAAATCTTTAACTCCTGGCGTAATGCGGTGCTCGTGCAGGCCAGCAATAAATGGGAAACCGATTCGTTGTTAACGACCACTGGGTGTTTCAGGCAGACAAAAAAGCCACGAAACTGGCTGCTCGATTCACTCCAGCAATGGGGGATTGCAATGCGGTTTACGACCAGGTTTTCCCCTTCCGTTTCACGTCGATAGACGCTGTTCGCGTCATCTTTATGTAATAACCCGCGCTTCACTAACCTGGCACAAATGTCTTTAATGACCGACAGCCAGTTGTCTCCCGGAGAGTTGGCATAAACAAAGCTCAGTTCCTCAGGAATAAATAGCGGGAGCTTTTGTTTTATCAGCGAATATTCCAGTTTCTCTTTCACCAGATTGATACCCGCCGGGTTAATAATATTTTTGATAATCAGCGTTTCAACCGCACATGTTTCCAGCGGGAAATGGCTGTTATTGATAATCAAAGCTGGGGTAATTTCCTCGCATATCGCGAACAGTTCCGCAGGCTGGCGGGTGATCACAACCCGGCAATGATGCAGTTCACGCTCGATAGCCTGCTGATTAATCGTGGCGATGGCGTTTTGCTCAGCAAGCAGAATTATGGTGTGTTTATCGCCCTGGTTACGTTCCAGCGCACAAGCGAAATAAAGGCCAATCAAATCACTGTCGTAAATCTCAATGTTGAGCCGTTGCCGTATACGGTTTATCAGCCCAATACTGAGATCAAATGCCATTGGCCATGCTGCTTTCAGGTTGTTCATCGAACCCTGGCGACTTTCCTGTAACCACAATGGTCTTGCCGCACACCGCGCAATATGAGCGGTTAAATCATCCAGCAATTGCGGGTCGAGCTCGCCCAAACCATGGTTTATCAATAATTCCCGCGTCAACTCACCGATCGTTTTTGCTGATACTTGCGCGGCACTCTGGCGCAGTTGGTTAAACAGTTCATCAGCCTCCTGCAATGACGCGTTGGAAAGGTAGAGTCCCGCGGCATCATAAACGGCGCGGAAAGTTTCGCTATCTGCGCCACATGCTGCATCAGGTTGTTGATTTCGTAGTGCATAAACCGCCAGCAGCAGTGTTGCACTGTATTCTGGGCTGTCGCCGATGCTTTCAAGTTGCTGTTGCAAAACCTGAAACACATGGCTTTCAAGGTTGAGATTCGCGCAGGCCATCCGCGGATCTTTTTTGATCAGGTTTGCCAGAATGATCAGTTTTTTACGCCGCGTTTCATCCACAAAATGCCCGGAGTTGGGTCTGCTGGTAATGGTAAACCAACGCTCGTAACGCAACTTCAGGCGAGCCAGTTGATCATTAACGATTTTCTCCGGCAAATTGAGCCACTCCGCCAGTTGTAAACGCGTGGTGTAGATATTGGTCAGCAGCACAAAGAGCATTTTATCGTCATTGTCATGACGTTGTAATTGCTGGAAATAACGGCCTCTGTCGAAAATTTCCAGTTGATAGCCACTGCCATTGGTGCTGATACGTGCGGCATCGCTGAGCGTAAAATTCAGATAGTCGATATCGCGCAACACGGTGCGGCTGGAGACGTTCAACCCGCGCGCCAGTTCCTTCATTGCGAGATTCTGATTCTCCAGTTTTTCGAGCAGGCACAACTGACGTTCACTAAGCATTGATGGCGTACTCTTTTAATGAAAACGTGGCCACTTTTGCGATTTAGCGGAGCGATGGCAAGGGTAAAAAAATGGGTTTGCGAGGTGCATTCCAGAACTCACGCAAACCCATAATTATCTTTAAATATATGTATTTAGCTCATCAATGAATTCCGCATTCATATTCCCCAGAAGATGCTTTATCACACAAAAAGCCGCCTCATAATCCTGCTTTGAAATCATCGAACTATTGGCGTGCAGATAGCGCGTCGGCAGGCAAATTGACACCACCGGGCGACCACCGCCCATCACGTTGAAACGCCCGCCGTCTGTGGCTCCGGTCTTCATTGTGCAGAACTGCACAGGCGCTCCTGCGGCTTCGCTGCTTTGTTTCAGCGCCGCGACTAGCTTTTGGTTAGGGAAATAACGCTTATCAAACAACATTACCGCCGGGCCGTGGCCGAGTTTGAGCGGGAACTTGATTGGGTCGATGCCGGGAATATCCCCTGCCACGGCGGTATCGAGCACAATTACCACATCTGGCTTCACCGTTTCTGCCGCTGTTTGTGCCCCTCGCAGCCCGACCTCTTCTTCCACGGTGGCGATGCCGTAAAGTGTGATTTCAGAGTTATTCACACTCTCAAATAACTCCGCCATTAATGCGCAACCGGCCCGATTATCCAGCGCTTTGGCGGTGATTTTGTCCTCGCCCCAGCGGGCAAAATTCGCCTCCGGGTTAATAAAGTCACCGATAGCGATGCCGCGCGATACAACCTCTTCGCGGCTGCTGGCTCCGATATCAATAAACATTTCGTCGTGCGCCATCGGCTGCTGTTTTTGCTTTTCGCTCAGCGCGTGAGGGGCGACAGAGCCAATCAGGCCGGGGATTTTTTCACCTGTTCGCGTTCTTATCGTCACTCGGTGGTTGAGCATCGACTGGTTCCACCACGAGCCAATAGTGTCGAACCAGATAAACCCCTGTTCGCTGACGTGCTTCACCATAAAACCGACTTCATCCATATGGCCGACGATCGCCACTTTTGGACCCTTATTCCCTTTGCGAGCGATAAAACTGCCCAATCCGTCGAAGGTGATTTCATCGGCATGCGGGCGCAGTTGGTTGGCCAGAATCTGGCGCACTTCCTGCTCATCACCGCTTACCGCGCTGGCATCAGAAAGGGTTTTCAGCAATTCAAAGTTCATGAGCAACATCCTGTTTTGCAGCGAGTTTACGGGCGATGTGTTTTAGCCACGCCCCCTTCAGCACGATAATAAGTGTGATGTTCAGCGCAAGCCCCGCTGCCAGCACCGCATAAAACGGAACCACCGGCGACATCAAGCCTATCAACGGGTCAAATACGCCAAGGCCCGGCGCTAAACGCTGAATACCGAACGCAATCACCAACATGCCCGTAATCCCGCCGCTCAGTGTATTGGCGGTGATCATTGGCAATGGCGCTGCCAACGCGTAGGGAATCGCGGGTTCAGTGGCAACAGTTGCACCCACCACAATGGCGCTGCCTGCAGCGTCTTTTTCCTGCTGGGTAAAGAGTTTCGGTGCGATAAAGGTCGCAATTCCAGCAGCCATCGGCGGCATTAACGCCACCACGCCGACAATCGCGTACCAGTCATAGATGTGTTTTTCGAGCAAAGAGAAGCAGAAGAACCACGCGGTTTTGTTGATTGGCCCGCCCATATCAAACGCCAGCATCGCGCCAACCAGGAACGCAGCCCCCAGTTTCATCGACGGTGGAATGGTGTTCAGGAAGTGCAATAAGCCGTCCATAATGCTCGCCATAAATGGCCCGACGACGTAATAAGTCAGCACGCCAAAAACGAAAAGTGTGACGAACGGAATCAGCATCGAACCCAGCAGCGGCTGTAGCGCCTTGCCGAGTTTGACCTTGCGGAAGTACCGCACGAAGTAGCCAATCGCCAGCCCGAGTACCACCGCGCCCAAAAATCCCGCGCCGGATTGCGTGCCGAGCAAGCCTTTGTCGTTTGCCAGATAACAGACGATAAACGCCGGGGCAAACGCGGGTTTGTCGCTGATTGACCAGGCGATGTATGCGCCCATTATCGGGATCATAAATTTGAAGCCAAGGTAGCCGATGGACTCGATAACCCAGCTAAACGACGGCGCGCCTTTGCTCATGTCCTGATACGGTAGGCCAAATTGCACCAGCATATTGGCGATGGCTACTAAAATACCGCCGCCAATCACGAACGGCAGCGCTGCCGAGACACCCGCCATCAGGTGGCTCATCACACTACCCTGCTTCACTTCCTGATTACCCAACTTCACGCCGCCATCTGCCGCGAAAAGTTTTGAATGTGTCGGTAACTGTTCAAATATCTGGTTTATATTTTTGAGCGCTTGCGAGATCGGTAATTCGTAGACTTTTTTCCCGGCAAAGCGCGCGCGGTCTTCTTCGTTTAGCCCACGGCCAATGGCGAGAATTACATAATCGGCGGCGGCAATTTCGTTATCCAGCAGGCGATTTTCCACCCCGTTGGCGCCTTGCGTTTCGACTTTGATGCTGTAACCCAACGAGCGAGCTTTTTGTTCCAGCGCCTCGGCCACCATGTAGGTGTGGGCGATGCCCGCCGGGCAGTTGGTGATAGCGACAAGTTTCATAGCGTGTTCCTCAGAACGGTCAGGAGAGGGTCTGATTGAGTAGCGCGACGACATCCTGCGCGTTTGCGGTTTTAAGCTGTTCGATAAAATCTTGATGAATGATTTTGCGACACAGTGTGGAAATCACGTTCACCTGATCGTCGCCACCCTGTTCGGGAATTCCGATACAAATCCAGCAGTTAACTCCTTCGCCATCCATCGCTTTCCAGTCAATATCCCGTAAACTTCTGGCGAACAAAACAAAGGGTTTTACTACCGCCGCACTTTTGCCGTGTGGCACCGCAACCCCTGAGCCAAAACCGGTGGAGTGGTTTTGCTCACGCAGCAAGAGGGTTTGCATAAAGGCTTGTTTGCCAGTGATATAACCGAGGCTTTCCGCCATTGCGGCAAGGTTTTTCAGCACTGAATAGGCACTGTTGCCAGCCATATTCAGGTTTACAGCGTCCGTATTAAGGAAAGACATGAGTTCGCTCCGTCGAAGATTCAGAGCGTTATTGTAGAAAGTTAAACCGTGGTAAATAACAGCGGATATGTCACAGGCCTGGTGACATATTTGCGACTCTTAATCACGTTATTCTGTGGACGGGTACACATTGTTGCGGGAAACTAGCTTTTGGTTCCGCCACTTACTCACCAGACACGGATTTTTATGTCGCTTAAAGCCATCGCCAAACAACTTGGACTTTCTGTTACGACCGTCAGCCGCGCGCTGAACGGTTATGACGATGTATCACAAGAGACAAAAGCGCGTGTTGAAGCAGAAGCGCAGCGCCGTGGTTACCGCCCCAACACGTTTGCTCGCCGTTTGAAGATGGGCAAAATTGACGCCGTGGGACTGGTTTTTCCCATTCATCCGGTGCCGTTAAACAATAGTGTTTTTATGGACATGGTCGGAGAAATTAGCCGCGAACTTGCGCAGTATGAAGTGGATTTGCTGCTGATCGCCGATGATGATAATGCCGATCAGCACGGCTTTATGCGCATGGTGCAGGGGCGTCGCGTCGATGCGCTGATTGTCGCTCACACGCTCGATAATGACCCACGTTTGCAACAGCTTCAATCTGCCGGATTCCCGTTCTTAGCACTGGGCCGCAGTCAGCTTTCTCAACCTTACGCCTGGTTCGATTTTGATAACTTCGCTGGCACATTTAGTGCCACTAATCATCTGATTTCCCTGGGCCATGAGCGAATCGCACTGCTGGGCGAGAACAACTATCAGGCGTTTATCACTCAGAGGCGAAGCGGTTATCTGGAGGCTCTTAGCAAACATCAACTCTCCACTGATTACCTGCGTGCCGTGCCGCCAACTCGCCGCGCGGGCTATAAAGCAGTGCAGGAACTGATGGCGTTACCCTCGCCGCCCACAGCGATAATCACAGACTGCAACTCGCATGGCGACGGTGCTGCCATGGCATTGCAGCACATGGGATTACTGACAGGTGAAAAACGCGTGTCGCTAGTGGTGTACGACGGTTTGCCAGTAGATAGCATTGTGGAAACGGATGTTGCCGCCGTAATTCAATCGACGCGAGAAGGTGTTGGGAAACAAATTTCCAGCATGGTACTTGGCCTGATTTCCGGCCAGCCTGTCGAATCATTGCAGGTGCTTTGGCAACCAGAATTTACGCCAGGCGTCACCGTTAACCCTCCAGCCTAAATTTCACTGATTTTATAATCACGATCACATTACCGAAACGTTTTGGTTGGCATCCGAAACGTTTCGGATCAACAGTAATGACATCAATTTCCCGGAGATGCCATTCATGGAACCGACTTATCACCGCTTAACCAGCGCCAACTGCGATATTGTTTTACGAACAAAACCTTTTACCGAAATTATCTATTGGGGTCTGCACCTGGCCCACTTTTCGCCACAAGATAGCGCAAGTCTGGAGCGCCCTATTGCCAATGGTCGCCTGGATATTGATACGCCAGTAACGCTTGGCGCAGAGCTCGGACGCGGTTTGTTTGGCTCGCCGGGAATTGAAGGTCATCGCAACGGGCTTGATGCCTCGCCAGTATTTACCACCTCGCAGGTTGAACAAAACGGGCAGAATCTGACCGTAATTGCAGAAGATCAGCAGGCGGGGCTGCGGTTAACCAGCGAATTGCGTCTTGATAAAAGCGGCGTGCTGCAAATTCGCCACGGGCTGACCAACTTACGCGTGGGAATCTGGCAAGTTGAACGACTGGCAATTACATTGCCCATCGCCGAGCGAGCGCTGGAAGTGATGGCATTTCATGGCCGCTGGACGCGGGAGTTTCAACCGCACCGCGTTCGCCTGGAGCACGACAGCTTCGTGCTGGAAAATCGCCGTGGCCGCACCTCGCACGAACATTTCCCAGCGATGATTGCCGGTACTCCCGCGTTTAGCGAGCAACAAGGAGATATCTGGGGTGTGCATCTTGGCTGGAGCGGTAACCACCGCCTGCGTTGCGAAGTCAAAACGGATGGCCGCCGTTACTTGCAAGCTGAAGCGCTGTATCTGGCGGGGGAAATGGCGCTCAACGAAGGTGAAACGTTACATACGCCGTGGCTATATGCCAGCCATTCTAATCACGGGCTGAATGGCATGAGCCAACAATTCCACCAATTCCTGCGCGAACAGGTGATTCACTTCCCTGAAAACAAGCCGCGCCCGGTGCACCTCAACACCTGGGAAGGCATCTATTTCGACCACAATCCTGAATACATCATGCAGATGGCAAGCCGCGCCGCCGAATTGGGCGTGGAGCGTTTTATCATTGATGACGGCTGGTTCAAAGGTCGCAATCACGACCGCGCAGCGCTGGGGGACTGGTATCTTGATGAACAAAAGTATCCGAACGGCTTAATGCCAGTAATCAACCACGTGAAGGCGTGCGGTATGGAATTTGGGATTTGGGTCGAGCCGGAAATGATTAACCCGGATTCCGACTTATATCGCGCGCACCCTGACTGGGTGCTGGCATTGCCGGGTTACGAGCAGGCAACCGGGCGCTACCAGTGGGTGCTGGACCTGAGTAATCCACAGGTTTTCAATTACCTGCTTGAACGCATGAACTGGCTCCTGGGCGAACATCCCATTGATTATGTGAAGTGGGATATGAACCGCGAACTGGTTCAGGCAGGCCACAATGGCAAAGCAGCAGCAGATGCCCAAACTCATCAGTTTTACCGTCTGTTAGACGAACTTAACCGCAAATATCCACACGTTGAGTTTGAATCCTGCGCATCTGGCGGTGGGCGAATCGATTATGAAGTTTTGAAGCGGACTCACCGTTTTTGGGCCTCAGATAATAATGATGCGCTGGAGCGCAATACTATTCAGCGTGGCATGAGCTATTTCTTCCCGCCGGAAGTGATGGGTTCACACATCGGAAACCTGCGTTGCCACGCCACTTATCGCCAGCACAGCATCGAGTTTCGCGGCCTGACGGCGCTATTTGGGCATATGGGAATGGAGCTTGATCCGATGACGGCAGACGACGCCGAAAGTGCGGGCTACCAGCGTTACGTGCAGCTCTACAAACAATGGCGACCGCTTCTGCATAAAGGAAAACTCTGGCGCGTCGATATGCCTGACGCCACCACGCAGGTGCAAGGCGTGGTGAGCGATGACCAGGCGCAGGCGCTGTTTTTAGTCAGCCAACTGGCGATGCCGGATTACACATTCAGCGGAAATTTACGCGTTCCTGGCCTTGACCCAGCGGCGCGTTATCGCATCACGCTGCTCGATCATCCGCAAATCAGCGTGGTAGGAAAAGGCGGCCATACCATGCGCAAATTGCCTTGCTGGATGGAAACATCACAAATCGTTAGCGGCGAATGGCTGGCTCAGGCTGGCGTCGCGTTGCCGATTCTCGACCCGGAAAGCGCCATTTTGATTGGTTTTGAACGCGTGTAATTCAGTGCGCCAACGGGGCGGTATGCGCCGCCCCATCGAGTTTGTTCCATCGAGGAAAACACAATGAGCATGCCTGCCTGTACCCATAAAAATAACCCTAACTTCTGGATTTTTGGCCTGTTTTTCTTTCTCTACTTTTTCATTATGGCGACCTGTTTCCCGTTCCTGCCAATCTGGCTTTCGGATGTGATCGGCCTGAATAAAACACATACTGGGATCGTGTTCTCGTGTATTTCACTGTTTGCCATTCTCTGCCAGCCCATTCTGGGGATTATTTCCGACAAACTGGGACTTAAAAAGCATTTGCTGTGGGTGATTACCCTGTTGCTGTTCTTCTTCGCCCCCTTCTTCCTCTATGTTTTTGCCCCGTTGTTAAAAGCCAATATTGTGATTGGTGCGTTAGCCGGTGGGGTTTATATCGGCTTTGTTTTCTCTGCGGGTTCCGGCGCAATTGAGGCGTATATCGAGCGCGTGAGCCGCAATAGCTATTTCGAATATGGCAAAGCGCGGATGTTTGGCTGCCTCGGCTGGGGTTTGTGCGCATCGACCGCTGGCATGTTATTTAACGTGAACCCGGCATTTGTGTTCTGGATGGGATCGGGCGCGGCGGTCATTCTGATGGTGCTGCTACTCGTCGCGCGCCCACAAGCCAACCAAACCGCGCAAGTGATGGATTCTCTGGGGGTCAACCAACGTCAGATTTCGGCGAAAATGGTTTTCTCGCTGTTTAAAATGCCGAAAATGTGGATGTTCATTCTCTACGTCGTTGGCGTCGCCTGCGTTTACGACGTGTTCGATCAACAGTTTGCGACCTTCTTTAAAACCTTCTTTGAGACACCACAGCAAGGTACAGAAGCCTTCGGTTTTGCGACTACCGCCGGAGAAATTTGCAACGCGATTATTATGTTCTGCTCGCCATGGATCATTAACCGCATCGGTGCAAAAAATACGCTGCTGATTGCCGGAGCGATCATGACCACACGTATTATCGGCTCGGCTTTTGCCACCACGGCTTTCGAAGTCATTGCACTCAAAATGCTGCACGCGCTGGAAGTGCCGTTCCTGCTGGTTGGGGCATTTAAATACATTACCGGCGTGTTCGATACTCGCCTGTCGGCCACGATTTATTTGATTGGTTTCCAGTTTGCCAAACAGTCTGCGGCAATTTTCCTCTCCGCTTTTGCTGGAAATATGTACGACAAGATTGGGTTCCAGGATACGTATTTGATTCTGGGCGGGATCGTGCTGACCATTACTATCGTCTCCGCGTTTACCCTTTCAAACCATAAAACGCCGCTGCCACAAGGCGCAGCCGCGCGGGCAGCGTAGTGACAAAATCCGTTCAGCCAAACGTGGTGGCTGCAGGTGTGCCGTGTCGGGAAATACGCGACATTACGCCTGAAGATAAACTGGCTTTTGCAGATTAGTTTTCGGCACCCTTTCCCCGATGGCGGGTAATTGACTTACCCGCCTGATGTTTCACTCCAACTTTCTGCTTATTTCTTTCACGCCTCTTAATTAATTCCATCGCCTTTAACGCGCGGAAAAATGCGCGTGGAATCACATTTTTGAAACCTGGATTATTCTGTTTTCAGTATAAAAAGCACTGGCTAATTTTATCTTTTAACCATCAATATTAATTCATTGATATATATGCATTTTAAGTCTCTTTTAAAGCCCTGCCGCCAAACCACAATTTGCGACACTCATCACAAAAATCAATCATATAAACTCTCTGTCAATGAGCCAACCGATCAAATGAATCCCATTTTTGTGACATTCATTGCAAATCCAAGTCTTGTTTAAAGAGAAAAATGTCTGCAAGGAAATTAAACGAGGCAAGCGTCATGAGAATCGGCATGGTAATTAGCGGCGGCGATGTAACAGGAATAAATAACTTCGTTTTCCAGATTTCCAGACTGGCTCAAGCGGAAATAACTTTGTTTAACGGAGGTATTCCAGGCTTGCTACAAAATAATCACCAACCTATTTCCATACGCGATTTGGTCGATTTTTCTGTGGCATCGATTCCGATTATGTCTTCTGGCCGAACCCAACGTAAATTAATGGCCAGTGAATATGAAACCATCGCTAAACAGTTAAAAGCCCTGCATATCGATGTGCTTATTATGGCCGGTGGTGATGGCTCTCTACAATTCCTGAATAACCTTAGTGAATATGGTATTAATTGCTTTGGCGTAGGCATGACCATCGACAATGATGTGTATGGCAGTGATTACACTATTGGTTTTTCTACCGCCTGCGAGCAGGTTATTAAAGAAGTCACTAAATTGCGCAATACAGGTCGCGCGTTGCCTGGACGTGTTTTTATGGTGGAGTTGTTGGGTGGTTACTGCGGCGAACTCACACTTCAATCGGCAATTAAAAGCAACGCGGATTTTGCACTCATCCCCGAATGCCAACAACCCTTGGGTGAACTAGCGTGCAAGATTGTCTCACGCCTCGAGATGCAAAATAGCATCATTATTCTTTGTTCAGAAGGTTATACCAAAGAATATTCCCCCGGATTCCAGGGGGCAATTGACACCATGATCAAACAGCTTGAACCGAAAATTGGCGTGCGTATTCGTAAGTCAATTATTGGTTATAGCCTGCGTAACGGTGACCCAACCTGCGAGGAAATATATCAGGGGACCATTATGGCCGGCGAAGTTGTCCGTTGTATCCAGTCAGGCATGAAAAATAAAGCGATTATTATTAATTCGAGTAACAAACCGATCCCTATAGATTTAATCAGTATGCAAAAACGCCTCGTCGACACCGAAGGGCATCATTATAAATTAGCGAAGCAGCTCAATATTATTTGAGGAGATTTTCAATGCTTAAAATTCTTTGTGTATGTGGCTGCGGTTTAGGTTCCAGTTTCGCCATTGAAATGGCAGCAACTGCGGTACTTAAGAAACTCCAGATCCCTGCTGAAATTGACCACACCACGGTTTCAGAAGCGGGTGCATTTAAATCGGACATTATTTTAACTCAAAAGACATTCGCCGATATTTTAACGGCTGATGCCAGCGAAGAAGAAATTAAACGCGTGATTGTGTTGCATCGTTTAACCGATAAAGACGAGATTGAACAAAAAATTGTCGCCTTTTTAAAAGAACGCAATGTGAAGGTACTTGACCATGAATAGCATCATTAACTTTATTGTTAAAGACCTGCTAGGACAGGCATCAATACTGATTGCCTTTATTGCCATGCTCGGTCTTTTACTACAAAAAAAATCAAAAGGTAAAGTCGCGGAAGGAACGTTCAAAACGCTACTCGGCTTTTTAATCATGATGGCGGGTATCAACATTATTGTGGATACCCTGACTTTCCTCAATGACATCTTCACCCACGGTTTCGGCATGAAAGGCTACATTACCGATGTGGCGGCAATTGCCGGATTAGCAAACCGCGAACTGGGCTCCGAAGTGGCGCTTACGCTGATGGTGATATTTATCGTCAACATCATCATTGCTCGCATCACGCCATTTAAATACATCTTTCTTACCGGGCAAGCGCTGCTCTGGATGGCAACAATTGGCGCTGTTATCGGCTACAAAGCCGGTCTTACAGGGCTACCATTGATTCTTACCGGTGGTATTTTCGGGGGAATTATGGCGGTGCTGATGCCTGCCCTCGCTCAGCCAGTAGTGCGCCGTATTACCGGTTCAGACGATGTCGCACTGGGGCATTTCTGCACCATTGGTTATCTGGTGCAGGCCGCCGTGGCGAAGGTGGTCGGCAAGGGTTCGAAATCTACCGAAGACCTTGTGCTGCCAGATAACTTCAAATTCCTGCAAGACACTTATCTTTCCATGGCCGTAGTGATGATCCCGATGTACCTCATCCCTGCACTGGCGGCTGGCCCGGAATATATCGGCCAATACTCCAACGGCGTGAATTACCTGATGTTTGCCTTTATGCAGGCGATTCAATTTGTTGCCGGGGTATTCGTTCTCTACAGCGGTGTGCGTTTGCTGCTTAACGAACTGGTTCCTGCATTTCGTGGGATTGCCATGCGCATTGTTCCTGATGCGAAACCCGCGCTGGACTGCCCGGTGCTGTTCCCTTACGCCCCAAATGCCGTGATTGTTGGCTTCCTTGCCACCACCGTCGGTTCCATTATCGGCATGATTGTCTTCCCAATGTTCGGCCTGGCGATGATTCTGCCCGGCTTGCTGACCAACTTCTTTGCTGGCGGCACCGCAGGGATTTTCGGTAACGCGATGGGCGGCAGACGCGGCGCAATTATCGGCGGTGTCGTTCACGGTCTGTTCATCACCTTTTTACCCGCCATCCTGGTCCCGATGCTTGAAAGCTACGGCTTTACCGGCGTGACCTTCAGTGATTCCGATGTCATTAGTAGCGGCCTGATTTTGGGGCATGTATTCCAGAATAACTGGACGTTTGTAGGCCTATTCATCCTGTTCGTGGCGCTTATCGCCTGGTTCGTGAATGGCAAATCAACCAAACCTCAAGAGGAAAAAGCACATGAGTCTGTATAACTTCCCCGCATTATTGCAGGTTGCAAAAGAGCGTAATTTTAAAGCCGTGGGTTCCTTTAATTTACATTGTCTGGAAATGTTACCCGCTTATTTTAAAGCAGCCAAAGCAACCAACAGTCCATTAATGATCCAAATCTCGACGGGAACAGCAGAATATTTAGGTTATCGCTTGCTGGTGGATTCCATTTGTTCTTTATCGGAGAGCCAGCAAATACCGACTTGTTTGCATCTTGATCATTGCTCAGACATTGAAGCGATCAAAACCGCTATCGATGCAGGGTTTAGTTCAGTGATGTATGACGGCTCACATTTGGATATGGCCGATAATATTGCCAACACTCGCAAGGTTATTGATATTGCCCGCCCACGAAATATCTCCGTAGAAGCGGAACTCGGTGCCATTGGCGGCTCGGAGGATGGCAAAGCGGTGGCCATGGAAGATATTTGCTTTACCACCACTGAGGATGCCAAACGTTTTGTTGATGAAACGGGCGTTGATATGTTGGCAGTCTCCGTCGGTACGGTCCACGGCCTGTATACCGGCAAAGCGAAAATCCAGCATCAGCGCCTGGCGGATATCAGCGAAGTGACCAGAACGCCGCTGGTGCTGCACGGAGGGACAGGCGTCAGTGATGAAGACATGCGCCGGGCTGTGGCGGGCGGCATCGACAAAGTCAATGTCGGCACCGAAATGAACGTGCAGTGGGTCGGGCACTGCAAAGAAACCTTCGAGAAAGGCAAAGTGAACGACAGTGTGCGGAAGTTTTTGATTCCAGCTAATGATGCAGTCGCTGCGGTATTAATCGAAAAGATCGCATTATTTAAATAAGCCTGGCGTTATCCTCTACTCTTTATTGTAACCCTGGTTGCGTGGCAATCGTTGGGCGGGAGCGAGCTATGTTTGGATCTTTAAAAAAACTTTTCCAGCAAAGTCATTCGGATACGGCACAATATGATATTCAGGCCGCGAAACTTGAAACAGAATTAACCGAGCTGGAAAATATATTCACGGAAAACCCAAATAATGGCGAAACACAAAAAGCTTTAATGTTGCGCTATAACCAGGCGTTACAAGTCTATGCAAAGAGTAAAAGCCATCGTCAACATATCGATAGTATATTTATAAAAATTGATGAGTTGCGAAATGTTATTCGCAGAAATATATAGGGAGCCGTTATGGCAATTAAACAGTTACTCATCGAGGCACAGGCTATACAAGTGGGTGTGCGCGAAACGGACTGGAAAAAGGTAATTCAACTTGCGGCACAACCGCTGGTTGATAACGGTTATATCCTGCCTTCATATTACCAGGCCGTCATTAATAACACCCTTGAGCATGGCGCGTATTACGTTTTTGAAGAAGGGGTAGCAATGCCTCACGCGCGCCCGGAATGTGGAGTGATGAAGAATTGCTTCAGCCTGGTGCTGCTCGATGAGCCGATTTCATTTGCCGACAGCGACAAGGCCGATATCGTGATTATGTTTGCCGCCATGGACAGCAATAAGCACATCGAAGAAGGTATTCGCGCGATTGTGAATTTATTAGGTGACGACGACGTGATGGCAAAACTGCGTCGGGCAAAAGCTAAGGAAGAGGTGATCGCAATATTATGAGCCAGACTTTGGGAGCGCAGGGCAAAACGGTGGTGATGGTAAACGGCGTTCCGGCATCGGGGAAAAGCACGATTTCCCGCTTACTGTCCGAACATTTTGCCCTGCCAATTCTGACCATAGACGGCATAAAAGAGCCGTTTATGGCGCAGTTCGATGAAATTGACCGACCATTTAACCGCCGCCTCGGTTGTGCCGCCTACGAAGTGATTTGGTCAATAGTGGCCGACAGCCCGACCCAGTGCGTATTTCTTATCGACGCCTGGTTTGGATTCCAGCCGAAAGCAGCGCTCGAACGTTATCTGAAGCAAGCGGGCATTTCCCGAGTGGTGGAAATATGGAATCAGATCCCAGGATATCTGGCCGCAGAGCGCTACGCACAAAGGCTTGATCTCAGGCGCAACGGTCATCCAGGCGAAGAGTACCTGCCAGAATTGCAAAAACTTGCAGATAACGCTGAGCCGATGTCGCTCGGTTCGGTTTATACCGTGGAGCAAGGGAAACCTGTCGATAGCGCCGCTTTGGTGGCCTGGTTGGGTAAAGAACTGGGAATATAATGGCGAACTTACCCAGCGAAACATCCTCCATTTTTTCCTCAATCTGCCGATAACCTAAACACGCGCCAGGGCGACTACCCGCCAGGTTTTCGAGCAGAGGTTTAAATGGATAGTTTTCAAAAAGATATTGATGAAAGGGCTAACCTGGCGTTATCCAACAAGTTTGAGCTTTTGCTGTTCCGCTTAGGGGAAGGCCAGCACGGCGGGAAATCTGAGCTGTATGGTATTAACGTTTTTAAGCTACGTGAAATTGTGCCGATGCCAAAAATTAACCGTGCGGCGGGAATGAAGTCGCCGCTGTTAGGCATGGCAAATATTCGCGACCAGTTTATTCCGGTTATCGACCTGCCCGCCGTGACAGGTTGCACGCCAGAGACGGGCCTCAATCTGTTGCTGATCACCGAATACGCCCGCAGCACGCAGGCGTTTGCCGTGGAGTCGGTGGAAAATATTATTCGCCTCGACTGGAGCCAGGTTCACGCCGCAGAATCGGGCGTGAGCAGCCGCAACATCACCAGTATTGCGTCGCTCAATAGCGATGAATATAAAGGCGAACTGGCGCTGGTGCTGGATGTAGAACAGATTCTTTACGACATCATTCCTTCCGGGCGCAAAGTCGATATGTCCGCCATCGAAGGGAACACCAATCCGCTAAAACCGGGTGCCGTAGCGATTGTGGCCGAAGATTCCAAAGTCGCCCGCCTGATGCTTGAGCAGGGGCTGAAAGGCATGGGTATCCCGGTGATGATGCACTCCACGGGTTTAGAAGCCTGGGATAAAATCAAGGTTATCGCCGCCGAAGCTAAAGCCGCAGGCCAGCCGATCACCGACCGCATCGGCATGGTGTTAACCGATATCGAAATGCCGGAAATGGACGGCTTTACCCTGACGCGCAATATCAAAACCGACATGGCGTTAAAGCATATTCCGGTGGTGATTCACTCGTCTTTATCAGGCAGCGCCAACGAAGATCACGTACGCAAAGTGGGCGCGAATGGTTATGTCGCCAAGTTCGATGTAAAGGAGCTTTCCGAGGTGATTCATAAGGCGCTGGATGGCGCGGTGGTTTGAATCAAAAGGTGGGAAGGCCGAGGGAAAGCCCTACTTCCCCACCCAGCTATTTTTAATTTTGAATTTGTCGGCGCGATTGTAGCTGCATGAAAAGTTGAACGCTTTGCCGTCTTCAAGTTTCGTCACGCCGGAAACTTTCAGCATCGGCAGGCCGGGTGAAATCGAAAGCAAAGCCGCCAACTCGTCATTAAATAAATCGCCTTCAATCACCGAGTTATAAAACTTAATCTTTTTGCCCGTAACTTCTTCGATGTATTGATACAACGATCTCTGCTCAAGCACCGCTTGCGGAATGGTGGCGATAACATCGCTGTTAATCCACGAGTCTTCAACCAGCACCGGCACGTCGTCAATGAAACGGATGCGGCGGATAAAATGGACATCCTGTTGTGCATCCAATTCCAGTTGCGACGCCACTGTTTGCGGTGCGGGAATGATTTGATGCGTCACCAACCGACTTGAGATTTTCGCCTGCTGACCAAACTCGCGGGAAAAACCTAAAATAGAATCGCCAGTGCCGTTGTTGAGCATATAGACGTTGTCTTCGATCACCTTCGTGACAAACATTCCTTTGCCGTGGATTCGCTCGATAAACCCCTCTTGTTCAAGCACATGCATCGCTTTTTGCAGCGTCACGCGCGTGACGCCATATTGCGCGGCCAGTTCTCTTTCCGAGGGGATTTTCTCACCGACCTGGTAGCGATGGCTGAGGATATCTTTTTGAATACTGTTTTTAATTTCTATATATCGCGCAGCCATAGGGATTCAAATCTTTGCGTCATCATCGGGCCGTTAGTGTACCACCTCAGCCAATAACTGCGCTTCCCGAGCTTCAATTGCCAGCTGTTTGACTTCCATTATTCGGAAGAACGGATAATAGATAATTGTTGAAATAATAATCATGCAGCCAGACCAAATTGCCGCTGGAATGTTCCCGCCCGTGGCGAAATAAGCGTTAAGAATAGGCGGCATCGTCCAGGGTATCTGGAATACCGGCCTGCCGATAATGCCAAAATCCATCAGCAGATAAGAGCAGGTGCAAATGACTAATGGCGCGACGATGAGCGGGAACATCATGATCGGGTTAAGTACCATCGGTACGCCAAATATCACCGGCTCGTTGATGCAAAATATCGAAGGCCCAAACGAGACGCGACCAATAGATCTGTAATAGCGACTTTTCGACAGCAGCATCGCCAACACTAATCCCATGGTGGCACCCGAACCGCCCGCGCAAATAAAGAAGTTATAAAAGCCTTCGGCGGTAATATGGGGAACCGGCTGGCCGCTCAGATAAGCCTGGGTATTCTCTGCGATGAATTTTAAAAAGATGGGGCTGGTGATGCCGGACAGCACGTTAGTACCGTGAATACCGCAACTCCATAATAATGAAATCAGCGCAACTAAGACTAACATTCCCGGCAGCGTGTCCAGGCCATAAACCAGCGGGCTGAGTAATAGCGTAAAGAACGCATTGATATCGAAATTCAGAATCACGCGCACAAACCAGACCAACGTCAGGCAAACCACCGCTGGAACCAGGCTGATAAAAGATTGCAGCACGGCGGGGGGAACGCCTTCCGGCATACGAATATAGATTTTGTGAGTGATAAAAAACCGCACCGTATAAACCGTGAATATCGACAGGATAATGGCTGAGAACAGCCCGGCGGCACCAAAGTTATCGACGTTAATTTTATAGTCGCTATCCAACTGCGCGAGAACAAATACCGCGACGGTAATGCAGCAACAGCTCAGGCCATCAAGTTGATACTGCTTCGCCAGGTTATAGCTGATGCCGATGGCGGCAATTAACCCGATGATGCCAAAGGTTGCCTGCACCGGCACGCTGAGTTTGTTCGCATACGGCCCAAGAAATTCACTCCAACCGGGAATGGGTAAATTAGCGATAATTAAGAACAGGCTGCCAGCAATAATAAACGGGAGTGTGAAAGCGATACCATTACGTATCGCCACCAAAATGACGTTATTGCCTATCTTCATTAAAACGGGAATAAATTTGTTTTCCAGAAAGCTTTGCATGGAATATCCCTTTTGCGTTATTCATCCGTGTATTGCGGTAAGAAATCGCGGTTCGCTGCCAAATAGTCTTTGAGAATGTTCCCGGCAATTTCGACAGAGGGCACCAGAGGATGCGCCACCAACGCCAGCAATGCGGTGTGACGATCCCCGGTCATTGCCGCTTCGATGGTCAGTTCTTCAAAGGCTTTTACACTCTGAATCAGCCCGCGAATGCGCGGCGGCAAACGCCCGTAAGCCAGAGGGTGAGCACCTTGTTTATCGATCACCGCGTTGGTTTCAATCACCGCGTCATCAGGCAAATCTGGCGTGGTGCCGTGATTAGCCGTGTTAACGACATGCACTTCTTTTTTATTGTTATACAGCGCGCTAATAATCGAGCAGGCGGTATCGGAATAATACGCGCCACCACGGCTGGAAAGCTCCGGCGGCTTTTCGCAAAGCTGCGGGTTGCGATAGATCTCAAACAGTGATTTTTCGATTTGCAACGAACGCTCGCCACGCGTGCCGCCGTTTCGCAACTCCTGGAGTTCGTGTTCGACCATCTCTTTATTCAGGTAGAAATATTTTAAATATGAGAGTGGATAGAACTTCAGCGCGCGAATAAATTCAGCGGGAAGGCCGATGTCGGGGATATTTTTTAATTTGTTATCACTGACGCCTTGCGCTAATTTTTCAATAAAGTCGGCGGTAATGTCTTCCCCGTGGAGCGTAATACGGTCGGCATAAATTAAATGGTTCAGCCCCATAATGCGGGCATCAATGGCCTCGCGCCCCACACCGTAAGCTTTCGCGATATCCATCATCATGCTGTTTGCGCCGCTACAAATACCCAGCGATTTAATCTTGCTGTGCTTTTCAATGGCCTCGGTGACAATTCCGGCGGGGTTAGTGAAATTAATCAGCCACGCATCCGGGCACAGGGTTTCCATTTCTTTGCAGATTTCCAGCAATACCGGAATGGTGCGCTGCGCCTTCATAAAGCCGCCTGGCCCGGTAGTTTCCTGCCCGAGAACGCCATAACTGAGTGGGATTTTTTCATCCTGAATACGCGCCGCCAATTGCCCGACACGAATTTGCGTGGTGACAAAATCGGCATCTTTCAGCGCCTGCTGGCGGTCGGTGGTGAGATGCACCGTCATGGCGATACCCGCCTTTTTCACCATTCTTTGTGCAAGTTTGCCGACGATTTCCAGCTTTTCACGGCCGGTTTCAATATCCACCAGCCAGTATTCGCTCACCGGAAGTTCGCCGTGTCGTTTAATAAATCCGTCTATCAGTTCTGGCGTGTAACCCGAACCACCGCCAAGGGTGACAACTTTTAATGGCTTCATGAATTTTCCTTTTCTCTTTATCTGGCATATGCCAGTTTGCAGAAAGAAAATATCACAGCGTGACCGCAGAACTTTGGAGGTTTGTCACATAAAAAGAAGGGTTATAACTGTCAAGGATAACTTGACAGTTCAAAGTGAGGGCAAGCGATCGCCAGTAAAGAAAAAAAGGGCCACTAACGTGACCCTGAGATTGATGACAAACTTCTTCGTAGGTCGGATAAGCGGAGCGTCATCCGACACTTTCACCTGCAATGACCGGCTCAAATGGTGGATGACGCTATCGCTTATCCACCCTACAAAACCCATTTATCAACTTTTATGACCCTCGTTTCTCAACCTATCCCTACTCTAAATAAAACACTTCTTTAAGCTCCGCGCTCACCGGGCTGTTATCGGCGTTGCTCGGCATAATTTCGCTCATATGCTTCCACCAGCGCTGGCAAACTTCCGTTTGGGCAACGGCGTTCCAGCGGGCTTCGGACTCAATCTCTACCGTGGCAAAAAGTAGGTTGCGTGCTGCATCAAGATAAATAGCGTAGTGATGAGCACCGTGCTGTTTAAGTACCGCTTCCAGCTCTGGCCAAATCGGCGTATGACGGCGTTGATACTCTTCATGGGCATCAGCATTCACCTGCATCACAAACGCTTTGCGGATCATAGCGCCTCCATATAAAGCTCACGCACTTCCTCACGCGTGGCTACGCGCGGGTTGCACGGTGCGCAAGGGTCAGCCAGCGCGTTATCCAGCCAGCCTTCGATGTCCGATGTTTGAATGCCAAGCTGGCTGAAACCAGACGGAATCCCGACGCGTGCGGATAATGCACGAATCGCGAGAATCGCCTCAAAACTGGCCTCTTCTTCGCTCATGTTTTGCGTATCCACACCCATTGCTGCGGCAACTTTCGCAAAACGTGCAACAGCGTTCGGGCGGTTGAAAGCTTCGATAACTGGAAGCAGGATCGCATTACAGACGCCGTGCGGCAGGTTGTGTGTCGCGCCCGGCTGATGCGCCAATGCGTGTACCAGTCCAAGCCCTGCGCTGTTAAACGCCATGCCCGCCAGGTATTGGCCGTAAGCCATCATTTCACGCGCTTCAAGGTTGTGTCCGTTTTCGACCGCTTTTGGCAACCACTGGCTAATCAGGCGGATAGACTCCAGCGCGTTGGCGTCGGTCAGCGGGTGCGCCGCAACGGAAACGTAAGCTTCGATGGCGTGAGTCAGCGCATCCATGCCGGTCGCGGCGGTGACGCTTGCCGGGATGTCGAGCATCACACTGGCGTCATCGACGGCAATGTCCGGAATCAGATTGGTGTCGATAATCACTTCTTTTACGTGGCGCTCGGAATCGATGATTACCGCGTTGCTGGTCATCTCCGCCGCCGTTCCCGCTGTGGTGTTGATGGCGACCAGCGGCACGCCAGGATTCGTGACTTTCCCCACGCCGGAATAGGCGGTGGAAGGGCCAGGGTTGGCAGTCAGAATTTTCACCGCTTTGGCGGTGTCGATTGGGCTGCCGCCGCCGAAAGCAATCAGGTAGTCACAGTCGGCGGCCTGATACGCCGCGAAGCCTTTTTGCACCAGTTCTTCCGTCGGGTTTGGGAACACTTCGTCGAACAGTTCGTAAGAAAGCTGATGCTCGTCGAGCGCGCTAAACAGGCTGTCGAGCAGGCCCATTTTCACCAGTTGCCCGTCGGTGATAATTAACGCTTTTCCCCAGGGTTTGGCGGCGATTAATTTCACCATATCGCCGATGGCACCCGCGCCGTGGAGGCTGATTTTTGGTAAGGCCAACATAAAGCTCATTGCTATTCTCCTTAATATTAACGTTACTTTTCCCCTCACCCCGCCACTCTAAAACAGGGCTGTTCCCTCTCCCTGGGGAGAGGGCTAGGGTGAGGGGGATTTATCCTTTTCGCCGCGCTAAAACGCGCCGGGTAATAATCGGTAGAGAAATCACGGTAATCAGCATCGCGCCGACAATAATCGACATCACGATGCCCGGCACATTCAGCAGACTCAGGCCGAACGTCACCAGCCCCATCAGGAATGCGGCGATAACCACACCCGCCATGCTGCCGGAGCCGCCAAGAATATTGACGCCGCCCAGCACCGCCATGGTTACCACACTCAGTTCCCAACCCATCGCAATTGTCGGGCGCGTGCTGCCGAGGCGCGATGTCAGTAATACCGATGCCAGCCCCGCCATCACGCCCACCAGCACAAACAACATCAGGTTGTGGCGCTTCACGTTGATACCGGAATACCACGCGCCGGTCGGGTTATTGCCGATGGCGTACGTGCGGCGGCCAAAGTTGGTTTTGTGCAGCAAGAAGGCAAACACCGCCGCCAGCACCATGAACAGGGCAAACTCGAACGATAACGCGCCCCAGACGTAGCCCTGCCCAAACCAGGCAAAACTTTCCGGATAGTGATTCAGCGCCTGGTCGCCGAGCAAAATGTAGGTAATGCCGCGATACAAACTCATGGTGCCGATGGTGATCACAATCGATGAAAGGTTAAAGCGCGTGACCAGCAGGCCGTTGAACAACCCGCACAACAGCCCGACACCAAGCCCGATAAATACCAAACCTGCGGTATCGACACCCGCCTGCGCGCAAAAGCCCATCGCTGTTGAGCTGAGCGCAATGGTCGATGCCACGGACAAGTCAATTTCACGGGCGATAATCAACATCGCCATCGGCAACACGATGATCGCTTTTTCGGTGAAGTTGAAGGTGGCGTCTGACAGGTTCCAGATGTTGAGGAAATACGGCGATGCCAGCGCGTTCACCACAAATACCGCCAGCGTCACCGCCAGTAAAAATGACTCCCAGCACAGCAAGCGGCGCAACAACGGGGCCGTTGCGGTTTGCGGTGGAACAGATTCAGAAATCAGCGTTTTATTCATGGCTCACTCCCGGAGTTTGTCGCGCCAGCGCTGCGTCGCGCAGAATCAGCCGCCCTTTGCGTTTGTTGCCGCGTTCGTTGAGCAACACCGCAATTACAATCACCGCGCCGGATATCGCCATTTGCCAGAACGGCGAAACGCCAATTACCGGCAGCGCGTTGTTGATGACGCCGAGGAACAGCGCGCCAAACAGGCAGCCGAGCACGCGCCCGATGCCGCCCATGGTGCTTATTCCACCAATCACACAGGCTGCGACGATTTGCAGTTCAAAACCGTTAGCTACGTCGACATACGCAACGGCAAAGCGAGAAATCCACAAATAACCGCAGAATCCCGCCAGCGCTCCCGACAAACTAAAGCTGATGAACTGCATTTTTCCGGCGTTGATGCCGGTGTAATACGCCGCTGTTGCGTTACCGCCAGCGGTGTACATCGCCCGCCCGGTGCGGCTATAGCGCAAGAAGTAGCCCACCAGCAAAAGAGCAGCCACCGCACACCAACTCAGCAACGGCATGCCCAAAACCACCGCGCGCGGTAAGCCGAGAAAGTCGCTACTCATTTGATGGGCGTTAATCCAGCCGCCGTTTGACAGCAAAAAGATAATGCCGCGATAAATGCTCATGGTGCCAAGCGTGACGACAATCGCCGGAATGCCGAGCTTCCAGACCAGCAAACCGTTAATTACGCCCATCACCAGACCAAGAACTGTTGCCAGCGAGAGCAACGCCCATACCGGGATTTGCGGATAGTGGAAGTTGAGTAGCGCGACAATCATGCCGGTCAGCGCCAGGTTCGCCGCCATCGACAAATCTATGCCTTTGGTGAGCAAAACCATCATCTGACCGAGGGCGAGAATGATCAGAATCGAGGTGTCGTTGAACATTTCGACCAGGTTGCCTGGTGCGAGGAACGACGGCACGCGGCTGCCAATGCCCAACGCCATCAGCAAAATGACAGCCGCCAGCAAAAATTCACGATGTTTAAGAAGAGATTGCCACATTATGCCGCCTCCTCGTGGGAACCGCTGGCAGCGCTAACGATAGTCTCCGCGCTCGCTTCGCCCGCCTGATATTGCGCCACCATCAGCCCTTCGTGCATCACGATAATGCGATCCGCCATGCCCATCACTTCCGGCAGTTCTGACGACACCATAATCACCGCCAGCCCTTGCCCCACCAGCTCAGACATAAACTGATGCACCGCCGCTTTCGAGCCGATATCAATGCCTTTGGTCGGTTCATCGAGGATGATCACCGCCGGCTGCGTTGCCAGCCATTTGCCGATCACCACTTTCTGCTGATTACCGCCGGACAGCGTTTCAACCGCCTGTTTCCAGCTAAACGCTTTAACCTGTAAGCGTTTGGCATATTCGTCCGCCAGCGCCCATTCACGCGACTCGTTTAACACGCCTCGCGGATTCAGGCGGCTCAGTTGCGGCAGGCTGATGTTTTGGTAAATGGGCAATTCGATAATCGCGCCCTGCTTCTGGCGCTCTTCCGGCACACAAACAATCCCGGCTTTGATCGCATCAGCGGGCTGGCGGAATTGCATCGGCTGCCCGTTCAACAAGATTTCGCCATGGGACGGACGCGAAACACCCGACAGCGCCTGCATCAGTTCGGTTCTCCCGGCGCCGACTAAGCCGTAGAAACCGAGGATTTCACCTTTGCGAAGCGTGAAGTCGATATGAGCAAATTCGGTTGGATGGCAGAGATCTTTGACTTCCAATACGACTTCACCGGGTTCGCAGTTCACTTTCGGGAAGGCGTGGGTGATTTCGCGCCCCACCATCATGGTGACCATACGTTCTTCGCTGATGTCGTCGATTTGCCCTGAGCCGATATACACGCCGTCGCGCAGAATGGTGTAGTGATCGGCGATGGCAAAAATCTCGTCGAATTTGTGCGAGATAAACAGAATCGCTTTGCCTTCGCGTTTCAGGCGCTCAACGATTTGATAGAACTCGACGATTTCATGCTGCGAAAGCGCAGCGGTCGGTTCATCAAGGATCACCACTTGCGCTTCAAACGACAATGCACGGGCAATCGCGACCATATGGCGTTGAGCAATGCTGAGGGTTTTGAGCGTGGCGCGAGGGTTAATTTGCACTTCGAGGCGGGTGAGGATTTCTTGCGCCTGTTGGTGCATGGCAGGCCAGTCGAGTTTCTTGAAGAAGCCGCGATAAATATAGTGGCCGACGAAGATATTTTCGGTGACGGTCAGTTCATCGAACAGCACCGTTTCCTGGTGAATCGCCGTGATACCGACTTTGTGCGCCGCTTCCGGGTTCGGCAGCGTAATCGGTATCGCTTTATAAAGCAGTTCGCCTTCTTCGGGCTGATAAATCCCGGTCATGACTTTGACCAGCGTGGATTTACCCGCGCCGTTTTCACCGATCAGCGCCGTGACTTTGCCCGGCCACAAATCCAGGTGAACGTTCTCGAGTGCGCGTACGCCGGGGAAGACTTTCGTTATCCCCTTCAGGGACAGCAATGGTGTGGTAAGTGTCATGATAAATTCCCCATTAAATCAGATCGCCCTCACCCCGACCCTCTCCCCCAGGAGAGGGGGAAAAGAAAAAGGCTTCCCTCTCCCCCAGGAGAGGGGAAAAGAAGAAGGATTCCCTCTCCCTCAGGGAGAGGGTTAGGGTGAGGGTTGTTTAAAACCTAATCAGAAGATTTTGGAGAATTTATCGATGTTGCTGGCATCGTAAACAAACGGCTCAGCCATCGCGCCGCTGCCGTCGGCATCCAGCTTCACTTTGCCCAGTTTGCCCATGCTGGCTTCGGTTTTCGTCGCCGTCCCTTTCACTAAATCGTCCGCCAGATACGTAGCGGCGTAGCCCAAATCAATCGGGTTCCAGATAGCAAAACTTTTCGATGCGCCAGATTTCACCGCGCCCGCCATTTCAGACGGTAAACCTAAGCCAGTGACATACACTTTGCCGATTTTGCCCTGGTCTTTCACCGCTTGAGCCGCTGCCACAATGCCAACGGAAGACGGTGACACAATCACTTTTAAATCCGGATAAGACTTCAGCAGGCCGACTGTTTCGCGGTAGCTTTTATCAGACAGATCATCGCCATAAGCGACGGTCACTAAATTGATCGACGGATACTTTGGCAGCACCTTTTTCATCTCCTCAATCCAGATATTCTGGTTAGTTGAGGTCGGTGTGGCGCTAAGAATTGCCACGTCGCCCTTTTCCACATTCATGGCTTTTAAGGCTTCGGCGGCCAGTTTGACGTTGGTTTCGCCAATCAGTGCGTTATTGGAAGGATTAAGGTGAATCTGGCGGCCTTCTTTTGCCACGCCGGAATCCCAGGAAACCACTTTAATCCCGCGCTGCATGGCCTTTTTCAGCACCGGAACCAGTGCGTCGGGGTCATTAGCGGAAATAGCAATCGCATCAACACCTTGAGCGATCAAGCCGTTGAGGACTTCAATTTGAGCTTCGGCCGTGGTGGTGGTCGGGCCGGTATAAATCACTTTCACATCGCCCAACTCTTTGGCGGCTTCTTGTGCCCCGACGTTTGCGGCTTCAAAGAAACCATTACCGAGCGATTTCGCCACCAGTGCGATTTTCACTTCAGCAAAGGCAGAGGTGGACAGTGCGAGTGCAACAACGGTAAGCGTACAACCTAGTATTGATTTAGTTTTCATTGCTTGTACTCCGATGTATGTAGGGTTTGCAGGTATTTTTATTTTTGTCATAGAGCGGGTTAACCCGCCCTATGTTTACGACTTAAAGCTCTAAAGCACTGGCTAATGGGGTGACGCCAAAACGTTTGCCGAGCGCGATCAGTTCATCACGAGAGATGGTTTGTTTCATGCCACCCATCGAAATGACTTTGACCAACACTTCAGCAGACTTCTCGGCGGTATCGATAAGACCAAACGCTTCATCAAGCGTCGGGCCGCTACCGAATACCCCGTGGAACGGCCACAGCACCAGCGAGTGTTTTGCCATCTCGCCAGCGGTCGCCGTGCCAATTTCATCGGTGCCCGGCACCATCCACGGCAGAATGCCGACGCCGTCCGGGAAAACCACTAAACACTCGGTGCTGCCTTCCCACAGTTTGCGGGTGATCACGTCGGTGGTGTTTTCCAGCACGTAGGTCAGCGCAATCAGGTTGGTGGCGTGGCAGTGCATGATCACGCGATCTTTCCCGCCGGTAGTTTTGATACGCACGCTGTGCGACTGGAAGTGCGACGCCAGTTCAGACGTTGGCACCGCTTCGTTCTCCAGTCCCCACAAAATGTGGTAGCCCGTGCCGCGATTGTCCACTTTCACCACGCCAATATTTGCCGCCGGATCGAGTTGCACGTTGCGGAAGAATTTGCCGGAACCGGTGACGATAAACGGCGTGTTCGCCAGTTCAGGCATCGGCTGGCTTAGCGCGATGTAACGCGGCGCAGCGTGGAAATCGGCCTGGAACGGCGTGATATCCGCTTCATCCAGACGCATGGTGATGTTGCCGCCGTTGCGCTCGTCCCAGCCTTTCAGCCAGGCATCGCTGGTTGCTTTGATCATGCCTTCTACAAACCAGGCTTTGAGGATGTTCTGCATAGTCTTGTGTTCCTGTTATGTTCGGTGGGGTCTTTTCCCCTCACCCTGGCCCTCTCCCAAAGGAGAGGGGATTGTTCAGTTTTCTCCTTCTCCCTCAGGTAGAAGGAGAGAGGATTGTTCAGTTTTCTCCTTCGCCCTCAGGGAGAAGGAGAGGGGATTGTTCAGTTTTCTCCTTCTCCCTCAGGGAGAAGGCTGGGATGAGGGCGGTCTTACCCGCGTTGGCTCAACACGTCTTTTTCATAAGTGCGCACCGTCTTCAGCCACTGGGCATCAACCGGCGTGTCGTTGCGCTGGCAATACATTTCCCACACCGCCGCCCACGGCAGTGATTTTTGTTCTTCGAGCAACGCCAGACGCGCGGTGTAATCACCTTCCAGCTCGAGCTGGCGCAGGGTTTCAGTTGGCTCAAGCAGCGCACGCAGCAGGGCTTTCTTCATGTTGCGCGTGCCGATAACCCACGCCGCGATGCGGTTGATCGAGGCGTCGAAGAAATCCAGCCCGATATGCACACGATCAAACAGATCGTGACGAATAATTTCGCTGGCGATCGCCTGTGTTTCATCATCCAGCAGCACCACGTGATCGCTGTCCCAACGCACCGGACGGCTCACGTGTAGCAGCAGGCGCGGCACATACAGCATGGCGCTGGAAATTTTGTCGGAGATCACTTCGGTTGGATGGAAGTGGCCCGCATCCAGACACAGCGCGGTCTGGCGGCTGGTGGCGTAACCGAAGTAAAACTCATTGGAGCCAACGGTGTAGCTTTCCGCGCCGATGCCGAACAGCTTGCTTTCTACCGCGTCGATATGGTGTTCAGGGTTGAGTTTTTCGCTCATCGCTTCATCAAGCGCGGCGACTAAACGCTGGCGCGGGGCCAGGCGGTCAACGGTGATGTCTTTCATGCCATCCGGGATCCAGATGTTCATGACTGACGGCGTGCCGAGTTGTTCGCCGAAATACGCAGAGACTTTGCGGCTGGCTTTCACATGGTCAATCCAGAACTGGCGGATTTCATCGTTAGCGTGGGACAGCGTAAAACCGTCGGCGCTCAGCGGGTGCGAGAAGCAAGACGGGTTGAAGTCCAGACCCAGCTTGTTGGCCTTCGCCCATTCCACCCAGTTTTTAAAATGCTCTGGCTTGATTTTGTCGCGGGAAACCGGCTGTTCAGATTCCAGATAAATGGCGTGCAGATTCAGGCGTTTTGGCCCAGGAATCAGGCTTAATGCGCGTTCCAGATCCGAACGCAATTCCGTAGCGCTGCGCGCTTTGCCCGGATAATTCCCCGTCGCCTGAATCCCACCGCTCAGCGCGCCTTCCGGGTTTTCAAATCCGGCAACGTCATCGCCCTGCCAGCAGTGCATAGAAACCGGCAGACGGTCGAGCTGTTGCAGCGCGGTTTCAACATCTACACCGACAGCAGCAAAGCGCTGTTTTGCCAGTTCCCAGGCTTGATCAAGAGGTGTGGTCATGCGCAAAACTCCTTTCGTTTTTGAATGCTCAGCGGAAATCGCGCGATATGACGGGCAATTTCGCTATCGGTTTGGGGAGGAAAAGATTTCAGTTCGTAGTTGGCGGCGACCACTTTGCGGAAGTCATCGACGTCAGTGATTTCGTCCAGCGCCATTAACTGGCAGCCAATATTGCCCAGCGTGGAGGCTTCAATCGGCCCGGCAAAGACCGGTATGCCGCAGGCATCGGCGCAAAGTTGGTTGAGCAAAGCGTTCTGACTGCCGCCACCGACGATGTGCAAACAGCTAAACGGGCGGCCACGCACGGTGGCGAGTTCTTCGAGCGTTTTGGCATACAGCAGCGCCAGGCTATCGAAAATACAGCGTGCCAGTTCGTTGTCGGTAAATGGCACCGGCTGGTTGCTTTCACGGCATGCCGCCTGGATTTCGCGGCTCATGCTTTCCGGGTTGATAAAACGATCGTCGTTCGGGTTGATCACAAACTGGCAGGACGGTGTTTTACGAGTGCGATCGATAAGATCGGGCAGATCGGCGATCCCTAATTCTTTGGTGACGCGCTGCAAAAGCCACAGACCCATAATATTTTTCAGCACCCGGTAGCGCCCTTCTGCACCGCCTTCATTGGTGATGTTGGCGGCTAACGCGGCGCTGTTGGCGTAAGGGGTTTTGCTCTCAAAACCCATCAACGACCAGGTGCCGGAGGAGAGATACGCCGCATCTTTGTCTTTAAGTGGCGCACCAATCACCGCGCTGGCGGTGTCGTGCGTGGCAACGGAAACCACCGGGATTTTGTTGCCTTCACGGCAAACCCACTGGCCAATCACGTTGCCCGGATGCGTCGGTGCACCGAACCATTTATGCGGCACGCCCGCCCAATCCAGCAGCGTTTCATCCCAGTTGTCGCTGTTGATATTCACCAGTTGTGTGGTGGTGGCGTTGGTGTATTCCCAGTTCAGCGCGCCGGTCAGGCGGAAGCAGAAATAATCCGGGATCAGCAGCGCGTGTTCGACGTTATCGAGCAGTTCTGGCTGCTGTTCCACCAGCGCACGGAGTTGATAAAGCGTGTTGAACGGCATGAACTGGATGCCCGTGCGACGGTAAATGTCGTCACGGCCAAGCTGGTTAAAAGCGGTGTCCATTACGCCATCGGTGCGGCTGTCGCGGTAAGAAACCGGCTGCCCGACGCGGTTGCCGTCGCGGCCAATCAGCACGTAATCTACGCCCCAGGTGTCAATGCCGATGCTGTCGATGGCGATGCCTTCGTCGCAGGCTTTTTGTAAGCCGGTGCGGATTTCACCTTCCAGCGCGTCCACATCCCAGACCGTTGAATCTTCAGCCTGTTTTAAGCAGTTGGTAAAACGATGAATTTCGCGCAGGCAAATACTGCGAGTGTCGCTATCAAAACGCGCCAGCATGACACGGCCGCTTGATGCGCCCAGGTCTACCGCAACACTATGGCGTAGAGTCATTTTGGGGGTCCTTGCTAAATGAATTGCCCCCACTCTAAAAAGTAACGCTGTCGCGCACCTTCTCGACACTGACAGCGCCCATGCGCCGTTGGCAAAAAGGCAAAGGTGAACGTGAGTGATGTCACAGATTCGTGTTTATCACCCCTAAAACCGTCCTGTGACGCTCGCCGCATTTCCTGATAATTCCCGGCGTTTCTTAAAAAACGAACAGCTTTTAAGTAATTTCGTGTCGAAACTTTAAGGTGCAGATGAGAATCGTTACCTACTATCAGGCAACAATAAAAACGCTTGGGGGTAATGATGACGGTATTACATGGTTTTGACTTTTTCCCATCAGGAAATTCATCCGTGGCGATCGAGCCGCGTTTACCCCAGGCTGCCTTCCCGGAACATCATCATGATTTTTATGAAATTGTTATCGTCGAGCACGGCACCGGAACCCACGTTTTCAACGGCCAACCGTATACGCTGAGCGGCGGTTCAGTCTGCTTTGTGCGTGACCACGATCGCCACTTGTACGAGCACACCGAAAACCTGTGCCTGACCAATATTCTGTATCGCGCACCGGATGCGTTTTGCTTTTTGTCCGGGCTAGATAAGCTGCTGCCGCAGGAGCTGGACGGCAATTATCCGTCGCACTGGCGCGTAAACCAGCCGGTGCTGCAACAGGTGCGCGGGCTGATTGATCAGTTTGAAAAAATTGGCGAAGCGGCAGATACCCACGCCGTCGCCAACCGTGAAATTCTGTTTATGCAGTTGCTGGTGTTGCTGCGCAAAGGCAGCATGATGGAAGGCGCGAGCAACTCGGAAGGCCGTTTAAATCAACTGATGGCGTGGCTGGAAGACCATTTCGCCGAGGATATTTGTTGGGAGGAACTGGCCGCGCAATTCACCCTTTCCCTGCGCACTCTGCACCGCCAGTTGAAACAGCAAACGGGCATGACGCCACAGCGCTATCTCAACCGCTTACGCCTGATGAAAGCCCGGCATTTGCTGCGCCACGGCGAGTCGAGCGTGACGGATATCGCCTTCCAGTGCGGGTTTGGCGACAGTAACCATTTTTCGACACTTTTTAAGCGCGAGTTTTCCTGGTCCCCACGTGAGATTCGCCAGGGGCGCGACACGCAACTTCAGTAATCGCGAAGGCAGTCACCGTTTTTTTAGCCAAAAAAGCCAATACTTTCTGATTGTTTGTCGGATGAAGCTGCGCTTATCCGACCTGCGGATCGGGTTTTGTCGGGTGGATAAACCACCATTGAGTTTGGGCTTTTGAGGTGTTGCGGTGGCGGGTCATTTAATTCTCAAAAAAGCAGATTTTTTTGCCTCTGCCACGCAGCCCGTGGCGGTGGCTGACCGCTATCCGCAAAACGTCTTTGCCGAACATACCCATGATTTCTGCGAGCTGGTGCTGGTATGGCGCGGCAACGGTTTGCACATCCTGAACGACCGCCCCTATCGCATTACCTGCGGCGACCTGTTTTATATCCGCGCCGAGGATCGCCACAGCTACGAATCGGTTAACGGCCTGGTGCTGCATAACATTATCTATTGTCCGGAACGGCTAAAACTCAACGTTGACTGGAATGATTTGCTCGACAATGCGGCGGCTTCTGGAAAGGACCCGCGCTGGCGTTTGAGCAGCCACGGCATGGCGCAGGCGCGGCAGATAATCGGCCAACTGGAACACGAAAGCGTGAAGCCCGATGCGCTGTCGTTATGCCTGACGGAGAGCCTGTTCCTGCAACTGTGTATTCTGCTGCGCCGCCACCGTTATCAGTCCCAGGATTCCGCCGGGCCGGACAGCAACGAAACCCTCGATTTACTGATGGCCGCACTCGGGAAAAGCCTCGACGTGCCTTTTGAACTCTCGCAGTTTTGCCAACAACATCAACTTGCAGAACGGAATTTGCGGCAGTTCTTCCGCCAGCAAACTGGCATGAGTATCAGCCAGTATTTGCGTCAGTTGAGGATTTGCCAGGCACAGGATTTATTGCGCCGTAGCGAGCTGTTGATTGGCGATATCGCCACGCGCTGCGGCTTTGAGGACAGTAATTACTTTTCGGTGGTGTTTACCAAAGAGACGGGAATGACGCCACGAATGTGGCGTCAACGGTACACGGTAGAAGCGTAATCAGGCCGCCATGCCTAATCCGACAATGTTTGCCGCGATGATAATCACCACGCAACCGATGCTCAAAACGCCCACAGGCCTTCTGCCTGCTGACTTCCACTCTTTCATAATCAAGCCAACCAAACCGCCGCACAGCACGTAGAAACTCATGTGCAACATCCAGCTCATGTAGTCGTATTGCGCAGGAATTTTGGCGTGGCCCCAGGCGTAGAAGAAGAATTGCAGATACCACATCAAACCGGCAAGGGCTGCGAACAGCACGTTGCTGATGATCAGCGGTTTTGCCAGCGAGAAGTCGGCTTTTATCGACAGGTTCTGCATTTTTGCCAGACGAATGAAGCAGTAGCCGAGGTTTATGACCGCCCCGCCGCCCATAATAATCACGTAGCTTGGCAACGCGACGTATAGCGCGTCGACGCCCAGTGCAGCAGCCGCTTCATGCATCGGTTTTGCGGCGTCCATCGCAAATGACATACCCGCCGAGAAGATGCCGCACATCACCGCCAGAACCAACCCTTTTTTCAGGTTGAACTCTTCGGCTCTGATACCCATTTTGCGCTCTTTCAGTTGGCCTGCGCGGGTGACAATCGCCACGCCAACCAGTGCCACCAGAACACCGAGCAGCGTCATGCGCCCGCCAGGAGTGCCGATTAATACATCAAATTTACCGGCAATAATTGGCGTCATTAAAGTGCCGACAATCAGTGTGATACCAATCGCGATCCCGATGCCCATCGACATGCCGAGATAGCGCATCGTCAGGCCGTAGTTAATGTTGCCGATGCCCCACATTGCGCCGAACAAGAAGATTGGCAGCAGCGTTGAAGCGTTAAACGAACCGTAGTAAGCCCAAAAATCTGGCAGCAGAATGTAACTGACCAACCATGGCAAAATGATCCATGAGACAAAACCGCCAATTGCCCACATGGTTTCCCAGGACCAGTGCTGTACTTTCTTAAAAGGGGCGTAAAAACAGGCGGCGCTTGCAGCACCCACCAGATGCCAAATTATCCCCATTGTTATTGCATTACTCATTATCCATCCCTCTGTTTTAACTAAAAAACGCAGGGGTGACAGCGCATTACCCCATTGCCAGTGAGTCTAAAGAGTGAGCGATTGGCTAACCTTCCATGCACTGCCGCCGCAGGGGTAAAGCTGGCAAAATTCAGGGGGTAGGATTGATGGGAGTCACAGTTCTTTATATCCCTTCAACCTGTTTTTGTAGGGTGGATAAGCGATACGCGTCATCCACCATTTCTCGGATTAACAGATTTTCACGCTCTGCAAGCCAAGCAGCCAGGCGAGTTTTTCCAGAACCTCACCCTGATGCCCAAGACCAATTGCACAATGATGAGCAGGCCCGCCGAGGCACCATTGAGTCGTGAAGTCGCGTGCCGATAACGGGAAACGGTAGCGGCTGTTGGTGTTGCCGATATCCAGCACCTCGCCCGCCACCGCTTGCCCTTCGGCATACTGCAAACGCACGCCGTTTTGCGCGTCTTCAACAATAGAAAGGAAAGTCACCGGGCCGGGTTTCACCGTCATCTGAATCGACACGCCTTTGCCCGGTTTGCCGTGATAAACCGGCAGCGGCACCAGGCGCACATCACCTTGCGCCATTAACGGATGAGCCGGGCCGTCGTGCCCCCACAGCACCACATCATCAGCAAATTCAATGCCGTAAGGCTCGGAGAACGAACCGCCCGCGCCAAGCAATTGCTGGATTTTCATCGCCAGCACGTTTTTGATTTCATACTCCCCGGCGACCGGAACGCCGCGCTGAGTCAGCAGCGTGTTGCCGAGAATAATCGAGGTGATAATGTTCTCGTAAGCGTTGCCGTTGCGCCCTTCGTAGTAATAGGCGAGTGCGCCGAGCTGGTTGTTTTCGATGAGTTTGTCCATCGCACAGGCGGTTTGCACCGCGCGATCCAGTTCGGCCTTTTCACAGGACGGGTCGATTTGCAGCGAGGTTTCCACTTCCTGCCATTTTTGTGCGCCGGCCTCGGGCGTGACTTGCTCGCGGTATTCCGCCAGTTCGCACATTTCCAGCGGCTTGAAACGCACGCCGAGCTTTGCGCTCAGGTTGGTCATGTTGCTGTAAACATCCACCATGCCGTCGTAGTAATGCCCGAGCACGCCGACCTGGCAGGCCGCCAGCTCCTTTTGCACTTCAAGCGCTTGCAGCCATTGCTCCGTTTGCTGCCAGACATAGTCATCGCCCTGTAACGCGCCGACGATAAGTTGATAGCGAATGCCCGCGCGATTAAACACGTTCGCCAGTTCCGGTGCGCTGCACGCCTGGCAATGGGCGAGCCATTCGCCAGTGCGCGCGCCGCGATCGGTCATGTCGCGGATTTTGCTGTACGGCAGGCCCAGCTCCGGTTGCAGTGCCAGGATAATCACCGGCTTGTTAATCTTTTGCAACAGCGGCAGCACGGTCGAACTCAGGGCGTAGGTGCTGATATACAGCACGATGGCATCGACCGGCTGGCTTTGCAGTTGCGTGGCAAAAGTATCAGCTTTGGCAACGCTATCAATCAGGCCGCCGTTGATAACCGTGGCGTTAAGCGTGGTGAGGCGTTGGTCGATGTGCTGCAAATAGCCAGACAGGCGTTGTTCGAGGCCCGAAAATTGCGGCCAGTAAGTATCAAGGCCGATACCAAAAAGGGCGATATTAAGCGACATGTGCGTGCTCCAGCGTTTGAAGAAACGCCGACTATCACCCTAATTTCGCCGCGCTGCCTTTGCGGTAATGCCAGTTTCTGCACGGCATGGCAAAAAACGATTTATCCACCTGACAACGCTCACATTTTCGCCATCATGCCGAAAAGTTATAACCTTATAAAAACTACGGCATTGATAATCATTTTCAATATCATTTAATTAACTATAATGAACCAACTGATTACGCGGCGTTAACAGATATGCGCCAGTTGATACTTTACCCCTTCAAGGAGTTAAGAATATGAGCTATACCCTGCCATCCCTGCCTTACGCATACGACGCACTGGAACCGCATTTCGACAAGCAAACGATGGAAATCCATCACAGCAAACACCACCAGGCGTACGTAAACAACGCGAATGCAGCGCTGGAATCTCTGCCAGAGTTCGCAAGCCTGCCAGTTGAAGAGCTGATCGCTAAACTGGATCAACTGCCAGCTGACAAGAAAACCGTGCTGCGTAACAACGCTGGCGGCCACGCTAACCACAGCTTCTTCTGGAAAGGCCTGAAAACTGGCACCACTCTGCAAGGTGACCTGAAGGCAGCCATCGAGCGTGATTTCGGTAGCGTTGATAACTTCAAAGCAGAATTTGAGAAAGCAGCAGCAACACGTTTCGGCTCCGGCTGGGCGTGGCTGGTTCTGAAAGGCGACAAACTGGCGGTAGTTTCTACTGCAAACCAGGACAGCCCTCTGATGGGTGAAGCGGTCGCTGGCGTATCCGGTTTCCCAATCGTGGGTCTGGATGTGTGGGAACACGCTTACTACCTGAAATTCCAAAACCGTCGCCCTGACTACATCAAAGCATTCTGGGATGTAGTGAACTGGGACGAAGCAGCAGCACGTTTTGCCGCTAAAAAATAAGTTGCAAAGCAACTGACGAGAGGCGAGCCTGATGGCTCGCTTTTTTTATGTCTGTTGCAGGGAGGTTCAGATGCACTATCCGGTAAATGTTTATGTTGGCAAAGTCCGTGAATATACGGGCAGCAAACCGAGCGCTATCGCTAAATATCAGGTGGATGGCGAGTTAAAGCTGACGGAAGTGGGCCTTGAAGGCGATCAACAAGCGGAAAAAATCGTGCATGGCGGGCCGGATCGCGCGTTGTGCCACTATCCGCGTGAGCATTATGTTTATTGGGCGCGTGAATTCCCTGAACAGGCTGAACTGTTTACCGCTCCAGCGTATGGCGAAAACTTATCGACCGAAGGGCTGACGGAAAAAGATGTCTATATCGGCGATATTTTCCGTTGGGGCGAGGCGCTGATTCAGGTCACGCAGCCGCGTTCGCCGTGCTACAAGCTGAACTACCATTTTGGCATTAGCGATATGTCGTCTTTGATGCAGGAAACGGGTTATTGCGGCTGGCTGTATCGCGTGATTCTGGCAGGAAATGTGTCAACGGATTCCCCGCTGGAACTGGTTTCTCGCGTAAGCGATGTAACAGTCGCAGAAGCGATTGCCATAGCCTGGCATATGCCGTTCGATGATGAGCAGTATCACCGATTGCTATCGGCGGCGGGATTGTCGGTTAGCTGGACGCGCACCATGCAGAAACGGCGCATTTCAGGAAAGATTGAAGATAATTCGCGGCGGTTGTTTGGGAAGTAAGTTGGGTAAATAAACCCCAGATACGAAAAAACCCGCCGAGGCGGGTTTTTAAATTCTTAGCTTTGCTAACGCTAACCTTACAGGTTAGTTACGTTACCAGCAGCTGGGCCTTTAGCACCACTTTCGATGGTGAAAGACACTTTCTGGCCTTCGTCTAAAGATTTGTAGCCATCGTTCTGGATAGCAGAGAAGTGTACGAACACGTCTTTTGAGCCATCGTCAGGAGTGATGAAGCCGAAGCCTTTGTCAGAGTTGAACCATTTTACGAGACCAGTCATTTTGTTAGACATAGATATTACCTTTTAAATTAAATTTGCCTTCCGGCGCATTTGGAATGTTTTACAGATTTTTTAAAGCGATAAAGGAAGGTAGATCACGTCGAAGGGTATCTATGATAACTCTTTGAGGACTGCGCTACTAAACTGCTTAAGGGTCTGTGCTTCAAACCGATGGATGCATTAACTCATATAAGCAGGGTGAATAACAAGGTTTATTTTAGCCGTCCGCAGGGCTGGAGCTCAGGCCATCTCTGGGATCCCCCGCCTTTACACTGTCTCTTAGTCACATCTCCGTGAGTCGGGGGACAGTTCCGTTCACCCGGTGTTCAGTATTTTATATAGCCATTGAACGCACGGGTGAACGGTAAATCAGCGAGGCTTAAAGATCTCACCCTGATAAAATTGCCAGGGTGAGTTGTGTATAAGAGGTGGGAAACAACGATTACTGCATCGAGTTTTTAGCGGTGCTATAAGCCTGCATAAACGCCTGATGCTGTGACGCCAGCGGAGCAATCAGCGAGTTGTACTGGCTTGCCTGCTGTGAGGTTGGGAACTGAATCCCACCAGCGGTGAAACCAACCTGAGTGCCCTGCTGCTGGATGAAATCACCCACTTGCACCAGTTGCGCGGTGAAGGTTTGCGCCGCAGGAATTAACGGTTCCATCGCAGCAGCCGGAGTGATCACCACTTTCTCGTAAACTTTGTCGTAAACTACTTTCAGCTCATCAGGCTGCTTCAACGTGGAACGCGCGCTATCAGCCTGCATTTTTGCATTCTGAACTTGCTGGCCTAACACGTTTAACGAACCGTTCGCCTGGCGCAGCGGGCCACTCTGAGTCACGTAATCCTGCGGGACACGAATGCTGTTTACGCTATCAGCAACCGGGCGCATTCCATCGTCCATCGCCTGGTTCACCTGCTGGGAGAAGCCATACAGAATCGCGTAATCAGAAACCAGCGGGCCAAATTGTTTCTTCTGGTCAGTTGTCAGCGTTGGCAAACGTTCGCCGCTGCGCATCGCCGTGTTTTGCAAGAAATCGATGAATGCCTTGCGTTGATCGCCTTCTTTATCAAAGCAACCACTCAAACTCACCACCATTAAAATTGCCGCAAGCGGCGCAAACCAGCGTGACCAGGACTTACCTGTCGCCATGTTTTCTACTCCTTTCACCATTCAATGCAAATACGCAAATGCGCACCCAATAATGCTGCTAAGGATAGTCCAAGCTGACTTTGCAAGATACCCTTTCACAACAATCTCTTTAAGGTAAATTTGCGCTTTGATGGTGCACTTTCCTGCCCCTTTCTGCACCTTGCTGGCGCAATGCTTATTGGCAGTGCAACGCCGAAAAATCACGTTAATCAATTGTAATTAAACGATAAACAACACTGCATTCAGATCTGGCATTCATTTTGCTGAGATCACCTTGCAGGGGTGATAAGCGGGCAACCGATGTCGCCAGACAATTTGAAAATGGATCACTAGGGTTCCGGTCGAAAGATGCTGGTCCGAGAGTGATCGACCGCCCTCTGGCGGTTACACGGCGGGACAAAAGCCCGGGAGGATAAGCGACCATTGCGCGCCGCCCTCCTGCACCTTTTTCCGCAACCGTCAGAGGAACCACCATGCTTAAAGCTTGCCACCGTGGAATCTTATTTGCCGCACTCGCGCTGTTTAGTGTCAGCAGCTTTGCCGCAAAACCCTCATTTAAACTCTGCTGGTCTATCTACGCAGGCTGGATGCCGTGGGATTACGCCCAGCAAAGCGGCATCGTCAAAAAATGGGCTGATAAATACGGCATAGATATTAAGTTCGTGCAGGTTAACGACTATATCGAATCGGTGAATCAATACACCGCCGGAGGATTTGACGGCTGCACCATGACTAACATGGATGCGCTGACCATTCCCGCAGCCGGCGGCGTCGATAGCACCGCGCTGATTATTGGCGACTACTCCAACGGCAACGACGGCATTCTTTCCAAATCCGCCAAATCTATCGCTGAGCTAAAAGGCCAGCCGATTAACCTCGTCGAGCTTTCGGTTTCCCACTATTTACTCGCCCGTGCGCTGGAAAAATCGGGCCTCAGCGAGCGTGATGTGAAAGTCGTAAACACCGCCGATGCGGATCTGGTCGCGGCATTTACCACGCCGGACGTGAAATCCATCGTCACCTGGAACCCGCTGTTAGCCGAAGCGCAGAAACAGCCCAACGCCAAACTCTTGTTCTCTTCCGCCCAAATCCCCGGCGAAATTCTCGACCTGTTAGTGGTGAACACCGAAACCCTGAAAGCCCACCCGGAACTTGGCAAAGCCTTGACCGGCGCATGGTTTGAAACGCTGAAAGTGATGCAGGGGGAATCGGAAACCGCCAAAACCGCCCGCACGCAAATGGGCCAGGCCGCAGGCACAGATTTAGCCGGATTCGACGCCCAGCTCGCCGCCACGCATTTATTCAGCGACCCGAAACTGGCGCTCGATTTCACCGACAGTCCACAACTGAAAGCCACCATGCAGATGGTCGCCGAATTCTCCTTTAAACACGGTTTATTGGGCGAGGCCGCGCCGTCAGCCGATGTTGTCGGCGTAGCGACACCAGCCGGAAGCTGGGGCGATACCAACAACACCAAACTGCGCTTCACCGACGAGTTTCTTCGTCTCGTCGTCAGCAACGCGCTGTAAACCGGAGATGCCCGATGCGCAAAATCATTAACTATCACCCTCAGCCAATGCCCCGCGTGCTGATGGGCGCCTTGCCATTAGTCGCGGTGATTTTCTTTTATCTGGTGTCTTCTGATGCCCGCCTTGCGGCGAACAGCTACGACAAACTGCTGCCGGGATTTGATGCGATGTGGGCGGCTATCGACCGCATGGCGTTCACGCCAAGCCCGCGTACGGGCGAATATCTGTTCTGGACAGACAGCGCCGCAAGCCTGCTGCGTTTGCTGGTAGGCGTCGGGCTGAGTGCCTTTCTGGCGCTGGTTTTCGGCCTGTTTTGTGGCGCGCTTCCGGTGGTTCGCTCGGTGCTTTCCCCGCTGATTACCCTGATTGCGCTGATTCCCCCGCTGGCGATTTTACCGATTTTATTCATCACCTTTGGGTTGGGTGAAGTCTCAAAAGTGGTGCTGATTGTTATCGGTATTACGCCGTTTATCGTGCGCGATTTGCAGCTTCAGGTGCAGGCGATTCCCCACGAACAAATGGTGAAAGCCCAGACGCTGGGCGGCCACAGCGCGCAAATTCTCTGGCGCGTGGTGCTGCCACAACTGTTGCCGCGCCTGATTGACGCGGTGCGTTTGTCGCTGTGTTCCGCGTGGCTGTTCCTGATTGCCGCCGAAGCCATCGCCGCCACCGAAGGGCTGGGTTATCGCATCTTCCTGATGCGCCGCTACATGGCGATGGACGTGATTCTGCCTTACGTGGCGTGGATTACGCTGCTCGCTTTCACCCTCGACCTGCTGCTGCGCGTGGTTAATCGCCGCTGCTTCCCGTGGTACTACGCAAAATAAGGAGGCGCTATGGCGTTGCTCGAACTGAAAAATATCGAAAAGCACTACGGCGACCAGGTGGTGCTGGAACGGCTGAATGTCAGCGTTGAAGAAGGGGAATTTGTCTCGATTGTTGGCGCGTCAGGCTGCGGGAAAACCACGTTCCTGAAGATGTTGCTCGGGACGGAATCCGCCACCAAAGGCCAATTTTTACTTGATGGCAAACCAATCTCGCAAGAACCGGATGCCCAGCGTGGCGTAGTTTTCCAGCGCTACTCGGTGTTTCCGCACCTGACCGTGATTGGCAATGTGATGCTGGCGGAGGAATTCAGCACCGCCCGCTGGCTGGGGCGCGTGTGGGGCAAGAAGCGCCAGGAAATTCGTGAACGCGCCCGCGCCATGCTCGACCAGGTTGGCCTGTTGTCCGCACAAAACAAATACCCGCACCAGCTTTCCGGCGGCATGCAGCAACGCCTGGCGCTGGCTCAGGCGCTGATGAAACAACCGCGCATTCTGCTGCTCGATGAACCCTTTGGCGCGCTCGACCCCGGTATTCGCAACGAAATGCACCTGTTGATCAGCAATTTGTGGGAGCGCCATCGCCTGACCATTTTCATGATTACGCACGACCTGAAAGAAGGGTTTTCGCTCGGTTCACGTTTGTGGGTTTTCGACAAAGTTCGTCACGACCCGCAAGCGCCGGACCGCTGGGGCGCGAGCATTACTTATGACATTCCGCTAGACCGACAGCCCGCAGGGAAGGCCACCCTCACCCCAACCCTCTCCCTGAGGGAGAGGGAGAACAACGACACCGATCAATCCCCTCTCCTGGGGGAGAGTCCAGAACTCGATCAATCCCCTCTCCTGGGGGAGAGTCCAGAACTCGATCAATCCCCTCTCCTGGGGGAGAGGGCCAGGGTGAGGGCGTCCTGAACCCAAATTGATAACCATAAGGAGCCAAACATGACCTACCAAACCGAACTCCCTGCGGGCAGCCACTGGTCGCTGATCATGCGCCGTGGCACTGCGCTCACGCTTACCGACATCGATGGTGGAGTAAACGCCGCCGCCCTGTTTTACAACCCGGAAAACCTGCTGGAGCGCTATAACGCGCCGGACACCCTGAAATGCCAGCACACCTTCCGCCTCACCGCCGGGCACTGCCTGTATTCCGATATGGGGCGCATTTTCTGCGGCATTGAACAAGACAGTTTCGGCTGGCATGAAACCGTCTGCGGCAGCAGCAACGCGGCGCAAATCGCCGAACAATTTGGTGCGCTGGATTACCAGCAAGCCCGCAACGAACGCCATCAAAACGGCTACGACAGCTTCCTGATTGAACTGGCGAAATACGGCCTCGGTAAGCGCGACATGGCAGCCAATATCAACTTTTTCGCCAAAGTCACCGCCGGCGACGAAGGCGATTTAAAACTGGAACAACAGGGGCTTGCTGGCGCGTCCGTCACGCTGCGTTTTGCGATGGACACCTTAGTGATTCTGCATTCCTGCCCGCACCCATTGAACGAGGCAACGACTTACCCGCGCCAGGCGCTGGGGATCTCGCTGGATGCCACCCGCCAGCCGCTGCCGGAAATCTGCCTGCAACGTGAAGAAAACTGCCGTGGCTTGCATAACAACGAACTTTATATCCTGACTGAAGGAGCCTGCGGATGCTGACTGAAAGCCCACGCCATACAGAAACCGCCCATCTGCGCGCCACGGTAAGCGCCGGAGATTACTGGGTTTATCGCCTGCAAGAAGGCCAGACGCTGCGCATCACCGATCTGGAGGGCAACCAGGCGGCGGATACACTGTTTTATAACGCCGACGACACCGCCGAGCGCTACAGCGTGACCGACACTTTGCGCGGCCAGCGCAACGTTTTCCTCACCAGCGGCAGCGTTTTGCGCTCCAACGAAGACCGCCCGATGCTGGAAATTGTGGCGGATACCTGTGGCCGCCACGACACCCTCGGCGGGGCCTGCGCCACCGAAAGCAACACCGTGCGTTACTCATTAGAAAAACGCCATATGCACGCCTGCCGCGACAGCTGGCTGCTCGCCGTGGCGCAGCACCCGGAATATGGCCTGACGCGCCGCGATATCACGCACAACATCAATTTCTTTATGAACGTGCCGGTCACTCAAGAAGGCGGATTGCAGTTTGCCGATGGCATTTCAGCGCCGGGGAAATACGTCGAACTGGTGGCGAAAATGAACGTTCTGGTGCTGATCTCCAACTGCCCGCAGCTTAACAACCCGTGCAACGGTTACAACCCAACGCCGATTGAAGTCGCCGTCTGGTAATCATTTTGCGCTGCGGGACGGCCCGCACTCCAGCGCCCGAATTGACAGCAGGACGACCTGCGAGCCTGAGAAACAGCTATGTTTAAACGAGTCTTGATTGCCAACCGTGGCGCGATTGCGGTGCGTATCATCCGCACCCTCAAGCAAATGGGCATCACCGCAATTGCGGTTTATGCCGAAGCTGATAAACACTCCCAACACGTTCGCCAGGCCGATCTCGCCTTCTCTTTAGGCGACGGCAACGTGCGCGAAACGTACCTCAACCAGGACAAACTATTTGCGATCATCAAAGAAAGCGGCGCAGAAGCGGTGCATCCGGGTTACGGTTTTCTGAGTGAAAACGCCAGTTTTGTCGAGCGCTGCGACGCAGAAAATATCGTTTTCCTTGGCCCGACAGTTGAGCAAATGGCAGCTTTCGGCCTTAAACATCGCGCCCGCGAACTGGCCGAGTTGAACCATGTTCCGCTGCTTTCTGGCAGTGGCCTGCTGACTTCGCTGGATGTCGCGCTGGAAGAAGCAAACCGCATCGGCTACCCGGTGATGCTGAAAAGCACGGCGGGCGGCGGCGGGATTGGCATGCAGTGTTGCGATAACGCATCGGCATTGAACGAGGCATTTACCCGCGTAAAACGCCTCGCAGGCAATAACTTCTCCGACGATGGCGTCTTTTTAGAGAAATTTATCGCTCACGCTCGCCACATCGAAGTACAAGTTTTTGGCGACGGGGCGGGCAACGTTATCGCTCTGGGCGAACGTGATTGCTCGGCACAGCGCCGCAACCAAAAAGTGATTGAAGAAACTCCTGCCCCACGCTTGTCTGACGCGACCCGCAGCGCCCTGCACCGCACGGCGGTCGAGCTTTGCAGCGCGGTAAATTACCGCAGCGCCGGAACGGTGGAATACGTTTACGACGACATCAGCGAGCAATTCTGGTTCCTCGAAGTGAACACGCGTTTGCAGGTGGAACATGGCGTGACCGAGATGGTTTACGGCGTGGATATTGTGGGCTGGATGGTGGCGCTGGGTGCAAATGAGCTGCCAGCATTAGAATCTTTGCGCACGTCGCCGCAAGGCCATGCGATTCAGGTGCGCGTGTATGCCGAAGATCCGGCGAAGAACTTCCAGCCGGTGGCTGGGCTGTTAAGTGAAGTGATATTCCCGCAAGCGGTCGACGGCGCAACGCTTCGCGTCGATCACTGGCTGGCGACGGGCTGTGAAGTCTCACCGTTTTACGACCCGATGCTGGCAAAAGTGATTGTTCATGCCGATTCGCGTGAGCAGGCGCTAAGCTCACTTTCAAAAGCTTTGCAGCAAACGTCGCTGTATGGCATTGAAACCAACCTCAACTGGCTGCGATATTTACTGACTTTGCCAGAAGTGCAACAAGGGCGAGTGATTACCGCCACGCTCGGAAAAGTAAACTGGCAACCTGCGACGCTGGATGTATTAACCGGCGGCACCATGACCACCATTCAGGACGCGCCGGGGCGCAGCGGTTACTGGCATGTCGGTGTGCCTCCTTCCGGCCCGTTCGACAATCGCGCCTTTACCGTCGGCAATAAATTGTTGGGCAACGACGCACAAGCCGCTGGCCTGGAAATTACCTTGCGCGGCCCGACGCTGCGCTTTAATCAGCCATGTGCGTTTGTGCTGACAGGCGCAGAAATTGCCGCAACGCTGGATGGCGAGACGGTTTCAACCGGTGTGATCGTCAATGCCAACGCGGGGCAAGTTTTAACGCTCGGCGATATTATCGGCGCGGGTTGCCGCAGCTATTTGCTGCTGGCGGGCGGGCTGAATTGCCCGGAATATCTCGGCAGCCGTAGCACCTTTACGCTGGGGAAATTTGGCGGGCATGCCGGGCGTGCTTTGCGTGCAGGAGATGTTTTGCATCTTGCCGCCGCCGAGCACCGTAACGCCGCTTCATTAGCCGCAGAAGATTATCCACAGCTCAGCAATAACTGGCTGTTGCGCGTGGTTTACGGGCCGCACGGCGCACCGGAGTTTTTCACCGAACAAGATATTGAGGAATTTTTTGCCGCCCGCTGGCAGGTGCATTACAACTCGAGCCGCACCGGTATTCGCCTGATTGGCCCCAAACCAACCTGGGCGCGTAGCGACGGCGGCGAGGCGGGAATGCACCCATCAAATATTCACGATAACGCTTATGCTTTTGGCACCGTGGATTTTACCGGGGATATGCCGGTGATCCTCGGCCCGGACGGCCCGTCGCTCGGCGGCTTTGTCTGCCCGGCAACGGTTATTAGTGACGATTTGTGGAAGTTGGGGCAGCTTAAGGCCGGAGATACAATTGAGTTTGTGGCGGTGAGTTTGGATGACAACCTTTGCCCTCACCCTAACCCTCTCCCACAGGGAGAGGGGATCGCCCACAGTTTGCCTTCGCTTGGGGGTGAGGGCGTCCAATGCCCAATAATTTCCCCAATCCTCTACCACGATCCCGCCCACAACGGCATGCCGTCCGTCACCATCCGTGCGGCGGGCGACCGCTTTTTACTGGTGGAATACGGCGAACAAGTGCTGGATATCGCGCTGCGTTTTCGCGTTCACGCGCTGATGCAGTGGCTGGAAGCGCATCCGCAGGAAGGCCGTCTGGAGCTGACGCCAGGCATTCGTTCGCTACAAATTCATTTCGACAACCACCGTTGCCCGCGCCAGCCATTGCTGGAAACGATTATTGCCGCCGATCACGCGCTGGGCGATTTACAAAACGCTAAAGTGCCGTCGCGCACCGTCTGGCTGCCGTTAAGCTGGGACGATGCCGCCTGCCGTGAAGCCATCACCCGCTACACTCAGTCGGTTCGCCCCGGCGCGCCGTGGTGCCCGAGCAATATCGAGTTTATTCGCCGCATTAACGGGCTGGACTCCATTGACGACGTGAAAAAAATCGTCTTTGACGCCAGCTATTTAGTGATGGGTTTGGGGGATGTTTACCTGGGCGCACCCGTTGCCACGCCGCTTGACCCACGTCACCGCCTGGTCACCACCAAATACAATCCGGCGCGAACATGGACTGCGGAAAACTCGGTGGGAATTGGCGGCGCTTATATGTGCGTTTACGGCATGGAAGGGCCTGGCGGCTATCAGTTTATCGGGCGCACTTTGCAAATGTGGAACCGCGACCGCCAGACTGAAGTGTTCACTAAACCGTGGCTGCTGCGCTTCTTTGACCAGATTCGCTTTTACGAAGTCAGCGCCGAAGAGTTACTGGAAATCCGCGAGCGTTTCCCGTGGGGCGACTATCCGCTACGCATTGAAGAAGGCGAATTTAGCCTCGACGCGTATCAGCAAATGCTTGAGCAGGAAGCCGAAACTATCGACACCTTCCAGCAGCAACGCCAACACGCGTTTGATGAAGAACTGGCGCGCTGGCGGGCGGAGGGGCAATTCACCTTCGATAGCGCCCTTGATGAAACGCCGACTAACGATGAGTTCATTCCCGACTCCTGTTGCGGTGTGGAAAGCCAGGTCGCCGGGAGCGTGTGGCAATGGCTGGTTGAGCCGGGCGAGCAGGTGAAAGCCGGGCAAACCATTGGCATTCTGGAGTCGATGAAAATGGAAATCCCAATTACCTCGCCGGTGGATGGCGTGATTCGCACCTTCCAGCGCCAGCAGGGCCATCAGGTTCATGCCGGGCAATTGTTAATGGTGATTGAAACCGCAGCATAAAAGTAAATGTTGCTTGATTGTTAAGCCCCTCACAAATCCGGTGACATCCTGTCGCCGGAAAGCCAATCTCAACCTATTAATATTTAACGCTTAAATTCATTGTCGCTACTGGTGCCCGTATATTCAGTACGATAATCGCACACAAACACCTGCCGATTGATTGCCCAAACGCTTGCTGAGTGGTTTGATTTAACGAACGATTAACGAATTATTGTTCGATAATCGAACACCTCAGCATCCTTCAGGACGTGCCTTATGACAAAGACAACAACGACTGATATTCAGGCATTTATTAACGACAACCGCTTTTCGAAATACCAGTGGATGATCCTTATCCTCTGCTTTATTACCGTGGCACTCGACGGCTTCGATACCGCGATTATTGGTTTTATCGCCTCTGACCTGGTGCAGGAATGGGGCGTGCAAAAATCGGATCTTGGCCCGGTCATGAGCGCGGCGCTAGTCGGGCTAGCGGTGGGCGCGTTAACCGCCGGGCCGATGGCTGACCGCATCGGGCGTAAAAAAGTGTTGGTGTTGTCGATTTTAGTTTTCGGCGGTTTTAGCCTGCTGACAGCGTTCGCCACCAGCCTGACCTCCCTCGCCCTGCTGCGTTTTTTAACCGGTCTTGGCCTTGGCGCTGCGATGCCTAACGCCGCAACGTTGATGTCCGAATACGCGCCAGAACGTAAACGGGCGTTACTGGTAAACCTGATGTTCGTGGGCTTCCCGATTGGTTCGTCGATGGGCGGTTTTGTCTCGGCGTGGATGATTCCGCATTACGGCTGGCAGAGCGTTTTAGTGCTCGGTGGCGTGATGCCGCTGATTCTTTCCGTAGTGCTGATGATTTGGCTGCCAGAATCCGCGCGTTATCTGGTGGTAAAAAACAAACCGCAGAAAGATATCGCCACGATTATGCGTCGCATCGCCCCACTGCCATCAGGTGAAAACCTGCGCTTCGTGCTGAACGAAGTGGGCGGTCATATTAAAGATAAAACCGCACTGGGCGTGATTTTCTCGCCGCGTTATCTGGTGGGAACCTTAATGCTGTGCCTGACCTATTTCATGGGCCTGCTGATTTTCTATCTCCTGACCAGTTGGCTGCCGCTGCTGATTCGTGAAACCGGCGCGACACTCAGCCAGGCGTCGATTATCACCGCGCTGTTCCCGCTCGGTGGCGGTATTGGCGTGCTGATTATTGGTGCGCTGATGGACAAGCTGAACCCAAATAAAGTGGTCGCGGTGGGCTATTTGCTGACGGGGCTGTTCGTCTGCCTGGTCGGTTTCTCTACTTCGAGCCTGGTGTTAATGGGTGTGATGGTGTTTATCGCAGGCACCATTATGAACGGCGCACAATCGTCGATGCCTGCGCTGGCGGCAGGTTTTTACCCCACGCAAGGGCGTGCAACCGGCGTGGCGTGGATGTTAGGGCTGGGGCGTTTCGGCGGGATTTTGGGTGCGTTTAGCGGCGCATTCCTGATGCAGGCCGAGCTGTCGTTCAAAACTATTTTCATGCTGCTGGCGATTCCGGCGGTGCTTTCCGCCACCGCACTGATGGTGAAATCCTGGGCCGGGCTGCGAAATCCTGCTGAAAAGCGCAGCGAGAATCACGAACTGGATAACACTACGCAAAAAGCATGATGGCAAAATTCATTACTTGAAAAGCGACACGGCGGGCAAACCCCGCCGTTTTGCCTTTTTCGCATATCCATTTACAAATTTATACGCACCCCGCCAGTTCACCGATTTTTCAATTCGTTAAGCCCCTTAGTTTTTTGCTGAAACGCATAAGCTGCATGCAGCAAAAAAATAGTTAGCGTGAAAATCATCGGCACGCTTTTTTTCCATCTATTCTTAATGAGCTTCTTACGTGTTCACTGTCCATTGTGTGATTTATGAGGAGTACTCGATGGAATATAAAGATCCAATGATTGAACTGCTGAGCAACCTTGAGCAGATTGTTTTTAAAGATCGACCGCAAACGCTGGCTATGAATGATAAGCCGAATGCATTTTCAGAATTTGAACAACTCAGAAAAAGTACCGGACTTAAGATTGATGATTTCGCCCGCGCAATGGGCGTGAGTGTAACGATGGTACAGGAGTGGGAATCAAAACGAATCAGACCCTCCAATACCGAACTGAAGTTGATGCGCCTGATTCAGGCGAATCCAATGATCAGTAAACAGTTGATGGAATAAGTTTTTACCCTGATGCTTATGACATAAAAAAAACCGCCTAGGCGGTTTTTTTTATTGCTGACAACGCTTTTTCGTCGGTCGGATCATCCGACAAAGCTACGTTGTTACTGAAGCAGCGAAATATCCGCCACTTGCAGGAACAACTCACGCAATTTAGCCAGCAGCGTCAGACGGTTAATACGCAGCTCTTTGTCTTCTGCGTTCACCATCACTTTGTCGAAGAACTTATCGACCGGTTCACGCAG
>NZ_QZWH01000040.1 GCF_003601925.1 Buttiauxella izardii
CTCCCCCAGGAGAAGGAGAAAGCCCTACGATTCCCTCTCCTGAGGGAGAGGGTTAGGGTGAGGGCAACAAGACTTACTTCGTCGCCAGCGCCTCGTTCACCCAGCCGTCAAACTCGGCCTGGTGCGCTTTAATCCAGCCGTCAACGTGACCCTGAATATCCGCTTCGGACGCGTGGCCGCTGTGCATCATTGAGTTTTGCGCATTGATATCCGCCAGCGGCAGTTTCATCAGGCTAAACAATTTCGCTGCTTGTGGGTTTTTTTCAGCCCAGGCTTTGTTAGCCACAATGTGCATGGAATTCACCGGGAAGCCATAGTTCGCGCCATTCGGCAGCTTGGTATCAATGTCTTTCTGCTCGCCTGGCAGAGAAGAGAATGGCACTTGCAGCCACACCACATCTTTACCCGGCTTGAGCACATCGCTCACCCAGTACGGCGTCCAGGTGTAATACAGCACCGGTTTGCCTTCTTTGAAGCGCGCAATCGTGTCAGCCATCATCGCTGAATAATTACCGTGATTAACCGTTACCGTGTCCGCCAGCTTATACGCTTCGTTCTGGTGATTGATAACCGCTTCACAGCCCCAGCCCGGCGTACAACCCATCATATCGGCCTTGCCATCGCCATTGCTGTCGAACAGTTTGGCGATTTTGGGATCTTTTAGCTGCTCAACATTGGTGATGTGATATTTGTCAGCGGTTTTCTTATCAATCAAATAACCCTGTGCCGCGCCGGTAACAAAGACACCTTCACGATAAAACTTCTTGTCGCCGCCCGCAGCAGCGTACATATCGTCATGCAACGGCTGCCAGTTCACTGCGGTAAATGTTGCATCGCCAGACGCAATGGAAGTGTATCCGACGTTGTAATCCACTTCGCTTGGCTTATTAACGGTATAGCCAAGCTTTTCCAGCGCACGGCTAACGAGTTCGGTCTGGAATGTTTCTTCAGAAATGGTGCTTTGAATCGGTTGAACGGTAATGCCTTTGCCCGGCAGGTCAGCGGCGAAAGCGCTGGTGGTCACGAGAGTGGCAAGTGTTGCGGCGAGAATAGTGGTTGTGTGTCGCATCATTCTTCCTCTTATCCTTTATCTTTCAAGCTGCTGGTACGTTGGCTACTCTCGTTCACCCGAATCACTTACAAATGTAAGCTCATCGGGATTTTCTCGTTTGCCGCCTTCCTGCATCTCGAAATCTTTCGGATAAATTGGTGGGTGGGCGTGAGGCGGCAAAGAATGCCGCCATCATGTTTATTTGATGAAGGGACGGGTCAGCAGACCAATTGGGCCGGAGTTAAACCAGCGGCGGTTGCCACGGCTGCGTGAATCGCGGCCAATGGACTGAGTTAAACGGTCGAGAATAATGGCAAGTATCACAATGCCAACGCCACCGACGGTCGCCAGACCCATATCGAGGCGGCCAATCCCGCGCAGAACCATCTGGCCCAGACCGCCCACGGCAATCATCGAGGCGATAACCACCATCGACAGCGCCAGCATCAGCGTCTGGTTAACGCCCGCCATAATGGTCGGCATTGCCAGCGGCAACTGAACTTTAAACAGCATCTGGCGCGGGCTTGCGCCAAACGAGCGGGAAGCTTCAATCAAATCTTCCGGAACCTGCTTAATGCCCAGAATCGTCAGGCGCACGATTGGCGGCAGGGCGAAGATAATCGTCACCACCACACCCGGCACGTTACCGATACCGAACAACATTACGATCGGCACCAGATAAACAAACGCCGGAGTGGTTTGCATCGCATCAAGCAACGGCCGAATAATCTTCGCGGCGCGTTCGCTGCGGGCCAGCCAAATCCCTAGCGGCAGGCCGATGATCATGCAAAACAGCAGGGCGGTCAGAACCAGCGCCAGCGTGACCATCGCTTGCGACCAGGCACCAATTGCGCCAATCGCGACCAGTGAAATTAAAGTCGCAATCCCCATCCCGACGCTCGACATCTGCCACGCAATCAGCGCGAACAGAATGATGGCAACAGGAACAGGCATCCCCAGCAAGAAATGCTGGAAACCGCTGAGGATATAATCCACCGGCACGCGAATCCCCTGGAAGACCGGGCGGAAATGCGTGACGACCCAATCAATGCCGTGTGTTACCCAGCTATCGAGCGGGATCAGCGTCTTATGAAACGGATCGAGAATATTAAAATGTTCAGGTGCCGGAGCAGGGGCTGAATTCAGCCAGTCTGCGCTGCTGCTTGCAGCGGGTGTCGAAGCCGCCTGGCTTCCCCACGCATCGGCGGTTGATGCGGCTTGATTGGTTGTTGCGTCGGCAGCCGCGCTGCCGGTATCCCACGGATTTGAAGCACTCATTGACTTACCCCCTCACGATCTAACGCCTGCAGCAACACTCCTTTTGAAATGATGCCCACGTACTGACTCTCTTCCCCAATAACCGGAACCGCGCACGATGCCTGGCCAACATGGGTGAGCAAGTCACTCAATGACGTTTCTGCGGAAACCGCCGCAGGTGATTCGAGGTAAGCCCCATCAAGCCCTTCACCCTTGGCGAGTGCGGCTTTCAATGAGTCGGTTGAAACAATACCGAGGAATTTTTGCCCGCGTTCAATGACATAACCGTATTCACGGTCTTCATCTTGCAGCAATTTAAGCGCAGAGCGAGGGCCAAAACCGGCAGTTTTGCGTAGCAAACCAGCCGGGCTACGGCGGGCAATATCTTTCGCGCTAAACACCTGGCTAATATCCACGCCACGGAAGAAGGTGCGCACATAATCATTGGCCGGATTATTAAGAATTTCATCCGGTGTTCCAACCTGCACCACTTCACCGCCCTGCATAATGGCAATTCGGTCGCCAATACGCATCGCTTCATCCAGATCGTGGGAAATAAATACAATGGTACGCTGGTGTTTTGCCTGCAATTTAATTAATTCATCCTGCATCTCAGTACGAATTAATGGATCGAGGGCAGAGAACGCTTCATCCATCAATAATATATCTGGATTAATAGCTAAAGCGCGTGCCAAACCGACACGTTGACGCATACCACCAGAAAGCTCATCGGGATAAGCATGGGAATAATTTTCCAGCCCAACCTGGCGCAATGCATCAAGCGCTTTTTCCTGACGCTCCTTCAATGGGATTCCCGCTAATTCCATGCCAAAGGCAGTGTTATTTAACACTGTCATATGAGGCATCAAAGCAAATGACTGGAATACCATGGAGATCTTATTTTTGCGAACCTCGCGGAGTTCAGACTCTGATATTTTGGCAATGTCGACGCCATCAATCAGTACCTGTCCACGGGTTGGTTCAATCAGGCGATTGAGAAGGCGAACCATGGTGGATTTACCAGAACCTGATAACCCCATGATGACAAAAATCTCGCCTTCTTCAATGGCCAGACTGGCGTCTTTTACGCCAAGCGACAGCCCTGTTTTCTCCAGTAATTCAGATTTCGAAATACCTTTCTCTATATATTTGAATGCGCGCTGTGGATGCTCACCAAATACCTTATATAAATTCTTTACTTCAAGTTTAATTGCCATGCAATAAAGTTATTCCTGTATTTATATAATTATAGTCAATTCCTGATGGAAATATTCACTGCATATACCCTAACATACTCAGAATCTGAGACAACCCTCGATTTCCGATATATCCAATATCCACGCGGCTTGAGTGGGCAGAATTTCCCATGAGTAAAGGGCTGAGAGCAAATCGGAGGAAAATGATATTTTTTGTAACGGGGTGGGAAATTGACCGGAATGAAGACAAGATTATACCGATATTTTGCTCCGGTTATGAATGTCAAATTCATGTCGGATGACGCTATCGCTTATCCGACCTACGCGAAATTGTAGGGGGGATAAGCGATAGCGTCATCCACCAATTTATTCGAAATATATAAAGGTATTTCTGTTATTTAAAAGTCCCAATCTTCATCGATTGTTTCCACTGCTTTTCCCATCACATACGACGACCCCGAGCCTGAGAAAAAGTCATGGTTTTCATCCGCGTTGGGCGAAAGCGCCGCCAGAATCGCCGGGTTCACTTCAGCCATTTCAGGTGGGAACAGCGCGTTATAGCCGAGGTTCATCAAGGCCTTATTGGCGTTGTAGCAGAGAAATGCTTTCACCTCTTCTTGCCAGCCTACACCGCCGTACAGCGCATCGGTATACGCCACTTCGTTATCGTAAAGATCCATTAGCAAATCGAGAGCGAAATTCTGTAACTCGCTCTGGCGTTCAACGCTTTGCTGCGCCAGCACTTTCTGGAATTTATAGCCGATATAATAACCATGTACTGCTTCATCGCGAATAATTAAGCGAATCAGATCAGCCGTATTAGTGAGCTTGCCACGGCTCGACCAATACATCGGTAAATAGAAACCGGAATAGAAGAGGAAGGACTCCAGAAATACGCTGGCGATTTTCTTCTTCAACGGATCATCTGCGTGATAATGGGCGAGAATAATTTGCGCCTTGCGCTGCAATGGTTCGTTTTCCTCACTCCACACATAGGCGGCATCGACATCTTTACTCTGGCAAAGCGTTGAGAAAATCGAACTATAAGAACGGGCATGTACCGCTTCCATAAAGCTGACGTTCGACAACACTGCTTCTTCGTGTGGCGTAATCGCATCGTTCATCAATACCGGTGCGCCGACCGTATTCTGAATCGTGTCGAGCAGCGTCAGGCCGGTAAACACGCGGATTGTGAGTTGTTGCTCATCGTGCGTGAGTGATTGCCAGGCCGGAATATCATTCGATAGCGGGATTTTCTCTGGCAGCCAAAAGTTACTGGTCAGGCGATTCCACACCTCGAGATCTTTCTCATCCTCGATATTGTTCCAGTTGATAGCACTGACGCGGGTTAATTGAGTCATGTTCTCTCCTTATAAAGCGCAGGACACGCAGCCCTGGACTTCAGTGCCTTCCAGCGCCATCTGGCGTAAGCGAATGTAATACAAAGTTTTGATGCCTTTTTTCCAGGCGTAAATCTGCGCTTTATTAATATCGCGGGTGGTGGCGGTATCACGGAAAAATAGCGTTAGCGACAAGCCTTGATCGACATGACGAGTGGCCTGCGCGTAAGTGTCGATGATCTTTTCCGGGCCGATGTCGTAGGCATCTTCGTAATATTGCAGATTGTCGTTGGTCATAAACGGAGCGGGATAATAAACGCGCCCGGTTTTGCCTTCTTTGCGAATCTCAATGCGCGAAACAATCGGGTGAATACTCGACGTCGCGTGGTTGATATAAGAGATAGAACCGGTCGGCGGAATAGCCTGCAAATTCTGGTTATACAAACCGAATTCCATCACATCATCACGTAATTGCTGCCACTGCTGGCGAGTGGGAATTGCCACGCCCGCTTTAGCAAACAACTCGCGCACTTTCTCGGTTTGTGGCTGCCAGTCATCCTGCAAATATTGCTCGAAATATTCACCGCTGGCATAACGTGATTGCTCGAAACCGGCGAAGTGCTGTTTGCGTTCCCGGGCCAGCAAATTCGAGGCGTGGACGGCGTGCCAGGTGACGGTGTAGAAATAGAAGTTAGTGAAATCCAGCCCTTCCGGGGAGCCGTAAGCAATGCCTTCGCGCGCCAGATAACCGTGCAAATTCATTTGCCCCAGGCCGATGGCGTGAGACGCGGCATTTCCGGCTTCAATCGACGGCACCGAGCGAATGTGGCTCATATCGGAAACCGCCGTTAACCCGCGAATCGCCGTTTCTATCGTCTTGCCAAAATCGGGCGAATCCATGGTGTGCGCGATATTTAGCGAGCCGAGATTGCAGGAAATATCTTTACCGACCTGCGCATAATCAAGGTTTTCGTCGTAAGTCGATGCGCTATTCACCTGCAAAATTTCCGAACACAGGTTGCTCATATTAATGCGCCCGGCAATCGGGTTCGCCCGGTTCACCGTGTCCTCAAACATGATGTACGGATAACCGGACTCAAACTGAATTTCCGCCAGAGTCTGGAAGAAATCTCGCGCATTAATAAACGTTTTGCGAATGCGTTCGTCAGCCAGCATTTCTTCGTAAAGCTCGCTGACGGCGATATCCCCAAACGGCTTGCCGTAAATCCGCTCGACGTCATAAGGCGAAAACAGCGCCATCGGCTGATTATCCTTCGCCAACTGGAATGTGATATCCGGGATCACCACGCCAAGCGAAAGTGATTTAATGCGGATCTTTTCGTCGGCGTTTTCGCGTTTGGTATCGAGGAATCGCAAAATATCCGGGTGATGGGCATGAAGATAAACCGCCCCCGCGCCCTGGCGTGCGCCAAGTTGATTGGCGTAAGAAAACGCATCTTCGAGCATTTTCATCACCGGGATCACACCGGATGACTGGTTCTCGATGCGTTTAATCGGCGCGCCGACTTCGCGTAAATTCGACAGCAAAAATGCCACACCGCCGCCACGCTTCGAGAGTTGCAGCGCAGAATTTACCGCACGGCCAATGGATTCCATATTGTCTTCGATACGCAGTAAGAAGCAGGAAACCAGCTCGCCGCGCTGCATTTTTCCGCAGTTCAAAAACGTTGGCGTGGCAGGCTGGAAGCGCCCGCTGAGCATTTCATCCATTAACTGTAGCGCCAGTTTTTCGTCACCCTGCGCCAGGGTTAACGCCACCATGCACACGCGATCCGGGAAATGTTCGAGGAACTCTTTGCCGTCGTAGGATTTCAGCGTGTAGCTGGTGTAATACTTCCACGCGCCAAGAAACGTCTGGAACTGGAAACCGCTGTGATGCGCTTTCTCAAAAAGGCCGACCACAAATTGGCTGTCGTAACGTTGCAGCACTGTGTTGTCGTAATAGCCTTCAGCCACCAGATCATCCAGACGTGCCTGCGGATTCGCAAACTGGCGCGAGCGGGGCAGCACATACTGTTTCTGGAATTGTTCCACCGCCAGTTTGTCTTTCTCAAACTGGATGCGGCCTGCGGAATCATAAAGATTCAACATGGCGTTGAGCGCGTGATAATCCGCGCTTTCGTTCGCCGTCAGGCGGATAGCTTCTGTCGTTGCCAAAATTCGTTGACTCCCTTACGCACGTTTTCAATGTCCTGGTCGGTGCCGAGTAACTCAAAACGATAGAGATACGGTACCTGGCATTTTTGGGCTATCACATCGCCCGCCCGGCAAAACCCTTCGCCGAAGTTTCGATTTCCGCTGGCAATCACGCCGCGCAGTAATGCTCGATTATTGGGATTATTTAGAAATCGAATCACCTGCGCGGGAACGGCACCGGCAATTCCGCCGCCGCCATAACTCGGCACAATCAAGATGTAGGGCTCTGTCACTTCTAACCGCTGTTTGAAATCCAGTGGAATACGCCGCGCGGGCAAACCCAGGCGTTCGACAAAACGCAGAGTATTTTCCGAGAGGCTTGAGAAGTAGACGAGTTGACTCATGCTGTGGCTCGGGCGCGCAGGCGATTAATCAGATCCGGGCGAAACCCGCTCCAGCTTTCCTGTTCGGTGATCACCACCGGCAACTGGCGATAACCCAGAGCGCGTAAATCGTCGGCAGCTTCAGGGTTTAAATCGAGATTAATCAGCTCAAAAGCGAACCCACAGCTTTCGATAGCACGCCTGGTGGCATGGCACTGAACACAGTCATTTCGAGTGTATATTGTAATGCGCATGATTCTTATTCTCTCTGTGGTTGAGAATATGAATACTAGATGTGGGTGAGAAAATTATCAACCATACAAGATATAGTATTTTTAGATAAGGGAGGAATTGGCCCTCACCCCAGCCCTCTCCCACAGGAGAGGGAGAAAACCGAGCGGACCTCCTCTCCTGGGGCTGTCTCTTTTACACAACTCGCCCCGGAAATTTTGTCAGGGTGAGCTCTACAAGCCTCCATGATTTTCCGTTCACCCGTGCGTTCAGTTATCTCTTTAATGCCCGCAAGCGGTAAACGCCAGCTTATCCCCAACATCAGGGTCGTTCGCGACTCGTTCCAGACGATCGCTCTCTTTCGCTGCTCCCGGCAGCTCAACCCGAATTTATGGGGAACACTGGGGCAATTTATACCGGG
>NZ_QZWH01000041.1 GCF_003601925.1 Buttiauxella izardii
CTCCACCAAATCTTTACCAGCAAGATTTGACCGATTAACACAACCCATTCGTGGGGCTATAGCTCAGCTGGGAGAGCGCTTGCATGGCATGCAAGAGGTCAGCGGTTCGATCCCGCTTAGCTCCACCAAAATTCGAAACCCTCGCCTGATGGCGGGGGTTTTTTGTTTTATACGTCTGACCCTTTCTGCGGATAGCCCACCCCAAAGCGTTTTTTATTTTTCCGCTCTATGAATTTCTTAAATACGAGCTATTCTCAAAATGAATATATCAAACTATTATTCTTTGTTGGTTTGTATTAAAAACCAATGAATTTAAAGAGATGAGATATTTCGTCAACTTGATTTGTGCAATAAATAAACGTATTCTTCATCACCGAAAAATGCTTCCAGGCTATTACAAACTTTCAGACCAGGGCTTATGATTTTTCAAAAATGCTTCAGAAAATCCGTCACTGCACTGGTTTTATGCCTTCTCCTTGTTCCATTTTCTCGATACATCTCGCCGTTAACCACAATTGATGGTGATCAGGTTTATCTTGCTTACCTTCCCGTTAGTTTGATGATTGCCATGGTGTTTATCTATGGCCGGGCAGCGATCGTTCCATTGATAATTTCTTCTGCAATGACATTCGCATTATTTTTGCATATGTCATTTGTGGCGTTAGTGGCATTTGTTTTTTGCCTGATAATACCCATTGTCATTTGCAGTCTGATTACCCGCTATTACCTGGGTGCGAGATGGCGTCACGGCCTGACGGATAAAGGGATGGGTACCAGAATATTCTGGATGGGTTTTGTTGCCCCATTCAGTATTAAATTACTGATGTATTTAGCCGGGCACTATATCCAGTTCCCTGCCAAAGTTGCGGCATACTTTGGTGATAATTCACTCATGTTTATGGTGGTGGATTTTCAAAACTTAATTGCCGCATCGCTCATTTTTACCTACCTGTTTTATTACCCATTAAGGATGCTGCTTAATCCAAATTATGCGCGGGCATTCTGGCGTCGTTGTATCATGCGCGATTTTGTTGGGCCGCGTCGTTTTTACTCTTTCACCTGGATGTTGTGCCTGGCCGTCTTGCTGATTGTGCTCTGTTCATCCTGGGGAGTGCTACAGGTTTCAGGCTATCTGGTACCGGTTATCTTTGTGTTGTTTACCTTAGGTATTCGCCACTTCGGCCCGCGTCTGATGGGGCTGCTATGGGCTATTTCGGCCTGGTTATTGCTGACTTATAACGACGGTTTTCTTTACGGCGTTAATACAGAATTTGCCCTGTCATTTATCCTTTCGGTGTTTATCTCATTCTCGGTCTGTATGTTGTATATGACCATGATGTTCAAGAGTAATGAGTGGATGAAACGCCTTTATCATTCCCAGGCAATGACCGATCCCCTCACCCAATTACCGAATTTACGCGCGCTTGAACAGCATGTGCAGAGCTATCCGGAAGGTACGCTTTGCTGCCTGCGTTTATCTAATCTGGAGTTTCTTAGCCGACATTACGGCATGATGATGCGTATTCATTGCAAACGCAGGGTGACGAGTCAGATAACCCCTTTACTGCAAGAAGGTGAGCAGGTATTTCAATTGCCCGGCAGCGAGTTATTAATTTTCCTTCGTGGCCAACATACTGATGCGCGACTCGAACATATTGTCGAGTTACTCAATAGCAAAAAAATAAAATGGCATAACACCATGTTGGAAATTGAGTACGGTGCTTCTTATAGCGTTATCGACAACAGCCTTGAGGAATTGCACCGTACATTGGGGCAATTAAGTTATCTCTCCGATCAGGCCAGCGAATCAATGCGCGTGTTGAGTTTGAATACGCGTGTGGAATATGTTTCTGGAGAAACCACAGAACGTGTGTTGTTACTGCAAAGAATTCAGCAGGCGTTGAATGAAGAAGATCCGGTCGTACTCTATTCGCAGCCCATTGTGAATGAGGCGGGTAAGGGTTATCACGAAATACTTAGCCGTATTATCTTTAACAACGAATTAATTACACCGGATAAGTTTATTCCTGTGATCGCTGAATTTAACCTCAGCACGCGCTTCGATATGTTGATATTGAAAAAGCTAGTCAATTTCCTCTATTTGCATCCAAGTGACAGTGAGTGCTCACGTTTTTCCGTCAACCTGATGCCACTGACGCTGATGCAAAAGGATATCGCGCAAAAGATTGTTGCTCTGTTCGCTCAATTCCAGGTGCCCACCAGCAGCGTGATTATTGAAGTCACCGAGGAACAGGCGTTTTCTAACTCTGAAACCTCAATGCAGAACATCATGCTGTTGCGTGATAACGGCTTTAAAATTGCCATTGATGATTTTGGTACGGGTTACGCGAATTACGAACGTCTCAAACGGCTTCAGGCGGACATCATAAAAATCGATGGCTGCTTCATTAAAGACATCACGACAGACGCCCTTGACCCGCTAATTGTGAAGTCTATCTGTGATATGGCTCGCGCTAAGCAATTGATTGTAGTTGCAGAATATGTGGAAACCGAAGGGCAACGCGCTTTGTTACACGAACTGGGCGTACACTATTTACAAGGCTATCTGATTGGCAAACCAGAGCCTCTCACCGCGCAGAATTTCGTTGGGTAAGAGTATGTGGCAAGCATGTGAACAAAGGGTTTATTTGTGAGCACTTCATTAGCAAATCGGTTCAGGTTGCCGATGGTACACACGCTGCGTGTCATCCATCTGTGCTTTATATTTGTCTTTGTTCTAACTACAGTTTTGTTCTGGCAGCAAGGGCAATTATTCAGCCAGGGTTATCGCACCAGTCAGCTTAGCCAGCTGGAAAGTGTGATAGCGCGAATTGAAAGCCGGGCGCAGTACAAAATGGATAGCCTTCGCTATTTAAAACAAATTTTTACCGAAGCCATGGACGATCCGATGTTTCCGGGCAGCGCCAATGCTCCCTGGGAAGCTAACAGCAATGTCTTGCAATCGCCGCTGTGGATTGGCGAATTACCGCTGCCTGAAAGTGTCACCGCAGGCGAAGCCTTTCCTCTTCACGATCCGCTTGAAGTTCGCCAGGAAATGAACGCCCTGCGTAAAATCCAGGGTTTGTTTCCGCTAGCGACGCGGGGCAGCGAGCTGTTTGCCGATTTGTATTACATCTCGCGCGAAGGCCAGTTTATTGTCTCTTTATCCCAGCAAGTGAATACGCTGCTGATTAATAGTTACAACCCGCACGAGAAGCAGGGCAGTTTCGTATTAGCCTCGCCGCTATTAAACCCTCAGCGTTCAACGTTCTGGACGCGACAGAACATTGCCCAAAGCAACGACACGCTGATTAATGGTGCAATCCCGGTTGATTTTCGTGGTGAATGGATAGGTTTGCTGGGCATGGCATTTAGCAATGAATCGGTGCAACGATTTATCACCGCTTCGTTACCAGAAGGCTCACAAAATGCTTATCAACTCTTTGACGAGCAACTCAACCCGCTGACTACCGTCGTGGGAGCTGAAAACGGCTTTCGATTGAATGCGCAACAAATAGCGACCATCCGCAAAATGCTGGCAGATAAACCGCGTGGCACTTTGCGCTCCGGGCCAGTGTTCATTACGTTTGGTGAAATGCGCGATACGCGTTCGGTTTTGGTGAGCACCCAAAGTCTCAGCCAGGGCTTACATGAAGAGTTTGGGCGGTTCAGCATTTTGCTGGTAACGATGTGGATTATCTTCGTGCTTTTCCTGTTAGCGTCGCACCGGGTGATTTGCCGCCTGGTACACAACATGGGGGGATTGCAGCGTGAAATGCAGCACCATGCTCTGCACGATGAGTTAACCGGCGCACTTAACCGTCGTGGATTCTTCGCAAAAACCTCGCAAATCAGCCCTGACTATATTGATTACACCGTCGTACAGTTAGATCTGGACCACTTCAAAAAGGTGAACGATGTTTACGGACATCTGGTGGGCGACAACGTGTTGGTGCATGCCACTCGACGCATTCAACGTGCGATTCGCAGCCAGGATATTCTGGGGCGCATCGGTGGCGAAGAGTTCTGCATTTACCTGCCAAACTCCGATCTCAAAGCGGGGATTATGGTGGCGACAAGAATCAAATGGGAGCTTCAATCAGCGCCGATGATGCTTGAAGACGGTAGCCAACTACCGGTGACGGCATCTCTTGGCGTGGCTTCGCACAGTGAATATCCGGAATATACGCTGGACCAAATCCAGGCTCTGGCGGATATGCGAATGTATCGGGCGAAAGAGAGTGGGCGAAATCAGGTGTGCTGGCAGGATGAAGCGAGTCGCCAGGTATAGAACCACAGGCATAAAAAAACCGGGGCGCAAAGGCCCCGGTTTTTCATGATAAGTATTACAGGAACAGACCAGCGATAGACGCTGACAGAATACTTACCAGTGTTGCGCCGTAAACCAGTTTCAGGCCAAAGCGAGAAACCACGTTACCTTGCTCTTCGTTCAGGCCTTTAATCGCGCCTGCGATAATCCCGATAGAAGAGAAGTTTGCGAACGACACCAGGAACACAGACAGGATACCTTCCGCGCGTGGGGAAAGCGTACCCGCCAGTTTTTGCAGATCCAGCATCGCAACGAATTCGTTGGAAACCAGTTTGGTGGCCATGATGCTGCCAACCTGCAACGCTTCGTGGGCAGGTACACCCATCACCCATGCAACCGGGTAGAAGATGTAACCCAGAATGCCCTGGAAGGAAATGCCGAAGACGGCAGCGAACAAGGCGTTCAGCGCAGCGATCAAGGCAATGAAGCCAATCAGCATTGCGGCAACGATAATGGCAACTTTAAAACCTGCCAGAATGTATTCACCGAGCATTTCGAAGAAGCTTTGGCCTTCGTGCAGGTTAGACATCTGGATATTTTCTTCGCTCTCATCAACGCGGTACGGGTTGATCAGCGACAGCACGATAAAGGTACTGAACATGTTCAATACCAGCGCTGCGACCACATATTTTGGATCGAGCATCGTCATGTAAGCACCGACAATCGACATGGACACGGTAGACATGGCCGTAGCGGACATGGTGTACATGCGGTTGCGCGACATCTTGCCGAGAATATCCTTATAGGCGATGAAGTTTTCTGATTGTCCCAGAATCAGCGAGCTTACGGCGTTAAAGGATTCCAGTTTACCCATACCATTCACTTTAGACAGAACAGTACCGATAAAGCGGATAACAATCGGCAGAACGCGGATGTGCTGCAATATCCCGATCAGCGCGGAGATAAAGACGATTGGGCAGAGAACTTTCAGGAAGAAGAAGGCGAGTCCTTCGTCATTCATCTTACCGAATACAAAGTTTGTCCCTTCGTTAGCGAATGACAGCAGTTTCTCAAACATTTCAGAGAAACCTCTTACAAAGCCCAGACCAATTTCAGAGTTCAGGAAGAACCAGGCCAGGATAAGTTCAATCACCAACAGTTGAACGATAAAGCGAATACGGATTTGCTTACGGTTGCTACTCAGCAATAAAGCGAGTAGCGCAACCACGGCGAGCGCTAAGACAAAGTGAAGAACGCGGGACATATTTGCTCCAAACATGAGGCAGGTTTAATTTCGTTGCACATTCTATGAAACAAGCAATAAGAAAACGAGACTAATCGCACACTATAGTGATGTCATGTGACCAATCTCAAAATTAGTGATCAACCATACATTTCTGCTATGTTAAGTAAAGAAGATAAAAGTTGCGTCAACGCACATATCCTTAACATTGTGCCTGGCGTAATCAGGCTTCATTAACAGGCGATTTCACAATCGTCACTGCTCATTCCTCAATCTTGTTTCCGTCTATCAAAGTAATCGTCCAGGACTTTTTAAATGAATTTGATAATCATTCTCATTTTTGATAGCTTGAAACATAGCAAAGGCTATATCTCCAGAGGCAGACAATGACGAACACTCGCGTTGAAAATAGTGGTACTCGCACAGCGCGCAGATTACGCCTGGCGTTGATGGGGCCGGCTTTTATCGCTGCCATCGGTTATATCGATCCTGGTAACTTTGCGACCAACATCCAGGCCGGTGCCAGCTTCGGCTATAAATTGCTGTGGGTGGTGGTGTGGGCCAACTTCATGGCGATGCTTATCCAAATCCTCTCAGCAAAACTGGGCATTGCCACCGGTAAAAACCTCGCCGAGCAAATTCGTGACCATTACCCGCGCCCGGTGGTTTGGCTTTACTGGATACAAGCTGAAATCATCGCCATGGCGACCGATCTCGCGGAATTTATCGGTGCCGCGATTGGTTTCAAACTGATTCTTGGCGTTTCTCTGTTACAAGGCGCGGTGCTGACGGGCATCGCGACGTTCCTGATATTAATGTTGCAACGGCGCGGCCAGAAGCCACTCGAAAAAGTGATTGGCGGACTATTGCTGTTCGTGGCGGCGGCTTACATCGTCGAGCTGATTTTCTCCCAGCCGAAACTGATCGAACTCGGCAAAGGCATGTTGATTCCTAGTTTGCCGACCAGCGAAGCGGTATTTCTTGCCGCTGGCGTACTCGGCGCAACCATTATGCCGCACGTTATTTATTTACATTCGTCGTTGACGCAAAACATGCACGAAGGCAATCGCGCCGAAAAGTATTCAGCAACTAAATGGGATGTCGCCATCGCGATGACTATCGCCGGATTTGTAAACCTGGCGATGATGGCAACGGCGGCGGCTGCATTTCACTTTACAGGCCACACCGGCGTTGCGGATCTCGACGAAGCGTACCTGACGCTTGAGCCATTGCTCAGCCACTCGGCGGCAACAATTTTTGGTTTAAGTCTGGTTGCAGCGGGATTGTCATCAACCGTGGTGGGAACGCTGGCGGGGCAGGTCGTGATGCAAGGTTTCGTGCGCTTCTACATCCCACTTTGGGTGCGCCGCGCGGTGACTATGGCACCGTCATTTATTGTCATTCTGATGGGGCTGGACCCGACAAGAATTCTGGTCATGAGCCAGGTGTTGCTCAGCTTCGGTATCGCACTGGCGCTGGTTCCACTGCTGATCTTCACCAGCAATGACAAATTGATGGGCGATTTAGTGAATACCCGCCTGGTGAAAATGACCGGCTGGGTGATTGTCTCCATCGTGGTTGCGCTGAACTTGTGGCTGCTGATTGGCACGGTGTTGGGGCTGTAGCTATAAAAAAAACGGGAGCCGAGGCTCCCGTTGTAAAATTTTAGTGACGATGACCGCCGCCGTGACCATGTCCATGATCGCCACGCCCACGTCCACCACGATGGTCGTCACGGTCATTCCAACCGGCGCGATAGCCTTTCTCAAAGCTGTTACGCCCACGGTCTTTATACCAGCCACGGTGATAACCATTGTCATGACGACGCCAGCGGTTATCACGCCATTCATAGTGACGACCCCAGTAATCACGGTCGCGCCAGCTGCCGCCATCCCAGTAATTACCGCGATAATCCTGATCGCCAATCTGAAGCTTAATTGACGGCAGCAGGGTGATTTCGCCCGCATTCGCCATCATCGGTACAGATGCCAATAATGCAATCGCAAGAATCAGTGACCTGAACATACTCTCTCCTTAATACACGGTAACCGCCAGGGCGGTCTGTTAGCTCAATAGTAAGTGGTGGTAAACAAGTGTTTCATCGCCACAACTCCTAATTCGCTGAAGAGAGCACTTTTTGCTAATTTAGCTGCAAATTAAAACAGGTCGTGATAACGGTTACACTAATATTTCTTCGATCTCAGCAAGCTCAGCAGCGGTGAAATGACGGTTTGCTAACATGCCTACCGCATCGTCTATCTGGCTGATTTTACTGGCACCAATCAATACGGATGTGACTCTGTCGCCGCGCAATACCCACGCCAGCGCCATTTGCGAAAGCTTCTGCCCACGGCGTTGTGCAATGGCATTGAGTTTTCGGACTTTACTCAGCTTATCCTCGGTCAGTTGATCTGCATTCAGGAACTTGCTGCCACTCGCGGCGCGAGAATCAGCGGGAATACCGTCGAGATAGCGATCCGTAAGCTGGCCGCCTGCCAATGGTGAAAACGCAATACTGCCCACGCCTTTTTCTTGCAGTACATCCAGCAAACCGCCTTCAACCCAACGTTCAAACATTGAATAACGCGGCTGGTGGATAAGGCATGGCGTACCCAGATCGTTTAAAATATCAATGGCTTGAGCGGCGAGTTCTGCCGGATAATTTGACACGCCGACATACAACGCTTTGCCCTGACGCACCACGGTATCAAGCGCGCGCATGGTTTCTTCCAGCGGCGTTTCCGGGTCTGGGCGGTGATGATAGAAGATATCGACGTACTCAAGCCCCATACGCTTCAGGCTTTGATCAAGGCTTGAAATCAGATACTTACGTGAACCCCAATCACCGTATGGACCCTCCCACATGGTATAGCCAGCTTTTGACGAAATAATCAGTTCATCACGATATGGAAGGAAATCTTCACGCAGGATTCGGCCAAAGTTTTCTTCGGCAGAACCCGGCGGTGGGCCGTAGTTATTCGCCAGATCAAGGTGCGTAATCCCTGAGTCAAACGCACGTTGTAACAACTGACGGCTGTTATCCAGAAGCGTTGTGTCACCAAAGTTGTGCCATAAACCCAGCGAAATCGCGGGAAGTTTTAAACCGCTGCGCCCACAACGACGATATTCCATTGATTCATAACGCGCAGAATTTGCCTGATAGACCATGTGAATTCCTTGGTAAGTGAATAATGCCAACTTAGTGTATACGTTTTCACAACATAGAAGGCCATCAGACTACACCCCAGATAAGTGTAAATCCCTCTTTCCACGGCTTTATTCTCCACGTTCCTCGACAGCGATCACAGATGTCCAATACTCACTCTAAGCCCTCAAAGAAGGAATGAGTCATGTCTTACACTGTCGCAGACTATCTTCTTGACCGATTCACCGAGGCGGGAATTGACCATCTTTTTGGTGTCCCCGGTGATTACAACTTACAGTTTCTGGATAACGTGATTAACAATCCGACGCTTGCCTGGGTCGGTTGCGCCAACGAACTCAACGCCGCCTATGCCGCTGATGGTTACGCTCGCTGCAAAGGTGCTGCTGCGGTGCTGACGACTTTTGGCGTCGGTGAACTCAGTGCCATTAATGGTATCGCCGGAAGCTACGCCGAATATTTACCGGTCATACATGTCGTCGGTGCGCCGTGCCTGGGCGCGCAACGGCGGGGTGAATTGATGCATCACACCCTGGGTGATGGGAATTTCAGCCATTTTGCGCGCATGGCCGCAGAAGTGTCTGTGGCGCAAGCGTCGCTCACCGCCGAAAACGCCTGCTATGAAATCGACCGTGTCTTGCAGCAGGCATTATTGCAGCGCCGTCCGGGCTATTTACTGCTGCCGAGCGATGTTTCCCAGGCTCCAGCCACGCGTCCAACAACGCCGCTATTATCACAACAAACTTCCACCGACCCCACTCTACTCACCCAATTCCGCGCCTGCGCACAAGAGCGTCTGGCAGAAAGCCGCAGCGTGGCGTTACTGGCAGACTTCCTGGCATTGCGTTTTGGGCAGCAAAAAGCCTTGCAGCAATGGATGGATGACACGCCGATGCCGCATGCCACGTTGCTGATGGGCAAAGGGTTATTTGATGAAGGCCAACAAGGTTTTGTCGGCACTTATAGCGCATCTGCCAGCGACCCTGGTGTCATTCAGGCAATAGAAAAATCTGAGCTGGTAATTTGTGCAGGGGTGAAATTTACCGACACATTAACCGCCGGGTTTACGCAGCATTTCACGTTCCAGCAGACGATCGACATTCAGCCGAATGCCACGCGCATTGGCGAGCGCTGGTTCAGTGGAATTGTGATGGCGCAAGCGATTGAAGTTTTGCATCAGCTCTGCAAACACCAGGTTTCAGGTTGGCTCGCACCACAACAAAAACCACCCGCGTTACCTCCAGCGACTTCCGGGAAACTGGATCAGCATGCGTTCTGGCAATCTTTGCAAGGTTTCCTGCAAGCGGGAGATATCGTGCTGGCCGACCAGGGAACAGCGGCTTTTGGCGCAGCAACGTTGACGCTCCCCGCCGGCGTGACGTTTATCGCCCAGCCGCTCTGGGGTTCGATTGGCTTTACGCTTCCGGCCGCATTTGGTGCGCAGACCGCCTGCCCAAATCGCCGCGTGGTATTGCTGATTGGCGATGGCTCCGCGCAACTGACCATTCAGGAAATGGGTTCGATGATGCGCGACGGGCAGCGCCCGGTGATTTTCTTGCTTAACAACGATGGTTACACCGTTGAGCGGGCGATTCACGGTGCCGAGCAGCGCTATAACGACATCTCGCCATGGAACTGGACCCTCATCCCGCAGGCGTTGAATGTGCATAACCCGGCGCAGTGCTGGCGAGTGACCGAGCAGGTTCAGCTCGAAGAGGTGATGCAGAAAGTGGCGAAAGCAGAACGACTGTCGCTGGTGGAAGTCGTTCTGCCAAAACAGGATATTCCCGAACTTTTGCAGGCGATTACGGCATCGCTCGCAAAACGTAATGCTGCTTCCTGATGCTTATCCACCCTACAAAAACAATGGCTTATGAAATCGCGTAGGTCGGATAAGCGCAGCGTCATCCGACAATACACCCCATGCAAAACTAAACTTTCGGCTTATCCGCCATCATCACCGGTTTGCCAGCCAACAGCAGCCAGGCCGGAAGCATCACGATACACAACAGAGGCAACAATTTGAGATCCGGCACCACCGCCATAGCCATAAAAAGACTTAACCAGCCATCGCGAGTGACCACCAACACCAGGCCAAGGATGGCGCAGGACAGCGTAATCGCTGCCGGAACCGCTTCGACATGCTGATGGAGCATCATCCCCAGCGCGACCCCCACGAATACCACCGGGAAGATGCGCCCACCCCGGAAACCACAGGCTGACGCGATGACCAATGCGGCCAATTTTAAAACTGCAAACATCAGCAACGTTGCCACGGAATAATGCTGCGCGGTGGAAAGCTGGCGCATTTCATCCAGCCCTTTAAACAGCGTCACTTCGCCGCCAATCAGTCCTAACACACCTAACAGAAAACCGCCGACGCCCAAAATTAACACCGGGTGTTTAAGCTGATGCATCAAACGGTGCATCCGTGGCAAACACCAGACGGCAACCATCCCCAATGCAATGGCGATAGCCGCAACCACCGCACCGCTAAAGATATCCACCAGGCGCATTTCCGGGTATTGCAGCGCAGGCAAAGAGAAATCGGGATGGAAGAACAGGTCGGTGGTCAACGCCCCGGCGGCGGCTGCCATAAGCGGAGCAAACAGACGATCCCATAAAGGCACATCATTGCTGCCATTTAACGTCTGGGAAAACACCAACGCCGCTGCAACCGGCGTGCCAAACAGTGCGCCAATCGTTCCTGCTGCGGCAAGAATCGTCCAGTCCAGCGCGCCGACGCGGGGAAGTAAACGCGCACCAATCGCCACCGCCAGCGCAATATTCACCGCCATAATGGGGTGTTCAGGCCCAAGGCTAACACCGCCTGCAAGTCCCAGCACCAGCGCAATAATCAGCCCCGGAAGCGCCATAACCGGCACGGGTGCGCCAATCAACGGTTCCGTTGCCGGATCCGGCCCCGCATGCCCCGGCATATAGCGAACCACCAGCCCCACGGCAATCCCCGTGAACGTCAGCATTAACAAAATCCACATCGGGGAATTCATATCAAGATCAAATCTGGCGGGCAGAGCCACCCAAAGAAAGCGCTGCAAAACGGCGGCGACTTTCATCACCACAATTAACACCAGGCTGGAAAAAATCCCAATCACTAACGCTGGGAGAGAGAGAACCAACATCGTTCTGGCTCGCGGATGGAGCATGTTTTATTCCTTAACTCAAATGTACTTTGCGCAAAATCGTCTCGGCAAACAGTCTGCCAGACAGGTCATTTCGCCCGCTATGCAATAAGGGCTGAAACGCTCAAGCTAATCTGTGACGAAGATCTATAATCCCAAGGCACTTATCATCTGGTCGTTGTTGTTTAGGCTAGCTAATTTTACAGTGTTGGCAGGACTTATTTTGACTTTAGCGGAGCAGTGGAAGAATGACAAAATATGCTTTGGTGGGAGATGTAGGCGGCACCAATGCGCGTCTGGCACTGTGCAATGTTGAAAATGGTGACATCACCCAGGCAAAAACCTACTCGGGCCTCGATTTCCCAAGCCTTGAAGCGGTCGTGGTGCATTATCTCAAAGAGCACAATGTCAGCGTAACCGATGGTTGTATCGCAATTGCTTGCCCGATTACCGGTGACTGGGTGGCGATGACCAACCATACCTGGGCATTCTCTACCGCTGAGATGAAAAAGAATCTCGGTTTTGAACATCTGGAAATTATTAACGATTTTACCGCCGTTTCTATGGCCATTCCCGCGCTCAAAAAAGAGCATTTGATCAAGTTTGGTGGTGACGAACCGGTCGAAGGTAAACCTATCGCGGTTTACGGCGCAGGCACCGGGCTTGGCGTGGCGCATCTGGTTCACGTCGATAAGCGTTGGGTGAGTCTGCCTGGCGAAGGCGGGCACGTTGATTTTGCGCCGAATAGCGAAGAAGAGGGGATTATCCTCGAAGAGCTGCGTACCGAAATCGGCCACGTTTCTGCTGAACGTGTGCTTTCAGGCCCAGGGCTTGTGAATCTGTACCGTGCCATCGTCAAATCAGACAAACGCGAGCCGGAAAACTACAAGCCGAAAGACATAACCGAAAGAGCGCTGGAAGATAGCTGCACGGATTGTCGCCGCGCACTTTCGCTGTTCTGCGTGATCATGGGGCGTTTTGGCGGCAACCTGGCGCTAACGCTCGGCACCTTTGGCGGCGTGTATATCGCGGGCGGTATCGTGCCACGTTTCCTTGAGTTCTTTAAAGCCTCCGGTTTCCGGGGCGGTTTTGAAGACAAAGGCCGCTTTAAAGATTACGTGCAAAGCATCCCGGTGTACCTGATTATTCACGATCAGCCGGGGCTGCTGGGCGCTGGCGCGCATTTACGCCAAACGCTGGGGCAGGTTCTGTAATGATGGATTCGGGCGCAAACCCTTGCGCCCGTCTTACAACCGCATCAACGCTCGAAATTCCTTCACCTTGCTGCGACTCACCGGCACCTGAAAATCCAAATCCCGCAGGCGTAAAATATAAGTATTGTTAAACCATGGCTCTATCTCACGGATTTTACTCAGGTTCACGCAATACGAACGGTGGCAGCGGAAGAAGTGGCTTTCCGGCAGGCGATGGCAAAACTCGGTGATATTCATCGACATCACATACGCTTCACGGCGCGTATAAACAAACGTCATTTTCTCGTGCGCTTCGGCGTAATAAATATCGTTAATATCGGTAACGATAATCCGCTCGTCTTTCACCAGATTAATGGTCAGCGCTTCCCGGTTAGAACTGTTACCCGACGCGGGCGCATTCTGTTGCTGATATGCCGCTTCCAGTTTTTGCAGCATGCCAATAATGCGCGACTCCTGATACGGTTTCAGAATGTAGTCGAATGCTTCCAGCTCAAACGCTTCCACCGCGTGCTCTTTCCAGGCGGTGATAAACACAATAAACGGCTTATGAGCAAACTTACTGATATTCTGCGCCAGCAACACGCCGTCTAAAGAAGGAATGTTGATGTCGAGGAAAATGGCATCCACTTCATGATGTTGCAGGTATTTCAGCACATCCATGCCGTCATCAAACGTACCGACAACTTCCATCTGGCTGTGTTCTTTAATCAGCCAGTTCAACTCCTGTTGCGCCAGCACTTCATCTTCTACGATGAGAACTTTCATGCACTTCCTCCTTGTTGCGACAATAACGGTGGAACGGCAGTGGCAGCGGCGTGAGGCACGTAAAACGCAATTTCCGTACCTGGCTCAAGGCGACGAATATGCAAACCCTCGCCATACAGTAATTTTACGCGGTGATGCACATTCAGCAGGCCGATTTTATTGCCCGGCATTTCGTTCGCTTCCACCCGTTCAATCACTTGCGGATCGATGCCGTGCCCGGTGTCGCGCACTGCAATACGTACACGATTCCCGCTTTCTTCAACGCTAATCGTCACCACGCCTTTGCCTTTACATTGCTGCACACCATGCACAATCGCGTTCTCTACCAGCGGCTGAATCAGCAGGCTTGGGATCAGGCACGTCACCTCTTCATCAATGTGATAAATCACCGTCAGCTTGTCGCCAAAACGTGCCTGCTCAATGGCGATGTAATCTTTAATCTGGTACAGCTCTTTTTTAATGTCGATCTGCTCATCGTCTTTTAATTCAATGTTATAGCGCAGATAACGCGACAAATTATAAATCAGCTGGCGCGCGGTATCGGGATTCATACGAATCGAGGAAGAAATCGCATTCAGTGCGTTAAACAGGAAATGCGGGTTAATTTTGCTTTGCAGCGCTCGCAGTTCCGCTTTATTGGCCATTTCACGCAACTGCTCAGCGCGAGAAACTTCCAGTTGTGTTGAGATAATCTGCGAAAGCCCGACCGCCATTTCCTGTAAGGTTGACGTGATCTGGTGCGCATGGCGGTAATAGATTTTCAGCGTGCCGGTCACCACGCCTTTTTCCCATAAAGGAATAATGATCAGCGAGTGGATTTCCGGAGTGCGATAAGCCTCATCGTCATTACGAATAATGATTTTCCCTTCGCGAATCGCCAGTTGTGTTCTTGGGCTGATGCCGTCGTCGTTTTGCTTATAGTTATCTTCGCCAAAACCGACATAGGCCAGCACTTTGTCGACATCGGTAATCGCTACCGCATCGGCGTTAATATCGTCGCGGATAATATTGCAAACCTGGCGCAGCGATTCGCTGTTCACGTTACGAAATAGCGGCAGCGTTTTGTTGGCAATATCCAGCGCCAGCTTCGCCTGGCGTGCGGCACTCGCTTCTTTTTCGCCTTCAACGCTTTGTACCAGCACCACAATCAGGCCGATTGAAACGGTGCCAAGAATCATTGGAATGCCGATTTTCGAAACGATATCGATCCCTAAATCCACCGACGGCGCCCACAACACCACCAGAATCATGGTCATGGTTTCACACAACATGGCGCCGAAAATACCGACTCGCCAGTGCTGTTCTTTCGGGACTTTGCGGTTGATTAAGCCAGAAATTATACCGGCAACAATGCTAGTAATCAGGCACGGAACGGCGGTAATACCATCTATATCAATCAGATAACGATGCAGTCCCGCGATAATCCCGGTGATAATTCCCACCCACGGGCCAAATAAAATCCCGCCCGCCATCACCGCGATAATACGCACGTTAACCAGCGAGCCTTCGACGTGTACGCCAGACCAGGTACTGAAAAGCGCGAACATCGAGAAAATCGCGGTAACGGCTAATAACTCTTTGGGCGTGTGGGCATTTTTATGTAGTAGCTCGCGGAACAGGCGGATGCGAATTAAAAAGAAGAGACAAATAAGCATCAGCGCCGCGCGGTCAAATACCGCCAGCAGCATATCGAAGGTTTCGTGCACCGGTAACTCGCGTGACTAAGAATGGAAGGGTAATGATAAGGAAATTACTGAGTGGATACCAGAAATGGACATTTTGATGTGGTTCGCCCTCATCCCGGCCTTCTCCCCCAGGAGAAGGAGAAAACCGTACATTCCCTCTCCCTGGTAGAAGGAGAAAACCGTACATTCCCTCTCCCCGGTAGAAGGAGAAAACCGTAGATTCCCTCTCCCTGGGGAGAGGGTTAGGGTGAGGGGGTTACTTCCCACCCAATTGCTCACATCCAGCCGCACTCAAATCTGCCTCCATCGCACGACCGTCAAAATCGACCTCAAAATCATCGGCGGCGAAATCTGGCGGCGACTTGCCTTCCACAAACGCGGGCCACTGGCGCTCAAGATAGGCGGCGTTCTTCTCACACCACGGCGCCGCAGCGATATACATCACATTGCTGTCGAACTCGCCAAGATGCTCATTTTCAACGGCATGAATCACGTCGCAGTGCCAGAAAACAGTATCGCCCGCTTCCATATTCGGAATTGAGGATATCCCGGTTAATAAAAGGGGATGCCACTGCTCGTTAATAGAGAGGGCGCGTCCTGGCTTCGCTTCGCACAGGGATTCTTCCGGCACATCGTCTTGCAAAGCACGCAATAAAATATAGGCCATCGCGTTGGCTACCGGTAGCAACGTCAGCGTGCCGCCGTGCTTGCGCTGCGGGCTGAGCGCCGTCCAGCCCTGGAAAGTACGGAACATCGAACATACCGCTGGCGACGGAAATTCACGCACTTCGGTACGGCCTTCAGCAGCGAACGGATTATATTGCTGCCATTCGCCGGAAAACACATGGCGGTAAACGTGGCGGAAATTCTCGTCCAGCCAGCGCTCGACAGAGCCGCCATCCACATGCGGAGACAGCCCCAAAGAGTTTGAGCGCGGCGGGCGGCGACGGGTGCGGTCGGCGTAACTCACCACGCGATCCGGGTCGAAATGCTGCTTACCGTTGCTTTCGGTTTCCCATAAATTATTGAGAAACACCTGCACCGCTTTCATGCGTGCATGTTGGCGCGCTTCCACCTGCGGTTTAGACCAGTAAATGCCGTAAATTTGCGGCTTACTGGCGGCAAGTGTGCCGAAATAGTTATCTTCTGCGGCGTTCTTTAACTTCTCAACAAAGTTATTACGCTCCAGATAATTCCCGACTTCTTCATTCCATGCCTGAGCCTGAGCTTGCGGGAAAACGCCTTTAACCGTGCAGCAACCCCGCTGGCGTATCAGCGCTTTTTGTTGCTCGCTCACGCGGTTGTTAACAATATCGTCAGCGTTAATTTGCGGCACCGGGTTTTCGCCACGATCCATTTCAGCGCGGATCGCGTCGATCTGGCGTTTCATATCGCCTTCGAGCTGTTCGAAAGCGGCTTTATAACCGGGTAAATCGTGGCGAAGCTTTTGTTTTATCTCACGGATTGCACGCGGTAAATCATCAATTTGTAGGGTCATGGCAGTGCTCCACGTCATCGGAATTAAAGTTATAAGGATGTTGCGACATGGTTAATATAATCGACGTCCATCAAATAAAATAGGGATTAGCTTCAAATGAAGCATCCTCTTTTATCGGGGCTAAAAATATTTTGTTTTCCCTCTCGACAGATGATTTTTATTCAGGCTATTTTCTAAGCAGGCCACATCCATGTGGCAGCGTCGCTCGGACGGTCCGGGCGCTCACGTAATCTGAGGAATTTATGGCTGACACCAGTCCAAAACGTCGTTTTTCGCGTATCGATCGTCTCCCGCCGTATGTGTTCAACATCACCGCCGAGCTGAAAATGGCCGCTCGTCGCCGTGGTGAAGACATTATCGATTTCAGTATGGGTAACCCTGATGGCCCAACGCCGCCGCATATCGTGGAAAAACTCTGCACCGTAGCGCAGCGTGAAGACACCCACGGTTACTCCACATCGCGTGGCATTCCGCGTTTACGACGCGCCATTTCGCGCTGGTACAAAGACCGCTACGACGTCGAAATCGACCCGGAAAGCGAAGCGATTGTCACCATTGGCTCGAAAGAAGGGCTGGCGCATTTGATGCTGGCGACGCTCGATCACGGCGACACGGTGCTGGTGCCAAACCCAAGTTATCCGATTCATATTTACGGCGCGGTGATCGCTGGCGCGCAGGTGCGTTCGGTGCCGCTGGTGGAAGGTGTGGATTTCTTCGCTGAGCTTGAACGCGCCATTCGCGAAAGCTATCCGAAACCAAAAATGATGATCCTCGGTTTCCCATCAAACCCGACCGCGCAGTGCGTAGAACTGGAGTTTTTTGAAAAGGTCGTCGCGCTGGCAAAACGTTACGATGTGCTGGTGGTGCATGATTTGGCGTACGCCGATATCGTGTATGACGGTTGGAAAGCGCCGTCAATTATGGAAGTCCCTGGCGCGCGCGATGTCGCCGTGGAATTTTTTACCCTGTCGAAAAGCTACAACATGGCGGGCTGGCGCATCGGCTTTATGGTGGGCAACAAAGAGCTGGTGAGCGCGCTGGCACGTATCAAAAGTTACCATGACTACGGCACATTTACGCCGCTGCAAGTCGCAGCGATTGCGGCACTGGAAGGGCCACAAGAGTGCGTGCGCGAGATTGCGGAACAATATAAACGCCGCCGTGACGTGTTAGTAAAAGGCTTGCACGAAGCGGGCTGGATGGTGGAATGCCCGAAAGCGTCCATGTACGTGTGGGCGAAAATCCCGGAACAGTACGCGGCAATGGGGTCGCTGGAGTTTGCGAAAAAGCTGCTTCAGGATGCGAAAGTCTGCGTCTCGCCAGGCGTGGGTTTTGGTGATTACGGCGATACGCATGTGCGCTTTGCATTAATTGAAAACCGTGACCGCATTCGCCAGGCCGTACGGGGCATTAAAGCGATGTTCCGCGCTGACGGCTTGTTTCCGACCACGCCAAAAATATCTTCAGAGACTGCTGAGTAAAACCGCCCGCTAAAACGAAAACAGGAGCCAAATGGCTCCTGCTTCTCAATTCTGTTTACTCGACCATCATCACAAAAGTACCGACCCAAACTAACAACATGAATGACAAGCCCATCATGAAATATTTCACGTTACATTGCTCCGCGCGTGCTGCCGCGCAAATTTGCTAAAAAATTCAGTATAGAAACTGTGAACCGCCTGTTGGGATATTTGGGATTAATTCCATAAGCGCTGGCCGTTCAACATTGATTCGTCGGGCGCTAATGTACTCTCCCTGGCACGCGTAATACAAGAGCCTGGAAACGGTAATCGTAATCCTTTATTAGACTTTACATTTCAGCCGCAGAGAAAATAATAAACCAGTTGAATTAAAAGGGATTTTTGTTTGTGCGGCGAGACTGTAGCTAAGTTGAAAATGTGTTGTTACGCAGGAGTTTTTTGCGAAATAACAGGCTCGTCTGAGCCTGTTAAACAGGAGGCTATTTTGTGGCGTTGGTGGCGTTTTCCATCGCCTGTTTCATGGCTACGCTATTGATGGAATTCTGGCGATTCTGCTCAGCGAGATAACAGGTATCTTTACTGATTCCCTGAGCCTGGCAATCCGCCATACGCTGCGCCGGAGAGCTACAACCAGCCAGTGTTCCCGCTGCAACTACCACCATCACCAACATAAATTTGTTCATTGCTGTTTAACCCAAAAATGTAAAAGAAGCCGCCGAAGCGAAATGCCGTTTGCCGGCGGCTGCATAATCCATCATTTTTTGTATGGGTTACCTAAGAAAATGCCTAATCATTGATGTATACCCGTCATTCTTCAAGTTGCAGGGGTGTTGGCTGCACTCACAAACCCCAGTCACTTACCCAAGTAAGCTCCTGGGGATTTGCTCCCTTGCCGCCTACCTGCAACTCGAATTATTTGGGTATAAGGTTATGAATCGGGGTTGCTAACGCCCGATTTAAGCAGCGCGGCGATATGGCGTGAAAGCATTTCGCTGTTAAGCGACGTCTCACCTTTACGAATATCGTGCTGTAAACGCGCAACGGGCAAAAGCGTTAAACCAAACAGTGAGATAAACAAAAACTCCGGTTCCAGATCCGGATTCAAACGGCCTTCATCCTGCCATTTGCGGATCCAGACCAGCGCCGCCTGGCGCTCTCTTGAACCAAATCGTTCATCTATTCGTTGCTTCAATATCCCCGTTTCACTCAGTACTTCGCGGATCCACAACGGTGCAAACCAGGGATGCTGAAGTGATACATCAATGAATTTTTGGGTGAGCGCTGTCAGGGCGCTGACCGGGTCGTTGGGATGCATTTCAAATGCGCCACCCATGGATGCGCGTACCGGCATATAACGCTCGTCAATCAATACGTCCAAAAGCTGTTCGCGGGTTTTGAAGTAGTAATGAAGCATGGCTGGCGTCACGCCCGCCTCGGTAGCAATCGCGCTCAATGGAGTCTGCGCGATTCCCTGATTTGAGAACAATTTCAATGCGGTATCGAGTAGCAAATCGCGTTTATCGCTACTTTTATTGCCTCCCGCCGGGCGGCCAGGACGGCGGCGTTTTTGGTCGTTTAGTACCATGTTTTCGGATTTTTCACTGCCGTTTTTAGAGGACATTTTGTGCTACTTCCATTGACCGGGTGAAACTATTCCCTCTATATTAATTATCCAGTTAATTAATTACAAGCCGACCGATACGATGACAGTCACAGAAACTCCCCGTTCAGAAACGCAACAGCACGCAACGTCCATTCGTTTGCTGTTTTCCGCGTTGATGCTGGTCATGCTGCTTGCCGCACTCGACCAGACCATCGTTTCAACCGCCTTGCCGACGATTGTCAGCGAGTTGGGCGGGCTGGAAAAACTATCCTGGGTGGTCACGGCTTATCTGTTGTCTTCCACGATTGTGGTGCCGCTGTACGGTAAATTCGGCGACTTGCTGGGGCGCAAAATCGTGCTGCAAACCGCCATTGTGCTGTTCCTTGTCGGCTCGGCGTTATGCGGCCTGGCGCAGAATATGACGCAGTTAATTTTGATGCGCGCACTGCAAGGTTTGGGCGGTGGTGGCCTGATGGTCGTCACCATGGCGGCGGTTGGGGATGTCATTCCGCCAGCGGATCGCGGTAAATATCAGGGCTTATTCGGCGGGGTATTTGGGCTGGCGACGGTGATTGGCCCGCTGATCGGCGGCTTCCTGGTTGAGCATTTTTCCTGGCGCTGGATTTTCTACATCAACCTGCCGTTGGGCGTTTTCGCGCTGCTGGTGATTGGCGCGGTGCTGAAACCGCAAACGGCACGTATCCGTCATCAGATTGATTTTCTTGGTGCGGGCTATCTCGCCGCGTCATTGACCTGTTTGATTCTCTTTACCAGCCAGGGCGGCACCGTGATGGCGTGGTCCGATCCGCAGTTGTGGTGCATTTTCGCCTTCTTCGTCGTCACACTTGGCGGGTTTATCTATGAAGAACGGCTAGCTATCGAGCCGATCATTCCTCTCGGTTTGTTCCGTGACCGCACTTTCTTATTGAGCTGCCTGATAGGTTTTATTATCGGGATGTCGCTGTTTGGCTCGATGACGTTCCTGCCGCTCTATTTGCAAGTGGTGAAATCATCGACGCCAACGGAAGCGGGGATTCAACTGCTGCCGCTGATGGGCGGCCTGATGCTGACCTCAATTATCAGCGGGCGCATCATCAGCAAAATAGGGCGTTACCGCATCTTCCCGATTCTTGGCACGCTGGTGACGTTTATTGCAATGGCGCTGCTCGGCACGCTTAAAATCGACACGCCCATTCATGTTCTTTATCTATACATCGCGCTGTTGGGCTTTGGCCTTGGCATGGTGATGCAGGTGCTGATTCTGGCGGTGCAAAACAGCGTCGAGCAAAACATGATTGGTGTGGCGACGTCCAGCACCACGCTGTTCCGCCAGATTGGCGGTTCGATTGGCGTGGCCGGTTTTGGGGCGATTTTCACTAATGTGCTGCAAAACAAACTGATTGCGCTGATCCCGCCGGGTGTCGAACTTCCCCATCAACTGGGGGCGAAAGCGGTGCATGAACTCCCGGCTGCTCTACAAAATGATTATCTGCAAGCCTTTGGCGCGGCGCTGCATTCGGTATATCTGATTTCTGCCTGCGTCGTGGTGCTGGCGTTTATTTTGTCGCTTTTGATGAAAGATGTGCCGCTGCGTAAATAGGTTTTATATGCTAAAACACCTGTTCACAACGAGCGGCAAAAGAGGGCGACGATGGTCACGGTAATTGATTTAAATAGTGATTTGGGTGAGAGCTTCGGGGCGTGGACGATGGGCGATGACGCCGCCATTCTGAAACTGGTCAGCAGCGCCAACGTGGCCTGTGGTTTTCACGCCGGTTCCCCGGCATCGCTTTTATCCACCTTGCGCGCGGCACAACAGCAGGGCGTGACCATTGGTGCACACGTTTCTTATCCCGATTTAGTCGGTTTTGGTCGCCGTAATATGGACGTGGCAAGCGACGAACTGACCGCCGATGTGATTTATCAGATTGGCGCTTTGCAAGGCCTGGCGCGAGCGGCGGGCAGCGAAGTGCGATATGTCAAACCGCACGGCGCGCTGTACAACACTATCGCCCATGACGAACGCCAGGCGCTGGCGGTTATCGAAGCTATTCTGGCTATTGATTCCTCTTTACCGTTGGTTGGCCTGGCGGGTTCCCACGTGCTGAAACTGGCGCAGGAAAAGGGGCTGAAAACCATTTCTGAAGCCTTCGCCGACCGTGCCTATCACGCCGATGGCTCGCTGGTTTCGCGTCGTGAAGCGGGTTCTGTTTTGCATGATGCGAACATCGTCGCAAAAAGAATGCTGCAATTAGTCACAGAGGGCGGCGTGACCTCCATAGAAGGCCAATTTACGCCGATTCAGGCCGACTCAATTTGCGTCCACGGTGACACGCCGGGCGCTATCGAAATGGCCAGCCAGGTGCGGCAATTACTTGAAGCACAGGGAATTATGATTCGCGCTTTTGTGGCGTAGACATTCACGCTTGACTAGACTTCATCCAGCGCCCATAGCTGGATGAAGAATAATGAAAACAACACCTTCCCCTATTATTGAAAAACCCTTCTGGCTGCGCTTTGAATATCAGCTGCGGCGCGTGGGCTTTGTCTTCTTGCTGGCGATTGTTGTCGCCGCCCTGGTTGGCATCTTTTCGCGTGGTTATTTAAGCCAGGCGCATCGCTCAAACGACGCGGGTTCGTTGACCCTCGATTATGAAAGATTTAATCGCCTGACCAGCAGTGCCGACCTGAAAATTAATTCAATCCCAACGCCTGGAAAACCGAATCGCATTATTCTCGGCGGTGATTTCATGGAGGCATTTCGCATTGATAATCTGCAACCTCAGCCCGCCAATATGTATAGCCAAAATGGAAAGGTCATTATCGAATATAACGCCCTGGCGGGAAGGGAAAAACAAACTCTTTGGTTAAGTCTGACACCCATGAAAATAGGCGTAATGAAAAGCACGGTTGCGCTTGATAACGGCGCGGAGATTCCGTTCCAACAACTTGTTTACCCATAAGGTAACCCGAAATGGATATGGTATTAAGGGCGGTCGCCATTTACCTGATATTAATGGTGGTATTTAAAATCGCGGGCCGCCGCGCATTATTACAAATGACATCATTTGATTTAATCTTGCTGCTGATTATTAGTGAAGCCACACAACAGGCACTGTTGGGCGATGATTTCTCTGTTACCGGCGCGATGCTGACTATCGTCACGCTGATTGTGGTGGATATGCTGTTTGGCTTAATTAAAAAATATCTGCCGGGAGCCGATGATTTTCTCGATAACACGCCGGTGATTCTGGTGGAAAACGGCTACCTGTTTCAGGACAAAATGAAGAAAGCCGACATTTCCTGTGATGATATTTTGCTAACGGCTCGCGTTGATCACGGTATCACTAAGCTTGCGGAGATTAAATTCGCCATCCTTGAACGCAACGGGCATATCTCAATCATTCCTGAATCAAAATAGGCATTTATGAATCCCATTCATAATGCCTATCCTTTTATGCCTCATTATCTTTTAATTGGTTACAGGTAGTATCTCGTTCTCTCTGGATATTCAGCAGACCAATATGATTGACTCTCAGGCTCGCGTCAGCACCAGCGGCTCCGTGGGTTGCGCACTTTCCACCACTATTACGGAAATTGTTTTCTGGCTGCCTGAAACGCTGCCGGAAGAGAAGCGTGTGAAAGCCTCTTTGCCGAGCGCTTTTCGCAATTATCTGGCGCTATTAAAGAACACCAAATTCATGCGTTTTACGTTGTGCCTGACGTTTTATTATGTCGCCGCCTATTGGGTTAAGCGCCGTGATTAATGAATAAGCCAGATAAGGCTATTCGATTTAACTAAATAATCATGTTTAACAAAATGCGTAAGATGAAAACTCAACCCAATACAGAGGAAGTATTCTTGAAAAGATTATTAAAGACGCTGGTGTTATGCATGTTGGCGGGAAGCGCTATTTCCCATGCACAACCGCTGGTCATAGCGGAGCAGGGCAGTTTTACTGCGGGCGGAACTGTTGCCACGACGCCGGGGACATTTGATGCGAAGAAGCCGCTCGAATCCGCCGGGCAAACTTTTCACGGCGATCACGCTTACGTTTTCTATCAGATCCCCGAGCATCCTCACAAATATCCCATTGTGATGCTCCACGGTGCCGGGCAATTTTCTAAGACCTGGGAAAGCACGCCGGATGGACGCGAAGGATTCCAGAATATTTTCCTGCGCCGGGGATTCTCAACTTATTTAGTGACACAACCTCGCCGTGGCAGCGCCGGGCGCAGCACGGTTGAAGCCACACTGACGCCTAAAGCCGACGAGCAATTGTGGTTCAACCAGTTCCGCCTTGGCGTGTGGCCGGATTTCTTCAAAGACGTGCAATTTTCCCACGATAAAGAAGCGCTGAACCAGTATTTCCGCCAGATGACGCCTAACACCGGGCCGTTTGATCTGAATGTGATTTCGGATGCGATGTCAGCCGTGATAGATAAATCCGGCCCGGCTATCTTGTTCACCCATTCCCAGGGCGGCGGGCCAGGTTGGTACACGGCGATGAAAAGCGACAAAGTGAAAGCGATTGTGGCATTTGAGCCGGGCAGCAGTTTTGTGTTCCCGGAAAATGAAATGCCTGCGCCGATGCCTAGTGCTTTCGACACGCTCAAAGGTGAACCTGTCGCGCTGGATAAATTTATGGCGCTGACTAAAATCCCGATCCTGATTTTCTACGGCGACAATATTCCTGATAAACCGACGGCAATGCCCGCACAGGATAGCTGGCGCGTACGCCTCGCCATGGCCCGCCAATGGCGCGATGTGGTGAATAAACACGGCGGCGATGTGACGGTGATCCATTTGCCAGAGATAGGCATTAAGGGCAATACCCATTTCCCGTTCTCTGATTTAAATAACGTTGAAATTGCCGACCAGGTCAGCAAATTCCTCAAAGAGAAAAACCTGCAATAACCGCCACGCCTCTGAGCAGTGTTCATTCGTGATTAATGAACACTGCTAATAAACCCTAGCCAATTAGGGTGTCTAATCTGATAAGCCAATCCGCGTTATTCTTTTTCTCTCACAACAGATGACAGGTCACACTATGCAAACAGTAAAACTGAATAACGGCGTGGAAATGCCACTGCTGGGTTTTGGTGTCTTTCAGATGACGGAAGCAGCCGAATGTGAGCGTGCGGTTATCGACGCCATCGAAACCGGCTACCGTTTGATTGATACCGCAGCGTCTTACCAGAATGAAACCCAGGTCGGGAACGCGTTAAAGAACAGCGGCATTGCTCGCGGCGAATTATTTGTCACCACCAAACTGTGGTTACAAGACACGAACTACGAAGGCGCCAAAGCGCAGTTCGAACGCTCGCTGAACCGCCTGCAAATGGACTATGTCGATTTGTACCTGATTCACCAGCCGTATGGCGATGTGCATGGCGCATGGCGTGCGATGGAAGAGTTGCAACAGGCGGGGAAAATTCGCGCCATTGGCGTCAGTAACTTCCAGCCAGATCGTTTAGCCGACCTGATCGCGTTTAACAAAGTGGTGCCTGCCGTCAATCAGGTGGAAGTAAACCCGTTTAACCAGCAGCTTCACGCCGCGCCGTGGATGCAAAGCCGGGGCATTCAGCCCGAAGCCTGGGCACCGTTTGCCGAAGGCCGCAACAATCTATTCCAGCATCCGGTTTTGGCCGCGACTGGCGAGAAATATGGCAAAAGCATCGGCCAGGTGGTTCTGCGTTGGCTCTTCCAGCGTGGCATTGTTTCGCTGGCGAAAACCGTGCGCAAAGGGCGTATGGAAGAGAATATCAACGTGCTGGACTTCGAGCTTAACAATGAAGAGATGATGAAAATCACCGCGCTGGACAGCGCCACCAGCGCCTTCTTCTCGCATCGTGACCCGGCGATGGTGGAGTGGTTGACGGGGCGTAAACTCGACGTCTAAAACGACGAGGAATAATGCTTTTGTAGGTCGGATAAGCGCAGCGTCATCCGACAAAAGGGGGGAAGCGGTGGATGAATCCCCCTACAAAACTATTCAGAATAACGCAGCGTATCAATCAGTAAGGCGAAAGCAGGCGGATGCTGTTTTCTGCTCGGGTAGTAAAGGTAATAGCCCGGAAACGTAGGACACCAGTCTTCCAGAACCTGAACCAGCTCGCCTGATTTTAATTCCTCCTGCACCATATCGTCAGGCACACAGGCGAGGCCAAAATCAGACAACACGGCGTCGATTCTTTCGGAAAGAAGATTAAACGTTAGCTGGCCTTCAACGCGCACGCGCAAGGGTTTGCCATCTTTCTCAAATTCCCAGTGATACAACCCGCCAGCGGTGGGTAAACGCATGTTAATACAGCGATGGTTCTGTAATTCATGCGGCGTTTGCGGAACCCCTTTTGACGCCAGATATTCCGGCGAACCCACAACCAACATGCGCATATCTGGCCCGATTCTGACGGCGACCATATCTTTATCGACGCTTTCCCCCAGACGGATCCCGGCATCAAAACGGCCTTCAACAATATCGACAAAACCGTTATCCACGACTAATTCGACATTAATATTCGGGTATGCTTTAAGAAACGGTTTTAGCTTTGGCCACAGCAACTTACGTGCTGAATGCTCCCCCGCAGAAAGGCGGATATTCCCGGAAGCCCCATCATGGAGCTGAAGAATACCTTCGAGTTCGTACTCCATTTCCGCAAGGCGCGGTTCGAGGCTGGTGATGATACGTTCGCCGATTTCCGTTGGAGCGACGCTGCGCGTGGTGCGCGTCAGCAAGCGAACATTGAGCCGTTCTTCCAGGGCTTTAACTGCATGGCTTAATGCTGATTGTGAAACACCCAGTTTCCCCGCCGCTTTAGTAAAGCTTTTTTCACGCGCCACGATGAGGAAAATCTGAAGTTCACTGAAATTTTCTTTAAGCATTGCGGTTTCCCTTTGGCGTTCAACGTCGGTTTTACTATTCTGAAAATAACTTTTCTTCGACTATACAGAATTGAGCCGATTCTGACGACGATGTCCGATAAGTGTCAGTAATACGTCAGTTGGTGAGCGTATATTTAATATCCATGATGATGAGTCAGTAGAATATTATTTTAAACTGACTCAGCGAGTTTATTATTACCAGATATAGCCGACCGCGACGGTGGCATACAATTCCCCGTTATGTTGAACGATAGGGCTGTCGGCAATATCTTTATCATAAAATTCATAGTTTGCCGCAAACATCCCCACCCATTTCGAACTGAAACGATAACTGGTAATCAGCGCTGTCATCGGCGAGAAGGTGGTTCCGGTGTCCCATTCCGGGCGATTAGCCGTGGCTTCGCTTTTCGAAATACCGCCAAAGTAATAATTCGCCATATTCGAGCTGCGGATCATCATCCCCATGCCGGGCATGATTAATAATTTCCCTTTTACTATCGGGAAGTCAGCCCACAGCAGCAATTCCTGGCCGTTACTGCGCCCGGTGACATCCGAGCTAACTCGCGCACTTAGCAAGGCGTATTGAGTAATGAGAGTGCCACCGACACCGGCTTCAAATTCTGATTTTCGTTTATGCATGCCATCGAATTCGTCTTCGTCATCGGGGTCGAGATTGCCAAAGCGGAATCGGCCATACGCATAGGCTGCGGTGGTGTCGTCGAGATGAAAGTAGTAGCGAGCGCGGTCGCCGAGATACATCAAGTTATTGCCAAAATAGAACGCGCCGGGAATGACATAGGTTTCGTTTTTTTGCGCTTCGTAGCGAGCCGTGCCGCTGATCGCTGCGCCACCCAGCACCAGGCCTTTGGGAATCGGGCTGGTGGTGTTGTCTTTGGCGAATAATTCTAAAGAACCTAGGTCAACTTCGGCGTGAGCACATGTACTGAGGAAGGGGTAGAAGGCGGTTGCCAGGAGTACAGAAGCAAAATGTAGGTGTAATCTCATCGGTTTTCCCAAAAGTGGTATGTGCGGCAGGTATTCTGCTTATTGCCATAATGTCCGTCCCGCATTAATCATTACTGATAATTTCATTATGTAAATGACGATCTTCTACCTGGCTGATTATCAGGATAGTTTAGCCTACCCGCGCAAAGGCAAGAGGAGTATTTTCTCTTGAATCAATGCGATGCTCGAGAGATTGGGCCGTTGCGAAGATACTGAGACGAGGAATAAAGAAAAACCGTTAACTCAGGCATGCGTTGTCATAGAAACAGAATATTAGTGATTGCCCATTTTTGGATATATTAAGTGGATTTATTTAAGCTTCCATAAGAATTAATCGTTTTATTATGGGGCGCATTATCCCTTACAATACTTCCTATAAATTAATGAAGCATTTTAATGTTAGCTAATATGTCTGGTAGCAATACGTCTATTGTTAATGCAAAGTTAATATTGATGCTCTAATTAAAGTTGGATGATTGTTTCTTTATGAAGCGGCATAACAACTTATTTCTTGGTTGCATCCTTGTAATATCAATACTTAGGGACTCGCGGTTTGCAGAACATACTCGGTATCGTAAAAGTAGTCATTGGGCAGGTTTTTGCCGTTGCTGTTGATGGTACACAGCGCGAATTGCATGAAGGGGACCGAATCTTTGCTGGCGAAGAGATCGTGACCGGTGCAAATGGCGCATTAACCGTCAACTTATCTGATGGCCACACCATGGATATCGGGCGCAATAGCCACTGGAGCTCCCAAGGCGGATTAAGTGCCACTCATGCCGAGCATGCAACAGACAATATCGCCGCACTCCAGCAGGCGATTGCTGATGGCGTCGACCCGACGAAAACATTGGATGCGACCGCGGCGGGTAACGAAGCGCCGATTCAAGCAGGTGAAGGTGGCGGTGGCCATTTCATCGAGCGAGTGGAGCTGACCGGCGAAGTCCTTGATGTCACTTCCGGCTTTGCAACGAATGGGTTAGGTTCCCCGACACAAAGCCATCGCGAATTCGACACTTACTCACCGCAGCAACAGCAAACTCAACCCGCTCCGGGAGAAAGTGTACTAGCACAAACAATAACTGCATCGACGCTCACGGATTCGGTGATGTCAGTGGCAGAGCTGACGCCGTCGATTATGCCGATGCAGACGCTCACCGACTCAGTGATGCCCATGTCAGACCTGACGCCGTCAGTCATGC
>NZ_QZWH01000042.1 GCF_003601925.1 Buttiauxella izardii
AACGCAGTACCGCTATAACCGTGACGGACAGCCGCTTGAGGTCATCCACGAAGAAGGTTTGTCCGTTCAGTATGAGTACGACACGCGCGGACGCCAGACGTCCAGCGAAGACAACACCGGTGCCCGCACCTCCCGCCAGTACAACGAGGCCGGTGACCTGCTGACCATCACGCATCCCGACGGCACCACCACCACGCAGCGTTACGATGCGCGTGGCAATCAATTATCGCAGACATCCGGCGGGCTGACCCGTCAGGCCGAATTTGATGCGGCAGGTCGCATCACCGGGCTGATAAACGAAAACGCCGCCCGCACGCAGTTCAGCTACGACGTGATGGACAGACTGACAGCTGAAACCGGTTTTGACGGCCGTGAACATCGTTATCAGTACAACGCCACAGGCCAGCTCACCCACAGCGTGGACGCCGGTCTCGTCACCCACTGGCATTACGATGAGAACGGCAAGCTGATACGCCGCGAGCGCCCGCCACAGCCCGACGGCACCCCGGATGAAATGCTGTTCGGCCACGATGACGCCGGACGGCTGAGCGAAATCGCCCACCGCAGTGAAAACCATCTGGTCTGTGTGCGCTATGAATACAACGGCAACGGCCGGGTGACGGCGGAGCACCAGCTCATCCACAACGCGCAGGGGGACAGACTCTGGCAGCACAGCGTGGCCCGGGAATACGACCCGCGCGGCTTTGAGTCCGCCGTCACGTATGACGGCCTGCCGCAAATCCAGTGGCAGACCTACGGCCCCGGCCATCTGCTGGGCGTGAAGCTCGGCGATGAAAACCTCATTGAACTCTCCCGTGACCGCCTGCACCGGGAAACCACCCGCCGCTTTGGCGACTGGCAGTCCGCCGCTACGTACACGCCACGCGGGCAACTGGCACAACAGTCTGTCAGCGCCCATCATCCGGCCCTGAACTGCGACTACCGGTACAACACCGCCGGCCAGTTAACGGGTATCCACACCAGCCACGGCGAACAGCACTACACCTATTCCCCGTCCGGACGCCTGGAAAGCGCAAAACTCGGTGACACCCTTCTCACCACGCTCACCGACCCGGCGGGCAACCGCAACGTGACGCTGGCGCACGATTTTATCCCGGCACCGGAAGACCGCCATACCTGGCAAGACAACCGCACCGGCCAGGATGAACGCTACACCTACCGCTACGATAAACACGGCAACCTGAGCGAAAAACGCCGTTACCTCTCCGGCTGGACCGGTGAGGAATACGCCCCGGATGAAACTCACCATTATCATTACGACCAGAGCCACCGCCTGACACAGTACCGCCGCGATGACGACGGCCAGGCCACCGCGCAGGGGCGCTATGTGTACGACCCGCTCGGCCGCCGGGTGGGCAGACTCACCACCCGGGTGAACCCGAAAACGAAGCAGACCGATACACAGCACACCTGGTATGGCTGGGACGGCGACCGGCTGGTGCTGAGCGAAAGCCGCGACACGCAGCAGTACACCATTTATCAGCCCGGCAGCTTTGTGCCGCTGTTACGGGTGGAGCAGACCAGAGCCGAAGACAACCACAGCACACTGGCTGAAAAGCTCGAACGTGACGCCGAAGTGACCTTCCCGCCGGTGCTGCATCAGCGGCTGAACGTCATTGAACAGGAGTTGCGCAAAAACCAGCTCAGTGACGACACGCTACAGTTCCTCAACTCCACCGGTCTGAAGGCGGAAAACCTCGCCCTGTGGCTGGAGCCGGAGGCCGACAGTGACCGCCAAATCCATCTGTATCACTGCGACCATCTCGGCACGCCGCAGGCGCTGGTCAGCACGACCGGCACCGTCGACTGGCATATCACCCTCGACCCGTGGGGTAATGTGCTCAGTGAACACAATCCGCAGAAACTGCACCAGCCGCTCCGAATGCAGGGCCAGCAATACGATGAGGAATCGGGTCTGCATTACAACCGCCATCGTTATTATGATCCGGCTCAGGGACGGTATATTACGCAGGATCCAATTGGGTTAGAGGGGGGAATGAATTTCTATCAGTACCCACTGAACCCATTGCTGAGTATTGACCCACTGGGTCTGGCTGCTAATCAGCAATGCCCGATAGACCCTATTACCGGGCAGCCTGTGGGACGATTTATTTCAGATTCACGGGGAAATATTATGATGGAGCCGGTTGGTGGCTCAACGGGCCCATACCCGGGTTCGAACCTTAATAGCCCAGATACGCATACATTTTATGAAAATGGGTCAAATGCGTACAGATTGAATCCTGTAGGCCATAAAAATACATCGACGCCACACGTCCACGCCCATTTACCTGGAACAGGTCCTAAGATGAAAGGGCAAGGACCCTCTCTCGATGCTAATGGTAATGTTGTAAAATGGGATAGTTCGGCTGCTCATATGAGTATCAAAGGACTTACAGGAATTAGCGCCGTAGAACCATTATTGCATATGTTCACACTAAGATCGTGTCGTACGGGTTCATTTTCACAATGCTATTGTGCATTATCAGCTGAATACGAAATGGATTCAGACTCAGCTGATAATATGTGTTCTGGCCAAATGTATTAATTAAAGGGGAAGGTGATGATTGATAGAATTTATTTAGGTGACAGAGCAGTTAAAGGGATTGAGATAGACTCATGGGAATTGATTGTTAGGATTAGAATAAATTCAATATCTAGACTTCCAGAGGGGGGGGCTGAGTGGAATTTTTATAATGAAGAAGATCTTGAGAATGGTTATATGGTTTTCTCAAATGTATCTGACTTTCAGATAAACCCTCCTGGATCTATTCCAGATGATTATGTGGTTGATTATTCATTCACTAAAATATCCGATAGGGAGTTTTTGTTTAAAATGTACTCGGGGGGCCAGGTTCCATCCTCTCCGCAACAAATGGGAGAATGTGAAATATTAATAACGCATGAAGACTCTTGGCTTGAGAATAGCTTAAAAGAAAAAATTGACTGAAACCAGTACCGCCACTCCCTGAGCTGGAGCGATGGCCGCGACACCAACCGGGCTGAATATCTGTATGACGCCCTCGGCCGTCGCATCGGCAAGCGCACCGTTGTGTTTAACCCTCAGGGCCATCCCCGTGAAGAGCCCCGATTGACCTGGTATGGCTTGGCGGGCGATAAGCTGGTGCTGACCGAGCGTGACGGGCAACGTATTCACACAGTTTACCTGTCCGGCAGTTTCGTGTCGCAGTTACGTAATTAAGAGGATATTCCGGAGCCAGTCCAGACGCTGGCCGATACCCTGACACAGGACTCCGGCATTACCTTTACCTTGCAGGTGACGCAGCAGTTGCATCAACTGGAGCAGTAGTTGTGCGACGGAGAACAGAGTCAGCATAGTCAGCAGTGGCTGGTTGTCTCACCACTGACGCCAGAACATCTGCTGCCGCTACTGAAACCGCAGCCGGAGCCGACAACGTCAGTGGTTCACTTGTACCACTGTGATCATCTGGTCACCCCGATTGCGTGAGTAAATGCATAGGGTGGTACCGACTGGCGGGCCGAATTTGATCCGTGGGGCAATCAGGTAGACGGCAGTAATCCGCAGTGACTGCATCAGCCCCTGAGAATGCAGCGCCAGAAGGTTGATGAAGATTCGGGTCTGCATTACAACCAGCATCGTTATTATGATCCACTGCAGGGACGGTATATCACGCAGGTTCCGATTGGGTTGGAGAGAGGGTAATACGTTTCAATATGCCAATAATCCTATACAACAGGTTGACCCTTTGGGATTATTCAGAGTCTGGATGGAGTTCATTAGGCTAGATGCTCAATCAGCCAGGGGGGCAAATCAAATATTCAGGAACTACATTTTGTGAGCCGTGGTATGCGAATGCTGGTGCTTAAATCCAGTACATCAAATGAAGGTTATATTGACTATTAACTTATTTGAGGTTTTAACTTTGAAGAAAAAAATCTCACTATTATTGCTAATTTTATTTGTTATATTGTTTTTTTTCTGTTTTAAACCAACCGGACATACAGTTCTGAAATATAAAACATACTCAGAAATTCCTGAGAGTGATGGGATCCACACATGGCTTCCTGATTTTTTCCCAAACCAGTCTAAAAATATTTCCTTTACAGCAAATATTGAAGATGACCGTTTTTTAGTTATGTTTTCATTAAATGATGCTGATGCTCCAGATTTTGAAAAAAAACTAATCACTCCTGCTTCTGTGAAAGGAGAGGAATATATAAAAACATAAAGTCACCTACATTGAAATATTGGTGTAAGTCAGGGGCGGTCCCTGAGCAAGGAAACGAGGAAGATCTTTATTTCATAGCCAAGATGAGCGATGCTGTTCATACCTATGTCATTACTGGAGCTCCATATGAAAAAAATACTTCACATCTTAAACAGAACTTAATCTTATTTAATGAATATTGTAATTCATCAGGCAAGAAAGAAGTAAGGTGAATCTTCAATGCTTTGCTGGAAGAGATGAAAATAATTTAATTTTTAAGTTGTTTCAGATTGCATTGGAATGATGAGAATTCGTTTCTATAAGAAAGATTACAGATGTGTATTTGCAAATATGAATTGTAGATGAGTTTATCTAACTTAAAAGGATGGTGAATTTCGTTATTTACACTTTTCTGGTTGAGGGTGTTGTTATATTTTAAGGGTGAAAAATAATGGCATTATTCATATTGAAAAAAAACGTCCATGTTAATGTGTGCAAGATTCTTCACTATATTTAGGGCCATCAATCAGTTTGTGAGTTATTTTATTTTCAAGCTGGGATCATTCTTATGGCAGGTTACCTGGAAGAAAAATGTAATTATAACCACAGGTAATCTTGCTCGAACATCAAAGGGATGTCGTGCCACCGGATGTGGTGTATCACGATGAGATCATTAATTTTTATTGAATTCATAGCCCGTTTCATCGCTTGATTACTAATGCTACGTAGCATGGTACACATGGCGTGCTTGCTAAATGACTAAAATTATTAATGCTTCCTGCGCTATTCATTCATTAAGCAAACCACATCTGTTTTTGATCCCACACCGGTATTTACCCCTAAAGGGTGATGCCTCTACTACCCCTTCCTCACATAACGTATCACCTAATAAAAACCCGTAAAAAACTACGGAAATAACACAGAAGTGTTTGCCAGTTTCACGCAGCTGAAATCTGGCATTTGTGATGCAAGGATGTGCCTTATGGCTGATTTTTCCCGACGTGGATTACTGACCGGGAGCTTTCGACGCTCCGCGACCGCTTTCCGCCCACCCTGGAGCGGAGACGAACAGCATTTTCTGGTGGATTGCACTCGCTGCAATGCCTGCCTGTCGGCCTGTGAAACTCGCGTGTTAAGACGCGGGCAGGGCGGCTACCCAGAAGTTAACTTTAACAACGGCGAATGCACTTTTTGCTACGCCTGCGCGCAAGCCTGCCCGGAAAAACTGTTTCTCACACGCGAGCTTTCGCCCTGGGAACATACCTTGTCGATTGGCGATAACTGCCTGGCGAAAAACAGCGTCGAATGCCGGAGTTGCCAGGATATCTGCGAACCGCAGGCCATTTCATTTCGCCCGTCGATTTCGGGCATCGCACAACCTTCAGTCAGCCACTCCGATTGCACCGCCTGCGGTGCCTGTATCTCCGGCTGCCCGGTTTCAGCCATCTCAATGAGGCACGCAAATGCAAGCTAACTGGCACGTCGCAGGCCTGGTGGTTCAGGCTCAACCCCAAAATATTCTCGCGGTCAGTGACGCATTAAACGACCTGCCGGGCAGCGAAGTCGCGGCGAGTGATGCCGAACACGGCAAGTTGGTGGTGGTTATGGAAGCGGCGCGTAGTGACGTGCTTTTCAATCAAATTGAGTCAGCACGCAATATTGCGGGCGTGTTGGCGGTGTCGCTGGTTTATCACCAGCAGGATGAGCAAGGTGAGGAAACACCATGAAACTCAGTCGTCGTAGCTTTATGAAAGCGAACGCTATTGCAGCAGCGGCGGCCGCCGCTGGCCTTAGCGTACCGAGCGTTGCCCGTGCGGTTGTCGGGAAACAAGATGCTATCAAATGGGACAAAGCCCCATGCCGTTTCTGCGGCACCGGTTGTGGCGTATTAGTCGGCACTCAGGATGGGCGCGTTGTCGCCAGCCAGGGCGACCCGGATGCCCCGGTAAACCGTGGCCTGAACTGTATCAAAGGCTACTTCCTGCCAAAAATCATGTACGGAAAAGACCGCCTCACGCAGCCGCTGCTGCGCATGAAAGACGGGCTGTACGATAAAGAAGGCGAGTTTGCCCCAATCACCTGGGATCAGGCCTTCGATATCATGGAAGAAAAATTTAAAACCAGCCTGAAAGAGAAAGGGCCGGAAGCGGTCGGCATGTTCGGATCCGGGCAATGGACGGTGTGGGAAGGTTACGCCGCTTCCAAATTATTCAAAGCGGGCTTCCGTACCAACAACCTCGACCCGAACGCGCGCCACTGCATGGCATCTGCGGTAGTTGGCTTTATGCGCACCTTCGGCATGGACGAGCCGATGGGCTGCTACGACGATATCGAGCAGGGCGATGCGTTTGTGCTGTGGGGCTCGAATATGGCGGAAATGCACCCGGTTTTATGGTCGCGCATCACTAACCGCCGTCTGTCGAATGAAAACGTGGAAGTCGCTGTGCTGTCGACTTTCCAGCATCGTAGTTTCGAACTGGCCGACAACGGCATGGTGTTCACGCCGCAAACTGACCTGGCAATCCTGAACTACATCGCCAATTACATCATTCAAAACAACGCCATTAACGAATCGTTCTTCAAGCAGCATGTGAATCTGCGCAAAGGCGTGACCGATATCGGCTACGGTTTGCGCCCGACGCATCCGTTAGAAAAAGCGGCGAAAAATCCAGGTTCTGACGCTTCCGAGCCGATGAGCTTTGAAGATTACAAAGCGTTCGTTGCGGAATACACGCTGGAAAAAACCGCCGAAATGAGCGGCGTGCCAACAGACCAACTTGAAGCGCTGGCGAAGCTGTACGCCGACCCGAATAAGAAAGTAATTTCTTACTGGACGATGGGCTTCAACCAGCATTCACGCGGCGTGTGGGCCAACAACCTCGTTTACAACATCCACTTGCTGACCGGTAAAATTTCCCAGCCAGGCTGCGGGCCGTTCTCGTTAACTGGCCAGCCTTCAGCGTGCGGTACGGCGCGTGAAGTGGGGACGTTCTCCCACCGCCTGCCCGCGGACATGGTGGTGACCAACGATAAACACCGCCAGATTGCCGAAAACATGTGGCAACTGCCTGCGGGAACCATTCCGGCAAAAGTCGGTTTGCACGCGGTGGCGCAAGACCGTGCGCTGAAAGACGGCAAGCTTAACGTTTACTGGGTGATGTGTAACAACAACATGCAGGCCGGGCCGAACATTACCGAAGAACGTATGCCGGGCTGGCGCGATCCGCGTAACTTCATCATCGTTTCCGATCCTTACCCGACGATCAGCGCACTGAGCGCGGATCTGATCCTGCCAACCGCCATGTGGGTGGAGAAAGAAGGCGCTTACGGCAACGCCGAACGCCGCACGCAGTTCTGGCGTCAGCAGGTGAAAGCGCCGGGCGAGGCAAAATCCGATCTTTGGCAACTGGTTCAGTTTGCGAAACGCTTCAAGGTTGAAGAAGTGTGGCCTGCGGAGCTGGTGGATCAAAAGCCAGAATATCGCGGCAAAACGCTGTTCGATGTGCTGTTTGCTAACTCGAACGTCAGCAAATTCCCGGTCACTGAACTGGCGGAAGGGCAGCTTAACGACGAATCCCACGAGCTGGGCTTCTACCTGCAAAAAGGGTTGTTCGAGGAGTACGCCGCATTCGGGCGTGGTCACGGGCATGACCTGGCCCCGTTTGATGATTACCACAAAGCACGCGGTTTGCGCTGGCCGGTGGTCGATGGCAAAGAAACGCTGTGGCGTTACAGCGAAGGCCATGACCCATACGTGAAAGCGGGCGAAGGCTTCAAGTTCTACGGCAAGCCGGACGGCAAAGCGGTGATTTTCGCGTTGCCATTTGAGCCAGCGGCAGAATCCCCGGACGCAGAATACGACCTGTGGTTATCCACCGGACGCGTGCTGGAACACTGGCATACCGGCAGCATGACGCGCCGCGTGCCTGAACTGCATCGCGCCTTCCCGGAAGCGCTGCTGTTTATCCATCCGCTTGATGCCAAAAAGCGTGATTTGCGCCGTGGCGACAAAGTGAAAGTGGTGTCGCGCCGTGGTGAAGTGATTTCGATTGTTGAAACTCGCGGGCGCAACCGCCCACCGCAGGGCCTGGTGTACATGCCGTTCTTCGATGCCGCGCAGCTGGTGAATAACCTGACGCTGGATGCGACCGATCCGCTCTCCAAAGAGACGGATTACAAGAAATGCGCTGTAAAACTGGCGAAGGTTTAAGGGGGATATCATGAACAAGAAAATGTTATTCAAATGGATGACGGCGTTGGTGTTTTTGGTCAGTGGTGCATTGTGGGCGGCGAACAGCGTTGATCTCACGCAGTCACCAGAGGTTTCCGGCACGCCGGAAGGCTCAGTCAAAATGCCGAAACAGCAGGGGCGTATGGCGCTGAATTACGTGAACCAGCCGCCGATGATCCCGCATAGCGTCGACGGCTATCAGGTTTCCAAAAACACCAACCGTTGCCTGCAATGCCACGGCGTTGAGCATTACCGCACGACGGGAGCGCCGCGCGTCAGCCCGACGCACTTTATGGACAGCGACGGCAAAGTGCTTTCCAACGTGGCACCGCGCCGCTACTTCTGCCTGCAATGCCACGTTCCACAAACCGATGCGGCACCGATTGTCGAAAACACATTCACGCCGTCTAAAGGCTTTGGAAACTAGAGGCCATTATGGATAAATCAACCCGTAAACCCGGCATCATCCGCCGCATATGGCAGTGGTGGCGTCGCCCGAGCCGCCTGGCGCTCGGCACGTTACTGCTGATTGGTTTCGCTGGTGGGATTATTTTCTGGGGCGGTTTTAACACCGGCATGGAGATGACAAACCGCGAAGAGTTTTGTATCGGTTGCCACGAAATGCGCGCCAACGTCTACGAAGAATATATGCAGACGGTGCACTACAACAACCGCAGTGGCGTGCGGGCAACCTGCCCGGACTGCCACGTCCCACATGAGTGGGGGCCGAAAATCATCCGTAAGATTCAGGCCAGCAAAGAGTTGTATGCCAAAGCGTTTGGCTTAATCGACACGCCACAAAAGTTTGACGACCACCGCCTGGCGATGGCGCAAAATGAGTGGCGGCGAATGAAAAACAACAATTCGCAAGAGTGCCGAAACTGCCATAACTTCGATTATATGGATTTCACCGCGCAGAAAACCGTGGCGGCGAAAATGCATGATAAAGCGGTGAAAGATGGGCAGACCTGCGTGGATTGCCACAAGGGAATTGCGCATAAGTTGCCGGATATGAGCGAAGTGAAGAACGGCTTCTGATCCCCCTTCGTAGGTCGGATAAGCGTCAGCGTCATCCGACACAAAAGGTGTAAATGGTGGATGACGCCTACGGCTTATCCACCCTACATTTTGCCTTTACAACAAGATTGATAACCACCCTATCAAAGCCTATGATTATCGGCTCCCCTAACTCGCTGTGGAGACGTCATGTCGATCAAAATCGAAGTCATCAAAGATAAAATCCTCTCAGATAATTACTTCATTCTGCGCAATATCACCTACGATCTATACCGTAACGAATCCGAAGCCATTCGCCACAAACGCGAAGTTTACGACCGGGGTAACGGCGCAACGATGCTGCTGTATAACCGCGATAAAAAAACCGTGGTGCTGACGCGCCAGTTCCGTGTGGCAACGTGGGTTAACGGCAATGCTGACGGCATGCTGATTGAAACCTGCGCCGGTTTGCTGGATGCCGATGAGCCGGAAGTGTGTGCGCGTAAAGAAGCTATCGAAGAAACCGGTTACGAAGTGGGGGAAGTCGAAAAACTCTTTGAGCTGTATATGTCGCCGGGCGGCGTGACCGAGGTGATTCACTTTTACATGGCCGAATACAGCGATGCCCAACGTGAAAACGCCGGTGGCGGCATTGATGATGAAGATATCGACGTGCTCGAATTGCCGTTTACCCGCGCACTGGAAATGGTATCAACTGGTGAAATTCGTGACGGAAAAACAGTGATTCTGTTACAGCAGCTGCAATTACGCGGGATTATGACTTAAAAGTTTTTAAATTCAGTGGATTACGGATTTGAAGTTTTGAGTAAATCTATCCGACAAATCCGATTGAGCACAAACGTTAAGCAGACGAAGATATCGCCAGTTTTTGTACATTAATTTCTCATCGTCTTTTCAGGGTATGTGTCGCCAATGTCTCTTCGGATTAATTCGCTGTTTCTCTTTTTATTCTCTATAGCGAGCTCCGTTTTCGCGGCACCTGCGCAAAAATCTTTTTCCGACTGGCAAGTCACCTGCAATAACCAAAATTTTTGTGCGGCCCGTAACACCGGGCTGCATCAAGGATTAGTCATGACTCTGACCCGCAGTGCGGGAGCGCGTACCGATGCGACGCTGAGGATTGATCTGGGGAATATGACCACCGCCGAACCTAAAGCGCCGCCGATTGCGCCACGCTTGTTGGTTGATAGTGAACCGATGGCGCTGGATTTAGCCAAGTGGCAAGAAACACCACACCATCTCAAAACCAGTGATGCCGATGCGATTAACACTTTCCTCGATAAAGTCGCCAACGCCGATGCGATTACGCTGGCGAAAGGGCAGGGAAATATCTCGCTTACAGGGCTGAAAGCCTCAATGCTGTTTATTGACAGTCAGCAGCAGCGCGTCGGAAGCGAAACGGCCTGGATTAAGAAAGGTGACGATCCGCCGCTAAGCGTGCCGCCAGCGCCAGCGCTTAAAGAAGTCGCGCTGACTAACCCTACCCCGACGCCACTCACGCAAATAGAACTCAGCGACCTGCTCGATTACGGCACCTGGCGCATGAACAACAGCCAGTGTTCGCTTGACCCCGCTCGCCGCGAAGTACGTGTGTTTGCGCTCAGTGATGACAAAGCCTTGCTGATGACCGGTTGTGAAGCGGGCGCTTACAACGTGGTGGATCTCGCCTGGGTTGTGTCGCGTCAGAAGCCCTTCGCCGCCCGGCAAATTCGTTTAAAACTGCCGTTCACACCGGGGAGCGGAACCACCGAACTTGAGCTGATGAACGCCGGTTATGACGAAACCAATAAAGAGCTGACGACGCTGGCCAAAGGGCGCGGAGTGGGCGATTGCGGCGTGGCGACGCGCTGGCGTTTTGACGGGCAGCGCTTCCGCCTGGTGCGTTATGCCGAGGAACCGACATGTGATGCGTGGAATGGAAATGCTTCATGGCCGACGCTGTGGGTGACGAAGTAGTCGTATTGTAAAACCACCCTCATCCCAACCTTCTCCCTGAGGGAGAAGGAGTAACTCGATTCACCCTCTCCCTGAGGGAGAAGGGGTTATTGCATTTCACCCTCTCCCGTGGGAGAGGGCCGGGGTGAGGGCTAAACCCCCAATACCTTTTTCGCCTTCGCCACCACATTCTCGGTGGTAAAACCAAAGAACGGGAACAGCTTATCGGCGGGAGCCGATTCCCCGTAAGTCGTCATGCCGACAATCGCGCCTTTCAAGCCGACATATTTGTACCAGTAATCCGCAATACCCGCTTCGACTGCCACACGCGCAGCCACATCAGAGGGCAAAACAGACTCGCGATACGCTTCATCCTGAGCATCAAAAATGTCCGTCGATGGCAGTGAAACCACGCGCACCTTATGCCCCTCGGCGCTGAGTTTATCCGCCGCCAGCATGGTGATTTCCATCTCCGAACCGGTGGCAATCAGAATCACATCCGGCGTGCCGCCGCTGTCTTTCAGAATATAACCCCCACGGCTGATGGCTTTGAGTTGCTCCGGCGTGCGTTCCATTTGCGCGAGGTTCTGGCGTGAAAGAATCAGTGCCGTCGGGCCATTATGCCGCTCGATTGCCGTTTTCCAGGCTACCGCCGCTTCCACCTGGTCGCACGGCCGCCAGGTGCTGAAATTCGGCGTCAGGCGCAAGCTGGCAAGTTGCTCAACCGCCTGGTGCGTTGGGCCATCTTCACCCAGGCCGATGGAGTCGTGGGTATAAACCATAATCTGCCGCGCTTTCATCAGCGCTGCCATTCGCGCCGCGTTGCGGGCATATTCCACAAACATCAGGAACGTCGCGGTATACGGCACAAATCCACCGTGATGAGCGATACCGTTGGCGATAGCGGTCATCCCAAATTCACGCACACCGTAGTGAATATAATTCCCGGCGAGATCCTCTTTGATGGATTTGGATTCTTTCCAGATAGTCAGGTTGCTTGGCGCTAAATCCGCCGAACCGCCGAGCAATTCCGGCAGGCTTGGGCCATAGGCGTTTAAAGCATTTTGTGAGGCTTTACGTGTGGCGATTTTTTCTGGATTAGCCTGCAATTTTTCGATGAAGTTTTGCGTGGTTTCCTGCCAGTTTTCTGGCATTTCACCATGCATTCGGCGGTTAAATTCAGCCGCTAAATCAGGATGCGCTTTGGCATAAGCGGCAAATTTATCGTTCCACGAAGCCTCTGCTTTTTCACCTTTTTCTTTGGCATCCCAACCGTGATAAATCTCTTTCGGGATTTCAAACGCCGGGTAGTTCCAGCCCAGTTGCTTACGAGCGAGCGCGACTTCCTGCTCGCCGAGTGCCGCACCGTGCGCCTCTTCTTTGCCCGCCTTGTTTGGCGAACCAAAACCAATAACCGTGCGGCAAATAATCAGCGACGGTTTATCCGTCACGCTTTGCGCTTCTTCAATCGCTTTCTTCACGGCTTGCGGGTCATGCCCGTCGATTTCATGCACCACGTGCCAGTGATAGGCTTCGAAACGTTTGGCGGTATCGTCGGTAAACCAGCCTTTGGTTTCACCATCAATGGAAATGCCGTTGTGGTCATAGAAACCGATGAGTTTGCCCAGACCCAATGTGCCTGCCAGCGAACAAACTTCGTGGGAAATGCCTTCCATCAGGCAGCCATCGCCCATAAACACGTAGGTAAAGTGGTCGACAATTTCGTGATCGGGGCGGTTAAATTGCGCCCCTAATGTGCGTTCGGCAATCGCCAATCCAACGGCGTTGGCCAGGCCCTGGCCGAGCGGCCCGGTGGTAGTTTCAACTCCGGGCGTGTAGCCAAGTTCCGGGTGGCCGGGAGTTTTGGAGTGAAGCTGACGGAAGTTTTTTAGCTCCTCCATCGGCAAGTCATACCCGCTCAGATGCAGCAAGCTGTAAAGCAGCATCGAGGCGTGACCGTTGGAGAGAATAAACCGGTCGCGGTCGGCCCACGTGGGGTTGGTTGGGTTATGGTGCAGGAATTCATTCCATAACACTTCGGCAATATCCGCCATCCCCATCGGTGCGCCAGGGTGGCCCGAATTGGCTTTTTGTACCGCGTCCATACTCAGGGCACGAATGGCGTTAGCAAGCTCTTTACGAGATGACATGTTTCACTCCATGGTTGTTTTTAAAGTTTGGCGGCGAGTAAATCTTCCAGTTTGCGTTGATCAACAGCGAACAGGCGAATGCCTTCTGCCAGTTTTTCTACCGCCATTGGATCCTGGTTATGTTCCCAACGGAAATCCGCTTCGCTAATCGGTTCCGGACGGCGGAAGCCTTGTGACATCGGCACCAATTTGCGAACCACTGGCTCTTCGCTTTCCTGCAACTGTTGCAGCAGGTTCGGGGCGATAGTCAGGCGGTCGCAGCCAACCAGCGCCAGAATTTGCTCGGTACGGCGGAAACTCGCGCCCATCACGATGGTGCTGTAATTATGCTGCTTAAAGTAATCATAGATATTACGCACCGATTTGACGCCCGGATCTTCTTCAACCACATACGGGTCCATCGGTTTGCGCACCTGATACCAGTCGTAAATACGCCCGACGAACGGCGAAATCAGGAACACTCCCGCTTCGGCACAAGCACGCGCCTGGGCAAATGAGAACAGCAGCGTCAGGTTGCAGTCGATACCTTCTTTTTGCAGCTCTTCTGCGGCGCGGATCCCTTCCCACGTTGAGGCAAGTTTGATAAGAACGCGTGATTTATCAATGCCCAGCTCTTCATAGAGCGCAATCAGGTGGCGTGCTTTGGCGATACTCTTTTCTTTATCGAAAGACAGACGAGCGTCGACTTCAGTCGAGACACGCCCTGGAATGCTTTTCAGAATTTCCGCACCAAAATTCACCGCCAGTTTGTCGCTGGCTTGCGCCACCTGCGCTTCTCGCGTGCCGCCGCGTTTCCTTCCGTACGCCAGGGCATCATCAATCAGCGTTTGATAGTGCTCAAGCCCCGCCGCCTTCAGTAATAGCGAGGGATTAGTGGTGGCATCTATAGGCTGGTAATGACGGATGGATTCGATGTCACCGCTGTCGGCAACCACGGTGGTGAATTTCTTGATACTGTCTAGCTGACTCATGGCTATCTCCTTGATATACAGATTGTTACTTGAAAACTCCATGTCATTCGCGACGAGATTTCATCGTTGGCATAACTAAAAAGCATAGCAGATAGGTCTGGCATTGTTGTTAATGGTAGCTAACATAGTCTCTCTGTTTTGCTAACATTTCTGTCGAATGTTGTTGATAGTATGGCGACGTTCAAAGTTTAGAGATGGCGCAAGCGCGATACTACGTGACCTGACAGACCTTGAGAGTAATAAAAAGGAACGAAGCAATGGATGAACAACTGAAGCAAAGTGCCCTCGATTTTCATGAATTCCCAATTCCCGGAAAAATTCAGGTATCTCCAACCAAGCCGCTGGCAACCCAGCGTGACCTCGCATTGGCGTACTCTCCGGGCGTGGCGGCACCTTGTCTTGAGATAGAAAAAGATCCGCTTGCTGCTTACAAATACACCGCGCGCGGCAACCTGGTCGGGGTGATTTCTAACGGCACCGCCGTGCTGGGGCTCGGTAATATCGGTGCGCTGGCAGGCAAGCCAGTGATGGAAGGTAAGGGCGTTCTGTTTAAGAAATTTGCCGGTATCGACGTTTTCGATATCGAAATTGATGAGATGGATCCGGACAAACTGATTAACGTGATTGCGGCCCTGGAACCGACGTTTGGCGGCATCAACCTCGAAGACATCAAAGCGCCAGAGTGTTTCTACATCGAGAAAGTGCTGCGCGAACGCATGAACATTCCTGTGTTCCATGACGATCAGCACGGCACCGCGATTATCTGTACCGCTGCGGTGCTTAACGGCCTGCGCGTGGTCGAGAAGAATATTTCTGATGTGCGTTTAGTGGTTTCCGGTGCGGGCGCATCCGCCATTGCCTGTATGAACCTACTGGTGCAGTTGGGCGTGCAGAAACACAACATCGTGGTTTGCGACTCGAAAGGCGTTATCTACAAAGGCCGTGAAGAAAACATGGCGGAAACCAAAGCGGCCTACGCGGTGGATGATAACGGCAAGCGTACGCTGGATGAAGTGATTGAAGGCGCTGACATCTTCCTCGGCTGTTCCGGCCCGAAAGCCATGAGCCAGGAAATGGTCAAGAAAATGGCTCGTGCGCCGCTGATTCTGGCGCTGGCAAACCCGGAACCGGAAATCCTGCCACCGCTGGCAAAAGAAGTGCGCCCGGACGCGATTATCTGCACTGGTCGTTCTGACTTCCCGAACCAGGTGAACAACGTATTGTGCTTCCCGTTCATCTTCCGTGGCGCGCTGGATGTGGGCGCAACGGCAATCAATGAAGAGATGAAACTGGCGGCGGTTCATGCGATTGCGGAACTGGCACACGCCGAGCAAAGCGATGTGGTGGCTTCGGCTTATGGCGAAGAAGAGCTGACCTTCGGCCCTGATTACCTGATTCCAAAACCGTTCGACCCGCGTCTTATCGTGCAAATCGCGCCAGCGGTAGCAAAAGCCGCGATGGACACCGGTGTGGCAACGCGCCCGATTCAGGACTTCGATGCTTACCGTGAAAAACTGACCGAGTTCGTCTACAAAACGAACCTGTTCATGAAGCCGATTTTCTCGCAGGCGCGTAAAGATCCGAAACGCGTGGTACTGACCGAAGGCGAAGAAGCGCGCGTACTGCATGCGACTCAGGAGCTGATCACGTTGGGCCTGGCGAAGCCGATCCTGATTGGTCGCCCGGCGGTTATCGAAATGCGTCTGAAGAAATTAGGGCTGCAAATGCAGGCCGGACGCGATTTTGAGATCGTCAACAACGAATCCGATCCGCGTTTCAAAGAGTACTGGAACGAGTACTACAACATCATGAAACGCCGTGGCATTACGCAGGAACAGGCGCAGCGTGCAGTGATCAGCAACACCACGGTAATCGGTGCAATTATGGTGCATCGCGGTGAAGCTGACGCCATGATTTGCGGCACGATTGGCGAGTATCACGAGCACTTCTCGGTGGTAGAAAAACTGTTTGGCTACCGTGAAGGCGTGAAAGCGGCGGGGGCGATGAACGCGCTGCTGCTGCCAAGCGGCAACACCTTTATTGCTGATACTTACGTTAATGACGATCCTTCACCGGAAGAGCTGACGGAAATCACGCTGCTGGCGGCGGAAACGGTGCGTCGCTTTGGTATCGAGCCGAAAGTCGCGCTGCTGTCGCATTCCAACTACGGCTCTTCTGATTCGAAAGCTGCCTGTAAAATGCGTAAAACGCTGGAGATGGTGCGCGAGCGTGCGCCAGATCTGGAAATCGACGGTGAAATGCACGGTGATGCCGCGCTGGTGGAAAGCATCCGTAACGACCGTATGCCAGACAGCCCGCTGAAAGGTTCGGCAAATATCCTGATCATGCCAAACGTTGAAGCGGCGCGTATCAGCTACAACCTGCTGCGCGTTTCCAGTTCCGAAGGTGTGACCGTTGGGCCAGTATTGATGGGCGTGGCGAAACCGGTGCATGTGTTAACACCGATTGCGTCTGTTCGTCGTATTGTGAATATGGTGGCGCTGGCGGTGGTTGAAGCGCAGACGGCTCCGCTTTAAGTCTGGGACGCCCTCACCCTAACCCTCTCCCCCAGGAGAGGGAATTTCACGGTTTTCTCCCTCGCCCCTTTGGGGAGAGGGCCGGGGTGAGGGGAGAGAACTAAACCCAATCCTTAACCGGCAAGAAATCACGATACAAGGCAGCCTCCGGGCTGCCTTCTTCTGGCTGATAGTTATATTCAAAACGCACCAGCGGCGGCATCGACATTAAAATCGACTCCGTGCGCCCGCCGGTCTGCAAACCAAACAGCGTTCCGCGATCCCACACCAGGTTAAATTCCACATAACGGCCACGGCGATAAAGCTGGAACTCGCGTTCGCGTTCGCCCCAAACCATGGCTTTGCGGCGTTCGACAATCGGCAGATACGCATCCAGATAACCGTTACCTACCGCCTGCATAAAGCTAAAGCAGTGGTCGAAATCTGGCGTATTCAAATCGTCGAAGAACAGGCCGCCAATGCCACGCTGCTCGTTGCGATGCTTAATAAAGAAGTAATCGTCACACCATTTTTTATAGCGCGGGAAAACGTCATCGCCAAACGGCTGGCACAGGTCACGCGCGGTTTTGTGCCAGTGAATGGCATCTTCTTCAAAACCATAAAACGGCGTTAAATCAAAGCCGCCACCGAACCACCACACCGGTTCGTAGCCCGGTTTTTCTGCAATGAAAAATCGCACGTTGGCGTGGCTGGTGGGAATGTACGGATTGAGCGGATGAACCACTAACGATACGCCCATCGCTTCAAAGCTGCGCCCGGCAAGTTCCGGGCGGTGTGCTGTGGCTGAAGCTGGCATTGCATCGCCATGAACGTGTGAGAAATTAACGCCCGCTTGCTCAAAAATATTCCCGCCGCGCAACACCCGGCTGCGCCCGCCACCGCCACCTTCACGTTGCCATTCGTCTTCTTCAAACGTGGCACCGTCAACCTGGCTGAGTTGCTGGCAAATGGTGTCCTGCAATTGCAGCAGGAACTGTTTTACGGCGTGAATATCGGGTGAGTTCATAGGGTTCAACGCTTCTTGCTGTGAGCTTTTTGGTTATCAAACCAATGGAAGTAGCTAATGATGCCTGACGCGATAGCGCTGGCAATTTTCTGACGGAACGCCGGAGTGCCTAACAGCTTCTCTTCGCCGGGATTGGTGATAAACGAGGTTTCCACCAGTACCGACGGAATCGAAGGCGATTTCAACACCACAAACGCGGCCTGCTCGGTATTACGGCTGTGCAACTTATGCACCGGCTTGATTTGCTTGAGAATATGCGAGCCCAGCGTCAGGCTGTTTTTGATGGTATCGGTCTGCACCAGGTCGAACAGCACCTGCTGGAGATACTGATCTTTGTGTTTGACCTTGCTGCCCGCCACATCATCGGCGGCGTTTTCTTTGTCTGATAGATATTTTGCCATCGCGCTACTAGCACCGCGATTGGAGAGGGCAAACACCGACGCACCGGCTGCGGATGGATTGGTAAAACCATCGGCATGAATCGACATAAACAAATCGGCACCGTGTTTGTGGGCGATTTCTACGCGATCGTACAGTGGAATAAATTCATCACTGGTGCGTGTGAGTTTGGCCTCTATCCCATTGCTTTTAAGAATGTTTCTGACATTTTTAGCAATGGCCAGAACGACGTGCTTTTCTTTGGAACCATTATGCCCAATCGCACCGGTATCAATACCGCCGTGGCCTGGGTCCAGCATTACCACCCGGCGGGCACCGGATTTTTTCGTTGGTTTGCTGTGATTAGTAGTGGTTTTAAGAGGTTTAGTCTCGGAGCTGGCTAAAGCCTTATTTAGGCTCGTTAACGTTAAGGCAGCCAAACCAGTAAGCAGTAACTGGCGGCGGGTAGTCAGGTGCGTCAGTGATTTAATTTTGCTCATGCGGCTAATATTTTTATCTTAAAAATTGCTGATAGGCATTTATAGCGTATCAGCAAAGGGTAAACGACAAGCATTTTCTTGAAATGATTATCTTTTCATTTCAAGAAATGAATGAGCGCTAAGTATGCCATTTTTTACCTGCTCTTGCGGCAGATATTGGCTTAATGATGAGTTCCAGCCATAATCACTGTTTTAGACTTTCAGGTGGCTAATACCATGGAAATACGTGTTTTTCGCCAGGATGATTTCGAAGAAGTCATTACGCTTTGGGAACGTTGCGACTTACTGCGTCCGTGGAACGACCCTGAAATGGACATTGAACGCAAACTCAACCATGACGCCGATCTGTTTTTAGTGGCGGAAGTGGGCGGTGAAGTGGTCGGCTCGCTGATGGGGGGTTATGACGGGCATCGTGGCTCGGCTTACTACCTCGGCGTACACCCGGAATTTCGCGGTCGCGGCATCGCCAATGCGTTACTCAGCCGCCTTGAGAAAAAACTCATCGCACGCGGCTGCCCAAAAATTCAAATCATGGTGCGCGAAGAAAACGACCTGGTGATTGGCATGTATGAGCGGCTTGAGTATGAGCAGCAAGATGTGATTTTGCTCGGCAAGCGTTTGATTGAAGACCAGGAATATTAATGCCTGAGCTGTATCCGCCTTCGGATTATGATACGCACGGTAATCTGAAAACGCCGTTTTTGTTCTGGTGCACCCTCCTGTTGCAGGCGCGAACCTGGTTCGTGTTAGTGCTTGCGGCAGCGTCCCGCCAGCAGGGGGATGCCATTCTCGGTGTGTTCTATCCTGACCGCGATAATTTTTGGTTTGGGCTTCTGCCCGGCGTTCCTGCGGCTCTGGCATTTATGATGAGTGGCCGCCGCCATTTATATCCTCGATTATGGTCGGCGTGGCGTTGGGTATTAATTGCCGCACAAATCGTTGTTTTGGGCTGGCAGCTCGTGTTGCTGTGGCAGGGCGAAGTGCTGACGGGCGTCACTTTAGCGTTGCTGATTGCCGATATTTTTGCCCTCTGGTGGCTGTGTACCAGCCGCCGTTTACGCGATTACTTCACCCTCAGCCGGGAATAACCTGGCACTTTTGGGAAAGTTTGCACTCCAAAGCGCGTACCCATGCTTAATAAAGGAATTTCTAATGAAAACTCTGCGCCTGATGTTATTAGGGTTGCCACTGGTTCTGAGCGGCTGTTCGACGCTTTCTTCCGTCAACTGGTCTGCGGCAAATCCATGGAACTGGTTCGGTTCATCCATTGAAGTGAGCGAGAAGGGCGTGGGTGAGTTAAACGCCAGCACGCCGATGGATGAAAAGGCCGTCAGCAGCGCTTTGAATGACAATTACCGTCTGCGCAGCGGCATGAAAACCGACAACGGCGAAATTGTCCGTTTCTTTGAAGCGATGGACGACAAAACCGTGATGGTGATCGTCAACGGTGAGAAAGGCACCGTCAGCCGTGTCGATGTCATGGACAGCGAGATTGAAACCGACAGCGGCGTGAAAATTGGCACCCTCTTTAGCGACCTTTATAGCAAAGCCTTTGGCGCATGTGCGAAAGCGACCGGTGACGACAGCGAAGGTGTTGAGTGTAAGGCTGCCAATAGCCAGCACATTAGCTATGTGTTTAGTGGCGAATGGCACGGCCCGGAAGGTTTAATGCCGTCTGACGATGCGCTCAAAAACTGGAAGGTCAGCAAAATTATCTGGCGTCGATAAAAATTTCGCCCAGCCTTGCGCCTTCTCAAGAAGGTGCGGCCAGATTTGGGTATCATAAGGACATAAACGCCACGGTCAGTGGCGTGTTTTTTTTCAGGAGGATTCATGTCTCGTGTTCAAACCGGCATTCTGCCGGAACATTGTCGCGCCGCCGTTTGGCTGGAAGCGAGTATTCAGGGTGATTTCGACGCGATTCGCCAGGGCTGCAAAACTTTTAATCAGTCGCTCACTGAGTTGCAGGTTAAATTCCCGGATGCAAACTTAGGCGCGGTTGTGGCATTCGGCCACGATTTATGGCGCGATTTAAGCGGTGGCGTGGGCGCAACCGAGCTGAAAAACTTTGCGCCATTAGGCAAAGGGCTGGCTCCCGCGACGCAGCATGATGTGATGATCCACATTCTTTCCCTGCGCCATGACGTGAACTTTTCTGTGGCGCAAGCGGCACTGGTGGCCTTTGGCGACGCGCTGAAAATTGAAGAAGAGATCCACGGTTTCCGTTGGGTTGAAGAACGCGACCTGAGCGGTTTTGTTGATGGCACCGAAAACCCGCAGGGCGAAGAAACTCGCCGTGAAGTGGCGGTGATCAACGATGGTGTGGATGCGGGCGGCAGCTACGTGTTCGTGCAGCGTTGGGAACATAACCTCAAGCAGTTAAACCGCATGAGCGTTCACGACCAGGAAATGATTATTGGCCGTACCAAAGATGCCAATGAAGAGATCGACGGCGACGAGCGCCCGGAGACTTCGCACTTAACTCGCGTCGATTTAAAAGAAAACGGCAAAGGGTTGAAGATTGTGCGCCAGAGCCTGCCATACGGCACCGCCAGCGGCCCGCACGGCCTGTACTTCATCGCTTATTGTGCGCGTTTGCATAACATCGAACAGCAGTTGTTGAGCATGTTTGGCGAAACCGACGGCAAGCGTGATGGCATGTTGCGTTTCACTAAGCCAGTGACGGGCGGTTATTATTTCGCGCCGTCTTTAGATAAGCTTTTGAACTTGTAGAATTAAATGGTGGATGACGCTTGCGCTTATCCACCCTACAAAACCATGTTTAACGTAGGTCGGGTAAGCGTTAGCGTCACCCGACAAATCCCGCCTAAAAACCTTATACCCCTTTCTTATTGCAAATCACCAAACGATATATAAAACCGTTACAGCTTTGCCACTCGTTATAAATACACTGGTAACCATAAAGTTCGATGGCTATCACATTTATAAGGGTGCCCAATGGCAATAACGTCGGTTAAAAAAGTCTGGAGTGCGCTGGTTGTTTCTGCGTTATTGGCGGGTTCAGCCCATGCCACAGAACTGCTGAACAGCTCTTATGATGTGTCTCGCGAACTGTTTGCCGCGCTCAATCCTGCTTTCCAGAAGCAGTGGGATGCGGAAAACAAAGGCGACAAGCTGGTGATTAAACAATCTCATGCCGGGTCATCAAAACAGGCGCTGGCGATTTTGCAGGGTTTAAAAGCAGACGTTGTAACTTATAACCAGGTTTCTGATGTGCAGATTTTGCATGACAAAGGCAACCTGATTCCGGCCGACTGGCAAGCCCGCCTGCCCAATAACAGTTCACCGTTTTACTCCACCATGGCGTTCCTGGTGCGCAAAGGGAACCCGAAAAACATCCACGACTGGAGCGATTTAGTGCGCCCGGACGTGAAATTGATTTTCCCGAATCCAAAAACTTCCGGTAACGCGCGTTACACCTATTTAGGTGCCTGGGGCGCGGCGAACAAAGCCGATGGCGGCGATAAAGCCAAAACCGAACAGTACATGACGCAGTTCCTGAAAAACGTCGAAGTGTTTGATACCGGTGGCCGTGGCGCAACCACGACATTTGTTGAGCGTAACCTCGGCGACGTGCTGATTAGCTTTGAGTCCGAAGTGAATAACATCAGTAAGCAGTACGAGAAAGACGGCTACGAAGTGGTGGTGCCGAAGGTCAACATTCTGGCTGAGTTCCCGGTGGCCTGGGTGGATAAAAACGTTAAAGCCAACGGCACTGAAAAAGCGGCGAAAGAGTATCTGAACTTCCTCTACAGCCCGGCGGCGCAAACCATCATCACCGACTATTACTACCGCGTGAACAACCCGGAAGTGATGGCGAAACTGAAAGACAAATTCCCGCAGACCGAACTCTTCCGCGTAGAAGATGAATTTGGCGGCTGGCCGGAAGCGATGAAAACCCACTTTGCCAGCGGCGGTGAGTTCGACAAATTGCTCGGCAAGGGGCGTGAGTAATGTTTGCTGTTGCTTCAAAGCGTGTGTTGCCGGGCTTTACCTTAAGCCTCGGCACCAGTTTGCTGTTTGTTTGCCTGATTTTACTGCTGCCGCTTAGCGCGCTAGTGATGCAGCTTTCAGAAATGACGCTGGCGCAGTACTGGGAAGTGATCACTAACCCGCAAGTCGTGGCAGCGTACAAAGTCACGCTGCTGTCGGCGGGTGTGGCTTCCATTTTTAATGGCGCGTTTGGCATGTTGATGGCGTGGATTTTAACGCGTTATCAATTCCCGGGCCGCAGCCTGCTCGACGCTTTGATGGATTTGCCATTTGCGTTGCCAACGGCGGTGGCGGGTTTAACCCTTGCCGGGCTGTTTTCCGTTAACGGCTGGTACGGCGAATGGCTGGCGCAGTTTGGCATTAAAGTGACTTACACCTGGTTGGGTATCGCGGTGGCGATGGCATTCACCAGCATTCCGTTTGTGGTGCGCACCATCCAGCCAGTGCTTGAAGAACTCGGCCCGGAATACGAAGAAGCGGCGGAAACGCTCGGTGCGACGCGCTGGCAGAGTTTCCGTCGTGTGATTTTACCGGAGCTTTCACCAGCATTAATGGCAGGCGTGGCGCTGTCATTCACTCGCAGCCTCGGTGAATTTGGCGCGGTGATTTTCATCGCCGGGAACATCGCCTGGAAAACGGAAGTCACTTCACTGATGATTTTCGTGCGTTTGCAGGAGTTCGACTATCCGGCAGCCAGCGCGATTGCTTCGGTGATCCTCGCGGCTTCATTGCTGCTGCTGTTCACGATTAACACGTTGCAAAGTCGCTTTGGTCGGCGCGTGGTAGGTCACTGATGACGGATGTAACTGAATTGAAAAGCTATCGCCGTACCGGTTTTAACTGGGGCAAATGGGCGCTGATTGGTATCGGCGTGCTGATTTCATTCTTGCTGCTGGTGGTGCCGGTGGCCTCAATTTTTGCTCAGGCCTTCTCGAAAGGGTTGATGCCTGCGCTGCAAAACATTGTTGACCCGGACATGCTGCACGCCATCTGGCTGACGGTGATGATCGCGTTGATTACCGTGCCGGTAAACCTGGTGTTCGGGATTTTACTGGCCTGGCTGGTGACGCGTTTTGACTTCCCTGGCCGCCAGTTGTTACTGACGCTGCTGGATATCCCGTTTGCGGTGTCGCCGGTTGTCGCCGGTTTGGTTTACCTGCTGTTCTACGGTTCCAACGGCCCGCTGGCGGGCTTTATGGACGAGCATAACATTCAGATTATGTTCGCGTGGCCGGGTATGGTTTTGGTGACGATTTTCGTGACGTGTCCTTTTGTGGTGCGTGAACTGGTGCCGGTGATGTTGAGCCAGGGCAGCCAGGAAGATGAAGCGGCTATTTTGCTGGGCGCGTCAGGATGGCAGATGTTCCGCCGCGTTACGTTACCGAACATTCGCTGGGCGCTGCTCTACGGCGTGGTGTTGACCAACGCCCGCGCCATTGGCGAGTTTGGTGCGGTATCAGTGGTTTCCGGTTCTATTCGCGGCGAGACATTCTCGCTACCGTTACAGATTGAATTATTGCAGCAGGACTACAACACCGTCGGTTCGTTTACCGCAGCGGCGTTATTGACCCTGATGGCAATCGTTACGTTGTTCTTAAAGAGTGCGGTGCAGTGGCGTTTGAATAGCCAGGAAAAACGCCTGCAACAGGAGGGGAATCATGAGCATTGATATTACCAATATTAAGAAATCTTTTGGTCGCACCCAGGTGCTGAATGATATCTCTCTGGATATCCCTTCTGGTCAAATGGTGGCGCTGTTAGGCCCATCGGGTTCTGGCAAAACCACGCTGCTGCGTATTATTGCCGGGCTTGAGCACCAGAACAGCGGGCGGATTAGTTTCCATGGCACCGATGTCAGCCGCATTCACGCGCGTGAACGTAAAGTGGGATTTGTGTTCCAGCATTACGCGCTGTTCCGCCATATGACGGTGTTCGACAATATTGCGTTTGGCCTGACGGTATTACCGCGCCGCGAGCGCCCGTCGGCGGCGGTGATTAAACAGAAAGTCACCCGTTTGCTGGAGATGGTGCAGCTTTCCCATCTGGCGGATCGCTTCCCCGCGCAGCTTTCTGGCGGGCAGAAACAGCGTGTCGCGCTGGCCCGTGCGTTAGCCGTTGAGCCGCAGATTCTGCTGCTCGATGAGCCGTTTGGTGCGCTGGATGCGCAGGTGCGTAAAGAACTGCGCCGCTGGTTGCGCCAGTTACATGAAGAACTGAAATTCACCAGCGTGTTCGTGACTCACGACCAGGAAGAAGCGATGGAAGTCGCCGATCGCGTGGTGGTCATGAGCCAGGGCAACATCGAACAAGTTGATACACCAGAAGCGGTATGGCGCGACCCGGCGACCCGCTTCGTGCTGGAATTCCTCGGTGAAGTGAACCGCATGAAAGGGGTTGTGCGCGGCAGCCAGTTCCATGTCGGCGCACACCGCTGGCCGCTGGGCTTTACTCCTGCGCACCAGGGGCCAGTGGATTTATTCCTGCGCCCGTGGGAAGTGGACGTCAGTCGCCGTACAAATCTGGATTCTCCGTTGCCGGTGCAGGTGCTGGAAATCAGCCCGCGCGGCCATTACATGCAGCTAGTTGTGCAGCCGTTGGGCTGGTATGACGAACCGTTAACCGTGGTTCTGCGCGAAGATCATGTTCCCGTGCGTGGCGAGCGTTTGTTTGTCGGCCTGCAACATGCTCGCTTATATGATGGCAACGACCGTATTCAGCATACTTATAATAGCCAACTAGACCTGGCGCAGACTGCCTGATAAGTTTACCGAACAACACGACACGCAAAAGCGGCCCACGTGGCCGCTTTTCTTATTTTTGGCAAGTATGTGGACAGGCAAGTGAACACATTAGAAAGCACAATTGGCAATACGCCTCTGGTTAAATTGCAGCGCACCGGCCTGGATAACGGCAGTGAAATTTGGGTGAAACTTGAGGGGAATAATCCCGCAGGTTCGGTAAAAGACAGAGCGGCACTTTCGATGATTGTGCGCGCAGAAGCGCGTGGTGAAATCTCCCCTGGCGATACGCTCATAGAAGCGACCAGCGGCAATACCGGGATTGCGCTGGCGATGATTGCCGCGCTCAAAGGTTATCGCATGAAGCTGTTAATGCCCGATAACATGAGTATGGAACGCAAAGCGGCGATGCAGGCTTATGGCGCAGAACTGATTCTGGTGACCAAAGAGCAGGGCATGGAAGGCGCGCGTGAAATGGCGCGTTTGATGGATGAACGTGGCGAAGGAAAAGTCCTCGACCAGTTTAACAATCCTGATAATCCCTATGCGCACTACAGCACCACCGGGCCAGAAATCTGGCAGCAAACCCAGGGGCGAATCACGCACTTCGTTTCCAGCATGGGCACGACCGGAACAGTAACCGGCGTCAGCCAGTTTATGCGCGAGCAAGAAAAAACCGTCAAAATCGTCGGCCTACAGCCGGAAGATGGCAGCAGTATTCCAGGCATTCGCCGCTGGCCCGAAGAATGGCTGCCGAAGATCTTCAACCCGAGTCTGGTTGATGAAGTGATTGATATGTCGCAGGTCGACGCCGAAAGAACCATGCGCAAACTCGCGCGTGAAGAGGGTATTTTTTGCGGCGTGAGTTCCGGCGGTGCGGTGGCTGGCGCATTACGCGTGGCGCAGGCAAACCCAGGTGCGGTGGTGGTGGCGATTATCTGCGATCGCGGCGACCGTTATTTATCGACCGGTGTGTTTGGCGAAGAGAGTTATTCGCAAGGCTCCGGTATTTAAATCTAAATCAGTTTTACAGCCACATAATGACGGTGCCTTGAAGGTGCCGTTTTTTTTGCGTCTGAGTTATGGAACACATTGATTAGATAAAATGATAGTAATGTCACGCTGACTTACGGTGTACTGCCATCTCCCTATAATGACTTGACATTAATAATGGGGTTTAATATTTGCCTCACCCCGAAAATAAATAACAGGCAGGTGAAAAGATGGAAATAAAACAGCCGGAGGATTTCTTTCTCACTCAAGAACATGCTTTCTGTTTGTTTATGTTAGATAAACAAGAAATGGCGGATATGCATGGCCATGATTTTGATGAATTGGTGATCGTACGTAGTGGCAGTGGCTTTCATATTATTAACGACCAGGTGCAGTTAATCGGCCAGGGCGACTTCTTCTTTGTCTCGGCAAATGATATTCACTATTACGAATCTACTAATAACCTATCGCTAATAAATCTATTATTCCATAAGCAGCGGCATTTTCGGTTTATACAAAGTATCGATGAATTACTGGGTGTCGTCAGGCTGCACAGAAAGAATTTTACTCATCATAACGTTTGCTTGTCAGAGAGCGAACTGGCGAGAATTGTGAAATTGACCGATGAACTAAGCGCACGGCGCGATGATAATTATGATGCCGTTTATTTTTCTGCCGCTGAAGCCGCTATCCTGGAAATAATGTCACTGCTTTGCTGTTGTCTCGGCAGAAAAGTAGACAGGGATCGCACAGCCGATAATTGTCGGCAAAAAATGTTCAGCTATGTACGCAAGAACTATACGCAAAATATTAACTGGGACAATTTATGTGAAGATAGTGGAATGGCGAAACGCACGATGTTTCGTTTTTTTAAACAAATGACCGGGACAACTCCGGAAAAGTTCCAGCAGATATATCGATTGTTAAAGGCGCAAGAGTTATTACGCACTACCGATCGGCAGGTTAATGAAATTGCATTGGCATGTGGTTTTGTGACTGCTTCACGCTTAACCGAAAGTTATAAGAAACGTTTTTATCGGACGCCCTCTCAGGAACGACATTTAAGTCAGTCAATTTCTTGTTAATCGTTCTGCTGCTAGTTCATTACTGTGCATTATTTTTTCTTTAAAGAAAGGTAAGTGGTTAATGAAATTAACGTAGTGATTAATGGAGTCAACTTTATGGATAAAGTCAAAGTTATTAACCCCTGGTATATCGGGGTGGTTTCGGGTATGGCCTCTTATATTGATTCAGCGGCTATTGTTTCTAACGGTACGGCATTAGTGATTTATCAGAAAGCCATTGGCGTAACTTCGGCTGAAATCGGCATTCTTTCCGGCGTATTAACGTTATGTATCGCGGTGGGTGCTCTTGTCGGCGGCAGGTTGGGTGACTGTTTTGGCCGGCGTAAAGTTTTTATTGTCACCATGGCGATGATTGCTGTGGGCGCGCTGATGTTAACGTTCGGCAAGTTGTTTGTGGTTTTACTGCTTGGCACGGCATTTGTTGGGCTGGCGACCGGAGCCGATCTTCCGGTTTCATTAGCCACTATTGCTGAAGCAGCCAGCGATAAAAATCGCGGCAAGATTATTGGCTTATCCAATCTGCTGTGGTTGCTGGGCATCAGTGCGACGATGGCTATTTCCGCTGTGGTCGGAGGATGGGGGCAATTAGGCGCACAGGTTATGTATCTTCATGTCGGCTTCGTGGCCGTTGTGTTGTTACTGTTGCGCTGGCAAATCCCTGAATCACCCATGTGGCTGGTGGCTCGCGATGAACGGCGTCGGGGCGCTACAACTGTTCGCGCACAAAAGGCTTCGTTTAAAGATCTGTTACGCGGCAAATATTTATGGCCGTTTATCGCGCTGTGCCTTTTCTATACCCTGGTGAATCTTGCCGCTAATACCGGCGGGCAGTTCGGGACTTATGTTGCTGTGAATGTGGTCGGGATTTCGGTAGAGAAAAATTCCCTGTGGAATTTTTTGCTGATGCCGGTGGGCGTGTTGTCTGGGCTGTTATTTATGAAAATGGTTGATACGTCGAGAAGAATGCTGGTTTTTGTGATTGGCGCATTCTTTTTTGCGGGCGGTTTCTTTATGCCGGTATTACTTAATTTCTCTCCGCTATCGTGGTTCTGCTTTATTTCATTTACCGCAGTGGGCAGCGGGATGGCGTTTGAAGGCATTATGAAAGTCTGGTCGCAGGAATCATTCCCCACCATGCTGCGCTCCACGGCACAGGGTGCCATTGTCGGCGTGGCTCGATTATCCTGTGCATTATTGGCCTTTGTTACTCCCGTATTATTAGATGCCGGGCCTGTTGCTTTATATACCATTCTTTCTTCAATTATTGCTTTAGGCATGTTTATTGGTTGGCTGTGTTTCCATCGCCAGCAGCGCAATGAGTTTTCCAGCGAAAGTGAAACCATTATCGATATTCATTCTGATGCATCTGAACTTCGGGCAGCACCGGTAACTCCTCATTAACTGGTTTTTATTAAGGACTATAAATCATGCTGGCAGTTAATAAAATTACGCTTGACCATGAGCTGTCGCTCTGTGGCGTTGATCAATTTCCGGTTTTAGGTTGGGAGATTAACAGCAACCATCAATGTGTCGAACAGGTTTCTTACCAATTGCAATGTAGTTACGATGAAAGCTTTACTGAAGTCTTGTTTGATAGCGGTGTGGTTATCAGTAATGCTTCCGCTAATATTATCCTCAATGATATTTCTTTGCATCCTTCCACGCTTTATTTTGTTCGGGGCAGAGTTATTGATAATTACGGTGAGAAAAGTGAATGGAGTTCAGTCGCTAAGTTTGTAAGTGGCCTGGTTGATAACTCATGGCAGGCTGATTTTATTTCTGGGGAAAGTGTTCAGGATAAAGCTAACTCCAAAGTGACTTTATTAAGAAAAGAGTTCGCGCTAAAAAATAACGTCGCAATAAAATCTGCTTTTGTACATTCGTCTGGGTTAGGGATTTATCAGCTTTTCCTTAACGGCAACAAAGTGGGGAGCGATGAATTAACCCCTGGCTGGAGTAGCTATCATCATCATTTGCTTTATCAAACCTACGATGTGACGGAGCAACTCCAGTCCAGCGGAAATGTGATTGGCGCAGAAGTTGGAGCCGGTTGGTATAAAGGCGATATGGGGTTTACCCGTGACAGAAATTATTACGGGGAACAAACTGCGTTTATCGGCCAGTTGGTGATCAATTATGAAGATGGCACGACACAAACTGTCGTAACCGATGACTCCTGGCGCGCCGAAGATTCGCCGGTTTTATTTGCTGAAATTTATGATGGCGAAATTTACGATGCAGGCCAGCAGCGTAGCGGCTGGAATAAAACAGATTTTGATGCGTCGCACTGGCGGCCTGTGGAAATTGTTGCGCATGATAAGAAAACGCTTACCGCGCAGGGAGCCTGCAAGGTCAAACAGATTGAAGTGCTCCAGCCACTGCGTCTGATGACCACGCCACAGGGCGATTCGGTAATTGATTTCGGGCAAAACCTTAGTGGCTGGGTTGAGTTTAAAGTTCGCGGCCAGCGCGGCGAGAAAGTGATACTGCGGCATTTTGAAGTGCTGGATGCTGACGGCAATGTCTATCTGGATAACCTGCGTTCTGCGAAACAGCGCGTCGAGTATATTTTAAATGGCGGCGAGCAGGAGGTTTATCATCCCCGCTTCACTTATCACGGTTTCCGCTATGTGAAAGTTGAAGCATATCCCGGCGAGCTGTTGCTTGAGAACTTTAATGCAATCGTCATTCATTCGGAAATGGCGCAGGTTGGGCACTTTAAATGCTCAAACAACGATTTAAACCAGCTGCATCACAATATTCTCTGGGGTCTGAAAGGGAATTTTGTCGATGTCCCTACTGACTGCCCGCAGCGTGACGAACGGCTGGGCTGGACGGGTGACGCACAAATTTTTTGCCGCACCGCCAGCTACCTGATGCAAACCAGCAGTTTCTTCTCTAAATGGCTAACCGACCTGAAATACGACCAGACGCCTGAGGGCGGAGTGCCACACGTGGTGCCTGATATTCTCGCCGGGCATTGCGCGAACGATATCAATCTTGCTGAGGGGGGAACGCATTCGGCGGCGGCCTGGGCTGATGCGGCGGTGATTAATCCGTGGACGTTGTATCTGATGTATGGCGATACCCGAGTGCTGGAAAACCAGTATGACAGCATGAAAGCCTGGATTGAATTTATGCTCGTCCACTCGCAGAACCTGATTTGGGGCTACAAATTGCAGTTTGGCGACTGGGTGGCGCTGGATGCAAAAGAGGGGAGCTATTTTGGTGCCACGCCTTCAGACCTCGTTTGTACCGCGTATTTTGCCTATTCGACGGAGCTGTTTAGCAAAGCCGCCAAAGCGTTAGGGCGGGAGGACGATCACCAGAAATACCGCGATCTGCATCAGCAAATCGTTGAACGTTTTCAGTTCGAATTCTTTACGCCATCCGGCAGGCTTGCGGCAAGAACCCAGACCGCTCATATCCTTGCGCTCTATTTCAACCTTGTGCCAGCGGCGTTTAAGGAACGCACTGTGAACACGCTGGTTGAACTTCTAAAGGAGCATGATGGCCATCTGGTGACCGGGTTTGTAGGGACGCCTTATTTTTGCCACGCGCTGAGTCAAAACGGCCGCGAGAAAGAGGCCTGGGAACTGCTGCTAAAAGAAGATTTCCCGTCATGGCTGTATCAGGTTAAAGCGGGGGCGACGACTATCTGGGAGCACTGGGATGGCGTTAAGCCCGATGGTTCGATGTGGAGCGCCGATATGAACTCATTTAACCATTACGCCTATGGCGCGGTGGGGGAGTGGTTGTATCGGGCGGTGGCGGGAATTGAAGCTGATGAGAACGAGCCGGGCTTTAAGCATGTGATTATCTCACCGGTGATTGGCGGCGGGCTTTCCTGGGTAAAGGCAGCCGTACATACAAACTATGGTGAAATTGCCGTGCATTGGCAGGTGCAAGAGAGCAATAGCGGCCAAAGAGTGAGGCTAAATATTAAGGTTCCACATAATACTCATGCCACCCTCAAACTTGCTGCATTACGGGATGTCATTTCAGCTGATGATTTGCAGATTGAAAAACAGGGGAATAATGGTGTGGTAAAAGTCGGTTCAGGAGAATACCAACTGGAGTATTTACGCGACTAATACAGGCAAAAAAAAACCGGAAATAAATATTTCCGGTTTTTTATATTCATTGCAGGGAGATGACCTGCCGCTTAAATCTTACTTCTTGATGCGGATTACTGGGGTTTCGCCCACTGTCACGCTACCAGTCAGTTTGATCAGCTCTTTGATTTCGTCCATGTTGGAGATAACAACCGGAGTCAGGGTAGACTTCGCTTTCTCTTCCAGCAGGGCCAAATCGAACTCGATAACTACGTCGCCTTTCTTAACGCGCTGGCCTTCTTCAGCGATACGCTTGAAGCCTTCGCCTTTCAGTTCAACGGTGTCGATACCGAAGTGAACGAACAGTTCGATGCCGCTATCAGATTCGATAGAGAAAGCATGGTTAGTTTCGAAGATTTTACCGATGGTGCCGTCAACCGGAGCAACCATTTTGTTGCCAGTCGGTTTAATTGCAATACCATCACCAACGATCTTCTCGGCGAAAACCACATCTGGTACATCTTCAATATTGACGATTTCGCCAGAAAGTGGGGCAACAATCTCAATGGTTCCGGTGTCTTTTTTATCATCAGAAACCAGAGATTTCAGTTTATCAAACAAACCCATGATCTTCTCCTAAGCAGTAAATTGGGCCGCATCCGGTGGATTAGCAGATTGTTTTTTCTTCAATGAACTTGTTAACCAGCATCATTAACTCGTCCGTTGTCGGTTGAGCAAGAGCTTGCTCTGCTAACACCTTCGCATCTTCGAAGTTCGTGTTACGAATAATCTTCTTAATGCGCGGGATAGAAATGGCACTCATACTAAATTCGTCCAGACCCATACCCAGCAACAGAAGTGTAGCACGTTCGTCGCCTGCAAGCTCACCACACATACCGGTCCATTTACCTTCAGCATGAGAAGCATCAATAACTTGCTTAATCAGAGTCAGTACGGACGGTGACATTGGCTGGTAAAGATGTGAAATCATATCATTACCACGGTCAACTGCCAGGGTGTACTGCGTCAGATCATTAGTACCGATACTGAAGAAGTCGACTTCTTTAGCCAGGTGGCGAGCAATCGTGGCCGCAGCCGGAGTCTCAACCATCACGCCAACTTCGATAGTTTCGTCAAACGCTTTGCCTTCTTCACGCAGCTGCGCCTTCATGATTTCGATTTCTGCTTTCAGTGCACGCACTTCTTCAACAGAGATGATCATTGGGAACATGATGCGTAATTTACCGAAAGCAGAAGCACGCAGAATAGCGCGTACCTGATCATGCAGGATCTCTTTACGATCCATTGCGATACGCACTGCACGCCAGCCCAGGAACGGGTTCTCTTCTTTCGGGAAGTTCATGTACGGCAGCTCTTTGTCGCCACCGATATCCATGGTACGTACGATAACTGCTTGTGAGCCACAGGCTTCAGCAACAGCTTTGTACGCCGCGAACTGCTCATCTTCAGTTGGCAGTGAATCGCGGTCCATGAACAGGAATTCAGTACGATACAGACCTACACCTTCTGCACCATTGCGCTCTGCACCGTCGATATCACGAACAGTACCGATGTTTGCGCATACTTCTACCTGATGACCATCGAGAGTGATTGCTGGCAGGTCTTTCAGTTTTGCCAGTTCAGCTTTCTCAGAAGCAACCTGCTGCTGTACAGCGCGCAGAGCTTCGATCTCGTCGTTGGTTGGATTAACGTAAACTTTATTGTTAACCGCATCGAGGATCAGGTAATCGCCGTTCTTCACCTGGTTGGTAACGCTGCCCGTACCGACGATCGCTGGCAGTTCAAGAGAACGCGCCATGATTGAGGTGTGGGAGGTGCGGCCACCGATATCAGTGATGAAACCCAGAACCTTTTGCAGGTTGAGCTGAGCGGTTTCAGACGGAGTCAAATCTTTAGCGACCAGGATAACTTCATCCTGAATAGCGCTCAGGTCGATAATTGCCAGACCCAGAATGTTTTGTAGCAGACGTTTACCGATGTCACGCACGTCAGCCGCACGTTCTTTCAGGTATTCATCGTCTAACTCTTCCAGAGCAATAGCCTGGCCTTCGATAATTTCGTGAGCCGCTGCATCAGCAGTCACTAACTTATCTTTGATAAGGGCTATGATTTCCTGCTCAAGCTCTTCGTCTTCCAGCAACATAATGTGGCCTTCGAAGATAGCTTCCTTTTCTTCACCGAAGGTCTCGCCAGCTTTAATTTTGATCGCTTCTAATTGCGAAGACGCTTTCGCGCGTCCACTTAAGAAACGTTCAACTTCCTGCGCAACTTTGTCGGCAGAAATTTTCTTCCGGTCGATGACAATTTCATCTTCCTTCAGCAAAAGTGCCTTGCCGAAAGCGATACCCGGGGATGCTAAAATGCCTGAAATCATAACCCTACCTTACTTGTGACTGATATTTACGAAGAACCCAGAACTTACTCGAGTTCAGCCATCAGTTTTACCAGATGCTCAACTGCTTTCTGATCGTCTTCGCCTTCAGCGGAGATGGTCACTACTGTACCTTGAGTCAGGCCCAGAGTTTGCAGTTTGAACAGGCTTTTTGCGCTAGCGCTTTTGCCGTTGGAGGTCACAGTGATCTCAGAAGTGAAGCCTTTAGCTTCTTTAACAAACTGAGCAGCAGGGCGGGTATGCAGACCGTTTGGAGCGGTGATGGTAACTTCTTGCTGGAACATTGTATTTCCCCAACTTATAGGTTTAGTGTTGTGGAACTAAAGTCTAGCCTGGTGGCAAAACTTTAGCCTGTATAGTTAGCGTCGACGTTACACTGTACGCGACACAGGATGCTTTCGGGAACCGCGAAATGTGCTCTGGCATGAAACCGTGCGCTTAGCGGCTCGCTCGTCATTAATCATTATGCCGTGAAATGTGATTTTGCACCAAATCGTTAAATCGATTCAGCAGATCTACCTCACATTCCGATTAATTTCGCGCATCAAAATAATTTGCTGGATAGATACCAGACCTGACGGGGCTACGCAATGCCGGGGTAGCCAAAAGTTTGATGAAGGCCACAAAAAAGCACCCATTTGGGTGCTTTTTTACACATTCTTACCTGCCTGGCATCACTGTTGCAGTTCTTTTTCCGTGAAAAGATCGGCGAACAGGGCAGTACTCAGGTAACGCTCCCCAGAGGATGGCAGTATAACCACAATGTTTTTATTGGCAAATGCTTCATCTTCTTGAAGTTTTAATGCAGCAGCCACTGCGGCACCGGATGAAATACCCGCCAAAATACCTTCTTCTTCCATCAAAAGACGAGCTGTAGAAATAGCTTCATCGTTAGTGATGGCGATAACTCTGTCGATAAGCTTCAGATCGAGGTTCCCTGGAATGAAACCTGCGCCGATGCCCTGAATTTTATGTGGGCCTGGCTTGAGTTCCTCACCCGCCAGCGCCTGAGCAATGACCGGAGAATCGGTTGGTTCAACGGCAACGCTGATAAGGTCAGTTTTACCCTTGGTGTTTTTGATGTAACGGCTCACGCCTGTCAGCGTACCGCCTGTACCCACACCGGCAATGAATACGTCCACTTCACCATCGGTATCTTCCCAGATTTCCGGGCCAGTGGTTTTCTCGTGGATTTCCGGGTTTGCCGGGTTGCTAAACTGTTGCAGAAGCAGGAATTTTTCTGGATCGCTGGCAACGATTTCTTCAGCTTTCTGAATCGCGCCTTTCATGCCTTTCGCGCCTTCTGTCAGTACCAGGTTGGCACCCAGCGCTTTCAGCAGTTTGCGGCGTTCGATGCTCATGGTTTCTGGCATGGTTAACGTCAGCTTGTAACCACGCGCTGCGGCAACGTAGGCCAGTGCGATACCGGTGTTACCACTGGTCGGTTCGACTAACTCAACGCCAGGTTTGAGCACACCGCGTTTTTCGGCATCCCAAATCATATTGGCTCCGATACGGCATTTAACGCTAAAGCTCGGGTTACGGGACTCTACCTTCGCCAGGATGCGTCCATTACCGATGCGGTTCAGTCGAACCAGCGGCGTATGACCGATAGTCAGAGAGTTGTCTTCATAGATCTTGCTCATAACCCGTCCTTAACTGTATGAAATTTGGGAAACCAGCCCAGCATACCTGCTTAGAAGTTATGCGGAAGTAAGGAAATCGCATATCTATATGTATAAGGGAAATAAGCAGGAGCGAGAAGGAATAAGGAGCGACATAAGCCGCTCCTGTTGAGATTACTTCCACATGGCGTGTTTTGGGCGATAGCAATCCACCCACATCGCCGTCGCGCCGCACACAGCAACCGGCATGATGACTAAATTCAGGAAAGGAATGAGCGTAAACAGGCTGACCAGCGAGCCAAACTGCATATTGATAACTTTCTTTTCACGCAACGAAATGCGCATCTCTTTAAAGGGCACTTTATGGTTATCAAATGGATAGTCGCAATACTGAATCGCCAGCATCCATGCGCTAAACAAAAACCATAAAACTGGCGCAACGGTTTGCCCGATACCCGGAATGAAATAAAGCAGCAGTAACAACAGCGCACGCGGCAGATACCAGGCCAGCTTTTGCCATTCGCGTTTCATAATGCGTGGAATGTCTTTCATTATGCCAACCAGGCCCGTATCTGGCGGAGTTGCGCCAGTCAGACGAGCTTCTAGCTGTTCAGCTAACAAACCGTTAAACGGGGCAGCAATCCAGTTGGCGAGGGTTGAAAATAAATAGCCAAACACCAGCAAGATAGAGATCACCGCCAGCGGCCAAATAATATAGCTCAGCCACTGCAACCAGTCTGGCACGTATGAAAGCAGCGTCGGAACCCAAACATCCAGGCGGGTAAACAGCCACCAAAATGCGCCGCCCATCAATAAGATATTCACCAGGAGCGGCATGAGCACGAATCGTTTGATTCCAGGCTCGCGTACCAGCTTCCAGCCTTGCGAAAAATAATAAACGCCACTGCGTGGCACGGTTCCTGAAAGTGAAACCATATCTGATCGAACTCCTTTTTAGGCTTGGCTTTGACGTGCATGGCTATCATAACTGAGTGTCAGGAGAAAAACTTATTAGGAAATGGTCGAAAAAACAGCAAAAAATCGATTTAGGAGCATCTTTCTGCCGAGAAAACCGTGTGCGCACTTGCACTTGAGCAGATGGGCAAATACTCTTAGTGAGTAAATGTTTGCCGCGGTGGCAAGGTGTTAGAACAACAGAGAATATAATGATGCAGGATTTGCGTCTGATATTAATCATTGTTGGCGCGATCGCCATAATAGCCTTACTGGTTCACGGCCTGTGGACGAGTCGTAAGGAGCGTTCATCCGTTTTTCGTGATCGTCCAATGAAGCGCATGAAGTCTAAGCGTGACGAATACGAGTCGGATGGCGACGAGGCTGACGATGAGCAAGATGATGGAGTAGGTGAGGTGCGTGTGCGTCGGGCTAACCCTGCGCCAGAAAGCGTGAGTCGCGAGACAGAAATGCCTCGTCAACCACAATCGCCTCAACATCAATACGAGCCGCCATACGCTTCTGCTGAGCCGCGTCAAAGTGCCCCTGTGCGTCAACCTGAACCGGTTGCACCGCGCCAGGAAGCACCTGTAGCGCCAGTACATCAGCCTGTGCCACAGCAGCCTGTTGTTGCTCAACCGGTGCAGCAGCCTGTTCAACAACCGATTGCACAGCAACCGCAGCCAGCGGTTCCGCCAGCTCCGGTACAGCAGCCAATTGCTGAGCCAGAGCCAATTGCAGCACAGCCTGCTCCGGCACCGCAAGCTCCGGCTCGTCTTAAAGAGACGGTGATTGTACTGAACGTTTCGGCGCACGCTGGCAGCATGATTAACGGCGACGTGCTGTTAAACAGTATTCAGCAAGCGGGCTTTATCTTTGGCGAAATGAACATTTTCCACCGTCACCTCAGTCCTGATGGTAGCGGCCCGGTGCTGTTTAGCCTCGCCAATATGGTTAAGCCTGGTTCGTTTGACCCCGAGAGCATGACGAATTTTGCCACACCGGGTGTGACAATCTTCATGCAGGTGCCGTCTTATGGCGATCCGACCCAGAACTTTAAGTTGATGCTGCAGTCAGCTCAGCATATTGCTGATGAAGTCGGTGGTGTGGTGCTTGACGACCAACGCCGTATGATGACACCGCAGAAAATGCGTGAGTATCAGGACCGCATCCGCGAAGTGGTAGAAGCTAACGCTTGCCACTAGAATTTGTCCTGAACATGTTTCCCCAAACCCCCGCATGTCGGGGGTTTTTTATATTATTGATGGTGCGATATGGACACAATCGAACAACAAATTACTCAACTGCGAACCACGCTTCGCCATCATGAATATCTCTATCATGTGCTTGATAACCCAGAAGTCCCTGATGCGGAATACGACCGCCTGATGGGAGAGTTGCGCTCTTTAGAAGAAGCGCATCCTGAATTAATCACCCCAGATTCACCGACTCAGCGAGTGGGTGCGGCACCGCTAAGCGAATTTACTCAGATTCGCCACGAAGTACCGATGCTTTCGCTCGATAACGTGTTTGATGAGGCGAGCTATCTCGCCTTTAACAAGCGTGTACAAGACCGCTTAAAAAGCACCGAAGCGGTGACTTTTTGCTGTGAGTTAAAGTTAGATGGCCTGGCGGTTAGCTTGCTTTATGAAGACGGCGTCCTAATCCGCGCTGCGACGCGTGGCGATGGCACTACCGGGGAAAATATCACCGCTAACGTGCGTACCATTCGCGCTATTCCTCTGAAATTGCGTGGTGAAAATATTCCCCGTCGCCTCGAAGTGCGAGGTGAAGTTTTCCTGCCACAAGCGAGTTTTGAGAAGATCAACGAAGAAGCTCGTCGCACCGGCGGCAAAATTTTTGCTAACCCACGTAACGCTGCGGCGGGATCTTTGCGTCAGCTCGATCCACGCATTACCGCAAAACGCCCATTGACCTTCTTCTGCTACGGCGTCGGTTTGCTTGAAGGTGGTGAATTACCTGCCAGTCATCACGGGCGTTTACAGCAGTTCAAAGAGTGGGGATTGCCGGTTAGCGATCGCATTCGCCTGTGCAACACAGCAGAAGAAGTGCTGGCGTTTTATCACCAGGTTGAGGCAGATCGCCCGACTTTAGGTTTTGATATCGACGGGGTGGTGATCAAAGTGGATTCGCTTGCTCTGCAAGAGACTCTTGGCTTTGTTGCCCGTGCGCCGCGTTGGGCGGTGGCATTTAAATTCCCGGCGCAGGAACAAATGACCTTTGTTCGTGACGTGGAATTTCAGGTAGGGCGTACCGGTGCGATCACGCCCGTTGCCCGTCTTGAGCCGGTGCAGGTTGCGGGTGTGCTAGTCAGCAATGCCACACTGCATAACGCCGATGAAATCGAGCGCCTGGGTTTAAGAATTGGCGACCGCGTTGTTATTCGTCGTGCGGGTGATGTGATTCCACAAGTCGTTGGCGTGGTGGAGTCTGAGCGCCCGGAAAACACCACAGAAATCGTCTTCCCGACGCATTGCCCGGTTTGCGGTTCTGATGTTGAACGAGTCGAAGGCGAAGCCGTTGCGCGTTGTACCGGTGGTTTGATTTGCGGTGCGCAGCGCAAAGAAGCACTCAAGCATTTTGTCTCGCGTCGCGCGCTGGATGTCGATGGCATGGGCGACAAGATCATCGATCAACTGGTCGAGAAGGAATACGTCCATACCGCTGCGGATCTTTTCAATCTGACCGCAGGCAAACTGACTGGCCTGGATCGCATGGGGCCGAAGTCGGCGCAAAACGTTGTCGATGCGTTGGCGAAGTCGAAAGAAACCACGTTCGCCCGCTTCCTCTATGCGCTGGGTATTCGTGAAGTGGGCGAGGCGACAGCGGCAGGATTAGCGGCGTATTTTGGCACGCTGGATGCTCTTGCTGCGGCCTCTATTGAAGAACTGCAAAAAGTGCCTGATGTGGGCATCGTGGTTGCCACGCATGTATTTAACTTCTTCTCTGAAGAAAGTAACCGCGAAGTTATCCGCCAGTTAACCGAAGAAGCAGGCGTTCACTGGCCCGCTCCTGTCGTTATCAAAGCAGAAGAAATCGACAGCCCGTTTGCGGGTAAAACCGTTGTCCTGACGGGGTCGCTAAGCATTATGTCGCGTGATGATGCCAAAGCTCGGCTGGTCGCTTTAGGGGCGAAAGTTGCGGGCAGCGTGTCGAAGAAAACCGACTTAGTGATTGCGGGCGAAGCGGCCGGTTCTAAGCTTGTGAAGGCCCAGGAACTGGGTATTGATGTGATTGATGAAGCTGAAATGATTCGCTTATTAGGTGAATGAAATGGATAAAGAACAGCTGATTGAAATTGCCAATACTGTAATGCCTTTCGGCAAGTATAAAGGCCGCGTGCTGATTGATGTGCCGGAAGAATATTTCCTGTGGTTCGCACGCAAAGACGAGTTTCCACAGGGCCATCTTGGTGACTTAATGCGGCTCACTTTGCTGATTAAAACTGAAGGGTTGGAGGGGTTGGTCAAACCCCTAAAACGTCACTAATTTACCCGTCATACTTCAAGTTGCTGATGCGTTGGCTTTCCTCGTTCACCCCAGTCACTTACTTTAGTAAGCTCCTGGGGATTCACTGCGTTGCCGCCTTCCAGCAACTCGAATTATTTAGGGTAGATGTTATTATGCGTTTTCAGTGGCGGCTTCGGCTGCCACTTTCGTTTCATGCTGATAACGGCGAGCCAGAACCGCGCAAATCATCAACTGTAACTGGTGGAAGATCATCAGCGGTAGCACCATCATCCCGACGGTGGCGACCGGGAATAAAATATTCGCCATGGGAATACCATTCGCCAGGCTCTTTTTCGAGCCGCAGAACACAATCGTAATCTCATCCGCTTTGCTAAAGCCCAGACGTCTGGCGACAAACATATTAACGCTGATAACAATCGCCAGCAGAACCAGGCTTACGACCACAATAAACAGCAGTGAACCGATGCCGACTTTGTGCCAAATCCCATGCCTTACCGCTTCGCTAAACGCCGTGTAGATAACCAACAGAATGGAGGTTTGGTCAGTTTTACCAATCCACTTTTTGTGTCGTGCGACCCACTCGCCAATCAACGGACGTGAAAGATGGCCCACCACGAACGGCACCAGCAACTGCAACATAATGCTGCCAACCTGCTGCAAACTGCCACTTGCGCCATGAACGTGCATCACCATGCCGACTAACAATGGCGAGAGGAAAATGCCGAGCAGGCTGGAAGCCGATGCGGAACATACCGCAGCCGCAACATTGCCACCCGCAAGGGAGGTAAACGCGATGGCCGACTGCACCGTTGCAGGCAAAATACACAGGTATAAAAAGCCGGTATAAATTTCGGGGCTGACTTTGACCGGTGCCCACCAGGCAAACAGCACGCCCAGAACCGGGAATAATACAAACGTGCTGCACATCACCCACAAATGCAAACGCCAATGACTGCTGCCGGCGATTATCGCTTCACGCGAAAGCTTTGCGCCGTGCATAAAGAATAATAGCGCGATGGCAGCCGTCGTCAGCCCTTCAAAAAAGCCTACAAAACTGCCTTGAGCGGGGAAGAAAGACGCCAGCAATACAGTCACAATTAACGTCAGTGTGAACGGGTCGAGTACGCGAAAGAGTTTCATCATCATTCCTCAAACTTTTGATGAGTCATTGTGCTTTTATTGGTTTTAGAAATAAAATTGATTTATTGAATGCATTAATGAATTTATTAAATGAATTATTCGTTACGTCAGTTAAAAGTCTTCGTCGCAGTCGCTCATGCCGGAAGTTTTAGCCGGGCAGGGGAGCAAATTGGCTTGAGCCAGTCGGCGGTCAGTCACAGCGTGAAAGAGCTTGAGAGCGAAATCGGTGTCAAACTCTTGGATCGCACCACGCGAGAAGTGGTGTTAACGGAAGCGGGCCAGCAACTGGCGGCGCGTCTCGAACGCCTGTTGGAAGAGTTGACCAGCACACTGCTGGACACGCGAAGCGTTGGGCATCAGTTAAGCGGAACAGTGCGCGTCGCCGCCAGCCAGACTATCTCCGCTCATTTAATGCCGCAGTCCATTGCCGCAGCCGCGCTGGAATTTCCCGCAATTCGATTTGTGCTTCATGACCGCCCGCAACAGTGGGTGCTGCAAAGCATTCGGCAAGGAGAAGTGGATTTTGGCATGGTTATCGACCCGATTCAGGCAAGTGACCTGGATTGCGAGGCCGTCCTTTCCGAGCCGTTCTTATTACTGTGCCGCAATGATCATCCATTAGCAGCTCAGGAACAGGTTCCGTGGCAAGCATTGCAAGGGGCAAATCTGGTTTTGCAGGATTACGCGTCGGGAAGCCGTCCGCTGATTGATGATGCATTGCTTCGTCAGGGAATTGAGACAAACATTGTGCAGCAGATTGGCCACCCGGCGACGCTTTTCCCGATGGTGGAAGCGGGAATCGGCATCAGCGTACTTCCCGCGCTGGCATTGCCTTTGCCACAGGGGCGGCCGCTGGTTGTCAGGCCGCTGATTCCCGTTGTTGACCGGCAGTTAATGTTGGTGCGGCGCAAAAACCGCTCACTTTCGCGTGCGGCAGAAGCCATCTGGCAGGTGGTTCGCCAGCAGGCGCAGCAGTTAACCGCGGCTCGTCTGGGCGATCCACTGTTTAATCACGATCAGATGTAGATATCAATCTGGTGTTCATCGGAAGGTTTATTCACCCCTTCGACTCTCGCTTGCTGCTGTTCCTGCTTTTGCTGGGCCTGTTCAGCTTGCTCGCGCTGGAGTTGGGCCAGTTGCGCCTGCAACATCTTAATTTGCGCTTGAATCAGCTCTTGTTGCTTCTGCTTTTCTTCGGTTGTCCCGCTGCCGTTAGCAATATCTTTCGCTTGTTGAGTCAGTTTGGTGATTTGCTGCGTGATGCGGGTGATTTGCGACGCCAGATCGTTGCCGCCGGAGCTTTTTGAAGAAGCACTGCTTGCCTGAGGTGACGGTGTGGACGTGTTGATAGTGGTGCTCATAATTATTCCTCGAGGGATTGATTAGAGCTGTTATCGGCCAGGCAGGGGTAAATCTTGAATGGAAAGTGGTGAGTCAGAAACGAAAAAAGCGCCTAAAGGCGCTTTTTTCTAAATTTGGTGGGGCGTGCAGGATTCGAACCTGCGACCAATTGATTAAAAGTCAACTGCTCTACCAACTGAGCTAACGCCCCGAATGGTGGGTGATGACGGGCTCGAACCGCCGACCCCCTCCGTGTAAAGGAGGTGCTCTACCAACTGAGCTAATCACCCAAACTTCGGTACTGCTATTGCAAGAGGCGATAATGGTGGGTGATGACGGGCTCGAACCGCCGACCCCCTCCGTGTAAAGGAGGTGCTCTACCAACTGAGCTAATCACCCAAATCTTATCTCTTGCTACACTGCGGAATCACTCACTAATGAATGGTGGGTGATGACGGGCTCGAACCGCCGACCCCCTCCGTGTAAAGGAGGTGCTCTACCAACTGAGCTAATCACCCCCGCTGTGTGGAGTCGCATTATAGGGAGAGTTGAAAATGAGTCAACGCCTTTTCTAAAGATTTTGTTCGTTCGTCGTAAAAATAAACAATGCGATCGGTAAATGTCCATGGGTGATTGATTTGCCACCAGAATATGTGGATTCCTGATAACTCAAGGTAACGTCATTGAGGAATTAGCGCACAGTGGTAGAATGTTGCCCGACTCAATATTCCCTGGCATTTGCCGGTTTCCCGGTACTTTTGCGTAATTAAGGCCGTTCAATGAAAATCAAAACTCGCTTTGCGCCAAGCCCAACAGGCTATTTGCACGTTGGTGGTGCTCGTACCGCTCTTTACTCATGGCTTTTTGCTCGTAACCACGATGGCGAATTCGTGTTGCGTATAGAAGACACTGACCTCGAGCGTTCAACTCCAGAAGCTATCGAAGCTATTATGGATGGCATGAATTGGTTGAGCCTTGAGTGGGACGAAGGCCCGTACTACCAGACCAAGCGCTTTGATCGTTACAACGCGGTTATCGACGAAATGCTGGAAGCGGGTACGGCGTTTAAATGCTACTGCTCTAAAGAACGCCTTGAAGCGCTGCGCGAAGAACAAATGGCTAACGGCGACAAGCCACGTTATGACGGCCGCTGCCGCCACGGTCATGAGCATCATGAAGCCGACGAGCCTTGCGTGGTGCGTTTTGCTAACCCGCAAGAAGGTTCAGTGATTTTTGATGACCAGATTCGTGGCCCAATCGAATTCAGCAACCAGGAACTCGACGATCTGATCATTCGCCGTACCGATGGTTCTCCAACTTACAACTTCTGTGTTGTTGTGGATGACTGGGATATGGAAATCACCCACGTTGTTCGTGGTGAAGACCATATCAACAACACTCCGCGCCAGATCAACATCCTGAAAGCATTGAACGCGCCCGTTCCAGTTTATGCGCACGTTTCTATGATTAACGGTGACGACGGTAAAAAACTGTCTAAACGCCACGGTGCGGTCAGCGTAATGCAGTATCGTGATGATGGTTATCTGCCAGAAGCACTGTTGAACTACCTCGTGCGTCTGGGCTGGTCCCATGGCGACCAGGAGATCTTTACTCGCGAAGAGATGATCAAACTGTTCACGCTCGATTCAGTCAGCAAATCGGCCAGCGCATTCAACACTGAAAAACTTCAGTGGCTGAACCACCATTACATTAACCATCTGGCTCCTGAATATGTTGCAACGCATCTGCAATGGCATATTGAGCAGCAAAACATTGATACCCGTAATGGCCCGCAACTGGCTGAACTGGTGAAACTGCTGGGCGATCGTTGCAAAACTCTGAAAGAGATGGCCGAAACTTGCCGCTACTTCTATGAAGACTTCAGCGAGTTTGATGCAGACGCGGCGAAGAAACACCTGCGCCCGGTTGCTCGTCAGCCGCTGGAAGTGGTGCGCGACAAACTGGCTGCGTTAACTGACTGGACTGCGGAGAATGTTCATAACGCGATTCAGGCAACAGCGGATGAGCTGGAAATCGGGATGGGTAAAGTGGGTATGCCACTGCGCGTCGCGGTAACTGGGGCAGGACAGTCACCGGGCCTTGATGTGACTGTGCATGCTATTGGCAAACAGCGCTCGATTGCACGTATCAACCAGGCTCTGGAATTTATTGCTGCACGCGAAGCGCAACAGTAAAAACTAAAGCTAAAAATTAAGCCGGCTGATGCCGGCTTTTTTACAATCATCTTACTCGTCGCGAATACCTAATCGTTTCAAAACCCCAGCAATACCTTCCCGAAGTATCAGTGCTGACATCTTTTCCTGCTCGCTAATCGACATCTGTTTCATTGATTTCAGCAGAAGGCCTTCGAGTGAATTGTCGTTTACCTGGTAGTTTCCGAGCTTTTCTGAAATGCGTTTCGCACTATTAATAAATTCGCGAACACGCTCGTCCACGTGAATCAGGCGAGCCTTGCCACCTTGAACTCCGGGCTTTTGAGTTGTTAACCAGCTTTCCTTTCGTACCCATTTGTTGATTGTTTGGCGACTATAACCAGTAATCATCGCCAGCTCTTCCGGGGTCATACGTTCCTTGAGCACAGTTTTTCCTTAGTTCCAAAAGGGTTATTAGGGGTTCATTTTAGGGGATCATTTTACTGGAAACTGTGACAGGATTAACTACCGCAGGACGAGAAGCAATTGAGATCTCCCGGATTGTTTGCTTTTTCGGCGATTGGTCGCAGAAGAAGAATTTGCCGTTGACACTATTCAATGGGTTTCATATGATGCCGCCCGTCGATACGACAAGGTGTTTACGGTACGGGGCTATAGCTCAGCTGGGAGAGCGCTTGCATGGCATGCAAGAGGTCAGCGGTTCGATCCCGCTTAGCTCCACCAAATCTTTACCAGCAAGATTTGACCGATTAACACAACCCATTCGTGGGGCTATAGCTCAGCTGGGAGAGCGCTTGCATGGCATGCAAGAGGTCAGCGGTTCGATCCCGCTTAGCTCCACCAAAATTCGAAACCC
>NZ_QZWH01000043.1 GCF_003601925.1 Buttiauxella izardii
GGCCAGCTCACCCACAGCGAGGACGCGGGGCTTGTCACCCGCTGGCATTACGATGAGAACGGCAAATTAATCCGCCGCGAACGCCCGCCGCTGCCCGACGGCACCCCGGATGAAATGCTGTTCGGCCACGACAAAGCCGGACGGCTGGCTGAAATGGCCCACCGCAGCGAAAACCATCTGGTCTGTGTGCGCTATGAATACAACGGCAACGGCCGGGTGACGGCGGAGCACCAGGTTATTCACAATGCGCAGGCGGAAAAACTCTGGCAGCACAGCGTGGCCCGGGAATACGACCCGCGCGGCTTTGAGTCCGCCGTCACGTATGATGGCCTGCCGGAAATCCAGTGGCAGACCTACGGTCCCGGCCATCTGCTCGGGGTGAAACTGGGGGATGACGCGCTTGTCGAACTCTCCCGCGACCGCCTGCACCGGGAAACCACCCGCCGCTTCGGCGACTGGCAGTCCGCCACCGCGTACACACCGCGCGGGCAACTGGCGCAACAGTCCGTTTCAGGCCACCATCCGGCCCTGAACCGCGACTACCGGTACAACTCAGCCGGATTACTTACCGGCATTCACACCGGGCGCGACGAACAGCATTACACATATTCTTCGTCCGGACGCCTGGAAAGCGCACGGCTGGGTGACACCACCTTCACCACGCTCACCGACCCGGCGGGCAACCGCAATGTCACCCTGGCGCATGATTTTATCCCGGCACCGGAAGACCGTCACATCTGGCCCGACAACCGCACCGGCCAGGACGAACGCTACACCTACCGCTACGATAAATCCGGCAACCTGACGGAAAAACGCCGCTATCTCTCCGGCTGGACCGGTGAGGAATACGCCCCGGATGAAACCCATAACTACGCATACGACCAGAATCACCGCCTGACACGCTATCAGCGAGAAGACGACGGCCAGACTAGCGCGAAGGGCCGCTATGTCTACGACCCGCTCGGCCGCCGGGTGGGCAGACTCACCGCCACAATGAACCCGAAAACGAAGCAGACCGACACGCAGCACACCTGGTATGGCTGGGACGGTGACCGGCTGGTGCTGAGCGAAACCCGCGACAGGCAGCACCACACGATTTATCAGCCCGGCAGCTTTGTGCCGCTGTT
>NZ_QZWH01000044.1 GCF_003601925.1 Buttiauxella izardii
GTTTCGGTTCCCAAAACATTCAGCAGCAGCGAATCCATTTTCCCGACAACGGGCAACGGTTCGCCATCAATTAAGCGCGCCAGCACGCTTCCCAACGGTTTCGCCAGCGCAAAAAGCACCAGCAAGAAACTGGCGATCAGTAAAAATGCGGAGGCGGCCATCAGAATGCCTCCGCATTGATCAGGGCATAAATTAAATAGCCCAACAGCATGAATACCAGCACTACTCCGACGATCAGTCCTGCACTCACAATCCACCTCCGCGTGCCCTTCATACTTCGATTTGCAGGTGTGTTGGCTGCTCTCGCTCACCCGAATCACTTACTTGAGTAAGCTCATCGGGATTCTCTCGATTGCCGCCTTCCTGCAATTCGAATTATTTAGGGCTGATATGTAATGCAACGAGTGTGAAATTTTCAGTGCAAAGATGTCGTAAAAGTCTGAGGGTGGGGTGTAAAAAAAGTATAAAAATCGCAAAAGCCATTTGTTAACTAATGGTTAGTATTTATTTAACTGTTTTGTAACTTAATTACGATTTGAATTGTAAATTTGTGGCAAAAAGTGACTTTAAGTGGTCGGATGAGTAGTAAACTTTCAGTCAATGCGATACTATTTTGGCCAGATAACAAGTTCTATTTTCCCGGTGTTTGCTACCGGTCACACAATGGAGGGAGAAACCAATGACTCTATATAAAGATTATCCACTGCATCAGGTCTTCCTGCGTCGCACTTTCGTGGTACTGGCAGGTGTTCTGGCGCTGCCAGTCATGCTGTTCTGGAAAGATCGTTCCCGTTTTTACAGCTACCTGCACCGCGTGTGGTCTAAAACCAGTGAAAAACCGGTCTGGATGGCACAAGCCGAAGCGGCATCCGGTGATTTTTACTAAGTGGGTTAAACAGAACCCTGGCTTAAAGTTCAGCAAGCCCCATCATTTCTGATGGGGCTTTTTTTTGGTCTATCACAACTGCTTAATGCACCAACTCTTGCCAGTTATAAACATGATTCGTGGTATCCATAACCGGCACAGCGCCAGACAGCCGATTAGCCGTGTGTTGCACGCTATCTTGCGGTTTATCTCCCGGTAACGAAATCCCCATCCAGCGGCGTAATATTTTATCGTTATTAGCCGTCGAGTAAGTTGCATCCACGGTGCCGATATCCGGGTTATTCACCTGTGGGCTGTACCAGATAAACATCGGCACTTCGAAAGCATGTTGGCTCGGTTTCACGCCGCCATGATGATAAACCACGCTTTGAGCAGGATCCCGTTCCAGCGCGTGATCGGAAAAATAAGCGACCGATGCCCGGCGGTCTTTCAGCAGGCTAAAAATATTTCCGAGTAACTTATCCGTGTAATGAATTGAATTGTCATAGCAGGCATCAATACCATCACTTTGCTTCGTGAATGGCGCATCCGAGGCGGGAAAACGCGAGCATTCCGGTTCATGGCTACCATATATATGCATTACGATTAACTGCTTGCCCTGATGAATTAAAGCCTTACGCAAATCGGGTAATAACGCATCATCATAGCCATCGTTCAACCAGTGTTTATGCGTCGCGTTCATCGCAATACCGGTAATCGCATTATTATAATCTCCAAGCATTCCTTGCTTACTAAACCACGACGTATCAAACCCCGCCTGATTAGCCAGATTAATAATGTTATCGGAATAATTCTGAGGATTATGGTTAGTGACCGTATCGGCGGTGATCGTCATCGGCACCGCGGTAATCGTGATTGGAGCGCCGCTAATGGCGTGTGTCCATAGCAACAGGTGATTACGCTCGGCTTCCAACTGGGGTGTGGTCGGCTGCGGGTATCCATAAATACTCATGTTTTCACTGCGTGCGGATTCCCCAATAACCAGCACATAGGTATCAATGCCCGTTTCCTGTTTTTGCAAAGTATAATCAGGAACATGACTGGCTATATTTTTAATTAACTGCTGATCATTCCACGCTTGCAGGAAGTATTTAATATTGCTGAAAGGTAAATAATTAACGACTCGCACCGCAATGCTACCCTGGCAATTTTTCTTCATAATATGAACGGTCGCTTGCACAATATTGCTGAGTAGCAGCACGACTAATATATAAAGGGGTAATTTTGCCAGCCATTTTTTGCCCAGCGATGGGGTGGTTGCGACACAGTGTAATAACAAAATGACCAACGCCAAAAAACCAACGCAGTACTTTTGATACAGCATTAGCATTCCGGTGATTTCATGGCTATCGCTATCCAATACACTCATGGCAAAACCATAGCTAAACGCCGAGCCAAAGCTGTTCCGTGCATAGAACGTGAGCGTAATATCCCACGCAATGATAAACATCGGTAGTGCAGCGACAAATAGGCGAACAGACTTTCGCTTAATTAGTCCCAGTGATAACACTAACAACACAAATATAATTAATCGCTGAAACATCACGTGGGCCGGGGCAAACAATACATTGGCAAATGCTACAATTAATATACATATTGCTAACGGAATAAACCGATATGTTTTACTTAACATATAAACAACACCCGCGAGGAATCACCATATTTAAATGGTTATGAAAATTTAGCTTTTAGTGCGGTTTAATATACCTGAAGGCATGAATAAGCATAGAGATATTCATGTGATGAATTCGTTCTTTGACATAAGTCATTAAGCGGCGAGTAGAACAAGAGTTCTTGATGTTTTTTTTATCGTACAAAATATGTGAAGATAATCATTCCAGCCACTTATGGGATCTGCAGCATGTTGATTTGGCAAGATTTACATCATTCAGAATTGAGCGTCACCGATCTCTACACGCTTTTAGCATTACGCAATGAAGTGTTTGTCGTTGAGCAGAACTGCCCTTATCAGGATATCGATGGTGACGACTTAGTCGGCGAGAACCGCCATATCCTCGGTTGGCGCGACGGTAAACTGGTCGCTTATGCCCGCATTTTGAAAAGCGACAGCGAATTTGAACCGGTCGTCATTGGCCGCGTCATTATCGACAAAAGCGTGCGTGGCGAAAAACTGGGCTACCAATTAATGGAACAAGCCATGGCCTCTTGCCAACAATACTGGCCGGAAAAAACCGTCTACTTAGGCGCGCAGGCTCATTTGCAATCGTTCTACGCACACTTTGGATTTATCCCGGTGACCGAGGTTTATGACGAAGATGGCATTCCTCATATCGGCATGGCAAATCGTTAATCATCGGGCGAAAAGTAGTAGTGTTGTCTATAGTTAGCGGACGAGCATTTTTTAAACACGGAGAACAGTGATGCAACCGTATGAATCTCGTCTTGATGATGACTTAACTTTGCTGAGTGAAACGCTGGAAGAAGTACTGCGTTCCTCAGGTGACCCGGCTGACCAAAAATACATTGAGCTGAAAGAACGTGCCGAACAGGCGCTCAGTGAAGTCAAAGCGCGGGTCAGTAACGCTTCCGATAATTACTATTATCGGGCCAAAAAAGCGGTTTATCGCGCTGATGATTATGTTCATGAAAAACCATGGCAAGGAGTGGGCGTGGGGGCTGCGGCGGGTCTGGTGTTAGGCCTGTTATTAGCCAGACGCTAGTTTAGAATCGGCACATAAATTCACCGTGTGCCGATTAAAGAAAATCTTACCCATTGGGTGGGATTTTTTTTTGCCGTCATGACCACGTATAATCAGGGGTTTTCAGGGAAGGTGAGGTAAACGTGAATTCAGTTGTCGTCGCGCTGCAACAGCTACAGCTTGCATTGAACGCAGAATTTGCGGATGCGCCGGGCTTAGAGCAATTATCCATTGCCATTAGTCTGAGTGATGCCTCAGATGCCCTCGCGTGGCTAACCAGCCAACGCCTGTATCCTCAATTTTACTGGCAACAGCGCAATGGCGATGACGAAATCGCGGCGCTTGGCGCACTACAGAAGTTTGAAACCCTGGAGGCTGCCAGCGCATTTCTGAATGATTACGCCAGCCAGCCAACCCTTCGTATCACTGGCGTCAATGCTTTCTCGCCAACGACGAGCTTCTTATTTCTTCCTCGCCTTGAGTGGCGTCGCACTGGCGGCGGCGCGTTTCTGTATCTTCATTTGTATAGCGAAACCTCCTTACAAGAAGATGCGCGTGAGGCGCGGCAATTCCTCGAACAACTGCTGCCTGCCAAATTGCTGCCATCGCAGCGCTTAAATTGTGTGGGCGAGCAGCACATTCCGACTCAGCCTGAATGGCATCAGCTAATTGAGCGGGCCACAACTGCGATTGAGCAACATGAGCTTGATAAAGTGGTGCTGGCTCGAATCACCGATTTGCAATTTACCTCGGCGGTTTCTGCGGCGGGATTTATGGCGGCGAGTCGGCGGGTTAACCTGAATTGCTATCATTTTCTGATGGTTTTTGATGCCAGCCATGCGTTCCTTGGCTCAAGCCCGGAGCGACTTTGGCGGCGCATTGATAACGCGTTGCGTACCGAGGCACTCGCCGGAACCGTGGCGAATCACCCGGACGAACATCGCGCCTGGTCACTCGGCCAATGGCTGTTAAAAGACGATAAAAACCAGCGTGAAAACATGCTGGTGGTTGAAGATATTTGTCAGCGCCTGCAAAAAGCGGTGGGCGCGATTGATGTTCTGCCTCCGCAAATTGTGCGCCTGCGAAAAGTGCAGCATCTGCGCCGTTGCATCTGGACTGAACTTGCCAGGCCCGACGACGTAGAATGCCTGACTTTACTGCAACCCACGGCTGCGGTGGCGGGTTTGCCTCGCGATAGAGCGCGCCAATTCATTACTCAATATGAACCGTTTGAACGTGAATGGTATGCGGGATCGGCCGGGTATCTCTCGCAGCGCCAGGCGGAATTCTGCGTCGCCTTACGCTCGGCAAAAGTGACCAATAACATGGTGCGATTGTACGCCGGAGCGGGGATTGTCGCGGGTTCCGACGCGGCGGAAGAATGGCAGGAAATCGAAAATAAAGCCGCCGGATTACGCACGCTACTGACGAAAACAACGTTTTGAGTATTAGAGATACCCAAAATAATTCGAGTTGCATCGAGGCGGCAAGTGAGCGAGTCCCGATGAGCTTACATTAGTAAGTGATTCGGGCGAGGTCTCGTCGCTAACAAAGATGCGGCTTGAAGTATGAAGGGTATTACGTATTCACATCAAAATAATTGTCCCATCAATAATTATAATGAGTCAGCAAAATTGACTCAGGACTGAATCATGTCGATAAGCTCGTTTAACCGCCGTTGGGCTACGGTAATTCTTGAAGCGTTAACTCGCCACGGTGTGCGCCACGTGTGCATCGCGCCGGGTTCGCGTTCTACGCCGCTGACCCTTGGCGCGGCTGAAAATCGGGCTTTTATTTGCCATACGCATTTTGACGAGCGTGGTTTAGGGCATCTGGCATTAGGCCTGGCAAAAGCCAGCCAGGCTCCCGTCGCGATTATCGTCACTTCCGGTACGGCGGTGGCAAACCTCTATCCGGCGATTATCGAAGCGGGTTTGACCGGGGAAAAACTGGTGGTGCTCACCGCCGATCGCCCGCCGGAACTCATTGATTGCGGTGCCAATCAGGCCATTCGCCAGCCGGGTATTTTCAGCTCCCATCCCACAGATTCCATTAATCTGCCGCGCCCGACGCAGGATATTCCCGCGCGCTGGTTAGTTTCGACCATCGACAACGCCCTCGGCCAGCAAACAGGCGGCGCGGTTCACATCAATTGCCCCTTCGCTGAACCGCTGTATGGCGAACCTGATGAAACCGGCATGAGCTGGCAACAGGCGCTGGGCGACTGGTGGCAAAGCGACAAACCCTGGCTGCGCACCGGTTCTGCTCTGGAAGCAATCAAACAGCGCGACTGGTTCTTCTGGCGGCAAAAACGCGGCGTGGTGGTTGCCGGGCGTTTGAATGCCGAAGAAGGCAAACACGTTGCAGCCTGGGCGAAAATGCTGGGCTGGCCGCTGATTGGCGATGTGCTCTCGCAAACCGGGCAACCGCTGCCGTGTGCGGATTTATGGTTGAGTAACAGCCAGGCGGTAACTGAACTTGCCGAAGCGCAAATTATTATTCAGTTTGGCAGCAGCCTGACGGGAAAACGCGTTCTGCAATGGCAAGCGACCTGCGAGCCTGAAGAATATTGGCTGGTGGATAACCTGCCAGGCCGCCTCGACCCTGCAAACCATCGTGGCCGTCGTTTATCGTGCGACATTGTACAGTGGCTCGAACTTCATCCGGCTGAAAAACGCGTGGCCTGGGATGAGAAACTCACAACGCTGGCAAAAATCGCCCAGCAGGCGGTGAAAAAGGGCACGGCGGAATTTGGCGAAGCGCAAGTGGCTGCGCGATTGCCGGAACTGTTACCGGACGCCGGGCAGGTGTTCGTTGGCAATAGTTTGATTGTTCGGCTGGTGGATTCTTTCGCGCAAATGCCAGTCGGCTACCCGGTTTATAGCAACCGTGGCGCAAGTGGCATCGACGGCTTGCTCTCCACGGCGGCGGGTGTGCAACGCGCCACGGCCCGTTCGACGCTGGCGATTGTCGGCGACCTTTCGGCACTTTACGATATGAACTCGCTGGCACTGTTACGCGAAGTCTCCGCGCCGTTTGTGCTGCTGATTGTGAATAACAACGGCGGGCAAATCTTCTCGTTATTGCCAACGCCTGCCGCTGAACGAGAGCGTTTCTACTGCATGCCGCAGAACGTCAAATTCGCCCATGCGGCGGCGATGTTCGGCCTCGGCTACCACAACCCGACAAGCTGGGACGAATTACAAAACGCAGTCGATACCGCCTGGCGCATGCCGCGCACGACAGTCATCGAACTGACGGTTGGCGAAACCGACGGCGCACAAACTTTGCAGCATTTGCTGGCGCAGGTCAGCCAGGCATGATTTTACATGCGGTTCTTCGCGAAGGGCGTGAGGCAAAATTGCCGTGCCTGGTTTGGCTGCATGGCTTTTTGGGCAGCCAGCAGGAATGGCAACCCCTCAGCGAAAACTTCAGCGACTGGCCGCAACTGCACATCGACTTACCCGGTCACGGAAAATCGTTGGATATTAACGCCGAAAGCTTCCAACAGGTTGACGAATTACTGCGTAAAACCCTGCTTAGTTACAACATACTAAAATACTGGCTGATCGGTTATTCACTCGGCGGGCGAGTGGCGATGTATCACGCTTGTCAGGGCGAGAATACGGGTTTGCAGGGTCTGATTGTGGAAGGCAGTCATCCCGGTTTGGCTGACGAAACCTTGCGCCGCGAAAGACAAGCCAGCGATCAACGCTGGGCGCAGCGTTTACGCAGCGAACCCTTAAAAGACGTGCTCGCCGACTGGTATCAACAGCCGGTATTTCAGTCGCTCAACGACGAGCAACGTCGCGAACTCATTGCGGTTCGCAGCCAGAATAATGCGGCAACTCTCGCCGCTATGCTCGAAGCAACGTCACTCGGCAATCAGCCCAATTTGCAGGCCGCGCTCCAACAATTGCCACAGCCTTTTTACTATCTTTGTGGTGAGCGGGATGAAAAATTCCGCACCGTGGCGCAAAGCCTCGGCCAGACACCTCATCTTATTACTGCCGCAGGCCACAATGCGCATCGGGAAAACCCGGCTGCATTCAGTGCTTGCCTGCTCAACTTATTGCGAAAACCTTGCGAGGAAACACCATGATTTATCCAGACGAACAAATGCTCTATGCCCCGGTTGAATGGCAGGATTGCTCGGAAGGTTACACCGATATCCGTTACCACAAATCTGCCGATGGCATCGCGAAAATCACCATCAACCGCCCGGAAGTGCGTAACGCCTTCCGCCCGTTGACCGTGAAAGAGATGATCAATGCCCTGGCTGACGCGCGTTATGACGACAACATCGGCACCATCATTCTGACCGGCGAAGGCGAAAAAGCTTTCTGCGCAGGCGGTGACCAGAAAGTGCGTGGCGATTACGGCGGTTACCAGGACGCCAGCGGCACCCATCACCTGAACGTGCTGGATTTCCAGCGCCAGATTCGCACCTGTCCAAAACCTGTCGTGGCGATGGTTGCTGGTTACTCCATCGGCGGTGGCCACGTGCTGCACATGATGTGTGACCTGACGATTGCCGCTGAAAACGCAGTCTTCGGCCAGACTGGCCCGAAAGTCGGATCCTTCGACGGCGGCTGGGGCGCTTCCTACATGGCGCGTATTGTCGGCCAGAAAAAAGCCCGTGAAATCTGGTTCCTGTGCCGCCAGTACGACGCGAAAGAAGCGCTGGATATGGGCCTGGTCAACACCGTGGTGCCAAATGCCGATCTCGAAAAAGAGACCGTGCGCTGGTGTCGTGAAATGCTGCAAAACAGCCCGATGGCTCTGCGTTGCCTGAAAGCCGCACTCAATGCCGATTGCGATGGCCAGGCCGGTTTGCAGGAACTGGCAGGCAACGCCACCATGTTGTTCTACATGACCGAAGAAGGTCAGGAAGGCCGCAACGCGTTCAACCAAAAACGCCAGCCGGACTTCAGCAAATTTAAACGGAATCCGTAATGCGTCGCGTCGAACTGTGGCGCTTTCAGGTGCCGATGGATGCGGGAGTGGTGCTGCGTGAGCGGCGCCTGAAAACACGCGACGGTTTGCTGGTGCGGCTGACGGACGGCGAAAAACAAGGCTGCGGTGAGATTTCACCGTTGCCGGGTTTTAGCATTGAAACGGTCGAAGAAGCGCAAAGCGAAGCATTGCTCTGGCTGCAAGCCTGGCAAACGGGTAACGATACTGACTTACCCGAAATGCCGTCGGTGGCTTTTGGCCTGAGTTGTGCGCTGGCGGAAATCAGCGGCGAGCTTCCGCAGGCGGCAGATTACCGAGCGGCACCGCTTTGCACTGGCGATCCGGACGAACTGTTCGAAATGCTCAGCGCCATTCCCGGCGAGAAAGTCGCGAAGGTCAAAGTCGGTTTGTATGAAGCGGTGCGCGATGGCATGGTGGTTAACTTGCTGCTTGAAGCGATGCCCGATTTGCGTTTACGCCTTGACGCCAACCGCGCCTGGACACCGCTGAAAGCCCAGCAGTTCGCCAAATATGTCAATCCGGATTTCCGCTCACGTATCGCGTTTATCGAAGAACCGTGCAAAACCCGCGAGCAATCGCGTGAGTTTGCCCGCGAAACCGGAATCGCTATCGCATGGGATGAAAGCCTGCGTGAACCTGATTTTGCGTTTGCCGCCGAACCTGGCCTGGGTGCTGTCGTGATTAAACCCACGCTCACCGGCAGCTTGGCGAAAGTGCGTCAGCAGGTCGAGCAAGCTCATGCGTTGGGATTGACGGCGGTGATCAGCTCGTCGATTGAATCAAGCCTCGGCCTGACACAACTGGCGCGAATTGCCGCATGGCTGACGCCGCAAACGATGCCGGGCCTGGATACGCTGTCATTGATGCAGGCGCAGTTAGTGCGTGAATGGCCAAACAGTCCGTTACCGTGCTGGTCGCTGGAATCCCTTGAGCGAGTGTTATGAGTTTTCAAGATTTCCCCTGGCAACATTGGGCGCACCTTCGCGGTAACCAATCCGCGCTGATTCTGGGCGATGACAGCCTGACCTGGCGCGAGTTATGCCAGCGCATCGACATGCTGGCTGGTGGCTTCCAACAGCAAGGCGTGCGCGAAGGGCAGGGCGTGGTGCTGCGCTCGAAAAACTCCCCGGAAATGGTGCTGGCGTTCCTCGCATTATTACAATGTGGGGCGCGCGTTTTACCGCTCAATCCGCAATTGCCGGATGCGTTGCTCGAACAGTTACTCCCCGATCTGACCATCAGCCATGCGCTCACGTTTGGCGCGCCGCTCAGTGTGGCAAATATCAATTCGTTAACGCTGGAAGAAGGCGAGCGTTTTCAGGTAGCGTGGCAGCCTTCGCGCTTTGCCTCGATGACGCTGACTTCCGGCTCCACCGGTTTACCGAAAGCCGCAGTGCATACCGCGCAGGCCCATCTTGCCAGCGCGGCGGGTGTGCTGGCGGTGATGAACTATGACACGAACGATAGCTGGCTGCTTTCGTTGCCGCTGTTCCACGTTTCTGGCCAGGGCATTTTGTGGCGCTGGCTGTTGGCGGGCGGTGGCATGGTGGTGCGTGATTTACATCCGTTGAATGACGCGCTGCAAGGTTGCACTCATGCCTCGCTGGTGCCGACGCAACTGTGGCGCTTGCTGGAACAATCGCAGCCGCTGGCGTTACGCGAAGTGTTACTCGGCGGTGCAGCGATTCCCGTTGAATTGACCCAAGCCGCGCAAGCCAAAGGTATCCATTGCTGGTGCGGATACGGCTTAACGGAACTGGCTTCAACCGTGTGCGCAAAACGTGCCGATGGGTTGCCGGATGTCGGTGAAGCATTATCGGGCCGCGAAGTGAAAGTGGTTAATGACGAAGTGTGGATTCGTGCCACGAGCCTGGCATCGGGCTACTGGAAAGCCGGGAACGTTGCCCCACTAGTGAATGCCGAAGGCTGGTTTGCCACCCGCGATCGTGGCGTGTTAAATGGCAATCGCCTGACGATCATTGGCCGCCTCGACAACCTGTTTTTCAGCGGCGGGGAAGGGATCCAGCCGGAAGAAGTTGAAAGCGTGATTGCTAAACATCCGGCAGTTAAGCTGGCGTTTGTTGTTCCGGTTGATGATGCCGAATTTGGTCAGCGCCCGATGGCGGTGGTGGAAGCCGATGACGATTTTGATTTGTCTTTGTTGACCGAATGGCTACAGGGAAAAGTGGCGCGTTTTCAGCAGCCTGTTCGTTGGTTACGTTTGCCCGATGAGATTAAGCAGGGCGGGATCAAGATTTCGCGTGCGCAGTTGAAGTTGTGGGTCGAGCGGGTGGCTAAAATCTAAACCCACCCGCCCGTTTTATGTCGGGGGCGCTGCGCTTGCCCGACCTACAAAAGCACTCTACAAACCTGACTCTAACGCCGATTTATTTCGCTGGCGGCGAATCAAACGTAAAACCGGCGGCACCGCGATAACCGTCACCGCCATAATCAACAGCCCCTTCGCCACACCGCTTTCCCACAGAATGCTCAGCCCGCCGTTTCTGATAGACAGCGCACGGCGCAGGTTTTGCTCCAGCATTTCCCCCAGCACAAAGCCCAGAATCAGCGGCGACATCGGGAAATGCATCTTACGCAGGATATAACCGAGCACGCCCAGGCCAACCATCAACAGCAAATCGAAAGTGGTGCTGTGAACCGCATAAACGCCCACCGCAGAAACCGCGGCAATCGCAGGCACCAGGAACCACAGCGGAATGCTCAACATCTTAGTAAAGAAGCCGATGAGCGGGATGTTCATAATCAGCAGCATCACGTTGGCAATCAACAGCGAGGCAATCAATCCCCAAACGATATCCGGCTGCTCTGTAAACATCGCCGGGCCTGGCGTGATGTTATAGAGCGTCAACGCGCCCATCATCACCGCCGTAGTCCCCGAACCCGGAACCCCCAGCGTCAACATCGGAATAAACGAACCGCAGGCCGATGCGTTATTTGCCGCTTCCGGTGCCGCCACGCCGCGAATATCGCCTTTGCCGAATGTCTCGCTATTGCCACTGATTTTCTTCTCGGTCATATACGCAATCGCACTGGCGATGGTTGCCCCCGCGCCCGGTAAAATCCCGACGAAGAAGCCGATAACAGACGAGCGTAAAGTAGCCCCCGTACAGTGTGCGGCTTCCTTCATGTTAAACATCATGCGCCCGGTTTTGCGTACCAGTACTTGCCCGCTACTGGTGCTTTCGAGCATTAACAGGATTTCAGAAACCGAGAACAGGCCAATCACCACCACAATAAATTGCACACCGTCGGAGAGGTGAACGCTATCAAAAGTGAAGCGATAAACCCCGGTGTTGGCATCCACTCCGACGGTGGCAAGACCCAGACCAATCAATGCGGCAAGGAACGATTTCAGCGGGTTTTGCGCCATCATGCTGCCAAGGCAAGCGATGGCAAAAACCATTAAGGCGAAATATTCAGCAGGCCCAAACGCCAGCGACCATTGCGCCAGTGCCGGAGCAAACAGAATGATGCCGACAATTGCCAGCAGCGAACCGATAAACGAACTGACGGCGGAAATCGATAACGCCACACCTCCGCGACCTTCCTTCGCCATCGGGTAGCCGTCGAGCGCGGTCATAATCGCGGCGGCATCCCCCGGCACGTTAAGCAGTATTGATGAGATACGCCCCCCGTATTCGCAGCCAATGTAGACCGTTGCCAGTAGAATCAGCGCGGATTCCGGCGGTAACTTCAGTGCAAACGCCAATGGCAGTAAAATCGCCACGCCGTTAATTGGGCCGAGGCCCGGCAGCAGCCCGACGATAGTGCCGACAAAGCAGCCAATCAGGGCAATCATCAGGTTTTCCGGCGTCAGGGCAACCGCAAAACCTTGCGATAAATAGAACCAGGTATCCATGGGTAAATTCTCCGCTAGTTCAGCCAAACGCCGAGAGGAAGGGTGACATCCAACAGGCGGTCAAAGGAGTAAAACAACACGCCGCCCATCACCACGCCGGAAATTAATGCCGCTGGAATTGTCGCGCCAAACAACATGCCGAAACAGGCGGTGAGGAGCGTCGTTGCCAGCGGGAAGCCGAGCCATTCAAACGTCCAGGCATAAAGCGCCAGACTGATGACCATAATCACCAGGCGTTGCAGCGTCTGGCGATGCGGCCATTCCACAACGTCCGGGTGACGCAAAATCAACAGCACCGCGCACATTAACATCAGGCCGAGAATAGCCATGGGAAACGGGCGAGGCCCAACGGGTTCGTAACTGTATTCACTCTGAATTTGCCAGCCAATAAACAGGCCGGCGATACACAGCACAATCCAGATCCCGGCAAAAATACGATCGCTCATCATCGCCTCCGGTTATTTAGCCAGGCCGAACGCTTTGGCTTGTTCGCGATAACCCGTGACCTGTTTCTTCACGTAATCGTCCAGCTCTTTGCCGCTCATGTTGAACTCGAACAGGCCGCGCAAATCGCGCTGCTTTTTGAAATCTTCGGTTTGCTGAAGCTTGTTAAAGGTGTCGACCCACCACTGATATTCCGCATCGCTGACTTTCGGGCCAACGTAGAAGCCGCGAATAATCGGCCACACCAGGTCGAAACCTTGCTCTTTAGCGGTAGGGATTTTTGCCAGTTCGCCCGGCAGACGTTCGTTGGAAAACACCGCCAGCACGCGCAGTTTGTCGCCGTTGAGATACGGCACCATTTCGCTCAGGTCGCCAGATACAGCCTGAACATGATTGCCCATCAAGGCGGTGACCGGTTCACCGCCGCCTTCAAAAGCCACGTAACGCATCTTGTGCGGATCGACATTGGCTTTTTGCGCCAGCAGCGCCGTCTTCATCCAGTCCTGGCTGCCGATGGACGCGCCCGCGCCAATCACCACGCTGTTCGGATCTTTTTCCATCGCCGCCAGCAGGGACTTCAAATCTTTCCATGGCGAATCGGCACGCACCGCAATCATGCCGTAATCGGTGCCAACGCTCGCCAGCCAGCGCACATCATCCACGCCGTAACGGCCAAACTTACCTTGCGACAGATTCAGCAAAGAACCACCGGAAAATGCGACCACGGTTCCAGGTTCAGCCGGGCGCTGGGCGACAATCGCGTTATAGGCCACCGCGCCAACGCCGCCTGGCATATAAGTGACGCGCATCGGTTTTTCGAGCACGCCGGTTTCTTGCAGGCTGACCTGAATCAGTTTGCAGGTCAGGTCAAAACCGCCGCCAGGTTTAGCCGGAGCGATACATTCGGTGCGGGAAGGGACTTCGGCGGCCAGAGTATTGAAAGCCGTTAATAACAGGGCGGAAGCGGTTAATGCTGAGAGTAGGGTACGTTTCATTTTCATCCTCACGTCATAAAAGCCGGGTGATGTTTCGTTTTTATGTGAAGCGCATTACAGCTGCTTCGTTGCATGATTGTTAAGTGATTAACCTTTCATTTACCTTTCATGCGGACTGAAACTTTACAGGATGTGATATGCGTCTCTTACTGGCAGAAGATAACCGTGAGCTGGCTCACTGGCTGGAGAAAGCGCTGATTCAGGCGGGCTTTGCGGTGGATTGCGTGTTTGACGGGCAGGCCGCCGACCATCTGTTACAAAACGAACGTTACGCGGTGGCGGTGATGGACATCGGCATGCCGCGAATGGATGGTCTTGAGGTTTTACAGCGTTTGCGCAAGCGCGGGCAGACGGTGCCCGTTTTGCTGCTTACCGCGCACAGCACGGTGAGCGACCGGGTGAAAGGGCTGAATACCGGGGCCGATGATTATTTGCCGAAACCATTCGATCTCGAAGAGTTAGATGCGAGGTTGCGAGCGCTGGTGCGGCGCAGCGAAGGGCAAATCCACGAGCAGCAACAGTTGGGCCAACTGGCATTTCATGACGATGGATATTTCTTGCTGGAAAACAAACCGCTGGCGTTAACCCCGCGCGAACACGCGATCTTGACGGTGTTGATGTATCGCCGCACGCGCCCGGTTCCCAAACAGCAATTGTTTGAACAAGTATTTAGCCTTAGCGACGAAGCCAGCCCGGAAAGCATCGAACTGTATATTCACCGGCTGCGTAAAAAACTCGCCGCCAGTAACGTGCAAATCACCACGCTGCGCGGGCTTGGTTACGTGCTGGAGTGCAGCGATGCAAGCCATTAAACCGCAGTCGTTATTTGGGCAATTACTGCTGTTTCTCGGTTTGCCGCTGTTTGTTTTGTGGGGGTTTTCTGCGGTTAGCAGTTATTTGAGCGCCATGAACGCTGCCACGCAGGCTTATGACCGCACGTTGCTGGCCTCGACCCGAACGGTTGCAGAACAATTAGTCGTGAATGACGGGAAACTTGTCGTTGATGTGCCGTGGGTGGTGCTCGACAGCTTCGAGCGCAATATGAATGATCGGTTGTATTACAAAGTCACCGACACCCACGGCAAAGTGATTTCCGGTTATGACGATCTCCCCGACATGCCTGCAAACACGCCGGGTACAGAGCTTTACCCGGCGCTGGCGTGGTTCTATAACGCCACCTATCGCGGGCAAGAATTGCGCGTGGCACGTCTGCTTCAACCCGTGAACGAAGGCGGGGTAAACGGCATGGCGCAGATTATCGTCGCCGAAACTGTTCAGTCGCGGCACTATCTGGCGGTGCGTTTGCTAGCCTCAGCAACGCTGACTCAGGGCGGCCTGGTGTTACTGACGTTAACGCTCGCCTGGCTATTATTGCGGCGCGTGCTCAAGCCGATGCGCCAGCTCTCGGTGCAGATGGTGCGCCGTGACCCAGGCGATTTAACGCCGCTGCCTGATTTGCTACCCTGGTCGGAAACTCGCTTATTAATTGTCTCGTTTAACCGTTACATCGACCGCCTGCGCGGCGTGCTTGCCCGGCAATCCCGCTTCAGCGCCGACGCCTCTCACCAGTTGCGAACCCCGTTAACCGTGCTAAAAACCCAGGCCGCCGTGGCGCTGAGTAGCCCCGACCCGCAGCAATGGCGCGAAAGCCTGGTCGCCATGCAATCGACGCTCGATAACACCATTCATTTAACCGAACGCTTATTACAACTTTCACGTTTGAGCCGTGCGGATCAAGCCGAAGGGCAGGCGATGGAGCCGCTGGATTTGGTGAAAATCGCCCAGGCGTGTTGTTTTTCAAGCATGGCGCAGGCAAGAAGTAAAAATATCGATCTCGGTTATGAAGGGGTGGACGAGGCCTGGATTACGGGCGAGCCGGTTTTACTGGCGGAAATGTGCGTCAACCTGCTGGATAATGCGCTCAAATATACGCCAGAAAATGGCGTAGTTACTATTCGCGTGACGAGCGATGCAACGCAAATTGTCTGGCTGGAAATTGAAGACAGCGGGCCAGGCATTGAAAGCGGGCTGGTTCGCCACGCGCTGATGCCATTCCACCGTTTAGATAATAGCGCCGAGCAAAGCGGGGCGGGAATTGGCCTGGCGCTGGTGAATGATATTGCCCGCTATCACCGCACAAAGCCTGAATTGTTGCGCTCAGAATCAGGCGGTTTATTGGTGAGAATTAAGCTGATCGTCGCTTAAAGGAACCCGGAAAAATCCTAATCCTCAAATACCATTGCCTTTTGTTTTCATTTTCTTACAAACGAAAGGCGAAAAGCATTTCTAACACATTGATTACATCAATACTGGCTGTAAAATCGGCCTCTTTTCAGGGACATCCCTTTTTACTGCTTAGGATTGAAAGCATGAACAAATTATTAGTGGCAACGGTTGCCGGTCTGGCACTCGTTTCAGCATCAGCAAGCGCGATTAGCATCAGCGGTCAGGCGGGTGAAAAATACACTAACTTGTCCGTCGGTTTCGGTCAGGATTCTGCTGGCCTGACCATGAACGGCAACTACACACACAACGATGACGACGGCGACACCGCAGGTTTAGGCCTGGGTCTGAACGTGCCATTGGGTCCATTTATGGGCACCGTTGGTGGCCGTGCGGTTTATCTGAATCCTAAAGATGGCGACGAAGGTTACGCGCTGGCAGTCGGTGGCGGTTTAAGCTGGCAAATTTTCGACAGCGTCTCCGTGTTTGGCGACTATTACTACTCCCCAGATTCGCTTTCCAGCGGCGTGAAAAATTACCAGGAAGCGAGCGCCGGTGCGCGTTGGACTATCATGCGCCCAATTACCGTTGAAGCGGGTTATCGCTACATCGGCCTGGACGGCAAAGATGGCGATCGTGATAACGCGATTGCAGACGGCCCGTACGTTGGCGTAAGCGCAGGTTTCTGATTTATCCAGGCCGCAGAAATGCGGCCTCAGATTGCAGATAAACGGGTTTTGTAAGTCGGATAAGAGGTTTGCTGATTCCCTTTCTTTCCCTCAAATGATTTGCGCTATAGTGAACCGTTTTCTTCCCGCGGAGCACAACAATGATAAAAGTGGAAATGCTGTCTACCGGCGACGAAGTGCTGCATGGTCAAATTATTGATACCAACGCAGCCTGGCTTGCTGACTACTTCTTTAACCAGGGTTTGCCGATGTCGCGCCGTAATACGGTGGGCGACAGTCTTGAAGATTTAATCGCGGTGCTCAAAGAGCGCAGCGAACAGGCCGATATTCTGATTGTGAATGGCGGGCTTGGGCCAACCAGTGATGACCTCAGCGCGCTGGCCGCCGCCACTGCCGCAGGCGTGGAGTTGGTGATGCATCAGGAATGGCTGGCGCATATGGAGCGTTTCTTTGCCGAACGTGGGCGTGAAATGGCGCCGAGTAATCGCAAACAAGCACTCATTCCTGCGACCAGCGAAATGGTGGATAACCCGGTCGGCACCGCGTGTGGTTTTGCGCTGCAACTCAACCGCTGCCTGATGTTTTTCACGCCCGGCGTGCCTTCCGAATTTAAAGTGATGGTCGAGCAACAAATAATGCCGCGCGTGCGTGAACGATTTGAGCTGCCAGAACCCCCCGTTTGCTTACGCCTGACAACGTTCGGACGCTCTGAAAGTGAGTTAGCACAAAGCCTTGAACCGATCCCGCTGCCGGAAGGCGCGGTTATGGGCTATCGCTCATCCATGCCGATTATCGAACTGAAATTGACCGGGCCTGCGACCCAACGTGCGGCAATGGAAGCCGTCTGGCCTGAGGTTCAGCGTGTGGCCGGTGAAAGCGCTATTTTTGAAGGGACCGACGGTTTGCCCGCGCAACTGGCGGAACGCCTGCGAGCGCAATCGCTCAATGTTGCCGTCAGCGAGCAATTCACCGCCGGGCTGCTGTGTTTGCAACTCTCCAGTGCGCAAGCGCCGTTGGGAAATAGCGAGGTGCTTTCTTCTCGCCCTGAAACGCTGACGCAGATAACCGAGCGAGCCAAAGCTTTTGCGTTACAAGCAGGCAGCGCGGTGGCGCTGGTGGTCGGAAGTCTCGATGACGAGCATCTGAACTTCGCCCTGCATACGCCAAAAGGCACTTACGGCCTGCAAGTGAAATTCAGCGTTACTCGCCACGCCCTGCGCACCCTCCAGGAAGTTTGCGCGATGATGGCATTAAATATGCTGCGTCGCTGGCTTAATGACCAGAATATTGCCACCGAGCATGGCTGGGTAAATGTCGTGAAGAGCATCGAAATTTAGTTTTAAGCGAGCGCCCGTGCTAACAACGTAATCGGGTGCTCGCATTTTTTGCTGGTAGACATCTCAATCTGCCACTTGCAGGTTTCGCAATCCGTCACCACCAAATCGACCCCACTCTCTTCTATTTGCTGGAATAACGGCGCGCCAATACTTTGCGACGTTGCGTAGTTTTCCTTTTTAAATCCATAAGTTCCGGCAATTCCACAGCACTGCGATTCGAGCATTACCAGTTCCACTCCCGGCAGGCGGCGCAGTAAATCGAGCGTATATAACGACCAGCCCATTTTCTCCATATGACAGGGCGTGTGGTAAGCAATCCGCAGCGGCTGTGCTTTGAGTTTTAACTCTCGCCCACTTTCCAATTGTTTCCAGATAAAACGTGTCGCCAGTTCGATATGGTCGCGCATCGGGCGAGTGTCGATATCCAGTACCTGCGGATATTCGTCGCGCAGGGTAAAGGTGCAGGTGGAGGAAGTGGCAATCACCGGCAGCCCTTGCCCGAGCACCGCTTTTTCTAACGACGCGGCGTTAATCGCGGCCTGTTTTTTGGCTTTGTCGATAAAACCGTTGGCAATCAACGGCACGCCACAGCACTTTTCCCGCTCCAGCAATTGCACGCCAAAACCCATCGCGTTCATCACGCGTACTAAATCTTTCCCGAGTTGAGAGTGGTTGTAGTTGACGTAACAGCCATGGAAAAACGCGACCTGTTCCGCAAAAGCCTTTTGCGCCGCAGCGTGTTTGCGATACCACCCGCGAAACGTGCCGGAAGAATATTTAGGTAATGCGCGGTGAGCGTCGATGCCGAGGGTTTTATCCAGCAAATTGCGCACCGGTTTGAGTGACGTGGCGGTGTTCACCAACGGTGCAAATGGTGTTGAGAGCGTACCCATCAAATCGGTATGGCTGAGAATGGCGTCTCTTAAATTGAAGGGGGATTTGCCGTAGCGGGCTTTCGCACGCTGGATAATATCGCCAATTTTGACATCCGACGGGCAGGCCACTTCGCAGCGCTTGCAGTTGGTGCAATATTTCAGCGCGTCATCATAAAGTGCCGTATCTTTCAGGCGCAGGCGTTCGCCATCTGGCCCGGATTGTTTCGGGCCTGGATAATCCGAATTCACCCGGCTGACCGGGCAAACGGTGGTGCAAACCGTGCATTTAATGCAGTTTTCAAAGCTTTTTTCATCAAGCAGATTCATTGGTTTCTCCCCTGAATCTCGAGAATTTGCCGGGCGACATGCAGTGCGCCCAACATCGAAACGCCTGCGCCGCAACCTTGTTGAATCGGGTCGAATCCGGCGAGCACTGAACCAATGGCAAACAGGTTTTCGATATGCTCCCCGCCGCGCGTGGGATGAAAATGTTCATCGACCGCAACGCCCGCCTGCAAGTAGGGCTGCGGGCTGAAAAAGTCCTCTTTACTCCAGCCTTCACGCTGCGCAGGCGCATGAACATCAAGGCCAAAAATAGCCTCCCGAATGCCGTTAAATTTCGCTTGCAGGCCATTACTGAAAAAACTGCCGCTGGCGAGAACCACATGGTTTGCCCGCAACGGGACGTCGCCGTGATTGCGGGTGAAAACTGCGCTGACATTTTGGTGCTCTACTTTTGTCTCCACGACCGCATCGCCCGGCATGACGATTCCGCCCAGCTGCTGGAAACGGCGGCGCAATTGGTGGGACATGCGCATCCCGAGAACCGAAGGCGGCAGCGTGGGCAACAGGTGCAACGGGCAGGGTAATTGGCTGCTGATATGCTGCCACGCCAGCGAGTTTTCGCTTCCCAGACAAGCCGGAAGGAAAAGGGCGTCGGTGTTGTGTGCCAGCGTTTTGAGTTCTTCGATAAGCAGTTTTTGCTGCTCCGGCAACTCCAGCACGCGGGCGATATTGGCGGCGCGGAACTCACTCGGGTTGTTGCGCAGCGTGTCTAAAGCGGGGAGCGTCAGCTCAGCCGTTTTCACTGCGATATTGTCTGCTGCCAGCGAACCGGCGACCAACTCAGCCTGGAAATCAAGAAAACCGGCGATGCCAACCACCGTAATGTGCCGCCATAGGAGAGGCGCAATCGGCACTTCCTCCGGGCTAAGCCACGTCGCGCGCTGTGTTCCCAGCGGCGTAATACGCTGATGGTTTTGCTGATAACAGCCCTTGAGCGTGATGTTACAACGGGCAAGCAGCGCTTCGCTTTCAGCGGCATAACGGGCGACGTTTGCCGCGCCCATCAGGCTGTAAGGGTGCTCTGGCGCTTGCTGTTTAAGCGCTTCCAGCGCGTTTAACGGTGAGTTCACCGGGCTGCCATCGGGCAATTCCGCCAGCAAATCCAGGGAACCCGACGAAAAATGCAGCGCGCTTTGCCCACGGCTGACGATGGCGCACTGCAGCCCCGCTTCTGCGAGGCGAATCCCGCATACCAGTCCCGCTAAACCGCCGCCGATAATCAGGGTGTCGAATTTCATTGTGCTGTTCCTTTTTTTAGCCCGCACAAACCCTGGTAAACCCAGGCGGTGAACTCACTTTCCCGCAGCGCATCATCCCAGGCAATCGGGCGGATTCCTTTCCAGCGTTCATTGAGAAAAGTGGAAAGCTGCTCGAGGGATTGAGCGGGTGTCGAGGCGCCAAAACGTTGTAATAAGCCGGCGGCGCGGCAGGCGCACAATTCTCCCTGGCAAGTACCCATTCCCACGCGGGTGCGGCGGCGTAAATCACCAAGGTTGCTGACGGCAAGATTATTCACCGCATAACGCACTTCGCCAGCGGTGACGGCTTCGCACTCGCAAACGAGACTGTTGCTCAGTCGGTCGCCTGCCAATAATTGCCCGGCGCGATCGCCATGACGCCACACCGCTGAGCGGCGAATAGTCAGCGGCAGAGAAATGACTTTGCTCAGTGTTTCTTCCGCCGAGCTTTCTGAACCCGGGAGCGGCGCGGTTGCAGTTGTGCAAGCCTGGGTATTGCCGAGCTTTTCGCATACCGCGTTGGTCGCCCATTCCGCCATCAAACGATAGGTCATCAGCTTGCCGCCAGTGATGGTAATGAAGCCTTCCATGCCGTCGCGCTTTGCGTGGTCGAGCAACACAATGCCGCGGCTTGCATTACGCCCGGTAGGATCGTTGTCGCTGGCGACCAGCGGACGCACGCCCGCATACGCCCGTAGAATGCGGGTTTGAGCCAGTTTTGGGGCGAGCTTCGAGCCTTCGCGAATCAGGATATCGACCTCTTGCGGCGTGACACGCATATTGTCGATTTGGTCGTATTCGATAGGCGTTGAGGTAGTGCCAATCAGGGAAATGGTATCGCCGGGCACCAGAATATCGGCGTCGGCCGGTTTGCGGCAGCGGTTGATCACCATGTTATTGATGCGATGGCCGAGGATCAGCAGCGATCCCTTGGCGGGCAACATACGCACGCGCAAATCAGCATATTCCGCGATGCGCTGGCCCCAGATCCCGGCGGCATTCACCACCACGCTGGCGTATAGATCCTGCTGTTGCCCGGTTTGATGGTTGTAAACGCGCACGCCGCAAACCCGGTCGCCATGGCGAATCAGGCCGGTAACTTCCTGGCCGGTGAGGATTTCAGCGCCGTGTTCCCGGGCATCGAGCATATTGGCGGCGGTCAGGCGGAAAGGATCCACGGTGCCATCAGGTACACGCACCGCGCCAATCAATTCAGGGTTTGCCGCAGGTTCCAGACGCAAGGCTTCTTTAGGGTCGATGCGTTGAGCGTCAATCCCTGCGTCCTGGCAAGAGGCGATAAAGATATTCTGTAGGGATAAATCGTCTTCGGGAAGGGTGATAAACAAGCCGTCGGTGCGTTCGATACAATGGCGAGCGATGCGTTTCAGAATGCGGTTTTCTTCAATACATTCGCGGGCCGATTCGCTGTCCGTCATGGCGTATCGCGCACCGCTGTGGAGTAAGCCGTGGTTTCGCCCGGTCGCCCCGGTGGCGATATCGTGCCGTTCCAGCAATAACGTTTGTAACCCACGCCGGGCACAGTCGCGGGCAATTCCCGCACCGGTTGCCCCCCCGCCAATAATGATCACATCTCTCTCTTTGCATCCCGTCGCCATGCTCATCTCCTGAAAAATTCTCTTGAGTGACATTCAGCCACAAATCACTTTCTCAATGTTTGATATCGAGCAAATTCGAGCATAAATCGAAAGCAAAGTGTGATGTCATGCACCTTTTCGATGATTTGTAATAAAAATGTAATATGTTGTGGGGTGTTTCACATCAACTCACCGGGATAATCCTTAACATGCGCTCGCAAATGAACATTGCCTGATAAACAATTGCCACGGAGGCATTTATGCTGAGCATTTTCAAACCTGCCGCACACCAGCCACGGCTGAAGAGCGAGCACGTCGATCCCACTTATAAACGCCTGCGCTGGCAAATCTTCATGGGGATTTTCTTCGGTTACGCGGCCTATTATCTGGTGCGTAAAAACTTCACCCTGGCGATGCCGTATCTCATCGAACAAGGTTTCTCGCGTGGGGATTTAGGATTCGCGCTTTCCGGGATTTCCATCGCTTACGGCTTCTCAAAATTCATTATGGGGTCGGTTTCTGACCGCTCGAATCCACGCGTTTTCTTACCCGCCGGTTTGATTCTGGCGGCAGCGGTGATGCTGTTTATGGGGTTTGTTCCCTGGGCGACATCGAGCATCGCGGTGATGTTTGTGCTGCTGTTTTTATGCGGCTGGTTCCAGGGGATGGGCTGGCCACCGTGTGGGCGTACCATGGTGCACTGGTGGTCGAAGAAAGAGCGTGGCGGAATTGTCTCCGTCTGGAACTGCGCGCATAACGTCGGCGGTGGCCTGCCGCCGTTGCTGTTCTTGCTCGGGATGGCGTGGTTTAACGACTGGCATGCGGCACTTTATATGCCGGCCTTTGCGGCGATTCTGGTGGCGCTGATTGCCTTTGGTTTAATGCGCGATACCCCGCAATCCTGCGGTCTGCCGCCCATTGAAGAGTACAAAAACGATTACCCTGACGACTACAATGAAAAAACAGAAGAAGAGCTGACGGCGAAGCAAATCTTCATGCAGTACGTTTTCCCCAACCGCCTGCTGTGGTACATCGCCATTGCCAACGTTTTCGTCTATTTACTGCGTTACGGCATTCTCGACTGGTCGCCAACGTATTTGAAAGAAGTGAAGCACTTCGCGCTGGATAAATCGTCCTGGGCTTACTTCCTTTATGAGTATGCCGGGATACCGGGAACGCTGCTGTGTGGCTGGATGTCGGACAAAGTGTTCCGCGGCAACCGTGGCGCAACCGGCGTGTTCTTTATGATTCTGGTGACCATCGCGACAGTCGTTTACTGGCTCAACCCGCCGGGAAATCCGGGCGTGGATATGGCCTGTATGATTGTGATTGGCTTCCTGATCTACGGCCCGGTGATGCTGATTGGCCTGCACGCGCTGGAACTGGCACCGAAAAAAGCAGCGGGAACGGCAGCGGGCTTTACCGGCCTGTTCGGCTACCTCGGTGGTTCGGTCGCCGCCAGCGCCATTGTGGGTTACACGGTTGATTTCTTCGGCTGGGATGGCGGCTTTATGGTGATGATCGGCGGCAGTATTATGGCCGTGGTTTTGTTGCTGGTGGTGATGGTGGGTGAGAACAAACATCATCAGGAAATGAAAGCGCGGGAAGATAAAGGTTAAAGCGTCAAAGGAATGACGCTGTGCTTATCCGACCTACGACCGCGGTTGTAGGCTGGGTAAGCGTTACATCTCGATTTCTATATCGCCCTGCGCCTGGCAGCAGCAGGGAAGAATTTCACCGGGCTGGATAAACGCCAGCGGTTCCGTCAACCACTTCACTTCGCCTGCCACTAAGCGAGTACGGCACGAGCCGCAATAACCGGCGCGGCATTGATACTCGACGGCGACCTGGTGGGATTCCAGTGTCGCCAGCAGGGAAGGGTGTTCTTCGTGGCACAAAAGCTGTGCCCCAGTGATGCGTAACGTAATGCGGCTCATGGCTTAGAGCTGGAAATTGCTCAGGTCATCGGCGTCAATATTGGAGTCAATCTGACCTACCAGATAAGAACTCACTTCCACTTCCTGCGGTGCAACCTGCACGTTGTCTGAAACCAACCAGGCATTGATCCATGGAATTGGGTTAGAGCGAGTTTTGAATGGCAAATCGAGGCCGACAGCCTGCATACGGATGTTGGTAATGTAATCAACATACTGGCACAGAATGTCTTTATTCAGACCAATCATCGAACCATCGCGGAACAAGTAGCTTGCCCACTCTTTTTCTTGTTCGGCAGCCAACACGAACAGGTCGTAACATTCCTGGCGGCATTCCAGCGCGATTTCTGCCATTTCCGGGTCGTCTTCACCAGAACGCATCAGGTTCAGCATGTGCTGAGTGCCGGTTAAATGCAGCGCTTCGTCACGGGCAATCAGCTTGATGATTTTGGCGTTGCCTTCCATCAGTTCACGCTCGGCGAAAGCGAACGAGCAAGCGAAGCTAACGTAAAAGCGAATCGCTTCCAGCGCGTTCACGCTCATCAGGCACAGATACAGTTGGCGTTTCAGGGCGCGCAGATTCACGGTCACGGTTTTGCCGTTTACGTTGTGCGTGCCTTCGCCCAGTAGATGCCAGTAGCTGGTCATTTCAATCAGCGTGTCGTAGTAACCAGAGATATCTTTCGCGCGCTTTAAGATTTCCTGGTTAGTGACGATATCGTCAAACACGATCGCCGGATCGTTGACGATATTACGGATGATGTGGGTGTAAGAACGCGAGTGGATGGTTTCGGAGAACGCCCACGTTTCAACCCAGGTTTCCAGTTCAGGAATGGAAATCAGCGGCAACAGCGCCACGTTCGGGCTACGGCCTTGAATGGAGTCCAGCAGCGTCTGATATTTCAGGTTGCTGATGAAGATGTGTTTTTCGTGATCGGGCAGCGCCTGGTAATCGATGCGGTCGCGGGAAACGTCCACTTCTTCCGGACGCCAGAAGAAGGAGAGTTGCTTTTCGATCAGCTTTTCGAAGATGTCATATTTTTGCTGGTCGTAGCGTGCCACGTTCACCGGCTGGCCGAAGAACATCGGCTCCGCAAGTTGATCGTTTTTCGTCTGTGAAAAAGTGGTGTATGCCATGAAATGGGGTCCTGTTGTTCTTGCTTCACCCTCATCCCAACCCTCTCCCGGAGGGAGAGGGGACGAGAAAAGGGAGGATTATCAGATCTTACATGCGCCGCTTTCGCAGCCATCGTCCTGGATTGAAGGCGCCAGGTCGTCTTGCGCATCTTCCGCGCCGTCGCGGGTGTTCTGATAGTAAAGCGTTTTGACACCGAATTTATAGGCGGTGAGCAAATCTTTGAGCAATTGCTGCATCGGCACTTTGCCAGACGGGAAGCGCGTCGGGTCGTAGTTGGTGTTTGCAGAGATCGACTGGTCGATAAATTTCTGCATCAAACCGACTAATTGCAGATAACCGTCGTTATTCGGCAGATCCCACAGCAGCTCGTAGTTGTCTTTCAGTTTTTCGTAATCTGGCACCACTTGACGCAGGATCCCGTCTTTCGACGCTTTAATGCTGATATGGCCGCGTGGTGGCTCGATACCGTTCGTCGCGTTAGAAATCTGCGATGAGGTTTCAGACGGCATTAACGCAGAAAGTGTTGAGTTACGCAGGCCGTGAGTCTTGATTGACTCACGCAGCGTTTCCCAGTCCAGATGCAGCGGCTCGTTGCTGATCACATCCAGGTCTTTCTTATAAGTGTCGATTGGCAGGATGCCTTGTGCATACGTGGTTTCGTTGAACCACAGGCAAGGGCCTTGCTCTTTAGCCAGTTCGTTCGAGGCTTTCAACAGATAATATTGAATCGCTTCGAAGGTTTTGTGCGTCAGGTTGTTGGCGCTACCGTCGGAATAACGCACGCCATTTTTCGCCAGGTAATAAGCGAAGTTAATCACGCCCACGCCCAGCGTACGGCGGCCCATTGCACCACGTTTCGCGGCAACGATTGGGTAATCCTGGTAATCGAGCAGGGCATCCAGCGCACGTACCGCCAGAATCGACAGTTCTTCCAGCTCATCCAGGCTTTCGATTGCGCCCAGGTTGAAGGCAGACAACGTACACAGCGCGATTTCACCGTCTTCGTCGTTGATGTCATTCATTGGTTTGGTCGGCAGCGCGATTTCCAGGCACAGGTTTGACTGGCGAACCGGCGCGATAGCCGGATCAAACGGGCTGTGGGTGTTGCAGTGGTCAACGTTCTGAATGTAGATACGGCCAGTTGAAGCACGTTCCTGCATCATTAAAGAGAACAGTTCAGCCGCTTTCACGCGCTGTTTACGAATGCTGTCGTCTTTTTCGTATTTGGTGTACAGCTGCTCGAATTTGTCCTGATCGGCAAAGAATGCGTCGTACAGGCCAGGAACGTCAGACGGGCTGAACAGGGTGATGTCTTCGCCTTTCAACAAACGGGTGTACATCAGTTTGTTGATTTGCACGCCGTAATCCATATGGCGCACGCGGTTGCCTTCAACACCACGGTTGTTTTTCAGCACCAGCAGGCTTTCCACTTCCAGGTGCCACATTGGGTAGAACAGTGTCGCAGCACCGCCACGCACGCCGCCCTGAGAGCAGGATTTCACTGCGGTCTGGAAGTGTTTGTAGAACGGGATACAACCGGTATGGAACGCTTCACCGCCGCGAATTGGGCTGCCCAGCGCACGAATGCGACCGGCGTTGATGCCGATGCCCGCACGTTGGGAAACGTATTTCACAATCGCGCTGGAAGTGGCGTTGATTGAATCCAGGCTGTCGCCGCACTCGATCAGCACGCAAGAGCTGAACTGGCGAGTCGGGGTGCGCACGCCAGACATAATCGGCGTCGGCAGAGAAATTTTGAACGTAGAAACCGCATCGTAGAAACGCTTCACGTAGCTCAGACGCGTTTCACGCGGGTAGCCGGAGAACAGGCACGCGGCAACCAGAATATAGAGGAACTGAGCGCTCTCGTAGATTTCGCCGGTGACACGGTTTTGAACCAGGTATTTACCTTCAAGCTGCTTCACCGCCGCATAAGAGAAGCTCATGTCGCGGTCGTGGTCGAGGTAATCGTCCATCTGCTTGAACTCTTCTTCCGTGTAGTCTTCCAGCAGATGTCTATCGTATTTGCCCATCTCAACCATGTTCACAATATGGTTGTAGAGTTTAGGCGGCTCGAACTCACCGTAAGCTTTTTTACGCAGATGGAAAACGGCCAGGCGCGCAGCCAGGTACTGGTAATCAGGCGCTTCACGGGAGATTAAATCTGCCGCCGCCTTGATGATGGTTTCATGAATGTCAGAAGTTTTGATGCCGTCATAAAACTGAATGTGCGAGCGCAGTTCAACCTGTGAAACGGATACGTTATTTAAGCCTTCGGCGGCCCAATCCAGAACTCGGTGGATTTTATCCAGATCGATGCGCTCAGTGCGACCGTCACGTTTTGTAACCAGCAGACTCTGATTCATGTGAGTGTGTACCTGTCCGTGAAATGAAAAATACCCCGTGTTATCCACAGTTAGCAACTTGTGGCTAACCTTGTGGATAAATACTATATGTAGGGGGTTATGGATTACTTGATCACTATATGGTGAGTATTCTAGTAACTAATCGGCTGAGAACAAGTATTGATTTCGGCAACGATTTGAGGTTGTGACAAGCAGAATTTCGCTAAGTCCACGTCACGTAAGGCCTGTGACAATTGTCAATGGGATGCAAAAAAAATGATATTTTTGATCGAGTGCTGATTTCTTAAACTTAATGGATAATTGCGCAACTTGATGTTGCGCAATTTTCATCTTATTAACTTATGACGAGCAGGGTTAACCCTGGGTATGCAGCATGTAGTTCACGTCAACGCCTGGCGCGAGTTTGAACGTATTGGTCAGCGGATTGAAATGTAAGCCGGTCATGTGACGTTCGCGCAGTTGCGTTTCATCCACCCAGGAGAGCAATTCCGCAGGTTTGATGAATTTCTTAATGTCGTGCGTGCCTTTTGGCACCATGCGCAGAATGTATTCCGCGCCTACCACCGCCATCAGCCAGGATTTGCCGTTACGGTTCAGGGTGGAGAAGAAGACGTGGCCGCCAGGTTTCACCAGTTTTGCGCAGGCCGCCACCACTGATTTCGGGTCGGGAACGTGTTCGAGCATTTCCATGCAGGTCACCACGTCATACTTCCCGGCAAATTTATCAGCGTGTTGTTCAACGGTTTCCTGAACGTAATCGACGTGAATGCCGCTTTCCAGCGCGTGGAGTTTAGCCACTTGCAGCGGCTCGAAGCCCATATCCAGCCCGGTCACGTTTGCACCTTCACGCGCCATGCTTTCAGCCAGAATCCCGCCGCCGCAGCCGACATCAAGCACCGTTTTACCGAACAAACCGTCGGCGCGCTGGCTGATATAGCCCAAACGCAGCGGATTGATGCGGTGTAACGGTTTAAATTCGCCTTCTAAATCCCACCAGCGCGAGGCAACGGCTTCGAATTTGGCGATTTCATCATGGTCAACGTTCTGGATTACCGGCTGGTTTTCGGCATTCATGGGGCTACTCACTCCTTGTTCGTTTCGTGGCGGGAGTATATCAGTCAAATCCCACGAATAAAGCCTCTACGCAATCGTGTTCTGGTTTCCCCACACCTGGGGGTTTGTGTTATAATTTGCGACCTTTGAATCCGGGACACAGTAGAGGGATAGCGGATACATGAGCGACCTTGCCAGAGAAATTACACCGGTCAACATTGAGGAAGAGCTTAAGAGCTCCTATCTGGATTACGCGATGTCGGTTATTGTCGGCCGCGCACTGCCAGATGTCCGAGATGGACTGAAGCCGGTACACCGTCGCGTACTTTACGCCATGAACGTATTGGGCAATGACTGGAATAAAGCCTACAAAAAATCCGCCCGTGTTGTTGGTGATGTAATCGGTAAGTACCACCCTCATGGTGATACTGCGGTTTATGACACTATCGTACGTATGGCGCAGCCATTCTCTTTGCGTTACATGCTGGTCGATGGCCAGGGTAACTTCGGTTCAGTGGATGGCGACTCCGCCGCAGCGATGCGTTATACGGAAATCCGTATGTCGAAAATCGCCCACGAACTCATGGCTGACCTGGAAAAAGATACGGTAGATTTCGTCGATAACTACGACGGCACCGAGCGTATTCCAGATGTTATGCCGACCAAGATCCCTAACCTGCTGGTTAACGGTTCTTCCGGTATTGCCGTCGGTATGGCGACGAACATTCCGCCACACAACATCACTGAAGTCATCAACGGTTGCCTCGCGTTTATCGAAGACGAAGACATTACCGTTGAAGGTCTAATGGAACACATCCCAGGCCCGGATTTCCCGACTGCCGCTATCATCAATGGCCGTCGCGGCATTGAAGACGCATACCGTACTGGTCGTGGCAAGATTTACATCCGCGCACGCGCGGAAGTCGAAGCGGACGCTAAAACCGGCCGTGAGACTATCATCGTTCATGAAATTCCATACCAGGTGAACAAAGCTCGCCTGATCGAGAAAATCGCTGAACTGGTGAAAGAAAAACGCGTTGAGGGCATCAGTGCTCTGCGTGACGAGTCTGATAAAGACGGGATGCGCATTGTTATCGAAATCAAACGCGATGCAGTGGGTGAAGTGGTTCTGAACAACCTCTATTCCCTGACTCAACTGCAAACTTCCTTCGGTATCAACATGGTTGCGCTGCACCAGGGCCAGCCGAAGATCATGAACCTGAAAGACATTCTTTCTGCGTTCGTGCGTCACCGTCGTGAAGTTGTGACTCGTCGTACCATTTTCGAACTGCGTAAAGCGCGCGACCGTGCGCACATCCTTGAAGGCCTGGCAATTGCACTGGCTAACATCGACCCAATCATCGAACTGATTCGCCACTCCCCAAATGCGGCAGAAGCGAAAGCTGGCCTGATCGCACGTTCATGGGCTCTTGGCAACGTTTCTGCGATGCTTGAGCGTGCTGGTGATGACGCCGCCCGCCCAGAGTGGCTGGAGCCGGAGTTCGGTATTCGTGATGGTCAATATTTCCTGACTGAGCAACAAGCTCAGGCGATTCTGGATCTGCGTTTGCAGAAACTGACCGGCCTTGAGCACGAAAAACTGCTCGACGAATACAAAGAGCTGCTGGAGCAGATCGCTGAGTTGCTGCACATTTTGGGCAGCGCTGAACGTCTGATGGAAGTGATCACCGAAGAACTGGTTGCGATGCGCGATCAGTTTGGCGACAAGCGTCGTACTGAGATCACCGCGAATACCTCTGATATCAACATTGAAGATTTGATCAACCGCGAAGACGTGGTTGTGACGCTGTCCCACCAGGGCTATGTGAAGTATCAACCGCTGACTGACTACGAAGCACAACGTCGTGGTGGTAAAGGTAAATCCGCAGCACGTATTAAAGAAGAAGATTTCATCGACCGCCTGTTGGTTGCCAATACACACGATACCATTCTGCTGTTCTCCAGCCGTGGTCGTCTGTACTGGATGAAGGTTTATCAGTTGCCGGAAGCGAGCCGTGGTGCGCGTGGCCGTCCAATTGTGAACTTGCTGCCACTGGAAGCGAACGAACGTATTACCGCAATTCTGCCGGTGCGTGAATATGCCGAAGGCGTTAACGTGTTTATGGCTACCGCGAGCGGTACTGTGAAGAAAACCGCGTTGACCGACTTTAGCCGTCCACGTTCTGCAGGCATCATCGCCGTTAACCTGAACGAAGGTGACGAGCTGATTGGTGTTGATTTGACCGACGGTAGCAACGAAGCCATGTTGTTCTCGGCAGCCGGTAAAGTGGTGCGCTTCAAAGAAGACGCTGTTCGTACCATGGGCCGTACCGCAACAGGTGTTCGCGGTATCAAGCTTGCGGGCGAAGACAAAGTCGTTTCCCTGATCATTCCTCGCGGCGAAGGTTCCATCCTGACCGTGACGCAAAATGGTTACGGTAAACGTACTGCGGCTGAAGAGTATCCGACTAAGTCGCGTGCGACTCAGGGCGTTATCTCCATCAAAGTGACCGAGCGCAACGGCAGCGTTGTTGGCGCGGTGCAGGTGGAAGATACCGACCAGATTATGATGATCACCGATGCAGGCACGCTGGTTCGTACTCGTGTTTCTGAAGTGAGTGTCGTTGGCCGTAACACCCAGGGCGTTATCCTCATCCGTACTGCGGACGATGAAAACGTGGTGGGCCTGCAACGTGTTGCAGAACCGGTTGACGAAGAAGAGTTGGATGCTATCGACGGTAGCGTTGCGGAAGGTGATGATGAAATCGCGCCAGAAGCAGACTCTGATGAAGCAGAAACGGACGAAGCCGCAGATGACGAAGCTTCCGACGAAGCAGACGAATAATCTGAATTTTGCCGGTTGAAATCGTTCCAGACGCCCGATGCATTTATTGCATCGGGCGTTTTTTATTTTAATATCAAGTGATGTCCTGGTTTAACTGATAAAGGTAACGCAATGGCAATTCCTGAAAAGTATGAAGATGTAGAACGCTGGGCATTCGGTGATACCGAGAAGCAGGCGGACGAACTGGCGAAGTTAGTGCTTGAGGGCGTGAAAACGGCCACGTGTTCTAACCTCGATGGCGAAGGCATTGCCCAACCAGGTGATATTTTTGTGATTGTCGATGGCAAAAATGAACCGGTTTGCGCCATTGAACTGACCACCGTGGATATGAGCACTTACGACCAGGTCAATGAAGCCCATGCGTTGGCAGAAGGCGAGGGCGATAAAACCCTGGCTTACTGGCGCAAAGAGCACAAACGCTTCTTTGAAGAGTACGAGTTGTTCTCACCGGATATGACGCTGGTGCTGATGCATTTTAAAGTTATCGAGAAGTTCTAATATACCCGTCATACTTCAAGCTGCATCTTTGTTGGCTGCTTTCGCTCACCCGAATCACTTACTTGAGTAAGCTCATCGGGACTCGTTCACTTGCCGCCTCAATGCAACTTGAATTATTTAGGGTTTAAACCTTAATGGTTTGCCGTTGCGGGCTATCATTTTTGCGACTACCTTAACGGCATCCAAAGTTTTGCAATTTCCACGACCAGGCTTAATTTGAAATATCTTGTCTCCTTTCGCACCACACTCAAAGTCTCCCGCTACATGTTTCGGGCGCTGGCTTTATTGCTCTGGCTGCTGATTGCTCTGTTTTCGGTGTTTTACATCATTAATGCCTTGCACGAAAAAGAGTCAGAAATTCGTCAGGAATTTAACATCAGCTTCGATCAGGCGCAGCGTTACATTCAACGCACTTCTGATGTGGTGAAAGAGCTCAAGTACATCGCGGAAAATCGCCTGACGGCGACCAATGGCGTGTTGCCGGTCATGGAAAATGATGACAACAAAGTCGATCCGCCGAATTTCATGCCGTTGTTCCCGGACTCTGACTGCACCGCCGTCAGCGCTTCCTGGCGTTCATCATTGCAATCGCTGGCGTGGTTTTTACGCTACTGGCGCGATAACTTTTCTGCCGCTTACGATCTCAACCGCGTCTTTTTGATTGGTGGCGACAACCTGTGCATGGCAGATTTTGGCCTGCGTGAAATGCCGCTCGAGCGTGAAAAAGCGCTGAAGACACTGCACGAACGCATTATGAAATATCGTAATGCCCCGCAGGATGAGCGCGGCAACAGCATTTACTGGATTGGGCAGGGGTCGCGTCCGGGTGTCGGTTACTTCTATACGTTGACGCCGGTTTATCTCGCCAACCGTTTGCAGGCGCTGCTGGGTGTTGAGCAAACCATCCGCATGGAAAACTTCCTTTCGCCGGGTTCGATGCCGATTGGCGTGACGATTCTGGATGAAAATAGCCGCCCATTGATTTCGCTGACTGGCCCGGAAACGCGTATCGAACCGGAAGAAAAATGGCTGCAAGAGCGCTCCTGGTTTGGATACACCTCGGGTTATAAACAGTTCATTCTCAAGAAAAACTTGCCGCCATCATCCATGAGCGTGGTGTACTCCGTACCGGTGGATATGGTGCTGGAGCGGATCCGTATGCTGATCCTCAACGCTGTTTTATTGAACATATTAGTCGGCGGCCTGCTGTTTACTCTGGCGCGGATGTATGAAAAACGCATCTTTATCCCGGCGGAAAATGACGCCCAGCGCCTGGAAGAACACGAGCAGTTCAACCGTAAAATTGTGGCCTCGGCTCCCGTCGGGATTTGTATTCTGCGTACTCAGGACGGCACCAATATTCTGAGTAACGAACTGGCGCACAATTATCTCAACATGCTGACGCATGAAGATCGGCAGCGGCTGACGCAAATTATCTGCGGCCAGCAGGTTAACTTCGTCGATGTGCTGACCAGCAGCCACACCAACTTGCAGATTAGCTTTGTCCATTCGCGATATCGCAATGAAAACGTGGCGATTTGCGTGCTGGTGGATGTGAGTGCTCGCGTCAAAATGGAAGAGTCTCTGCAGGAAATGGCGCAGGCGTCTGAGCAGGCGAGCCAGTCGAAATCCATGTTCCTTGCCACGGTCAGCCACGAATTGCGTACACCGCTGTACGGCATTATCGGTAACCTGGATTTGTTGCAAACCAAAGAGTTGCCAAAAGGAGTGGATCGTCTGGTGACGGCGATGAACAACTCCTCCAGCCTGCTGCTGAAAATCATCAGCGATATTCTCGACTTCTCAAAAATCGAGTCTGAACAGCTCAAAATTGAGCCGCGTGAGTTTTCGCCGCGTGAAGTGATGAGCCACATTACCGCCAACTATTTACCGCTGGTGGTGCGTAAACAACTCGGCCTTTACTGTTTCATCGAACCCGATGTGCCATTAACGCTGCAAGGCGACCCGATGCGTTTGCAGCAGGTGATTTCCAACTTGCTGAGCAACGCCATCAAATTCACTGACGTCGGCTGCATCATTCTGCATGTTAGCGTGGAAGGGGATTATCTCTCGTTGCGGGTGCGTGATACGGGCGTGGGTATTCCGGCGAAAGAGGTCACGCGTCTGTTCGACCCGTTCTTCCAGGTCGGAACGGGCGTGCAGCATAACTTCCAGGGTACCGGCCTGGGGTTGGCCATCTGCGAGAAATTAATCAGCATGATGGACGGTGATATTTCGGTGGATACCGAAGTGGGAATGGGCAGCCAGTTTACGATCCGCATTCCTTTATACAGTGCCGTCTATGCGGAGCAATCGCAGGTGGAAGGGCTGGTGAACAAGCGTTGCTGGCTGGCCGTACGCAATGCTTCGCTGAGCCAATATCTCGAATCAATGCTGGCAAAAAATCGCATCGACGTTCGATTGTATCAAGGCGAAACGCCTGACAGCGATGATATTTTGATCACCGATGACGAGCTTGAAAATAGCTGGGAAGGGCGGGCGGCGATTATTTTCTGCCGTCGTCATATCGGCATTCCGATAGAATCGTCACCGGGTTGCTGGCTGCATAGTCTGGCCGCGCCGCATGATTTATTGCTGCTACTGGGCCGTATTTACAGCGTGACGGTTACGCTGCCGGGCACCGATACAGAATTACCAACGCTGACCGGTAATGAAGAACGCAATGACGACATGATGATCCTGGTGGTTGACGATCATCCTATCAACCGACGTTTGCTGGCCGATCAGCTGGGATCGCTGGGTTATCAATGCAAAACGGCGAATGACGGCGTGGATGCGCTCAATGTGCTGAGTAAAAATCACATTGATATCGTGCTCAGTGACGTGAATATGCCGAACATGGATGGTTACCGACTAACACAACGTATTCGCCAGTTAGGTTTGACGCTGCCGGTTGTGGGCGTAACGGCGAATGCGCTGGCAGAAGAGAAGCAGCGTTGTATTGAGTCGGGAATGGATAGCTGTCTGTCGAAGCCGGTGACGCTGGATATTCTGAAGAAGACGGTCGATCTTTATGCGGCGAGAGTGCGGAGCAGCAGATAAAAAGAGTGGATTTCGCTAACGCCCATCCGACCTACAAAACATTATTTGTAGGTCGGATAAGCGCAGCGTCATCCGACATTGATCTAGTCTTTGTCAGCCGGGGACAGGCTCACTGACGAAAGATAGTTCAGCAGAGCAATATCGTTTTCCACGCCCAGTTTCATCATCGCTGATTTCTTCTGGCTACTGATGGTCTTGATACTACGGTTAAGTTTGCGGGCGATTTCAGTTACCAGGAAACCTTCTGCGAACAGGCGCAAGACTTCGCTCTCTTTCGGAGACAAGCGTTTGTCGCCATAACCGCCAGCACTGATTTTTTCCAGCAGGCGAGAAACGCTCTCTGGAGTGAATTTTTTGCCTTTCTGCAATGCGGCCAGCGCTTTTGGTAAATCAGTTGGCGCGCCTTGCTTCAATACAATCCCTTCGATATCCAGTTCTAATACCGCGCTCAGAATCGCCGGGTTGTTGTTCATCGTCAGAACGATGATTGAGATATTCGGGAAATGGCGCTTAATGTATTTAATAAGCGTAATGCCATCGCCGTATTTGTCTCCAGGCATGGAGAGATCGGTAATCAGAACGTGTGCGTCTAATTTAGGTAAGTTATTGATAAGCGCTGTGGAATCTTCAAACTCACCGACAACATTCACCCACTCGATCTGCTCGAGTGATTTACGAATGCCGAACAGGACAATCGGATGGTCGTCGGCAATAATTACGTTCATACTGTTCATGTAATAGGCTACCTTGCTACAGCAAACTCTTGACGTAAGCGTCAATATCGCTGGTATATTTTTGTATGTTGGTAGCATCACTTTCACGAATGTGATGCTCTAACGTTTCACATAACTGCTTGCCGGGTACCAGATTGAGCATTGCAAACACCCCCTTTAAGCGGTGAGCTGTCTGCGCTAACGCTGCGAAATCGTGCGCCGCAGATTCAGTATACAATCTCCTAACATCTTCCGGTACTGTGTCAACAAACAGAGCGTAATAGCCACTGGCGTGAAGCTGGGCATTTTCATCACCACCCAACGGTGATTCTGAAACACCTTCCTGCGCCAGTTGCTCTTCTATCAGTTGTAGCACCGCATCCTGCATGGCATTACTGATATTAAAATTAACCCGGAACTGGCCTGGGCCTATTTTCCGCATTCCGTTCTCATCATCGCTTAAAAGCAAACCCGAAGATGTAAGATTAGACGGATTATCAGTGAGGAATATATCAAACTCTTGACTTGCGAGTCTTTCATCCGGGGTGATGCACTGCGCGCCCCAGTTTTCCAACAGCCGAGTCACGATGTTTCGCACTTCGTTTGAGGTGATATCAATCATCGCTACCACGTCATCCAATAGCTTCTCTTCTTGCTCTTCGTGCTGCGGTTCTGCCGTCATTTTAATGTGCAGATTGTAGCGCGTACCGATGCCGTCACGGGTTTTGATATTCAGATGCCCGCCCAATTTGCGTGACAACTGATCGCAAAGGTAGAAGGTGAGTCCGTTTGCTTGCCCGTAACGATCTTCGCTGGTTTCGTTAAGGAAAGGGAAATGCAGATTATCGACTTCGCCGTGGCTAATGCCTTCGCCTGTATCCAGAATACGGAACAACAAGCGGTCAGCCCCGGATTCTTCTTCGGTGATATCCAGCGTGATTTTGCCAATCTGTGTGGTCGTCACCGAATAATGCAGCAATAACTGAAGAACTTTGCGCAGTGCTTCACGGTCGCCGTGGCGTTCTTCATCCGCCGCCAGGTGATTATTGATCAGCAACTGCAAGCCTTTGCGTTTGATAATCGGCAGCATTTCCAGCGCCACTTCATCAATCAGCGGTTGGATAGCAAATTGCGTAGCATTGGTTTTCCACGCGTCGGTTTCCAGCATATTCAGCAACTGAATTTCATCTACCAGGCGCGCAATACTTTGTGCTTTATTGGCAACAACGCGCGCCTCCGGGATGTTTAATGCGCTGGCGTGTTCCGCGATGTTTTTCACCGGAAGCTGTAATGCCGCACCGATATGCTGCATGAACGCGATGCGCCCTTGCTGGTTTTTCTCATACAACCGCTGAGCCTGCTTGAGCTTTTTATTCACCAGAATTTCGCGATCCTGATCGCGAATGACAAATATCTGAGTGCGTGGGGCAATCTGGCTGCGGAACTGCCGGATTTCATACAGTTCATTATTGATCGTGGCTTGTATTACGCCCTGATGCTGATCGGCCATCGCAATAATATTTTGCAGATTCAGGTGCGGCAGGAGGTGATCGGCGATTTTATTGCTGATCACCGTGCGATTAGCGTCTAAATCATGCACCAGCAGCCCAAGCGGGAGCTGCGCGACAATCTCTTCATTTAATGCACGCAGGATTTGTAACTCACCATTGCCCGTTTGCGGTTCGGCAGGACGCGCAGTCTGTTGGCGGAATGTCGTGAAGCCAAACACGGCAAGCGCCAGCAAAGCGATATTGAGCAGCAGCGGCAGTAAAATATTCTGCAAGGTATCCATCAGCAATGTGCCGAGGGGAACCTGCCAGACCAGGCGCAAATCTGTGGTTACAAGCGGCGAGGCAATTTCGATTTTCGCCCCGTTAAAGTTGATGGCAATGCTAACCGGCCCTTCTTTCTCCACGCTACTGGCTGGAGGCTGGGTATCATTATTCTCCAGACGGAAACTGTCCAGGGACATCGTCGGTGGAATTAAATCGTTAATCGGTAAATCGAACGCCACAACGGTTGCCAGATGGCCCGGCTGGTTAAAGGTGGTGCGAAGGGTAAAGTAGTGGCCATTTTGCCAGGCTAGATGGCGCAATGGAGAAAAACTCTCACGTTCATCGAGCGCGTTGGCCTGCTGCAACATTTCGGCGCGGCGAGAATCGACAATCGAACTGACGCCGCTGTCTTTCAGGCCGGAGGAAAGATCTTTAAGCGGCAGGGTGGAAACCAGGATCATGCTGTTGTCCTGGCCGTTTAAATAGTACATCGACCACGGGCTATTTTCGGCACCCCACAACGTATCAAGGTAGGTCGAGATACGTTGCGTCATATCCAGCGTTGAGCTGTCGTGAGAGCCAAAAATCAGCGCTTCGGTTTTGCGGCGAGGTTTCTCTAAATAGTAAACATCCTGCCGCAGACGCGTTTCTTGCAAACCATCACTGGCTGGTGCTGTCGACACGGCGATGTTGTCGTAAATTTGCCAGGTGGCGTAACGATAGCTATCGATCCGCTTATGCAGCGAGTGCGTGATATCAACAATCTGATAGCTCTTATCTTTCAGCCAGGTATTGACGGCACTTTGCACCATGACACCCATGGCAACGAGCAAAATCACGATCAATAGCAGAAAGAAGCGCGTGATATTACCGGGGATAAGCGAAAATTTGTTAGGGATCATACTGTCTGACTGACTCATTGTTAGCGCGCAACCCGGCGAGCATTCGCCAATTTAATAAAAACCACTGTTCTGTCCTGGCAGCGATAGAAGCCAGACAGGCGGTAAAACTGTCACCAAAAAACCATCACTAAGAATACCTGTAACCGGCACTGGCGTCATCGACTCTGTGTGAAACTCAACGAGTATAATTCCAAATTGGTAGATTTCCAGGTCGTTGATAATTAGCAAAAATTGAGGTGTCAAATAGCCTGTATTTTAAGCATTTCTGGTGCCTTATTTTTGTACAAAATAGTCGCGGCTGTACAACTATTATTTTTGAAATGATTTTTTATTCATCTAATCATTATTGAGAACGTTCTTAGACCAAAAATAGGTTTTAGGCTAATAACCAGGCGGATTTATTAATAGTCATTACATTTTTGAAGGGAGTAGCACAAAATGGTAAAGATAACGTAAAGAAGCGTAAAAAAAACCGGATGCAAGCATCCGGTCCAAATTTGGGGTAAACAGACATTCAGAGATGAATGACGGTAATAAATAAAGTTAATGATGATAGCGGGAATTATTTTATATATAAATCAGAGGTCCGTTTTATCATTCAGTGCTACTGATTTGTATTTATTGTATCTTACTGATTTTAAATCATGTTTTAATTTTTTTGACGATTAGTGCTTATATAATTGTCTTTTTGTGCTGAAAAAAGTTCAGTCGTATTTACATTTTGAAACACGTATATGGATAAATGAAACATCTCTATGGTTTTAGTATCATATTCGGATTGGATTAATCTGTATTTGTTTTGGACAATGGGTTAGCCGACTGATTGGAAAAACAATCAGTAAGCAGTGGCATATAAAAAGGCATATAACAGAGGGTTAATAACATGAAAGTTAAAGTACTGTCCCTCCTGGTTCCAGCATTGCTGGTAGCAGGCACCGCTCATGCGGCCGAAATTTATAACAAAGACGGCAACAAATTAGATCTGTACGGTAAAGTAGATGGCTTACATTACTTTTCTGACAACGATGGTCAAGACGGTGACCAGTCATATGTTCGTATCGGTTTCAAAGGTGAAACTCAGATTAATGACCAACTGACCGGTTACGGCCAGTGGGAATACAACGTTCAAGCTAACAACACCGAAGGTAGCAGCGATCAGGCGTGGACTCGTCTGGGCTTCGCAGGTGTGCGTTTTGCTGACTACGGTTCATTCGACTACGGTCGTAACTACGGCGTTGTATACGACGTAACTTCATGGACTGACGTTCTGCCAGAATTTGGCGGCGACACTTACGGTTCTGATAACTTCCTGCAATCTCGTGCAAACGGCGTTGCAACTTACCGTAACACCGACTTCTTCGGTCTGGTTGACGGCCTGAACTTTGCTCTGCAATACCAGGGTAAAAACGGCAGCGTTTCTGGCGAAGGCTCTACAGCTAACGGCCGTGGCGCTCTGAAACAGAACGGTGACGGCTTCGGCGGTTCCCTGACTTATGATCTGGGCGAAGGCTTCAGCATCGGTTCAGCGATTTCTAGCTCCAAGCGTACTACTGAGCAGAACAGTGCTGCATACAAGGGTGACGGCGATCGCGCTGAAACTTACAGCGGCGGCATGAAATATGATGCTAACAACGTTTACCTGGCAGCACAGTACACCCAGACTTACAACGCGACTCGTTTCGGTACCAAAAACGGCGTGAATAGTGATGGCTCAATTACAACTGGTGGCTTTGCTAACAAAGCACAGAACTTTGAAGTTGTAGCTCAGTACCAGTTCGACTTCGGTCTGCGTCCTTCCGTTGCTTACCTGCAATCCAAAGGTAAAGACATCGAAGGTTACGGCGACCAGGATCTGGTTAAATATGTTGATGTTGGCGCGACTTACTACTTCAACAAAAACATGTCTACCTACGTTGATTACAAAATCAACCTGCTGGATGACAACAACTTCACCCGTGATGCCGGTGTTAACACCGATGACATCGTAGGTGTTGGTCTGGTTTACCAGTTCTAATTCCTGCTTAAGCAGTGTGAGTTCTAAAAGGCGCCTCAGGGCGCCTTTTTTACGTCTGAACCCTCAACAACCTGCACTTTTAAACCAATTTTTTTGCCAGTTGGTGTACCCTTTTGCGCTCAAACAGGAGAGAGAAACAATGGACTTACGATTACTACGCTATGGCCTGTTTGCCATAGTTCTGGGCGCTTTAGCAGGCTGTGATAACCCAACGGCGAAAGGCAATTCCGGCATGGTGCTGGAAGGCAAAACCATGGGAACTTACTGGCGTACGAGCCTTGCGGGCGTAGACGATGCCCGCCAAACGGAACTGCGCGAAAAAATCCAGGCGCAGTTAGACGGCGATGACCGCTTGTTGTCGACGTACAAAAAAGATTCCGCGCTCTCCCGATTTAACCAATCAGCATCGACAGAACCTTATCCGGTGGCGGAAGCGATGAGCGATATTGTGACCATGGCGCTGCGCATCGGGGCGAAAACCGATGGCGCGATGGATATCACCGTTGGGCCGCTGGTGAATTTGTGGGGGTTTGGCCCGGATAAACAGCCAATCAAAACCCCAGACCAGGCGCAAATAGATGCGGCAAAAGCACTCACCGGTTTGCATCATCTGACGGTGATTAACCAGGCTGGAACGCAGTATTTGCGCAAAGATCTTCCGGGCTTGTATGTTGATCTTTCAACCATGGGCGAAGGTTATGCGGCGGATCATCTGGCGCGTTTGATGGAACAAAACGGCATCAGCCGTTACCTGGTTTCCGTCGGCGGGGCAGTGGTGACACGCGGCACTAACGCAGATGGCAAAGCCTGGCGCGTGGCGATTCAAAAACCAACCGATCGTGAAAACGCGGTGCAGGCGGTGGTCGATCTCAACGGTCACGGCATCAGCACTTCAGGAAGCTATCGCAATTATTACGAACTCGATGGCAAGCGCCTTTCACATGTGATTGACCCAAAAACCGGGCAGCCGATTCAACACAAACTGGTATCCGCGACGGTGATTTCACCCACGGCGATGGAAGCCGATGGTTGGGACACCGGACTGATGGTGCTCGGTACTGAAAAAGCGAAACAGGTCGCAGAAAAAGAGGGACTGGCGGTCTATTTGATCACCAAAGAGGGCGACAGTTTTTCCACGTGGATGTCGCCGCAATTTAAGACCTTCTTACTTAGCGAGTAAAATTAAAAAGCAAGATTGCGGGTTTCCCGCCACGGCAATGCTGTCAAAGTCATACCATGACAGCAAAAACAGGAGCCAGTCATGAAAACGATTATTGACGAAAACACTGATCAAAGCCGTTGGCAGGCCGTGGAAACCCGCGATACTCGTTCTGACGGGCAATTTGTGTTTGCGGTGAAAACCACCGGAATCTGCTGCCGACCTTCTTGTCGCGCACGCCATCCGCTGCGTAAAAACGTTCTGTTTTTTGAAAATGTCGATGCCGCGGTGAAAGCCGGATTCCGTCCGTGCAAACGCTGCCAGCCGGATAAACTCGCGCCTGAGCAACAGCGCATCGACCGTATTACCCAGGCTTGCCGAATCCTCGAAACCAGCAGCGAACCGATGGTGCTGGCTGAACTCGCGGCGCAAGTTGCCATGAGCCCCTTTCATTTTCATCGTCTCTTCAAACAGGTCACTGGCTTAACGCCTCACGCCTGGCAAAAAGCGCTGCGTGCCAAACGGCTGCGCGAGCAACTGACTGAAGGTGAACAAGTCACGCGTGCTGTATTCGATGCGGGTTATCAGTCTGGCAGTAATTTTTATCAGCAGGCCGATGAGGTTCTGGGAATGACGGCAAAGCAATATCGTCGCGGTGGCGAACGAACAGCGATTCAATTTGTGGTTGGTTCATGCTGTCTGGGGGAATTCCTGGTGGCCCAGAGCGAGCGCGGGATTTGCGCCATACTATTGGGTAACGATGCACAAAGTTTGATTTGCGAGCTGGAAACGCTGTTCCCGCATTCGTCACTCGATGTGGGCGATGACCCCTTTGCCCGGCGGGTGGCGCAAGTAGTGAGCGTGCTGGAACATCCCGGCAAGCCAATAACGTTACCGCTGGATATCCAGGGAACCGCCTTTCAGCAGCAAGTCTGGCAGGCGTTACGTGAAATCCCGGCGGGGCAAACCGCCAGTTACAGTGATATTGCCCAGCGTATTGGCAAACCGCAGGCCGTTCGCGCCGTCGCGGGAGCCTGCGCGGCAAACAAACTGGCGGTTGTGATTCCCTGCCATCGTGTGGTGCGCAATGACGGTGCGCTTTCGGGTTACCGCTGGGGCGTGGATCGTAAGCGTCAGTTACTTGAGATTGAAGCCAAACAGCAGGAGGAGTGATGCTCGATTTATTTGCCGATGAAGCGCCGTGGCAGGAGCCGCTGGCGGAGGGCGCGGTGATCCTGCGCCGCTTTGCCTGTGCCGATGCGCAGGGGTTAATCGCGCAAATTATGCAACTTGCCGGGCAATCGCCATTTCGCCAGATGGTCACGCCGGGCGGGTACACGATGTCGGTAGCGATGACCAATTGCGGAGAAGTCGGCTGGACGACCGACAGCCACGGCTATCTTTATTCGCCCATCGATCCGCTGACTTCGCAGCCCTGGCCCGCGATGCCGACACTTTTTCGTGAGCTATCTGATGCGGCGTCGAAAGCGGCGGGATATCCCGATTTTGCCCCGGACGCCTGCCTGATTAACCGCTACGCGCCGGGGGCCAAACTCTCGCTGCATCAGGATAAGGACGAGCTGAATCTGCAACAGCCCATCGTTTCTGTGTCCCTTGGCGTACCCGCCGTATTCCAGTTCGGTGGCCTTAAACGCAACGATCCGCTTAAGCGCGTGATGCTTGAACATGGCGATGTGGTGGTCTGGGGCGGCGCTTCCCGGCTGTTTTACCATGGCATTTTACCGCTCAAACCCGCGCAGCACGCGCTTACCAATGAATACCGCTACAACATTACGTTCCGCCACACTCGATAATAAGAATTATTCTTGCTGTTAAAGCCGAGACGTTTAAACTGCTCGCTGTTTTCGATTTTGGGTAGTGAGTGATGGAACTTTTGCGTGTGGTTTACCGCCAGTATCGCTGGCCTTTCTTGATGGTAATGGCATTAAGCCTGCTTAGCGCGGCGCTCGGTATTGGCTTGATCGCCTTTATCAACCTGCGTTTAATTGAGACGCCTGATATTTCCCTTTCCGTTTTGCCGGAATTTCTCGGCCTGTTGCTGCTATTAATGGCGGTGACGCTCGGCTCGCAATTAGCGTTAACCACACTTGGCCACCATTTCGTTTACCGCCTGCGCAGCGAATTTATTAAGCGCCTGATGGACACCCACGTTGAGCGCGTCGAACAACTCGGCAATGCCGCGTTGCTGGCGGGTTTAACCAGCGATGTGCGCAACATCACCATCGCTTTTGTACGTCTCCCGGAACTGGTGCAGGGCATTATTTTAACCTTCGGTTCTGCGGCATACCTCGCATGGTTATCACCAAAAATGCTTGGCGTGACGGCGATTTGGGTGGCTGTCACCATCTTCGGCGGTTACGTATTAGTGAAGCATGTGTACAGACACCTGGCGCAACTGCGTGAAATCGAAGACCAGCTGTATAACGATTACCAGACCGTGATCGAAGGGCGCAAAGAGCTGGCGTTAAACCGCGAGCGGGCGGAACGCGTCTACGAAGACACTTATATTCCTCACGCCCATGACTACCGTCGTCATATTATTCGCGCCGATACCTTCCATTTGAGCGCCGTGAACTGGTCGAACATTATGATGCTCGGCGTGATTGGCCTGGTGTTCTGGATGGCGAACAGCCTCGGCTGGTCTGATACCAACGTGGCAGCAACTTTTTCCCTGACGCTGCTGTTCTTACGCACGCCGATGCTCTCAGCGGTTGGCGCATTGCCGACGCTTTTAACCGCACAAGTGGCGTTCAACAAACTCAATAAATTCCACCTCGCGCCTTACGAAGAAGCCTTCCCGCGTAGTAAAGAGCCGGTTCGCTGGCAAACGCTGGAAATGCGCGATGTGGTGTTCCAATACGGCGACAACACGTTCTCCGTCGGCCCGTTGAATCTCAAAATCGAACGTGGCGAACTGCTGTTCCTGATTGGCGGCAACGGCAGCGGAAAATCCACCATGGCGATGTTGCTCACCGGGCTGTATCAGCCGATCTCGGGCGCAATCTATCTCGATGGCAAAAAGATTGATGCCAGTAATCAGGATGATTATCGCAAGCTGTTTTCTGCGGTGTTCACCGATGTTTGGCTGTTTGACCGTTTGCTTGGCCCGCAGGGCGTTCCGGCGAATCCTGAGCTGGTGGCAACCTGGCTTGAACGCCTGAAAATGAGCAACAAACTAGAGTTGGAAAACGGCACCATCCTGAATCTGAAACTTTCGAAAGGGCAGAAGAAACGCGTGGCGTTATTACTGGCGCTGGCGGAAGAGCGCGACATCATCCTGCTGGATGAATGGGCCGCCGACCAGGACCCGCATTTCCGCCGCGAGTTTTACCAGACACTGCTGCCATTAATGCAGCAAATGGGTAAAACCATTTTCGCCATCAGCCATGACGATCATTACTTTATTCATGCGGATCGATTGCTGGAAATGCGTCATGGAAAACTCAGTGAATTAACCGGGCTTGAACGCGACAGTGCGTCGCGCGATGCGGTTGCGCGAACCGAGAACTGATCTGCTGTCGGCGTTCATTTCAAATGGGTGGATGACATCCACCCAACAACACCGAATCGTAGGTCGGGCAAGCGCAGCGCCCCCGACAAAATCTGGTTAACTGCTCCCCAACAGGCTATAACTTAGCTCGTCTTTCACAGGGAAAACTGCCAGATGTCTGTTACTACGAAGTCCGCCGCAAAGTACGGTACCAAACAGCGTGAGCAAGACCGAGCCCGAATCCTCCAGATTCTGTTAACCAATAAAGCCGTCGCCACCGGCATTCTCGATAAAACCCCACAGCCGGACGCTCATACCCCCGAGCAGGATATTGCCGAAATCGTCAAACTGGTGGCGCGACTGCCTGCCGCTGACCTCGCCGACGTACTCGAAGCCTTACCCAGCGATGAGCGCCATGCATTGTGGAGCCTGGTGAGAGAAGACCAGCGTGGCAAAGTGCTGATTGAGGCCTCGGAAACCGTCTGGGATGACCTGATTGAAGATATGAGCGACAAAGCGTTGCTCAATACTATTCGCCCGCTGGATATCGACGACCAAATTTACCTCGCGCAATACCTCCCTCGCGACCTGATGGGGCGCTTGCTGGCGACGTTGCCGCAGGAACAACGCGCTCGCGTCCGACAAGTGCTGCATTACGAAAAGCACAGCGTCGGCGCGATTATGGATTTCGAGGTGATCACCGTGCGGGCGGATGTCACGCTGGCGGTGGTGCAACGTTTCCTGCGTTTGCGCGGTAAAGTGCCGCAAAATACCGATAAAGTGTTCGTTACCACACGCGATAAAACGCTGATCGGCGAACTCGGTTTGACTTCCATTTTGCTACACGCGCCGCAAACGCGGGTGCTGGAAGTCATGGACGACAACCCGACCTGTTTCGCCCCGGAAGACAACGACGAAGTTGCAGCACGAACCTTCGAGCGTGACGACTTAGTCAGTGCGGCGGTCATCGACAGCAGCGGCAAACTGATTGGCCGCCTGACAATCGACGAAATTGTTGATGTGGTTTACGAAGAAACCGATAACGATTTGCGCCGCATGGGTGGCTTGAGCGCCGAAGAAGATGTGTTCGCGCCAGTCAGCAAAGCGGTGAAGGCGCGTTGGGCTTGGCTGGCGTTGAATTTATGCACCGCCTTTGTCGCCTCGCGCGTGATTGGCCTGTTTGAACATACCATTTCGCAACTGGTGGCTTTGGCGTCGTTAATGCCGATTGTGGCCGGGATTGGCGGCAATACGGGCAACCAGACCATCACCATGATTGTGCGCGCACTGGCGCTGCAACACATCCAGCCGGGTAACTTCTCGTTCCTGGTTTTGCGTGAACTGGGCGTTGCGCTGATTAACGGCATCGTCTGGGGCGGGGTGATGGGCGGCGTGACCTGGCTGCTCTACGACGACCTCGCATTAGGCGGCGTGATGACCCTGGCGATGATACTGAATTTGTTAGTGGCGTCATTGATGGGCGTGCTGATCCCGATTTTCATGATTCGCATGGGCAAAGACCCAGCTGTGGGTTCCAGCGTCATGATTACCGCCGTTACCGACACCGGCGGCTTCTTTATTTTCCTCGGCCTTGCGACGATATTTTTACTTTAGCTGTAGTGGCTTGTCGGCAACTGGCGGATAAACTTTCCGTCGCTTCTGCCGATAAGTTCTGTAATTTCCGTCTTAGCACCGTTATATTATGGAGTACATAACGAAACTCAGTGGAGTAATAAAATGGCTAAGCAGTGGGTACGTCTGGCATTAGGCGCGGCTTTGAGCGTCACGTTGGCAGGGCAGGCATTCGCCGATAACACTAAAATCACCGTTTTTGCCGCCGCATCGTTAACCAATGCGATGCAGGATATTGCCACGCAATATCAGAAAGGTAAGACGGTCGAAATCGCTTCTTCTTTCGCTTCTTCTTCAACGCTGGCGCGCCAGATTGAAGCCGGTGCGCCAGCGGATTTATTCATTTCTGCCGACCAGAAATGGATGGATTACGCGGTTAGCAAAGACGCCATCAAAACCGACTCTCGGGAAACATTGCTCGGCAACAGCCTGGTGGTTGTCGCGCCAAAAGCTAGCAAAATTGGCGACGTGAAGATTGACGCTAAAACTGACTGGGCTTCATTGCTCAACGGTGGCCGCCTGGCGGTTGGCGACCCGGACCACGTTCCAGCCGGCATTTATGCCAAAGAAGCGCTGCAAAAATTAGGCGCGTGGGATACGCTATCGCCAAAATTAGCTCCGGCAGAAGATGTCCGTGGCGCACTGGCGCTGGTTGAACGCGACGAAGCTCCACTCGGTATCGTTTATGGTTCCGATGCGGTGGCAAGCAAGGGCGTGAAAGTCGTCGGCACCTTCCCGGAAGATTCCCACAAAAAAGTGGAATATCCGATTGCGATTGTTAAAGGCCACGAAAACCCAACCGTTACGGCGTTTTATAACTATCTGAAAGGACCGGAAGCGGGAGCTATCTTCCAACGTTACGGATTTACGACTAAATAATGATATTGACCGATCCCGAATGGCAGGCGGTTTTACTGAGCCTGAAAGTCTCCACCCTAGCGGTGCTATTTAGCCTTCCTTTTGGGATCTTATTTGCCTGGGTGCTGGTGCGTTGCCGGTTCCCTGGCAAAGCGCTGCTCGATAGTATTATCCACCTCCCGTTAGTGCTCCCGCCTGTGGTTGTCGGTTATTTATTGCTGATTGCGATGGGGCGGCGCGGTGTAATAGGAGCCTGGATTTACGACGTATTCGGCATTACCTTCGCGTTTAGCTGGCGTGGCGCGGTACTGGCGGCGGCCGTGATGTCGTTCCCGTTGATGGTGCGAGCCATCCGCCTGGCGCTGGAAGGCGTGGATATGAAACTCGAGCAAGCCGCCCGCACGCTCGGAGCCGGGCGTTGGCGCGTGTTCTGCACTATCACGTTGCCGCTGACGCTGCCGGGAATTATTGCCGGAACCGTGCTGGCATTTGCCCGTTCGCTCGGCGAGTTTGGCGCAACCATTACCTTCGTTTCCAACATTCCCGGTGAAACGCGCACCATCCCTTCGGCAATGTACACCCTGATTCAAACTCCCGGCGGCGAAAGTGCGGCGGCGCGTTTATGCATGATTTCCATTGTGCTGGCGCTGGTTTCTTTGCTGGTGGCGGAATGGCTGGCGCGACAGAGCCGTAAACGGATAGGGATTGCCTGATGCTGGAACTTAATTTCGTGCAGACGCTGGGCGACCATCGTTTAGCGATTAATGAAACCTTGCCGGGGCAGGGAATAACGGCAGTGTTCGGCGTTTCGGGCGCAGGAAAAACTTCGCTAATCAATGCGATTAGCGGCCTGACTCGCCCGCAACAAGGACGTATCGTTCTTAACGATCGCGTGTTGAGCGATGCCGAAACTAAATGTTTCCTGGCACCGGAAAAACGCCGCATCGGTTATGTGTTCCAGGATGCGCGACTGTTCCCGCATTACCGGGTGCGCGGCAATTTGAAATACGGCATGCACCGCAATGCTTCCGGTCAGTTCGATAAACTGGTGGCGTTATTGGGTATCGAACCGCTGTTAGAACGTTTCCCGTGGAGTCTGTCCGGCGGTGAAAAACAGCGCGTAGCGATTGGTCGCGCTTTATTAACATCGCCGGAATTACTGCTGTTGGACGAGCCTCTCGCCTCGCTGGATATCCCGCGTAAACGCGAACTGCTGCCGTATCTGCAACGACTGGCGCGAGAAATTAATATCCCGATGCTGTACGTCAGCCATTCACTGGAAGAAATTCTCCATCTGGCGGATAAAGTGCTGGTGCTCGACGGCGGCGAAGTGAAAGCCTTTGGTAATCTTGAAGAAGTGTGGGGCAGCAGCGTAATGCACCCGTGGCTGCCGAAAGAACAGCAAAGCAGCGTGCTAAAAGTGACGGTGCTGGAACATCACCCGCATTACGCGATGACCGCACTGGCGCTCGGCGACCAGCATTTGTGGGTCAATAAACTCGATAAACCGTTGCAGGCGTCGCTGCGCATTCGCATTCAGGCATCGGACGTTTCGTTGATTCTCCAGCCGCCGATTAACAGCAGTATTCGTAACGTGCTACGCGCCAAAGTCGCTCAGTGTTATGACGATGAAGGGCAGGTGGAAGTGCAGCTAGAAGTGGGTTCGCGCACGCTGTGGGCGCGCATCAGCCCGTGGGCGCGGGACGAATTAATGATTAAGCCGGGCCAGTGGTTGTACGCACAAATCAAAAGTGTGTCGATAACGGCATAACGGGATCGGTAGGGTGGATAAGCGCAGCGTCATCCACCATTTTCACCGTTTTAAATCAAATGCTTATAAATCGTCTCGGCGATGCCCGTTTCTAAATTGGTGCCAATCACCAAATCGGCACGCGCTTTAATCGCGTCATCGGCATTGCCCATCGCCACGCCAAGGCCAGCGGTTTCCAGCATACTTAAATCGTTAAAGTTATCGCCGAAAGCCATCACATCGCGCATGGACAAACCTTGCGATTCAACCCAACGCGCCAGACGCATGCCTTTGCTGTTGCCGCTTTGCGCCACATCGACCTGATCGTGCCATGACCATTCGCAAGCCAGCCCCATTTCATGCTCAACAACCATAGTAAATTTCTTCAGCTTAATGGTGTCTTCGTCGGTCAGTGCGAATTTCCAGATAGACTCGACATCATGCGCCGCTTCGCGCAGTGAATTCACATGGCGGAACACCGGACGCTGGGATTCAGGCAATGATTTCGCCCAGTTTTCAGTACGCAAAACATGCCCGGTGGTTTCCTGATAAAGCATCGCGTCATCGACATACATCAGCCCATGAACGTTGTGGGCATCCAGCAAATCAATCAATTGGCTGGCTTGCTGTGGCTGCAATGGATCAGACTCAAGCACCTTTTTCGCATGATAATCATACAAATAAGTGCCATTACAGCAAATTGCAGGTGTATCCAGAGCCAGTGCCTGATAAAAAGGATGGATGGCAACGTGATGACGACCCGTCACAATGACAACTTTCACGCCAGCGTCACGTGCGCGTTGTAAAGCTGTCAGTGATTCAGGAAGAATGGTTTTTTGCGGCGTGAGTAACGTGCCGTCGAGATCAAGGGCGATTACGCGATAAGTCATTTAGGGTTCCAGTCAAATTCAGAATCATAAGGCCTGTGCCGATGTTACACCGCTTGCCGCGTTGTTCAAAATGGCAACACGCACTACCCTTGTGACAATAACTCAATACGTTGGGAGGAGAGAGATTCCATGAAACAAACAGTCTATACCGCCAGCCCGGAAAGCCAGCAAATTCACGTCTGGTCACTTAACACCACGGGTGAGTTGACTCTGGTGCAGGTTGTTGACGCGCCAGGGCAGGTTCAGCCAATGGTCATTAGCCCGGACAAACGTTACCTGTACGTCGGCGTGCGCCCTGAGTTTCGCGTGATTGCTTATCGCATTACGCCGGATGACGGCACGCTCACCGAAGCGGGTGTGACGGCAATTCCAGGCAGCCCAACGCATATTTCTACCGACCATCAGGGTCGTTTCCTGTTTAGCGCCTCTTACAATGCAGGCAGCGTAAGCGTTGTGAGCCTGGCGAACGACGGCCTGCCGGGTGAAGTGGTTGATGTGGTTGAAGGTCTGGAAGGCTGCCATTCGGCGAACATTTCTCCGGACAACCGCACGCTGTGGGTGCCAGCCCTCAAGCAAGACAGAATTTGCCAGTTTACGCTGTCTGATGATGGTCATCTGGTGGCGCAAACTCCTGCGGAAGTCACCACCGTTGAGGGCGCTGGCCCGCGCCATATGGCGTTCCACCCGAACCAACAATACGGTTACTGCGTGAATGAGCTGAACGGTTCCGTGGACGTATGGGAGCTGAAAAATACCTACGGCAAAATTGAATGCGTGCAGACGCTGGATATCATGCCGCCAGGTTTCTCCGACACCCGTTGGGCCGCAGATATTCACATCACACCGGATGGTCGCCATCTTTATACTTGCGACCGTACCGCCAGCATCATCACGGTATTCAGCGTTTCAGAAGACGGCAGCGTCCTGGCGGTGGAAGGTTATCAGCCGACCGAAACTCAGCCGCGCGGCTTTAACGTTGATCACAGCGGTAAATACCTGATTGCCGCCGGGCAGAAATCGCACCATATCGCGGTTTATCAAATTACCGGTGAGCAAGGTTTGCTGGAAGAAAAAGGCCGTTATGCCGTAGGGCAGGGGCCGATGTGGGTCGTTGTAAATGCTAAGTAATTTCTGATTTAGTGATAAAAAAAACCTCGCCGTGGCGAGGTTTTTTGTTTAAGCGGATGCTTAATTTTACTCAGCAACTACCGTGCTACCGACGCCACGGTTGTTGAATTCCCACATGCGGTTCGCGTTAGCATCATTCAGGTCGCGCTGAATTTCGCCTTTCTCGCCCTTAGTCCCGATATTGCCGGTAAATGGACGCTTAGAACCGGCGGCATCGCCCCATGGTTTCGCGCTGTTGAAGCCTTCATTAATCACGCTGTCACGGATAACCACCTGGCCGTTAGACGTCTGGCCTGCGGCATAACCGTTTTCGCTCGCTTCCACATCCCAGGCGCGGCCCAGTTGTGCGGTGTTATCGCCAGCAGCGCTAAAGCGGCTGTTGATTGCCAGGAAGCCATAATAAATGTTTGGCAGCGTGGCGGGTGCAAACACAGAACCTTCTGGAGTACGGCTGTTTACCAGGCGGAAATCAGTGTTATCAAACACCACCGCACCACGGCCAGCCACCACATCCACATCACCTTCGATATAGCTGTTAGTCACCAGAGTACGCGGCAGACGATCAGTCAACAGACGGTTCTGCACATCGCTATTGGTCACGAAGAAAGTATTCTGACGGCCCAGCAGATGAACGTTGTTCAACTGTACTTTGTCGCCATCAGTACGCAGCGCAACGGCCTGGTGATTAGAAGCATCAACGCTGTCGCCCAGAGTGTTGGCGATAGTCAGGTTTTGCATCTGCAACCCGTTGTTCTGTGACCAGACAACGGCGGAACACATAATGCCCACGGTGGCGTTACGTTTGTTCTGGCAGCTATCGAACATATACCAGGCGGGTTTACCCGGCATATATTTGCCTGATGGGTTAACCGCACGACGCCAGGTGTTCACGTCAATTTCAGAGTCCAGCGGCAGAGTGATTTTGACATCGCTCGCGTTATCGGTGGTGCCGTACAACGTCACGCTACCAGAAGCTGCCGGAATATAAACGGTGCCTGCGTATTCTCCAGGCTGAATCGCAATGTACATACGTGAACTGCTGTGTTTCGCAATTGCTGCATCTACCGCTGCCTGAATGGAAGTATGTGTCACACCTGCGCCACCGGCGGCACCGACCACAAAGTCAGGCTGCGCAGGAACGCGAATAGAGGACGGAGTCATGGTGCTTCATCTTTATTTTTGGATGAGAAGTAACGCGCCTGAACGAAGTTCTGCGCTTCATCGGATGATAAAACTGGACGAGACTGAGTCCCAGGTGCCACTTGTGTTGAAGGGCGGTCTTCCGGAGGTGTTGAGCTACAGGCAGACAAAGCCATAGCAAAAGCGAGTACGGCTGCGCGACGAGTAACCGAAATTGTGTTCAAGGCTTGCTCCTTGCAATGCAATATTAAAAGGGATTCTGAAAGCCTGCTTTTTTATACTAAGTTGAGCGAAACGGGAAGCCGATTGTGCAAATCGGCTTCATAAAAAGCGGATTAACTGAACATCGCGGTAATCGAGGCACTGCCTAAAGCGTGGAAATGGACGTTAAAACCGACCATCGCGCCCGATGCATTCTCATCAACTTCAAGACTTTCAACGTCGATGGCGTGAACGGTAAAGATATAACGATGGGTTTCACCTTTTGGCGGCGCCGCGCCGCCGTAACCAGATTGTCCGAAATCGGTACGCGTCTGAACGGCGGGTTCTGGCAAATCGGCTAAACCCGAACCGGCACCTTGTGGCAACACGCGCGTATCGGCAGGTAAATTCGCCACAACCCAGTGCCACCAGCCGGAACCGGTTGGCGCGTCCGGGTCATAACAGGTGACGACAAAACTTTTGGTTCCCACTGGCACGTCATCCCACGCAAGGTGTGGCGAAATATTATCGCCTTCGTAACCCATGCCGTTAAAAACGTGGCGATGGGGGAGTTTGTCACCTTCTTTAATATCCTGGCTTATCAGTTTCATAACCGCTCCTTATGGCTATAGATCAAGAAGTTTCAGCAGTTCTTCCGCCGCAATGGCCGACGACGCTGGGTTTTGCCCGGTCACTAAATGCCCGTCAACTACTGCGTATTCGCCCCAGTCGTCGGTGCGCTCAAAGAGACCGCCCGCCTTTTTCAGCTCGTCTTCTACCAGGAAAGGCACGACCGCCGTCAGGCCCACGCCTTCTTCTTCGCTATTCGTAAAACCGGTTACGCGTTTTCCTTTGACCAGCGGCGAGCCGTCGGGTTTGGTGACTTTACGCAAAACGCCCGGCGCGTGACACACTGCCGCGACGGGTTTGCCTGAAGCCCAGAATTGCTCAATCAGTTTGATGGAATGTGGGTCTTCGGCCAAATCCCACAGCGGCCCGTGGCCGCCTGGGTAAAACACCGCGTCAAAATCTTCGGCCTTGATACTTTCAAGTTTTACCGTGTTGGCTAGCAACTTCTGGGCTGCGGAATCACTACGAAAACGGCGGGTGTCGTCGGTTTGCGCGTCCGGTTCATCGCTTACGGGATCGAGCGGCGGCTGCCCACCTTTTGGAGATGCGAGGGTGACTTGAATCCCCGCATCATGGAAGACGTAATACGGCGCGGCAAACTCCTCAAGCCAGAAGCCTGTGGGTTTGCCGGTATTGCCCAGTTGATTATGCGAAGTTAAAACCATGAGGATTTTCATCTAAATCTCCCTGTTGGAGCCGTGAAAAGATCCTCGAAGTGTAGTGCATCAATGGGCGGCTTGCTGATACTCAGCCTCTGAAAAACGCCGGATTCTCTACCGCCAGCGCCATTGCATGAATCAGTTTTGCCAGTTGCTCCGGGCTAATCACATACGGCGGCATCAGGTAAATCAGGCGGCCAAACGGGCGAATCCACACCCCTTGTTCGACAAAAAACGCCTGAAGTGCTGCCATATCCACTGGCTTATGCGTTTCGACAACGCCAATTGCGCCGAGAACGCGCACATCCGCCACTTGCTCGCTTTCCAACAAGGGTTTCAGCCCAGCAGATAATTGCTGCTCCAGCACATTAACTTGCTGTTGCCAATCGCCTTCCTCGAGAAGTGCGAGGCTTTCCGTTGCCACCGCGCAAGCCAGCGGATTGCCCATAAACGTTGGGCCGTGCATAAAGCATCCGGCTTCGCCGTTGCTGATGGTTTCGGCGACCTGACGCGTGGTGAGTGTGGCGGAAAGGGTCATCGTGCCGCCGGTCAGCGCTTTACCGAGACACAGAATATCCGGTGCAATTCCCGCGTGTTCACAAGCAAACATTTTGCCGGTGCGCCCAAAGCCGGTGGCTATCTCATCGGCAATCAGCAAAATCCCTTCGCGGTCGCACATGCGGCGAATACGCTTAAGCCATTCCGGGTGATAAAAGCGCATTCCGCCTGCACCCTGGACAATTGGCTCAAGTATAACCGCTGCGATTTCATGGCGATGAGCCGCCATCAATCGCGCAAATGGCACCATGTCCATTTCGTCCCATTCCTCGCCAAAACGGCAGTTTAGCGCAGGGGCAAACAGATGTTCAGGAAGATAACCCTGCCACAAACTGTGCATCGAGTTATCCGGGTCGCAAACCGACATCGCACCAAAGGTATCGCCATGATAACCATTGCGGAAAGTCAGGAAGCGCTGGCGCGGTTCGCCTTTGGCGTGCCAGTACTGCAACGCCATTTTCATCGCCACTTCTACGGCGACGGAACCCGAGTCGGCCAGAAACACGCACTCGAGATTTTCAGGTGTCATATCAACCAGTTTGCGGCACAACGCCACTGCCGGCGGGTGAGTGATTCCGCCAAACATCACGTGCGACATTTGGTCAATCTGCTCTTTCATCGCCCGGTTTAAGCGCGGGTGATTGTAGCCATGAATCGCCGCCCACCAGGACGACATCCCGTCAACAAGGGCTTTTCCATCAGCAAGTTGCAGTTCGCAGCCCGATGCCGAAACCACCGGATAAACCGGTAACGGTTGGGTCATGGATGTGTACGGGTGCCAGATATGTTGTTGGTCGAACGCTAAATCAGCAGGGGTCATAGGGCGACTTGTAAACCATTTAAAAAAGATTTAGGTTTACAAGTATAACGTCAATCAACGGCTAACAACACCCTTTTTGGAGACGCCCAATGGCTCACCACGTACGCTGGACAATGTCGCAGGTCACTGCTTTATTTGAAAAACCTTTCCTTGAACTGATGTTTGAAGCGCAACAGGTGCATCGCCAGCACTTCGATCCTCGCCATGTTCAGGTCAGCACTTTGCTGTCCATTAAAACTGGCGCATGCCCGGAAGACTGCAAATATTGCCCGCAAAGTGCACGCTACAAAACCGGGCTTACGTCCGAACGACTGATGGAAGTCGAGCAGGTTCTCGACTCGGCGCGTAAAGCGCTGAACGCCGGTTCCACCCGTTTCTGCATGGGCGCGGCCTGGAAAAATCCTAACGATCGCGACATGCCTTACCTTGAGCAAATGGTGCAGGGCGTGCGTGAAATGGGCCTGGAAACCTGCATGACGCTCGGCACATTAACCGGCGCACAGGCGGAACGGCTCGCGGCGGCGGGACTGGATTATTACAACCATAACCTCGATACCTCGCCAGAATTTTACGGCAATATTATAACCACTCGTACCTATCAGGAACGCCTCGATACCCTCGACAAAGTGCGCGGTGCCGGGATTAAAGTGTGTTCTGGCGGTATCGTTGGCTTGGGAGAAACGGTGACTGACCGCGCCGGATTGTTGCTGCAACTCGCCAATTTGCCGACACCGCCGGAAAGCGTGCCTATCAACATGTTGGTGAAGGTAAAAGGCACACCGATGGCCGATAACGAAGACGTGGATGCGTTTGATTTTATTCGCACTATTGCCGTTGCACGCATCATGATGCCAACCTCTTTTGTGCGCCTTTCTGCCGGGCGCGAGCAGATGAGCGAGCAAACTCAGGCCATGTGCTTCATGGCGGGGGCGAACTCCATTTTCTACGGCTGCAAACTGCTGACCACGCCGAATCCGGAAGAAGACAAAGATCTGCGACTGTTTCGCAAGCTGGGGTTAAACCCGCAACAAACCACCACGCAGGCAGGCGACAACGAACAACAGCAGCAACTGACGGACCAATTGCTTAACGCGGATACGGAGAAATATTACAACGCGGCGGCTGTATGACCTGGCAGCAACGCATCGACAGCGCGCTTGAACAACGGCGCGCCAGCGGTAGTTTCCGAACCCGTCTGGCGAATCAGCAGGGTAGCGGGCGTCATCTGGTGCAAGACGGTAAACGTTACCTGAATTTTTCCAGTAACGACTATCTGGGGATTAGCCAACACGGCAAAGTGATTACCGCCTGGCAGCATGGGGCGGAAATTTATGGTGTCGGCAGCGGCGGTTCCGGGCATGTCACCGGCTACAACGAAGCGCATCAGCAATTTGAGGCGCAGCTCGCGGATTGGCTCGGCTACCCTCGGGCGCTGCTTTTTATTTCAGGTTTTGCCGCGAATCAAGCGGTGATTGCTGCGCTGGTTGAAAAACCAGACCGGATTGTTGCTGATAAACTCAGCCACGCGTCACTGCTGGAAGCGGCGATGCACAGCCCGGCGCAATTACGCCGGTTTGCCCATAACGATGTCGTATCGCTACAAAATCTGTTGGCTCAACCCATCGATGGGCAACAACTGGTGGTAACGGAAGGCATTTTCAGCATGGACGGTGACGCCGCGCCGTTGGCCGATATCGCACAAACGACCCGCAACGCCAATGGCTTGTTGATGGTCGACGATGCCCACGGTATCGGCGTTATCGGCGAGGAAGGGCGCGGCAGTTGTTATCAACAACACATTAAGCCCGATTTGCTGGTGGTGACATTTGGCAAGGCTTTCGGTGCCAGCGGGGCCGCCGTGCTGTGTAGCGAATCGATGGCTGATTATTTGCTGCAATTTGCCCGCCATCTTATTTACAGCACCGCCATGCCGCCCGCGCAGGCGTACGCGTTATCGGCGGCGTTAAACGTGATTCGCGGGGATGATTCCAGGCGTTCACAGCTCAACGCCAATATTGCCCGCTTCCGTGCGGGTGCCAGCCAATTACCGCTCAAATTAATGGCTTCACAAACGGCTATCCAACCGCTGATTGTCGGCGAAAACGAGGCTGCGGTTAGCCTTGCTTCCACTTTGCGCGAACGGGGATTCTGGCTGACAGCGATTCGCCCTCCTACCGTGCCGCAGGGGACTGCACGACTGCGTGTCACGCTCACCGGCAGCCACACATTTGAAGATATCGACAGGCTGCTGGAGGCAATGTATGACGCGACACGTTAATAAAGCGGCCATCGCCTCTGCATTTGGTCGCGCAGCAACCACCTACGACAGCCATGCGCAACTCCAGCGTGAGAGTGGAACCTTGCTCGCAAACAGGCTCGTAGGGCGGGATATTTCCAGCGTGCTGGATGCCGGATGCGGAACGGGCTGGTACAGCCGCTTATGGCGTGCAAAAGGCTGTCACGTGACGGCTTTGGATCTTTCGCCTGCGATGTTGAAACATGCCGAACTTCACGGTTGTGCAGACCGTTATCTTGAAGGGGATATCGAGGCCATCGGCCTTCCAACTGGGTTGGTCGATATGGCCTGGAGCAACCTTGCCGTACAGTGGTGCGGCGACTTACACAATGGTTTAAGCGAGCTTTATCGCGTGACTCGTGCGGGAGGCTGTGTGGCTTTTACCACGCTTGCGGCAGGTTCATTAAATGAGCTGCACACCGCCTGGCGGGCGGTGGATGAACAATCTCATGCTAACCAGTTTTTGTCTTTTTCACAGATTCAGGAGGCGTGTCAGAACTGGCGATGTTCCCTGCAAATTCATGAAATTACCCAGTGTTTCGACAGCGTATTAAGTGCGATGCAATCCCTGAAAGGGACGGGCGCGACGCATCTTCACGACGGGCGCAAAGCCTCGCTGATGACCCGTCAACAATTGCAAAAATTAAGTCTCGCCTGGCCGCAAAAAGAGGGGCGATTCCCTCTGACCTGGCAGCTCGTTTGTGGAGTGATTGAACGTGATTAAAAAATGGTTTGTCACCGGAACCGACACCGAAGTCGGCAAAACCGTCGCCAGTTGCGCATTGCTGCAAGCCGCCACGGCTGCGGGTTATCGCACTGCGGGCTATAAGCCGGTGGCATCAGGAAGTGAGCTAACGGCGCATGGCATTCGTAATAGCGACGCGTTGGCGCTTCAGCGCAATAGCAGCGTTGAATTAGGTTACGAACAAGTCAACCCGTTTGCTTTTCTTGAACCGACATCGCCGCATATTGTGAGTGCAGAAGAGCAGCGGCCTATCGATTTTTTGCCGCTTTCTGCGGGGCTACAGGCGCTTACAGCTAAGGCTGATTGGGTGCAGGTCGAAGGGGCTGGAGGCTGGTTTACGCCGCTTTCAGCCACAAAAACCTTTGCTGATTGGGTGATACAAGAAAAATTGCCGGTAATTCTGGTGGTTGGGGTGAAACTCGGCTGTATCAATCACGCGATGTTAACCGCACATGCGATACAGAATGCGGGTTTGCAAATTGCGGGTTGGATTGCCAACGACGTGCAACCCACCGGCAAGCGCCACGCCGAATACATCGCTACTTTGCGCGATGTTTTAAAAGCTCCGATGCTCGGTGAAATCCCTTTCTGCTCGAGTATCAATGATCTTACTGAGTTGGGGCAGTATCTGGATATCTCTCTTCTTTCGGCATAACTCGCAAAACCCTCGCACATTTCTGCAACGCCCGAAAAATCTTTCGGGCGCTCTTCCTGATGTCGTTAATCGTTTAATGTTCTGCTTGTAGAAAAAAAGGGCTGGAGTAAATTGCCTCTCAATTCATGTTGTCATGTGACAACTTTTTTGAGAGTATGCTCTGGAGGTTTTATGGCACGGCGTTTACACCCTAATAAGGACATAGAAGCGGCGTTAACTTATGCCAAATGTCAGGGCTGGCAAGTACGACCAGGTGGTTCGCATTGCTGGGGGAAGATGTATTGTCCGTGGAATGATAAGGCCTGTCGCTGCGGTGAGTTTTGTATTAGCTGCATATGGAGTACTCCGCGTAGTGCGTTTAATCACGCCAGGCAAATACGTCGTGTGGTCGATAACTGTAGCCAGCAAGGCACGCCGCCGATCATCAGACATTGAGTTTCAAGGAGCAGAAGATGTCAGAATTTAGCTTCACATTGATCTTTACACTGCCAGAAAAGAGCCAGAACCCGGAAGAATGGGTGGAAGCGTTAGGGGCCCAGGGTTGTGACGACGCGCTGATTGGCGTGGGGGTTACGGGTCGTATTGCATTGAATTTCATTCGTGGAGCGCAAGATGCAAAGCAGGCCGTTGTCTCCGCCATTAAAGACGTGAAACGCATCATCCCTGGTGCGACACTGGTCGAAGTGATGCCCGATTTAGTGGGGCTTACGGATATCGCTGAGCTGCTTGGTTTTTCGCGCCAGTACATGCGCAAAGTGATGGTGAGCCGTGAAGCATTCCCTCAACCCGTTCATGACGGGAAAACAGCCATCTGGCATCTGGAACCGGTGCTGCGATGGATGCGTGAAGCAGGGGTGTCGAAAGTCCCTTTGCCGTTGGTTGAGCTATCAGCCGTAACCCGGCAATGTAATTTACAAAGGGAACTGGCGGATCTTGATGCGAACATACAGAAGCAACTGGGCCAATTGTGACGGCAGAACAGGGTGGGTGTTCTTGCCGTCGCATGACACACCATTATGGGGATATCCAGCTGGAAACCAGCTTGTCATCCAGCAACGCAACGCTCCCCTGGGCCACATTTCGCCCGCGATGAAGCAAGCAGAAGCGGTCTGCCACGCGGCGAATGAACGACAAACGTTGCTCAACCAGCAGGATGGTCAGCCCAAAATCACGGCTGAGTCGCCGGATGATATTCCCCAGGTCGTTGATAAAACGCTGGCCGCTGCCGAAAGTCGGTTCATCCAGAATCAATAATTTGGGTTCAGTCACCAGCGCACGGGCCAGAGCTAACTGCTGCTGAAGGTAGTCAGAAAGCTCTCCGCCACGTACGTGACGCAAGCTGTAAAGTTCAGGGAAAAGCTCGTAGATCATGTTGGGTATTGCCCGTGACTGTATGCGGGCAGCCAACTGCGCAATCTGAAGATTTTCCTCAACGCTTAATTGAGAAAATATTCGCCTGTCCTGCGCAACGTAGCTCATTCCGAGCGCAGCCCGGCCTTCAATGGGTTGGGTCAGCAAATCTTGTGGAGGATGTCCCGCTTCAAGCCAGGTCATACTGCCGCTTTGCACCGGTAGATAACCCGTAATGCAGTTAACCAGTGTTGTTTTACCCATTCCCGGGGCGCCGAGAACGCAGGTACATTCGCCTGGCATTAGCTCAAGATCCAGATTCCACAGTACATGGCTCTCGCCATAAAACTGATTAACAGCGCGAAGACTCAACATCGGCATTCTCCTTCTGGCAGGCCAGACTACGTAGGCGACTTATGCAATTTGCAGTAGCTTCAGTAATCATTGCAATTCTCCTGCCATGAACCCGGCTGGAGGTCATAACATTGCAACTTTGAGAATAGACTCATAAAAAAGGGTGAATAAGTCTTCGTCTTCTACGACTAAAGCAAGTCAATGCACTTTGTCGGTGCCTGGTGGTTTGCAGGTTTGGTGCATTGCAGAATCGCTTTTGTGCGAAATGTACAAACCGTGAGCGATATCAAAAGAATTTCAGCCTTTTTGACAGATAAAAAAAATCAAAAATAATCATGAAAAATATTTTTGGGAGCTGGAATACAGATTTTAGGGTTTTTTGCGGTCTGCGCTGCAAAAGGGCTGAAGGCAGTTATCCACTATTCCTGTGGATAACCATGTGCATTAGAGTTAGAAAACTTGCGGTAAGCGAGAGCGGGCGCGGGTTGCGGATGAATTGACGCGAAACCAGACTTTTGCAAATAATCGTTTAAAATTAATGAGTTGAATAAAATCAATCGGTGCAATAAAAGTGCCACAGAAGTTCCTTACGCTTTTATGACACTGCTTGACAATTGTTAAAAGATAAAAAAATCTGGGGATAACCATTTTGGTCAGCGCAAAGCACTGAGAGTTGCCTGTTTTGCATGCAAACCCGATGGCAAAGCAGGGCAGTATCATAATCGCGTTGCTAAGGAACTGGGTTTTCATCCAGTATCTTTTTCTGGCAAAATTTCCTGTGCCGAGTAAAATTATCCTCCGGCCCGCTCGTTTCTTCATCAGGTAGCCTCTTCATGAGTAAAGCGTTCAAACTAAATTCAGCATTCAAACCTTCTGGCGATCAGCCAGACGCCATTCGTCGTCTGAAAGAAGGTCTGGAAGACGGACTTGCCCACCAGACTTTATTGGGTGTAACAGGCTCCGGTAAAACATTTACTGTGGCGAATGTGATTGCTGATTTACAACGCCCGACCATGGTGTTGGCACCCAACAAAACGCTGGCAGCGCAGTTGTATGGCGAGATGAAAGAGTTCTTCCCGGATAACGCGGTGGAGTTCTTCGTTTCTTATTACGACTACTACCAGCCCGAAGCGTACGTTCCGAGCTCCGATACTTTTATCGAGAAAGACTCCTCGGTGAACGAACATATTGAACAGATGCGTTTGTCGGCGACTAAAGCACTGCTTGAAAGGCGAGATGTGATTGTGGTGGCGTCGGTGTCGGCGATTTATGGTCTGGGCGACCCGGATTTGTATCTGAAAATGATGCTGCATCTCACCAAAGGGATGATCGTCGATCAGCGCTCGATTATTCGCCGCCTGACTGAACTGCAATATACCCGCAATGACCAGGCGTTCCAGCGCGGCACATTCCGCGTGCGCGGCGAAGTGGTGGATATCTTCCCGGCGGAGTCGGACGATTTAGCCGTGCGCGTAGAACTTTTCGATGAAGAAGTGGAGCGGCTATCGCTGTTTGACCCGCTGACCGGGCAAATCGACCAAACTATCCAGCGTTTCACCGTTTACCCGAAATCGCACTACGTCACACCACGTGAGCGAATCCTGCAAGCGATGGAAGAGATCAAAGTTGAGCTGGCAGATCGCCGCAAAGTTTTGCTGGCCAATAATAAACTGCTTGAAGAGCAGCGCCTCTCGCAGCGGACTCAATTTGATTTAGAAATGATGAACGAACTGGGTTATTGCTCAGGTGTCGAAAACTACTCGCGCTTCCTTTCTGGCCGAGGCCCTGGCGAGCCGCCGCCAACACTTTTCGATTACCTGCCTGCCGATGGTTTGCTGGTGGTTGATGAATCGCACGTCACCATTCCGCAAATCGGTGGGATGTACAAAGGTGACCGCTCGCGCAAAGAAACACTGGTCGAATATGGCTTCCGTCTGCCCTCAGCGCTGGATAACCGCCCGTTGAGATTTGAAGAATTTGAAGCGCTGGCGCCGCAAACTATTTATGTTTCAGCAACACCGAGCAATTACGAGTTAGAAAAATCGGGTGACGATGTGATTGATCAGGTGGTCAGGCCAACCGGTCTGCTTGATCCGATTATCGAGGTGCGCCCTGTTGGCACTCAGGTCGACGATTTGTTGTCTGAAATTCGTAAGCGTGTCGAAATCAACGAACGCGTGCTAGTCACCACGCTGACCAAGCGTATGGCGGAAGATCTAACCGAATATCTTGAAGAGCATGGCGAAAAGGTGCGTTACCTGCACTCAGATATCGACACCGTAGAGCGTATGGAAATCATCCGTGATTTGCGCCTTGGCGAGTTCGACGTGCTGGTGGGCATCAACTTGCTGCGTGAAGGCCTGGACATGCCAGAGGTGTCGCTGGTGGCGATTCTGGACGCCGATAAAGAGGGCTTCCTGCGTTCCGAGCGTTCATTGATTCAGACCATCGGTCGTGCGGCGCGTAACATCAACGGCAAAGCCATTTTGTATGGCGACAAAATTACCCCATCAATGGCGAAAGCGATTGGTGAAACGGAACGCCGCCGTGCAAAACAGCAGCAGTACAACGAAGAAAATGGCATTACGCCGCAAGGGCTGAATAAACGAGTGGTCGATGTTCTGCAACTAGGCGAAGGGATGGCGAAAACCAAAGGCCGCCTTAAGAGCAAAGCGCGCAGCGTGATTGAAGATGATGAAATCATCCTCACACCTAAAGTGTTGCAGCAGAAAATCCATCAGTTAGAAGGGAAGATGCAGGAACACGCGCAAAATCTGGAATTTGAAGAAGCCGCGCAAATTCGCGACCAACTCCATCAGTTACGGCAGTTGTTTATTGCTACGTCTTAATGAATTGTCGGATGACGCTACCGCTTATCCGACCTACGCAATACAGCATTTGCAAGGTGGATAAGCGTCATCCACCGTTTTACCTGCCAGTTACAGTAATTATTAGCCGAGTTGTTGAAGCGCTTTTTCCAGCGCCAGGCGAAGTAAATGCCTGTCGTGGCGATAGCGAACATCGCTGGCTTCCAGCGGTTCCTGGGTGACTACACGGTCGGTAATTTCAGAAACGTCAGTCTGCGGGCCAACGACTACGGCATCAACTACGCGTTTACCGATTCGCTGCTCCATAATATCCAGTGTTTGCGCCAGCGACAGATTGGCGGCGGCGGTGCTTAATTCCTTACCCAAATTGCCAATGAAAACCACCGGAGCAGGGGTGCGGCGCAACGCCTGGTCCATATCTTCCAGCAAAAGTATCGGCATTAAACTGGTGTAGAAACTGCCTGGGCCAATCAAAATCAGGTCAGCTTCGGCAATCGCCTGCACCGCTTCACGCGTGGCATGAGCTTTTGGGTACAACGACAACTCCTGCGGCGGCGACGAAAGCTGGTCGATATTCACTTCACCATAAATAAAATGGCCGTCTGCATCCGTAGCCATCAAATCTACCGGCTGTTCGGACATTGGAATCAAAAACGCATCCACTTTAAGCAGGTTACGAATAAGATTGATCGCTTCCAAAGGCCTTACGCTTAGGTGATCGAGCGCCTTTAACATCAGGTTTCCGAGGTTATGACCAGAAAGTTCGCCATTACCGCCAAAACGATACTCAAACATCGCCGAAGCCACGCTTTGTTCGGTAATTAACTGATTTAAACAGTTGCGCATATCACCCCAGGCAATGCCTCCTTCAGAACGTCGAATACGTCCTGTAGAACCGCCGTTATCGGTGGTGGTAACAATGCCGGTTAAACGTGAACCTAAAGAGGAGAGGGACGACATGACCCTGCCCAGACCGTGCCCACCGCCAAGGGCGACCACCCGGTCTAAATCCGCAAACGTACGATTGCGCATAACTATTCCTTATGACGAACTATCGAAATAAGGTAGCGCAAATGCAGGTAAAATACGATTCAGCCTCGGACGTTAATGATGTATATCAAAGCAAAAGTTCACTTTTCGCGTAGTCTGTAGCGAAATTGAACGATTAGTTCGTTATGTATATAAATATACAGCGAAAGCTGTTATGGCGAATAACGTCATCACGCGCTACTATCGCTCTAAACACACTAAGCCTCTGGACCTAAGTCGCAAGATACGGTGCTTTGGCCGTGACCTCGAGTCACCAGGGTGCAGAAAGAAATGACTGCATCTCCCGTATTTGGAAGGTGTACATGGCTACCCAACTTACCGATGCTTACGCTCGTAAGTTTTTTTACCTGCGTTTGTCTATTACCGACGTTTGCAATTTCCGTTGCAACTATTGCCTGCCCGATGGCTACAAGCCTCACGGTGTGGCGAATAAAAGTTTCCTCAACGTCGATGAAATTCGCCGCGTCACGCGAGCATTTGCCGCGCTCGGCACTGAAAAAGTCCGCCTGACCGGTGGCGAACCCTCTTTACGTAAAGACTTCACCGACATCATTGCCGCCGTGCGTGAAAACGCCAGTATTCGCCAGATTGCGGTAACCACAAATGGCTATCGCCTTGCGCGAGATATCCAGCAATGGCGCGATGCCGGGCTGACTGCTGTTAACGTCAGCGTTGATAGCCTTGACGCTCGCCAGTTCCACGCTATTACCGGGCAGGATAAATTCCGCCAGGTGATGGACGGCATAGACGCCGCTTTTGCCGCCGGTTTTGAGCGCGTAAAAGTGAACACCGTGCTGATGCGTGGCGTAAATCACCACGAACTCGATACCTTCCTGGCGTGGATCAAACCGCGACCTATTCAACTGCGTTTTATCGAATTGATGGAAACCGGCGACGGCGGCGAGCTGTTCCGTAAACACCACATTTCCGGCAAAACCATTCGCGACCAGTTACTGGCTCGCGGCTGGGTTCACCAGCTACGCAGCCGCAGCGACGGCCCGGCGCAGGTCTTTTGCCACCCCGATTACGCGGGTGAAATCGGCCTCATCATGCCGTATGAAAAAGACTTCTGTGCCAGCTGTAACCGCCTGCGCGTTTCATCTGTCGGTAATCTGCACCTCTGCTTGTTCGGCGAGCAGGGCATTTCCCTGCGTGATTTGCTGGCAAGCGACGAGCAAATCGACGAACTCGAAGCGCGCATAGCCGAAGCCTTAACGCACAAAAAACAGACCCATTTCCTGCATGACGGTGACACCGGCATCACTCAAAACCTGTCTTATATCGGCGGGTAAAACCAGATAAAAAGGGAGATCTATGAGCCAGGTAAGCAGTGAATTTATCCCGGTACATATTGCTATTCTGACTGTCTCAAGCCGTCGCGGCGAAGAGGACGACACTTCAGGACATTATCTGCGTGAAGCCGCTACGGAAGCCGGGCATCAGGTTGTTGCCAAAGCGATCGTTAAAGAGAATCGCTATGCGATACGCGCCCAGGTTTCGCAATGGATTGCTGATGACGAAGTGCAGGTTGTGCTGATCAACGGCGGCACCGGTTTTACCGATGGCGACCAGGCCCCGGAAGCGCTTTTACCTCTGTTTGACCGTGAAATCGAAGGTTTTGGTGAAGTGTTCCGCATGCTCTCTTTTGAAGAAATCGGCACTTCAACGCTGCAATCACGCGCATTAGCAGGTATTGCGAACCGCACGTTGATTTTTGCCATGCCGGGTTCCACCAAAGCGTGTCATACCGCGTGGGAAAATATCATTCAGCCACAGCTGGATGCTCGCGTGCGCCCTTGCAATTTCCACCCACACCTCAAGAAATAAACTATGTCGCAACTCACTCATATTAATTCCGCTGGCGAAGCGCACATGGTCGATGTTTCCGCCAAAGCCGAAACCGTGCGTGAAGCGCGCGCCGAAGCGTTTATCACCATGGATCCTGCAACGCTCGCCATGATTATCGAAGGCAGCCACCACAAAGGTGATGTGTTTGCCACGGCGCGTATCGCCGGGATTCAGGCGGCAAAACGCACCTGGGATTTGATCCCGCTTTGCCACCCGCTGATGCTCAGCAAAGTCGAAGTGAATTTAGCCGCCGAGCCGGAATACAACCGTGTGCGCATCGAATCCGTTTGCCGCCTGACCGGAAAAACTGGCGTGGAAATGGAAGCGCTAACCGCCGCATCGGTTGCGGCATTAACCATTTACGACATGTGCAAAGCCGTGCAGAAAGATATGGTGATTGGCCCGGTGCGCCTGCTGGCGAAAAGCGGTGGGAAATCTGGAGATTTTAAAGTAGACAGCAAGGTGGAAAGCCATGATTAACGTGCTGTTTTTTGCTCAGGTGCGTGAACTGGTCGATTGCGACCGTCTGCAACTGGATGCCACTTTCAATGACGTCGAGCAGCTTCGCGCCGAACTGGCAACTAAAAGTGACCGTTGGGCGCTGGCGCTCGAGTCTGGCAAATTATTGGCGGCGGTTAACCAGACGCTGGTGAGTTTTGACCATCCTGTTAGCGACGGCGACGAAGTGGCTTTCTTCCCGCCAGTCACCGGAGGCTAAAATGGAAAACACTCGAATCCGCGTCAGCCACGAAAACTTCAACGTCGGCGATGAATACCAGTGGCTTGCGCAGTGTGACGAAGACGGTGCGGTAGTGACCTTTACCGGCAAAGTGCGTAACCACAATTTGGGCGATAGCGTCAGCGCCTTAACGCTCGAACACTATCCGGGCATGACGGAAAAAGCGCTGGCGGAAATTATCGAAGAAGCGCGCAGCCGTTGGCCGCTGCAACGCGTGAGCGTCATTCATCGCATCGGCGAATTATGGCCAGGTGATGAAATTGTTTTTGTTGGCGTGACCGGCGCACACCGTAATTCGGCGTTTGAATCCGCACAATTCATCATGGATTATCTGAAAACGCGTGCACCGTTCTGGAAGCGCGAGGCTACGGCTGACGGGGATCGCTGGGTAGAAGCGCGGGATACCGATAAGCAAGCCGCCAAACGTTGGTAACAGGCACCTTCATGCAGTTGTGTTAATCTTAAGGTACAGGTCTTTCGGCCTGAAATTCGGTCAACGTAATTCACTTAAGGAAGCATCATGGATCGATTCCCACGTTCCAATGACACCATCGTGCAGCAGGCCCGTACTGGCTTGCAGGCATATATGGCACAAGTTTATGGCTGGATGACATGCGGCCTGTTACTGACGGCATTTGTCGCCTGGTACGCTGCCAATACCCCAGCGGTGATGGAGTTTGTTTTCTCCAGCAAAATCACCTTCTTCGGGCTGATCATCGTGCAACTGGGGCTGGTTTTTGTGCTCTCAGGCATGGTGCATAAGCTCAGCGCGGGTATGGCGACCAGCTTGTTTATGCTTTATTCGGCATTAACGGGCCTGACGCTTTCCAGTATTTTTATCGTCTACACCTATTCATCCATCGCCAGCACCTTCGTGGTGGCAGGCGGCATGTTTGGTGCGATGAGCCTCTACGGTTACACCACCAAGCGTGATTTAAGCGGTTTTGGCAACATGCTGTTTATGGCGCTGATTGGTATCGTGCTGGCGTCTTTGGTCAACATCTGGCTTGAGAGCACCGCGCTGATGTGGGCGGTAACGTATATCGGCGTGATCGTGTTTGTCGGCCTGACTGCCTACGACACGCAGAAGCTGAAAAACATCGGCGAGCAGATTGATACTCGTGATACGCAAACTATGCGCAAGTACTCGATTCTTGGCGCATTAACGCTGTATCTCGACTTCATCAACCTGTTCCTGATGCTGCTGCGTATTTTCGGCAACCGCCGTTAAGTTCTGCCACCCTCATCCCGGCCTTCTCCCCCAGGAGAAGGGGTAAACTTTTCACCCTCTCCCTCAGGGAGAGGGCTGGGGTGAGGGTTGTTTAGCTTCTTCTCATTCTTCACGCGCATCTTCTTCGCCCGACTCTCAAGCACTAAATAACACACTATCGCCAGTATCAGCGGCGCGATGTAATAGAGCATTCGGTACGCCAGCAATGCCGCAATAATCTTGCCGTTAGTGACATGCTCGCCTGCCAGCAAAGCAATAAACACCGCTTCCAGCACACCGATTCCGGCAGGAATATGCACAATCACCCCGGCAATACTGCTGACTAATAACACGCCCAACACGAAGAAATAGTTCACCTGCTGGCCGAGCAACAGCCAGATAATCGCCCCCATCACCATCCAGTTACAGCTTGAGATAACCAGCTGCATCAGCGCGAATTTAAACGATGGCAGCACCAGGCGCTGGCCTTTTATCGTCATATGGCGATGTTTGGCGAAGGCACAAAACCACAGATAAACCGCGATGATTGCCAGCAATACGCCACCCAAAATCCGCAAAGTGGTTTCGTCGATGTACCAGTGATCCGGCAATTGCACCACGCCGACGGTAAAAATCACCCCCGCCAGCAAAATGTAGCCCAGCCAGTTGGTGGAAATACTCAATGAGAAGATGCGCGTAATCGTCGCACTCGGCAGCCCAAGCCGTGAATAAAGTCGGTAACGCATGCCGATGCCGCCGACCCAGGTACTTAGCGTGAGGTTGAACGCATAACAGATAAACGACACCAGCATCACCTGCCGTTTCGCCAGTTTATGCCCGCAATACGAGCGCGCCAGCAGGTCGTAACAGCCGTAAATCAGATAGCTCAGAACCACCAGCCCGACCGCGCTAAACAGCGCCAGGCGGTTATAGTCCTTAATGACCTCCCAGACTTCTTCCCAGTTCACCTTCGTGGCATACACCACCAACAGCACGATCACGGCAATAAAAAATAGCCAGGTAAGGATTTTCTTTGCTTTGCGCCATTTCGGATGCGAGTGCGACATCAATATTTCACTCCCTGGTTTTCCGTCTCAACCTCTGATTCAACCCTGTCCTGAGTTTCCATATGCGGCTGCGCCGGAGGCATCACCTGCGCAAGTTTTGGCGTATGGGCGGGCAGCCAGCCGACCATGGCCGGGAAATGGCGTAAGAAGTGGAAGGCCAGCACGCTTTTGCCCAGATTCCACCAGGTGCGTTTGGGCAACATTGACTCATCCACTGGCTGGCAATCTTTGGCAATCAGAGCAGTCAGGTTGGCACGCAGCGTGTCATTGAAGGTGCGGTCATAAATAATCAGGTTCGCTTCAAGATTTAACGACAAACTCAGTGGATCAAGATTACTGGAACCGACCGTCGCCCAGTGGTCGTCCATCAGCGCGACTTTGCCGTGTAATGGGCGGCGTTTGTATTCATAAATTTTCACGCCCGCGCGGGTTAAATAGTTGTAAAGCAGGCGAGCGCCGACTTTGACAATCGGCATATCCGGCTCGCCTTGCACAATCAATTTGACCGAAACGCCGCGCCGGGAAGCATTACGCATTGCGTGTAGCAGCCTGTAGCCAGGGAAGAAATACGCATTGGCGATAATCACTTCACGTTTCGCTTTACTGAGCATTTTCAGGTAATAACGCTCGATGTCGTCGCGATGCTGTTCGTTGTCGCGCCAGACGAACAGCGCCTGCGCTTCACCGGGCGAGAGGTTTTCTTGCGCGGGATTTCGGCGGCGACGCCACCACTGGCGCTTGTGGTCAGAGCCTGGCAAATTGGAGATCACGTACTGGTAAATATCGTCGACCACCGGCCCTTCGACTTTGACCGAATAATCCTGTTTCGCTTCAGGGCCGTAATCGCTCATCTGTTCTGCGGAATAATTAATGCCACCGACAAACGCCACCGCGCCGTCAACCACCACGATTTTGCGGTGCATACGACGGAACAAATTGGTGCGCATGCCAAACAGCGGCGGGCGAGGATCGTAATAACGGAACAGTACGCCAGCGGTGGTCAGTTGTTCTACGAATTGATCGCTTAAATCCGGCGAACCGTAGCCATCAAGCAGAACTTCAATGCTAACGCCGCGCTGTGCGGCACTCAGTAAAACTTCATGCAATTGCTTGCCGACGTCATCTTCAAACCAGATAAATGTCTCGAGCAGCACTTTGCTGCGCGCCTGTTCAATGGCTTTGAAAACCGCCGGGAAAAACTCGTCACCGTTTTCGAGCAGTGAAATCCGGTTCCCGTCGCGCCAGTTATTTTTCATAGATGAATCTCCACGGCGAGTGGCGCATGGTCTGAGAGATGCCGCCATTGATGCAACGGCAGCGCAGTCGGTGCGCTTGCAGAGGCATTTTTCACATAAATTCTGTCGAGGCGAAGCAGCGGGAAACGGGCAGGGAAGGTGCGCGCCGGGCGGCCCCAGGCGCGGGTAAACACTTCATCCAGGCCCGTCTGTTTGAGCTGTAAATTGGCGCGTTGCTGCCAGTCATTAAAATCCCCGGCAACCACCACCGGCTCGCCTTCTGGAAGGTTATTCACCAGTTGGCACAACATATTGAGCTGCGCCTGACGGTGCGCGTCCCGCAGGCCAAGGTGCACGCAAATCACATGCACACGCTTATTGGACTCGGGCACATTCATCTGGCAATGCAGCATGCCGCGTTTTTCGTGGCCTTCCACCGAGATATCACGGTTTTCAAAATGCTGAATAGGGAAGCGAGACAGCACCGCATTGCCATGGTGGCCTTCGGGGTAAACCGCGTTACGGCCATAGGCGAAATCGCTCCACATGGTGTCGGCGAGAAATTCGTAATGGCTGGTATCAGGCCAGTTTTCCACATGCAGTGGGTGGACTTCGTGTGCGCCCATCACCTCCTGCAAACAGACGATATCGGCAGAAACCGCGCGCACCGCATCACGCAACTCCGGCAAAATAAAGCGCCTGTTGAGTGCGGTAAAACCTTTGTGTGTATTTATTGTGAGCACTTTGAAGGTAAAGTGCTGAGCCTTGTTACCCATGCTTCTCCCGGCATTGTTAACATCCTGATGAAAATAAAGTGTAGTCTCTGTCACAAATAGGTGCCGGGTTACGGAATTTTCCGCATACTGCGGTACTCTGAAAGACAGGAAATAGCGGCCAGGAGAGAAATAATGAAATGGCAACAACGTGTACAAGTGACAACAGGCTTAAGCTGCTGGCAGATAATGCTGCATCTTTTGGTGGTCTGTGCGCTGCTCGTTGGCTGGAAAACTGCCACCTTAATACCGGTCGGCATCGGCCTGTGTGTGCTCTATGCGGCAACCGTGATTCTGATGCTCGCCCTGCACCGTGTGCGCACCGGGCGGTTACGTGACATAGGCGATTTTCTTGAAGAGCTGACCACCACCTGGTATTTCGGTAACGCGATGATTGCGCTGTGGCTGTTGTCACGCGTGGTCGAAAACAAGTTTCTGCTGGTGGCGGCGGGTCTGGCGATGATTGCCGGGCCAATCATCTATTCGCTGCTCGCCAAAGACAAAACCTCAGGCGATTTTACGCCGAAACATCCAGTACGCCGTTGAAATGGTGATGGCCGCGATAACCAACAGCGGCCACACGCTTCCCCACACAATATCGAAACTCGCGTTCTTCAAATAAATCTGCTTAGTGATATCGGTGAAATGCCGAATCGGATTCGCCCACGTCAGGTTTTGCAGCCACACCGGCATGTTCTCCACCGGGGACACATAACCCGAGAGCAAAATCGCCGGCATCATAAAGACAAACACGCCGATAAACGCCTGCTGCTGCGTTGAACAGAGCGCGGAAATCAGCAGGCCGAATCCCACCAGCGACAGCCCGTAAATCAGCATCGTGAAGTAAAACAGCAACAGCGAGCCGGAAAACGGAATGTGATAACCCCAAATCCCCACGCCCAGCACGATGGTGGCCTGTCCGATTGCCACGATTTGAGCGGGCACCGCTTTGCCAACAAAAATCTGCCAGGTGGCGAGCGGCGAAACTAACAGCTGATCGAGTGTGCCTTGCTCGCGTTCGCGGGCGACGGATAGCGACGTCACAATCATCACGCCAATCGTCGTGATCATCGCAATCAATGACGGCACCACGAACCATTTGTAATCCAGATTCGGGTTGTACCAGTTGCGCACCACCAGTTCGCTGTTATTCGGTTTTGGCTGCCCGGACACCAGTTCCTGCTGGTAATTCTTCACAATCTGTTGCAGGTAATTTGCGGCGATCTGCGCACTGTTTGAGTTTCGCCCATCAAGAATAATTTGCAGTTTGGCTTGTTGCTGGCTGGCGATATCCCGCGAGAAATCCGCCGGGAAGCGAATCAGCAGCAGCGCTTTTTGGTTATCAATGGTCGGCTGAATTTCCTGCGGGCTTTTCAGCAACAGCACATGGCTAAAGCCTTTGGCGCGGGCAAAACGCTGTGTCAGCTCAACCGAGTGGCTGCCGTTGTCTTCGTTATAAATCGCGATGGTGGCGTTAGTGACTTCAAGCGTTGCGGCAAAGGGAAACAGCACCACCTGCAAAACCACGGGCAGAATCAAAATCGCACGAGTTTGTGGCTCGCGCAGTAGGGATTGCAGCTCTTTGCGTATTAATGTCCATAACCGATAAATCATCGCTTTCCCCTAATCAAGACGGCGCTTGGTTTTCAGTGCCGTCAGGCCGATAAACATCACCGCCGAGGCAATCAAAAACAGCGTGTTGATGATCAAAACGGTCGAAATATTCCCCGCCAGGAACAGGCTTTGCAGCGTGCTGACAAAATAGCGGGCGGGGATCACGTAAGTCACGGCGCGGATAATCGCCGGCATACTGTCAATCTGGAAGATAAAGCCGGACAACATAATCGACGGCAAGAACGCAGCGTTAAGTGCCACTTGCGCAGCGTTAAACTGGTTGCGGGTAATCGTTGAAATCAACAGCCCCATGCCGAGCGTGCTGAGTAAAAACAGGCTGGTCACCAGGAACAGAATGAGCAACGAACCGCGATAAGGCACGTCGAGAATAAACACCGACACCAGCATACACAGCAGCATCGCCAGCATTCCTAACACGTAATAGGGCAGCAGTTTGCACAGTAGCAACTCGGTGCGCGTCACCTGTGTGGAAAGCAGCGCTTCCATGGTGCCGCGCTCCCATTCGCGCGCGACGACAAGCGAAGTTAGAATGGCACCGATCACCGTCATAATAATGGTCACCGCGCCGGGAATAATAAAATGCTGGCTGATAGCCGCCGGGTTAAACCAGTAACGAAGCTGTACGTCTATCAGCGGTTCAAACTTTTCGCCCCGATCTTCCGCTCGCTGTTGCTGCCAAATTTGCCAGATGCCTTCCATATAACCCTGCACAAAGTTGGCGGTGTTGGGTTCGCTGCCGTCGGTAATCACCTGGACGGGCGCGGTGGCTCCGGGTCGCGCCATGTTTTGCGCAAAATCAGTTGGAATGACCACCAGCCCGCGAATTTTCCCCGCCTGCATTAACTGAATCAGATGCTGGCGGTTATCGCTGATTGTCGGGTCAATGTAGGGCGAAGCGGTGATGGTGTGGGCGAAATCCAGCGCTTCTTCGCTTTGCTGCTCCAACAAAACCCCGACGCGCAGGCGGCTGGAATCGAGGTTAATGCCGTAACCAAAAATAAACAGCAGCAACAGCGGGATCACCACGGCAATCAGCCAACTGCTGGGGTCGCGTACAATCTGGCGCGTTTCTTTCACGCACAACGCGCGCACCCGCCGCCAGGACACCGCCTGGTTATGATCGCTCATGCTCGTGCTCCTTATCCCATTGATGAATCAGCGTAATAAACGCCTGTTCCATAGTCGGGTCAGTTTGCTCGTCGTCTGCGGCTTGTGCTTTCAGGTCGTCCGGCGTGCCGCTGGCAATCAACTTGCCGCGATAAACCAGCCCGATACGGTCGCAATATTCCGCTTCATCCATAAAGTGCGTCGTCACCATCACGGTGACGCCTTTTTCCACCATGCTATTGATATGCAGCCAAAATTCCCGACGCGTAATCGGGTCAACGCCTGAGGTCGGTTCATCGAGAAACAGAATGTCGGGTTCGTGCATTAACGAACACGCCAGCGCCAGGCGCTGCTTAAAACCGAGCGGCAGCGCATCGGTGGAACTGTTCATGATCGGTTGCAGGCTGAAGGCTTCGCTCATGCGCTGGATTTTTTCTTCCTGCGTTTTGCCGCGCAGGCCGTACACGCCGGAGAAAAACCGCAGGTTTTGCGCCACGGTTAAGTTGCCGTAGAGCGAAAATTTTTGCGCCATGTAACCGAGATGCTGGCGCGCCTTGCCGGAACTGGTTTTTAAGTCCATATCCAGCACTAACGCTTTGCCTGAAGTCGGCACCAGCAAGCCGCACATCATTTTGAAGGTGGTGGATTTCCCGGCTCCATTTGGCCCCAGCAGGCCGAAAATCTCGCCGCGCTGGACGGTGAAATCCACGTTATCCGTTGCTGCGAAATCGCCGAATTTTTTGGTCAGCGCTTCGGCTTTGATCACCGTTTCACCTTGAGTCCCTTCCACGGTATGCAGAATTTTCCCGAGGGGAGATTCCTGAGTTGCCGCACCGCCGAGCAGGTCGATAAACGCATCTTCAAAGCGCGGTTCAGTTTGCGAAATGCTGTCTGCGGGCAGATTGAGCGCCTGAGCGAGTTCTTCAACCGTTGCTTCTTTTGCAAGAATTAAACGCACCGAACGCCCCTGGATCACGCCGTCGCTGATCTGCTGTAATTTCAACGCACGCTGCAACAGCTTGCGATTATTTTCCTCGCTGTGGCTTACCAGCAGCGAACGCCCGGCCATTTGCTGTGTCAGCTCTTTTGGCGCGCCGTGATACAACAGCTCGCCTTCATTCATCAGCAACACATCGCGGCACTGCTCGGCTTCGTCGAGATACGACGTGCTCCACAGAATCAACATGCCGTCGCCCGCCAGCTCATGCACCATTTGCCACAGCTCGCGGCGTGAAATGGGGTCGACGCCGACGCCGGGTTCATCGAGCAGCAACACTTTAGGTTGGCCGACCAGCGTACAGGCGAGGCCGAGTTTTTGTTTCATGCCACCGGAAAGCTTCCCGGCAAGGCGCGTGGTAAATGGGCCAAGCGCGGTAAATTCCAGCAGGCGCTTAAACGTGGCCTTTCGTTCCTCGCCCGTCACGCCCCGCAAATCGGCGTACAAGGTCAGGTTTTCCATTACCGTTAAATCTTCATACAGGCCGAATTTTTGCGGCATGTATCCCAAAACGGCGTGTAAGGCGCGGTCATCTTCTACCGGATCAAGCCCGATAACGCTGGAGGTGCCTTCGGTCGGTTTTAATAAACCCGCCAGCATGCGCATCAGCGTGGTTTTCCCTGCGCCGTCTGGACCTACCAGCCCGGTCACTGAGCCGGTATGAATCTCACATTCAAGGCTGGCGACCGCAGGCTTTTCCTGCCCCGGAAACTGTTTCATTAACCCGTGCAGGGCAATGATGCCGTCCTGGCTATTCATGCGCGTTCTCGTCATTGAATTTCACGGTGACCGGCATTCCCTGGCGCAGCGCGTCGTCGGCATCCGTCACGATAATGCGCAGGCGATACACCAAATCGGTGCGCAAATCCGGCGTTTCGACGGTTTTCGGCGTGAATTCAGCGGTAGGGGAGACAAAACCAATTTTGCCGTGATACGGCTTATCCGGGCGACCGTCGGTGTATACCAGCAGCTCGGTACCCGGTTTTGCCTGGTTCAGGCTCACTTCGTTGACGTAAGCCCGCACCCATACCGGGCGAGTCAGAGACAGCGTTAATACGGTGCTTCCGGCATTCAACATGCTGCCGGGTTCTACGGCGCGGGTCAGTATCGTGCCGTCAGATGGCGCAATCAGCGTGGTGTCTTGTAAATCCAATTGCGCCTGGGCAAGTTGCGCTTTCGCCTGTTGCAGGCTGGCTTGCGCCTGAGCAATTTCCTGCGGGCGATTGCCTTTTTTGTACTGGCTTAGCTTATCGCGAGCGGCTTTCAGCGTGGCTTTGGCCTGGTCGCTCGATGAACGGGCGTTTTCCAGCTCATTGGCGGAAACCACGCGTCGCGCCCATAAACCTTGCTGGCGCTGATAAAAATTCTGCGCGTAATCAGCCGCGGCCTGCGCCTGATTCACCTGCGCTGCGGCCTGGGCGATTTCTTCATCGCGATACCCGGCGATGATCAAATCAAACTTGGCCTGTGCGGCAGCGACATTGGCCTGCGCCTGTAACAGGGCATTTTGGTACGGCCCCTGGTCCAGCTCGCCAAGCGTAGTACCGGCTTTAATCGCATCGCCTTCATCCACCTGCAACGCCGCCAGACGTCCGCCGACGCGGAAACTCATATTAACGGTGCGGATATCCACGTTGCCGTACAGCGTGAGCGTTTGATCCTGCTGGCTTTTGTACCAGAACCACCCGCCAAGTCCCGCGGCAATCAGCGCGACAACCACCACGGCGATAACAATCGGCTTTTTACTTTTCATTGCTGGCAATTCCTCGTTGGCTCGATAACCCCTGCAAAATAAAATCAATATGGCTGCGTACCACGTCGCTGATTTGCTTTACGTTTTCGCTATCAAACGTCGTCCATCCGGCACGCAGCAAGATGGTTTCGCGCCCAAGACGAAACGCTAGCACCTGCCCGAGCAGCGCATGAGTGTGCAAAATGGTGGCGGTGTCATCAGGGCGGCGCCCGGTGTAGCGCCCGACAAGCGTGGTGAGATGCGTGTGCATCGGCGCAATCACCTGTTCGTGAATCAGTTGATAAGCCGGAGTGGGTGAGAGCTGCTCGCGGGAGATAAACTTGCTCAGATTCAGCGTTTCATCGGCGGTCAGCAGGACAATCATGTGCTCGCAGGCAGTGTGAATCAGTTCGCGAATCTGCGGTTTATCCGGCGACTGCTGGCTAAGAATCGCCTCGGCACGTTCGACATGCGGCTTGAAATTGTGGGTGATGAAATCCGCAATCCACTGCGCGGACGCCATATACAGCTCTTCTTTTGAGCCAAAATAGTAAGTGATGGCGGCAATGTTTTGCCCGGCCAACGCAGCAATATCGCGGGTAGTGGCGTGTAAACCGTATTCGCCAAACTGCGCGATAGCGGCGGTAATCAGTGTGTTTTTGGCCTGCTCGCCACGTGAAGTGACCGGCGTCGGTGCTGGGTTCATACCGACCTCTTAAAAAGTTAATCAATCGATTGATTAAGAGTAGGCGTCCGATTCCAGCGTGTCCAGTTACAAACATTTATCTTGTGAATGTATACAAAAATAGAATTTGTGCGCAAAGTCACAAAAGCTGCTACACTGCGCGGCTTACGGCACCGTGGTTTGTGCCCCTCTCTCGCGCCAGAATGACTGGCGTCATATGAACCCCTGGAAACTACACCGCACCTCGCGGTCAGGGCGATTCTGGAGTTCCAAATGTCTTTTGATTCTCTCGGCCTGAACGCCGATATTCTGCGTGCAGTGGAAGAGCAGGGCTATCGTGAGCCTACCCCTATTCAACGCCAGGCGATTCCGGTTGTTTTATCCGGCCGTGACCTGATGGCCAGTGCCCAAACCGGCACCGGCAAAACCGCAGGCTTTACCTTGCCGCTGTTGCAGCGCCTGGTCAATAAACAGCCGCATGCTGGCGGTCGTCGCCCGGTTCGCGCGCTGATCCTGACGCCAACCCGTGAGCTTGCTGCTCAGATTGGCGAAAACGTGCGTGATTACAGCAAATATTTAGATATCCGTTCGCTGGTGGTTTTCGGCGGCGTGAGCATTAACCCGCAGATGATGAAACTGCGTAGCGGTGTCGATGTGCTGGTGGCAACACCGGGCCGTCTGTTGGATCTGGAACACCAGAACGCCGTGAAACTCGACCAGGTTGAAATCCTGGTGCTGGACGAAGCCGACCGTATGCTGGACATGGGCTTCATTCACGATATTCGTCGCGTACTGGCAAAACTGCCTGCGCGTCGCCAGAACCTGCTGTTCTCCGCAACGTTCTCTGACGACATTAAAGGCCTGGCTGAAAAGCTGCTGCATAACCCGGAAGAAGTTTCCGTGGCGCGTCGCAACACCGCTTCTGAACAAGTCACTCAGTACGTTCATTTCGTTGATAAGAAACGTAAAAGAGAACTGCTGTCGCAGATGATTGGCGAAGGTAACTGGCAGCAAGTGCTGGTGTTTACCCGTACCAAACACGGTGCAAACCACCTGGCAGAACAGCTGGGCAAAGACGGGATCACCGCAGCGGCAATTCACGGCAACAAGAGCCAGGGCGCGCGTACTCGTGCATTGGCTGACTTCAAAAACGGTGGCATTCGTGTGCTGGTGGCGACTGATATCGCCGCGCGTGGTCTTGATATCGAAGAACTGCCGCATGTTGTGAACTACGAACTGCCGAACGTTCCTGAAGATTACGTACACCGTATTGGCCGTACAGGCCGTGCGGCGGCAACCGGTCAGGCACTGTCTTTGGTTTGTGTTGATGAACACAAACTGCTGCGTGATATCGAACGTGTGCTTAAGCGTGAAGTGCCGCGTATGGCGATTCCGGGTTATGAAGTTGACCCATCAATTCCTGCTGAGCCGATTGTTAACGGTCGTCAACAGCAGCGTGGCGGCGGTCGTGGTAACGGCGGCGGTCAAGGCCAGGGTCAACGTCGTGGTGGCAATGGTGGTGCATCTTCTGAGCGCAGCAACGCACCGCGCCGCCCATCTCGCCCACAGGGTGATGGTGCTGCAAAACCGGCTGGTGCGAACGCTCGTCGTCGTCCGGCACGTAAGCCTGCTTCAGCATAATCAATTTTCATCCCCTTCTCCCACCGGGAGAGGGCTGGGGTGAGGGTAGTTTTAGACCCAATAAAGAGGTGCTAACATAGCGCCTCTTTTTTTTTACCGGAAAAACGTTCATGCGCGTGCTACTGGCACCAATGGAAGGCGTTCTCGACTCGCTGGTTCGGGAACTGCTGACAGAGGTTAATGACTACGACTTATGTATCACCGAGTTTCTGCGCGTGGTCGATCAGCTTTTGCCGGCAAAATCCTTCTATAAGCTTTGCCCCGAGCTGCATCACGCCAGTCGTACCTCTTCCGGGACATTAGTGCGCATTCAATTACTGGGCCAACACCCGCAATGGCTGGCTGAAAACGCGGCGCGTGCGGTGGAGCTAGGTTCCTGGGGCGTTGATCTCAACTGCGGTTGCCCATCCAAACTGGTGAACGGCAGCGGTGGCGGTGCCACTTTGCTCAAAGATCCCGACTTGATTTACCGTGGCGCAAAAGCAATGCGTGAAGCGGTGCCTGCGCATTTGCCCGTCACGGTTAAAATCCGCCTCGGTTGGGACAGCGATTCACGCCAGTTTGAAATTGCCGATGCGGTGCAACAGGCCGGTGCCACCGAGCTTGTGGTTCATGGACGCACTAAAGAAGACGGCTACAAAGCCGAGCGCATTAACTGGGCGGCGATTGGTGAAATCCGCAAACGTTTGTCGATTCCGGTGATTGCCAACGGTGAAATCTGGGACTGGCAAAGTGCGCAAGACTGCATGGCGGCAACGGGTTGCGATTCTGTCATGATCGGGCGTGGCGCACTGAATGTGCCGAATTTAAGCCGGGTGATTAAATACAACGAACCGCGCATGCCATGGCTGGACGTGGTGAAACTGCTGCAAAAATACAGCCAGCTCGAAAAGCAGGGCGACACCGGTATGTACCACGTTGCGCGTATCAAACAGTGGCTAGGATATTTGCGTAAAGAATATAGTGAAGCGACGGATGTCTTTGCTGAAATACGTACTCAGAAAACGTCAAAAGATATTGCGCTGGCGATTCAACGCTTATAGCGATCTCCATCACGCTTTTTTCACCGTCTGGTTGTGGAGAAAAGCGAAGCTGGTAGATTTGTCGAATTGGATTGTTACTGCGTCTGCAGGCAAAACCTGATTTTCTGGCTCCGGTCGGATGTCAGGTTTTTTTTGTTTCTGAGGTATGGGTAAAGTACGGATGAAGATCGCCAAAATACTCAATAACAACGTAGTAGTGATCCTGGATGAACACGGACGCGAGCAGGTGGTCATGGGCCGCGGTCTGGCGTTTCAGAAGCATATCGGTGAGCCGCTTGAGAAGGAGAAAATCGAAAAGGTTTTCGCCCTGAAAAGTGACGAACTGGTTGCGCGGTTAGGGGAATTGCTCAGCCAAATCCCGCTGGAAGTGATGACCACATGCGATCGCATCATTGAGATTTCACGCCAGCGTTTGGGGAAACTGCAAGACAGCCTCTACATCACGCTGACCGACCATTGCCATTTTGCTATCGAGCGGCAAAAGAAGGGCGTGGCAATCCGTAACGTGTTGATGTGGGAAATTAAACGTCTGTACCCGAAAGAGTTTTTGCTCGGCCAGGAAGCGCTGACCCTCATCGAAAAGCGCCTGAATGTTCAGTTGGCTGAAGATGAGGCGGGATTTATCGCTTTGCATCTGGTGACGGCGCAATTAAACAGCGAAATGCCGGAAGTGATGCACGTGACCCGCGTGATGCAAGAAATCTTGCAGATCGTTAAATATCAGCTACGTTTTGAGTATGACGAAGATAGCCTGAGTTATCAGCGCTTTGTGACGCACCTGAAGTTTTTTGCCCAACGAATGCTGAGCCGCAACGTGGTGGCAGATGACGACGCAACGTTACACGCGGCTGTGAAAGATAATTATCCTCAGGCCTGGCGCTGTGCTGAAAAACTCAGTCGTCATCTGATGACGGAATATCAGCGAGAGTTAACCACCGAAGAAATTATGTTCCTCGCCATTCACATTGAGCGGGTGCGTAAAGAGAGTCTCAAAGTTTCATAACGGCGTGCCGAAAGGCCGACGATAACAAAAACGGATTGTTACTGCTGCGGCAGGCAAAACCTGAGAACGGGTTTCCCTTTGTGGGAAATCTGTCTCAGGTTTTTTTTTACTTTACTCAGTCACAATTGCCGAAAGGTGAAAGGAAAGAATGATGGGATATCAAGATGTTGCACGAGATATTCTGACCCATGTCGGTGGTCGAGAAAATATCGTAAGCCTGGTTCACTGCGCGACACGACTGCGCTTCAGGCTAAAAGACCAGAAGCAGGCTGACGCCGAGGCACTCAAAAAGAACCCTGGCGTGATTATGGTGGTGGAAAGCGGCGGGCAGTTTCAGGTCGTGATTGGCAACCATGTTCACGATGTTTACAACGCGGTGCGCGCGCAGGCTGGCATCACGGATGACAGCGTTCAGCCAACTCAAGAATCCAGCGAAAAAGTGAATTTGCTCAGCCGCTTAATTGATATTGTCTCCGCAGTTTTCACGCCGTTCATTGGCGTCATGGCGGCCTCCGGTATTCTTAAAGGCTTGTTGGCACTGGCTGTCGTTTTTGGTTGGCTGGCGACGGATAGCGGCACTTACAAATTGTGGTTTGCGGCAAGCGACTCGCTATTTTACTTCTTCCCACTGGTGCTCGGTTACACCGCCGGGAAGAAGTTTGGCGGCAACCCGTTTGTGACGATGGCGATTGGTGGCGCGCTGACGCACCCGGTGGTGATGCAGGCGTTTGATGCCGCCAGCCAGCCAGGGGCGGTCACCGAACATTTTCTTGGTTTGCCGATAACCTTCATTAATTACAGTTCATCGGTTATCCCGATTATCTTCGCCGCCTGGGTCAGTTGCTGGGTGGAAAAGCAGGGCAATAAATTGCTGCCTTCAGCGGTGCGTAACTTCTTTACGCCGCTATTTTGCCTGGCAATTACCGTGCCGCTAACTTTCTTGTTGATTGGCCCGGCTGCCACCTGGCTTAGCCAGATGCTGGCTCACGGTTACCAGGCTATTTACGCGTTTGCGCCGTGGCTTGCGGGAGCGGTGATGGGAGCCATCTGGCAAGTGTGCGTCATTTTTGGCCTGCATTGGGGCATGGTGCCGCTGATGATCAATAACCTTTCCGTTTTTGGACACGACACACTGTTACCGCTGTTGCTTCCGGCGATTATGGGGCAGGTCGGGGCGTGTCTGGGCGTATTCCTGACCACCCGTGATGCGCGTCTGAAAGTGCTGGCGGGTTCGGCGGTCAGCGCCGGGATCTTCGGTATTACCGAGCCTGCGGTTTACGGCGTGACGTTGCCAAACCGCCGCCCGTTTATTTTCGGCTGCGTGGCCGGGGCAATGGGCGGTGCGATTGTGGGTTTAAGCCACAGCAGTGTCTATTCATTCGGCTTCGCCAATATTTTTACGTTCGCACAAATGATCCCCCCGGGCGGTGTAGATGCGACGGTATGGGGCGCTGTAATCGGAACCGTTCTCGCGCTGGTCGTCTCTTGCGTCCTGACTTGCGTTGCCGGTTCACCTCGCGCTGAAAATGCGGTGCCAGCGGCTGTGGCAGTGCATGAAAACGACATCCTTGCGCCAATGAGCGGTACGGTTCTCGCCATGAACCAGGTTCCAGATTCCACTTTTGCCAGCGGTTTATTGGGCGAGGGCGCGGCGATCATCCCACTAACAGGCAAAGTTATCGCGCCGTTTTCCGGGGAAGTCGCCTCGTTATTCCAGACGCGCCATGCCATTGGTTTACTCAGCGATAGCGGCATCGAAGTATTGATTCATATCGGTATTGATACCGTAAAACTGAATGGTCAGCACTTCACGACCCATGTGACAGTGGGAGACAAAATTAAGCCCGGCGATTTGCTGATTGAGTTCGACAGACAAGCGATTCTGGATGCGGGATACGACCTCGCCACGCCGGTGATTATCAGTAACAGCGACGAATATAAAAGTGTTACGCGTCATTCAAACGAACATGCAATTGATTCTGGTATGCCGTTCCTGACGGTAAGCCGTTAAATAAAGGAGAAGGTTATGAAAGCATTTCCTAAGACGTTTCTGTGGGGCGGCGCGGTAGCCGCAAATCAGGTAGAAGGCGCATGGCAGGAAGACGGGAAGGGAATTTCTACATCCGACGTGCAGCCAAATGGCGTGTTAAGCCCAACGGTTGATCGCCAGCCGGGTGATTTTGGTATTAAAGATGTCGCCATTGATTTCTACCACCGTTACCCGGAAGACATCGCGCTGTTTGCGGAAATGGGTTTTAGCTGCCTGCGGGTTTCCATTGCCTGGACGCGAATCTTCCCGAACGGTGACGAAACTCAGCCGAATGAAGCGGGGTTGGCTTATTACGACCGTTTATTCGACGAACTGGCGAAACACAACATCACGCCAATGGTCACGCTCTCGCATTATGAAATGCCATGGGGATTAGTGAAAAACTACGGCGGCTGGGGCAACCGCGAAACCATCACTTTCTTTGAGCGTTACGCGCGCACCGTATTCACCCGTTTTAAAAACAAAGTGAAACTGTGGCTGACGTTTAACGAAATCAATATGGCATTACACGCGCCGATGACCGGCGTTGGGCTGCCAGAAAACAGCAGCAAAGCCGAAATTTACCAGGCAATTCATCGTCAACTGGTCGCCAGTGCGCTGGCAGTGAAAGCCTGCCATGAAATTATTCCTGATGCGAAAATGGGCAATATGCTGCTGGGCGGCCTGATGTATCCGCTGAGCTGTAAACCAGAAGACGTGCTGGAAACGATGCAGGAAAACCGTAGCTGGCTGTTCTTTGGCGACGTGCAATGCCGTGGCGAATATCCGGGCTACATGCTGCGCTATTTCCGCGATAACAACATCAACGTGGAAATCTCGGACAGCGATCGCCAGGCATTGAAAAACACCATCGACTTTATCTCCTTCAGTTATTACATGTCCGGTTGCGTCACCGCCGATGAAGAGCTGAATGCTAAAGCGCGCGGCAATATTTTGAATATGGTGCCAAACCCGCATCTAGCAAGCTCCGAATGGGGCTGGCAAATCGATCCGGTTGGTTTGCGCATTCTGCTCAATAAATTGTGGGATCGTTATCAGAAGCCATTGTTTATTGTTGAAAATGGCTTGGGAGCGAAGGACAAACTCGAAGCCGACGGCACGGTGCATGATGATTACCGCATCAGCTATCTCAATGACCACTTAGTACAAGTTGGCGAAGCGATTGAAGATGGCGTGGATGTGTTGGGCTACACCTGCTGGGGGCCAATCGACCTGGTGAGTGCGTCAAAAGCGGAACTGTCTAAACGCTACGGGTTTATCTACGTTGATCGCGATGACCAGGGTAACGGCACGCTGGCGCGTTCGCGTAAGAAAAGTTTCAACTGGTATAAAGAAGTAATTGCGACGAATGGGGCGAGTTTGAAGGCGTGATTTTTTGCCCTCACCCTAACCCTCTCCCACGGGAGAGGGGATCGTCTGGTTTCCTCATTATCCTTCTCCCTCTCCCTCAGGGAGAGGGCCGGGGTGAGGGTGATTTAACGCAACATCCGCTTAATAAACCCACGCACCCACATCAGCGCCGCATCACTGTTATGGCGCTGATGCCATAACAACGCGACTTCAAGAGGCGCAATATCCAGCGGCACCGGACTGCTGCACAGTCCCCAGGTTTTCTGCCAATTCTCACACAACCCCTGTGGCACAGTTGCCAACATCGGCATCATGCTTAATAGTCCCGGCAGCGCGGAAAAGTGCGGGGTGGTGTAGTTAATCTCACGTTTCAAATTTTGCCGGGCTAACACGGTGTCGATATGGCTGCTGGTGGCTTCGCGGTAGCTCACCAAAACATGCTGTTGCGCAGCATAAACCTCCGCAGAAAGCGGGGCGGCGAGTTGCAACTGCGTCGGATGCCAGAGCGTTACGAACTCCATCGGCGTCAGAAGTTCGCGTTCCATCCACCGTGCGGACTGGTTTGCCACGCTGATGGCCATATCCAAATCCCCACCTTCCAGGCGCTGAGCATCCGTAAAAGGATCACTGGCGACGATATTCAGGCGCACGCCTGGCGCCTGCGCGCGCAGCGCTGGCAGCAGTTGTGGCATCAGCCACATTTCCACCCAATCGGTCATGCCGATGGTGATTGTCGCTTTTGCTGATGCGGGGTGAAACTCGGCCTGCTGGAACAGTGCGCTTTGCAATTGTTCCAATAATGGCATCAATTCTGTATGCAGCTCCGTCGCACGCGCCGTGGGCTGCATACGATGGCCGCTGCGAATAAAAAGCGGGTCATCAAACATTTCACGCAAACGTGCCAGCGAACCGCTTACCGCTGGCTGGCCGAGATGCAGCTTATCCGCCGCCAGAGACACACTCTGTTCGCGAAATAAAACCGCAAACGCAATCAACAAGTTGAGGTCTATTTTGCGAAAATCACTTTCTTTGATAGTCATTATTTCTCCAATCAATTGAAGTGATAATAAATCTTCGCGGATAGTGTCTGCAAGGTGAACGGGTTATCCGAGGGAAATTAAAGTGTGTGAACGGTGCGGGAAGGGAAATAACAAAGGGGTGCCACCATTGTGGCACCCGCTGTTTTCAGAAAATCATCTTAAACACACCGGTTACGACCAATAAGCCAATAATAAAGATAATCAAAACTGCCCAAAGAATAATTTTCATCACGACTCCCTATCTTATGGCTAATGTTTTAACAGTATAGGCAAGGAAGTGTGGAACGGGGGGAGTTGCCTCCCCATTTACGGAAATTGAGATAAATTGAAGTGAGTTAGATTAGTGGCTTACGCGCCGCCAGCAGGAAAATCATCGGGCGTTCTTTTTCTTCATCCAGTGCCGGGTTCTGCGCGATTTGCTCAGCGCTCGGGCCCCATTCATCAAGCTTCTCGATAACAAAACCGCTGGCGATAAGCGCGTTTATCCAGCTCGAAAGTTTGCGATGCTGTTTCTTCACGCCATCGGCAAACCAGTTGCTGATCCGCACGCCTTCTTGCTGATAATGATTCACCGGCCAGGATTTTTGCCCGCTCTGATCGGTTACCCAGCCTTGTTGCAACGCTGCGGTATAAATCGGATGTTCTGCCGAAAACACCAGCATACCGCCGGGAATCAGCGCCTGATAAAGCGTGGCGAAAAGCGCTGGAATATTTTCCAGATAATGCAGTGCCAGCGAGCTGTAAAACAGGTCGACACTTTGGTCGTTCAACTGCAATTTCTCAAGATCTTCACGGCGATAAACGATGCCTTCGCCCGTCGTCATTTGCTCGGCCTTTTCCAGCATTTTCAATGAGACATCCAGACCCAGGACATTTTCCGCGCCATTGTCGCGGGCGTAACGGCAAAACCAACTGTAACCGCAGCCTAAATCCACCACGGTTTTGCCCTGTAGCGACGGCAATAAGGTTTGCATGGTTGCCCATTCTGGGGCGCCATCTAACCCTTTTATTGAGCGGTCGAGCGTCGCGTAGCCTTCAAAAAAGGCCGGGTTATCATAGATATTCTGTGTCATTGCAACTCCTGTTCGCAAAGCCGTAAGTGGCAGAAGAAGTTTAGTGAAGTTATTTAGCAGGGGGAAGATTTATGGCTGATGACATATTGATTGGGGAAATATAATAACGGTAGTTATTTATCGTCTACATATAATAATTCAGATAAACTAGTTTCAAATTGTTTCCCTTATTAACTTCATGTGTATTGCCACTGATACCTAAACTTTTGCCGGGTGGAATGCGTAACCTGAGTCCTTTCTTTTACTCTGTGGCTACTTATGACTTCCTCACGTTTCCCTCTCGCGGCGACTGGCGTCGCGTTAATGCTCGTTTTGTCCGGCTGTGCGCCAATGCACAATGACGATGCTCCTCTCGCACAAAAAACTCCTCCACAAAAGCTGGATACCCCACTTCCTCCTGAACTGGCGCATGGTTGGCCGGGCAGCGACTGGTGGCGCGATTATCACGACAGCCAGATTAATACGTTGGTCGAACGCTCCCTGAAAGACTCCCCAGATTTGGCCGTGGTGCAGCAACGCATCAAGCTTGCGCAGGCGCAGACACAAATGCAGGAAGCCAGCGATGGCCCGCAGATGGATTTCTCCGCCAACGTTGAGCGCCAGAAAATGTCTCAGGAAGGGGTGATGGGGCCGTTCGCCTTGACTGACCCGGCGGCTGGCACCACTGGCCCGTATTACACCAACGGTAACTTTGGGCTGACGGCGAGTTGGGATTTAGATTTGTGGGGCAAAAATCGCTCGGAAGTGGAAGCGAAAGTCGGCGTCATGAGAGCGAAACAGGCCGAGCTTGCCCAGGCCAAACAGGTGATTTCGGCAAATGTCGTGCGTCTGTACTGGGATATGCAAACGCTACTGGCGTTAAAAGATGTCAAACAACAAACCCTCGCGGCACAGAAAAATATCGTTGATGTTGAGACACACCTTTATGCACAAGGGATCAACTCATCGGTTGACGACGTTGAACCGAATATTGATTTTGTGAAAACCCAGCAGCAGCTCGATGACATAGAAGGGCGCATTAACATCGCGAAGGCGCAGCTTGCCGCCATTACCGGCGATGCCCATGCGGCCTCAAATATCAAACGCGTTGCGCTGCCAAAAGTGAAATCAAGCGTGCCGGAAAATATGGGCTATGAATTGCTGGCGCGCCGCCCGGATCTTCAGGAAGCGCACTGGTATATCGAATCTTCGCTGAGCAGCGTTGATGCCGCAAAAGCCGCGTTTTACCCGGATGTGAATTTAAGCGCCTTCTTGCAAAATGATGCGCTGCACCTGAGCGATTTGTTCCGCGGTTCGGCACAACAAATGGGCATTATTGGCGGCTTCACGTTGCCAATCTTCGACAGTGGCCGACTGAACGCCAACCTCGATATTGTGCGTGCCGAGAGCAATTTGTCGATTGCCAGCTACAACAAAGCGGTGGTCGGCGCGGTCAATGATGTTGAAAAAGCGGCCAGCCAGTTGAACGCCGTGGCGGCTGAAAACCAGCACCAGACCACCATCTTACAAGGCACGCATAAACTCAAAACCCTTGCCCAGGCGCGTTATAAAGCCGGTGTGATTTCAGGGGCGCGTTTAAGCGCAGCCACTTTGCCGGAGCTGTCAGAACAGGCGAAAGCGATTCAACTCCACGGGCAGTGGCTTAACGCTGACGTGCAGTTAATCTCCGCGTTAGGCGGCGGCTACCACCCGTCTGGAAAGGCATAGCAAACGCGAATCTTCCACCACCTCCTATAATTAAAAGCTGATTTGAAAATGGCCGGGAGGGGTGGATGAGCACTGCAAATAAAGTTGTTATCGTCACGGCGGCAGATTCAGGCATCGGCAAGAAATGTGCGCTGATGCTGGCCGAGCAGGGGTTTGATGTCGGTATCACCTGGCATTCTGACGAGCAAGGCGCGCAAGAAACCGCGCGTCAGGTCAGAGGTTTTGGCAGGCGAGCCGAAACCGTGCAACTCGATTTAGCCAATCTTCCAGACGGTGCGGCAGGTATTGATGAGCTGATTGCGCGCTTCGGGCGCGTCGATGCGCTAATCAATAACGCCGGGGCGATGAGTAAAAATGCGTTTCTGGATGTCACTCTCGATGAGTGGCGAAAGCTGTTTACGGTGGATGTCGACGGCGCATTTATCTGTTCACAAAAAGTCGCCCGCGCCATGGTGGCGCAAGGTCACGGTGGGCGCATTGTGAATATCACTTCTGTTCATGAACACACGCCGCTGCCCGATGCCTGCGCCTATACCGCCGCGAAACATGCGCTTGGCGGGCTGACGAAATCAATGGCGATGGAGTTGGTGCATCACAAAATTCTGGTGAATGCGGTTGCGCCAGGCGCTGTCGCCACGCCAATGAATAACATGAGCGAAGGCGACGGAGCCAAAAGCAAAATCCCTGAAATCCCGCTGGGGCGAGCAGGGGAAACGGAAGAAATTGCGAGCCTGGTCGCATGGTTATGTTCTGACAGCGCGAGTTACACCACCGGGCAATCGTTTATTGTTGATGGCGGCTTTATGTTCGCCAACCCTCACTTCAAACCCAAAGGCTAATCTTCATCTTTGCTCTCGCGGCGTTTGAACCAGTAACGCGCCAGCCACACCAGGGCAATCACGCCCAGCAGCCAAATCCAGTGCTTAAGATGTTGGTCCAGGTTATGCAGCCATGGGCCAACCACTTCGCCACCGACATAGCCGAGCGTGGTAAAAAGCGTTGCCCAAATGATTGCGCCAATAATGTTAAGCGGCAGAAAAATCTTCGGCGGCAGGCGACTGGCGCCAATCAAAATCGGGCCAATCACGCGGAACCCATACATAAAACGCGAGCCAATCACGAACCAATACGGGTGGCGATTTATCAACCGCTGTGCTTTATTGATTTTCTTTTGATGCTTCTTAAAACGCTCTTTAATTGAGCCACCAAAACGACGGCCAATCAGATACAACAGTTGATCGCCAATCATTCCGCCAAGCGCCACAGAAAGCACCACCAGCGGGAATTTCAACAGCCCCTGATGCGCCGCAACGCCGCCCAGCAGCGTGATGGTTTCCCCTTCGGCCATACTGCCAATAACGAGCGCGGCATAACCGTAATGCTCAATCAGATTATTAATATCCACAGTAAATTATGTAACTCCTTGTTGTTGCTCATTATCAGTATAGACCTTGCCGCTACTCCATTCTCAATGTGGTTGATCTTAGTTTTACCCAGCGTCCACTTAACGACAGCATAACGATCAGCATAAATCCTGCGCCGCTGAACAGATAAAGTGTGTGCGTCACCCCAAAATGCTGGGCGCTATAGCCCGCACCTACAGAAACAACCGAGGTGACGATCATCTGCCAGCGGTAGCTTTTGGCCATGGCTGCGGCAACCAGATTTTCATCAAACTTTTGCAAAAGGCTGTAAACCGCCAGCGAAAAAACGACATTCGAGAAAACATGGGCGGTAAAGATCAGTATTAACGCCAGATAGTGTGATGGCACAAAGGGAACCAGCCCGTAGCAAGCAATAAAGATAAACAGGCAACCGAGCAGGAGCACGTTGCTATTGCTGTATTTTTCGAACTTCTCAGGATTAAGAATGAGAGGGCCAACTAATTGCCCGAGGCTGCGGGCGAAAAGTAATGCCAGCGCCATGCGGTGCGCCTCATGGGTAGAAAACGTGGCGGGAACCAGGGTTGGCAACAGAGACATTGCAGGCGCTGCGGCAAAGGCCAGCAACGGTAAAAGCAAAATTGTCCGCCGCTGCGAAGGGGAGATCGAGCGCCAACTGATTTTTGCCCCAGATGCGCAAATCACCATAAATGTTTGGCGGAACCGTGATTTAGCCAGCATCAGTAATATCAACGCAACAGCAAAGCTGCCCAGGTCGATAAACAGCAAAGTAATAACGCTGACCTGCCCCAGAAATATCAGCCCGAGCCCAACGCCAAATATTACATTGCAGGCAAATACAAAGGTTTCAAGTGCGGTCGCAGCCGGTAGCTCTTTTTCGCTAAGCCCTGTTTTGAATATTTTACTGATGGCCGGAAATGTCATGCCGATGGTAAATGCGGATACGGTCTGCGCGATAAAAAATAGCGTGATAGATCCATTCATCACCGCGCTAAAAGGGGCGGCAAGTCCTAAAAGCCCGAGGCATTCGCCCGCGATCAGAATCCAAAAAGGGCTTCCACTGCGGCAAAATCGTTCACCGATGAGACTGCCGATAAAACCGGGAGCCGTCGACAAAACATAGGCGATAGCAAGTGAAGTGGCTGGTGCAGACAGACGAATGAGTTCGCTGAAAATAACGATATAGGTAATGCCATTCCCGATTGAGGAAACGACAAAAGACAAGCCGAGTAATTGCAGCCACGGCTTTCCCGCCAGGGCCTGGTAAAGTGCTTTTAGCATGATGTTTTCCGTAAAAATCCAATAAGTATGCGTTTCTCAACGGGTTGAGAAATAACGAAGTCATCGTGTGACGACAGGCTCATTGGTTACGGAACTACATCGGGAACATTCCTGGAACGAAGAATAGGTAGGTTATTTAAATATGACGCTTTTACCGTTTCGTCAACGTAGCGGCATTAAAATCGCGCACCCGTTCACCTCACTTATTTTCAACCGATTAAAAAACAATCTACCGCTGTGCATTATACTTTGACTGTGCTCACTCGTTTGTCAGGAGGCGTTATGAGTCATGTCTGGGGATTATTCTCCCATCCAAATCGTGAAATGCAGACCATAAAACGCGAGAACGAAACGGTATCGCATCACTACACGCACCATGTGCTTATCATGGCGGCCATTCCGGTTATCTGTGCGTTTATCGGCACAACCCAAATTGGCTGGAACTTTGGTGACGGTACGTTCGTTCAATTATCGATGTTTACCGGATTCTATTTAGGCGTACTGTTTTATGCACTGATGTTGGCAGGCGTTGCCGTGATGGGGCGCGTGATCTGGTGGATGGCGCGAAATTATCCGCATCGCCCGTCACTGGCTCGTTGCATGGTGTTTGCGGGTTATGTCGCCACACCGCTGTTTTTGAGTGGCCTGGTGGCACTTTATCCGCTGGTGTGGCTGTGCGTGCTGGTGGGTGCGGCAGCATTAATCTACACCGGATACCTGTTGTACGTTGGTGTGCCTGAGTTTTTGGGCATCAATAAAGAAGAGGGAATGAGCTTTTCCAGCTCAACGCTCGCCATTGGTGTGCTGGTACTGGAAGTGTTACTGGCCCTGAGTGTAATTCTCTGGGGTTATGGATATCGACTATTCTGATAATTGTTACGAATCAATTGTGGCAGTTTTCCGGGGCGTCAGAGTATTATGCTGGCGCCCCGTTCTATTCTATTCATTCATCAAGAGAATAGATTTGCGGGCACATAAAATAATTGAATACTTACAGAAGTGTCACCATGCCGACAAAAATCCGTCTCTCGTTGCTCAGCCTTGCGCTGATGATTGCCGTACCATTCGCTTCCCAGGCCGCGAATAAAGCTTCAGTTGCCTCGACAACACAACAGTCTGCCGGGCAGGAAATTGCCTCCGGTAGCGCCATGATTGTCGATTTGCAGACGAACAAAGTTCTCTATTCCAGCCACCCGGATTTAGTCCGTCCGATCGCCTCAATCACCAAATTGATGACCGCGATGGTAGTGCTGGATGCCAAATTGCCGATGGATGAAATGCTGAGTATCGACATCAGCCAGACGCCCGAAATGAAAGGCATCTATTCCCGCGTACGCCTGAACAGCAAAATCAGCCGTAAAGACATGATGCTGCTGGCATTAATGTCATCGGAAAATCGTGCTGCTGCCAGCCTTGCGCACCATTATCCGGGCGGCTATAACGCATTTATTCGCGCGATGAATGCGAAAGCGAAATCTCTTGGCATGACCCACACGCGCTATGTCGAGCCGACGGGGTTATCGATTAAGAACGTTTCCACGGCGCGTGATTTGTCCAAATTGCTGATTGCCTCGAAGCAATATCCGCTGCTTGGCCAGTTGAGCACCACCAAAGAAGATATGGCGACCTTTGCCAACCCGGCGTATACGCTGCCGTTCCGTAACACCAACCATTTGGTTTATAACAACAAGTGGAATATTCAGCTGACCAAAACCGGCTTTACGAACAATGCTGGCCATTGTTTAGTGATGCGCACCATGATTAACAATCGCCCGGTGGCATTGGTGGTTCTGGACGCATTCGGTAAATACACCCACTTCGCGGATGCAAACCGTCTGCGTAACTATTTGGAAAGCGGCAAAGTAACGCCAGTTCCGGGGTCGGCTCTGGCTTATAAAAAGCAAAAAGCGGCGCAAATGGCGAGTAACAGTACGCAGGGTAATGCGTTAGACGATTAAAAGATTTATGGCAGCGTCCGATCTCCATCGTTAAGCGGACGCTGCATAATCAACGTATCGCGCCATGCGCCCAACTTGAACCCCACACTTTGCAACAGCCCGGCCACTTCAAAACCCAACTGCTTATGCAGACGACATGAACCGGTGTTGTTTTCGCCGTCGCCAATAATCGCCACCATTTGCCGCCACGGGCCTTGCTCACAGCGCTCTATCAACTGGTTCAATAACTCACTTCCCACACCCTGGCCCGTCATGCTGGCGTCGATATAAACCGAATCTTCAAGGGTAAAACGGTAAGCAGGACGCGGACGATAAACCGTCGCGTAGCAATAACCCACCACAATGCCGCTATGCAAAGCCACCAGCCACGGCAGCTCCTGATCGCGAACCGCTTGCAGCCGTTCAGCCATTTGAGCTTGTGTTGGGGGGATTTCTTCAAAAGAACCCCGGCCATGCAGCACATGCCATTCATAAATAGCCGTAATGGCCGGGATATCATCGGGCGTGGCATCACGAACCTGCAACCGCGCCTGGGGGAATGTTTCGAGCACTGACATCTCTCGCTCCTGTACCAAAATATTTGTAGGTCGGATAAGCGCAGCGTCATCCGACAAGACTGGCGCTATCGCTTATCCCCCTACAACACCTGTTCAGCGACCTAATCTAGTACTAAAAATAGTCTAAACATAGCCCCTGTTCTGGTGGTTGACACCCTCACTCAATGGTGGTCGTGGTGATGCGTATGGCTACAAGTTTGCTCTTCCCAACATTTATGCTTTGTGGTTTTACCAATGCCAGGGTTCATGCTGTTGGTTGGGTCATTGGCCTTATAAAACTGTTTTAAGCTATCCGGCGCTTCGTACAAATGCCCGACGTTGTGTTCTGCCGGATATTGCGCGCCGCGCGTGCGCAGTAGAGCAAGCATCTGCTCTTTCAGCACGTGGGCATCTACACCTTTTTTAACGATGTAATCCTGATGGAAAACGTGGCACATAAAGTGACCGTAATACAGGCTGTGGCTAATCTGGCTGCTGATTTCCGGCGGTAATTGCTCGAACCATTCCTGATCGTTACGACGCAGGGCGATATCCAGCGCCAGAATATCTTCCACTTCGTCGGCGTGAACCGCGTGATAACGCACGGCAGCCCCGGCGGCGGCAAAACGATGCAAGAATGCTTTTGCCCCTTCGGTTGGCGTGCAGACAAAAAAGTCACCTTCAGCCTGTTGGAAGTAGCTTTCCAGCCAGTTGCGCGCCTCAGCAATCCCTTCGCCGGACATTTTCAGCAGTAGATGATGCTCGTATTTGCTGCGCCACTCATTCATGCGCGGCGGCAAATGGCTCGGGCACCAGCCGCTCAAGCGTTGCATCACGCGGTCGGTAAAGTGCGGTTTAACAAACGGGACTTTTTCAAACCACGCGTCGGCGCGGCCTTTCAGGGTGAAGAACAACGGCATTTTGTCGGTGCCGAGTTTGTCGATCATCATAAAAGTGTCTTTGCCATACACTTCGGCAATATCGTAAATATCGCGGTGCATGTATTCGCCCGCGACTGGCAGGTTTTCAAAGTTAGCCAGAATATGACGGCGGAGCTCAGTCAGCACTTCCGGTTGATTGGTGCCGATGTAAAACACTTCATTTTGCTTTTCGGCGACAAAAGTATCGAGGCGTACCGCAAAAACAGCCAGTTTCCCGGCGCACCCGGACGCTTCAAACAGGCGGCTTGGGTCGGCGTTAAAGCGCGATGGCGTGTCGGCGTCTACATCACGCACGCGTTCGGCGTAATCTTTATCGGAAGCCTGGCGTTGGTCATGTAGCACGTTTTCAGGCTTCACTCGTTCGTCGTCGAGCTTGCCGAGAATTTGTTCCGGCGTGACGCCCAAATCAATCCCCAGATGGTTGACCAGGGTTAATTTGCCTTGCTCATCAATGCGCGCATACAGCGCCATTTCGGTATACGCCGGGCCGCGTTTCACCAGCGAACCGCCGGAGTTATTACAAATGCCGCCGATCACCGACGCGCCAATACACGATGAACCAATCACCGAATGCGGCTCGCGCCCCAGCGGTTTCAGGGCTTTTTCAAGTTGATACAACGTGCTGCCAGGGAAGGCCAGAACCTGCTTGCCGCCATCGAGCAGTTGCATTTTATCCAGGCGCAGGGTGCTGATAATCACAATTTCGCGGTCGTAATCATTGCCGTTCGGCGTTGAGCCTTCGGTCAGCCCGGTATTCGCCGCCTGCATCAAAATGATTTTGTCGGTACTGACGCACAAACTCAGCACGCGCCATAACTCCAGCAACGTGCCGGGGAAAACCACCGCCAGCGCGTCGCCCTGACCGGAGCGGAAGCCTTTGCGATAGCGCGCCGTTTTTGCCGCATCGGTTAATACATGTGAGCTGCCAACCAGGCGGTTTAATTCATTAATAAAGGTCTGTTTTTGAGTATCGGTAGGGTTAGGCATTTATCCGCTCCTTGGGAAAATATTGACGACTACAAGCATAGCTCGCAAATCGGTAATGAATCTTCTGAAACGTTCGGAAAATCAGCAGATAACACCGAAGCGACTCTTCTTACCGCTGTAACCTTGTGGCACACTGCACGTCTTATCACTTCGTGCTGCCCGCTGTGGCGGCCTGAGCAAGAGAGTAATGTCGATGAAATGGCTCTGTTCTGTAAGTATCGCAGTTAGCCTTGCGCTGCAACCCGCGCTGGCTAACGAAATGTTTGGCCCACATCCGTTAACGCCGGAAGCCCGTGACGCCTTCGTCACTGATTTGCTGACCAAAATGACCACCGACGAAAAAATCGGCCAATTACGGTTAATCAGCGTTGGGCCGGATAACCCGAAAGAAGCCATTCGAGAGATGATCAAAGACGGGCAAGTGGGCGCGATTTTTAATACCGTCACCCGCCACGACATCCGCGCCATGCAAGATCAGGTGATGAGCCTTAACCGCCTGAAAATCCCATTATTCTTTGCCTACGACGTGGTTCACGGCCAACGTACCGTATTCCCTATCAGCCTCGGTTTAGCCTCATCCTTTAACCTGGAAGCCGTGAAAACGGTAGGGCGGGTTTCTGCTTATGAAGCCGCAGACGATGGCCTGAACATGACCTGGGCACCGATGGTTGATGTCTCGCGCGATCCGCGCTGGGGCCGTGTGTCCGAAGGTTTCGGTGAAGACACTTACCTGACGTCAATCATGGGCCGCACCATGGTTGAAGCGATGCAGGGCAAAAGCCCGGCAGACCGTTACTCGGTGATGACCAGCGTCAAACACTTCGCCGCCTACGGCGCAGTGGAAGGCGGCAAAGAGTACAACACCGTGGATATGAGCCCGCAGCGTCTGTTCAACGACTACATGCCGCCGTACAAAGCCGCACTGGATGCGGGCAGCGGCGGTGTGATGGTGGCGCTGAACTCCCTGAACGGCACGCCAGCGTCATCTGATTCCTGGCTGTTGAAAGACTTGCTGCGCGACGAGTGGAAATTTAAAGGCATCACCATTTCTGACCACGGCGCAATCAAAGAGCTGATCAAACACGGCGTGGCGAGCGACCCGAAAGATGCGGTGCGCGTTGCGCTGAACTCCGGCATCAACATGAGTATGAGCGACGAGTACTACAGCAAATACTTGCCGGAACTGGTGAAAAGCGGTGCGGTGCCGATGGCTGAACTGGATGATGCCACGCGCCACGTGCTGAACGTGAAATACGATATGGGTCTGTTTAACGATCCATACAGCCACTTAGGGCCGAAAGAATCTGACCCGGAAGATACCAACGCCGAAAGCCGTCTGCATCGCAAAGAAGCGCGCGAAGTGGCGCGTGAAAGCATGGTATTGCTGAAAAACCGTCAGCAAACCTTGCCGCTGAAAAAATCCGGCACTATCGCCGTGGTTGGCCCGCTGGCTGACAGCAAGCGCGACATGATGGGTAGCTGGTCTGCGGCAGGCGTTTCTGACCAGACGGTCACCGTATTGCAGGGCATTAAAACGGCGGTAGGCGACAACGCGAAAATCGTGGTCGCTAAAGGCGCGAACGTCACCGACGACAAAGGCATCGTTGAATTCCTGAACCAGTACGAACCTGCCGTTTCGGTAGATAAGCGTTCTGCTAAAGAGATGATCGACGAAGCGGTGAACACCGCTAAATCTGCCGATGTTGTCGTTGCCGTAGTCGGTGAAGCGCAGGGCATGGCGCACGAAGCTTCAAGCCGTACCGATTTGGTTCTGCCGCAAAGCCAGCGTGATTTGATTGCCGCGCTGAAAGCTACTGGCAAACCGCTGGTGCTGGTGATGATGAATGGTCGCCCGCTGGCGCTGGTCAAAGAAGACCAACAAGCCGACGCCTTGCTCGAAGCCTGGTATAGCGGCACCGAAGGCGGAAACGCGGTGGCGGACATTCTGTTTGGCGATTACAACCCGTCAGGCAAATTGCCGATGTCCTTCCCACGTTCCGTGGGGCAAATTCCGACTTACTATAGCCACCTGAACACCGGTCGCCCGTACAACCCGGAAAAACCAAACAAATACACTTCACGCTACTTTGATGAAGCCAACGGCCCGCTGTATCCATTCGGTTACGGCCTGAGCTACACCACGTTTACCGTTTCTGATGTGAAAATGTCAGCGCCAACCATGAAAGCCGATGGCAAAGTTGAAGCCTCTGTTGAAGTGAAAAATACCGGTGACCGCGCAGGTGAAACCGTGGTGCAGATGTATTTGCAGGATGTGACGGCGTCGATGAGTCGCCCGGTGAAAGAGCTGAAAGGCTTTAAGAAAGTGATGCTCAAACCTGGCGAAACCCAGACCGTGAGCTTCCCGATTGACGTCGAGGGGCTGAAGTTCTGGAATGCACAAATGAAGCACGTTGCCGAACCTGGCAAGTTTAACGTGTTTATTGGTTTGGATTCTGCCCGTGTTAAGCAGGGTGAGTTTGAACTGAAGTAATCTCCTTCATCCTTGAAGATAGTCCCAAATAAAGAGCCGGTTTTCCGGCTCTTTTCTTATTCTGCCCGTCTCATTCCACCAACCTCCAAAAATTCAACTAAACTTTTGCGACTCCATGATTTTTAAGCAAAGAAAAACAGCGAGGAAGCACGATGAACTTAGCAGCGCGTTGGAGCATGGCAGGGTTAGCATTATTAGCCGCAGGGGCAAAGGCCGCAGAGCCCGTCAAAGTCGGCTCAAAGATTGATACCGAAGGGTCGTTGCTCGGTAATATCATTTTGCAGGTACTGGACAGCCACGGTGTTAAAACCGTCAATAAAGTGCAATTAGGCACAACTCCTGTAGTGCGTGGGGCGATTACCGCGGGCGAACTGGATATTTACCCGGAATACACCGGTAACGGGGCGTTTTTTTTCAAAGATGAAAAAGACGCAGCGTGGAAAAATGCCCAGCAGGGCTATGAGAAAGTCAAAAAACTCGATGCCGAAAAAAATCACCTGGTGTGGTTAACGCCGGCACCCGCGAATAACACCTGGACCATTGCGGTGCGCAAAGATCTGGCTGAAAAAAACAAACTTACCTCGCTTGACGATCTCAGCGCCTATCTGAAAAAAGGCGGCGAATTTAAACTGGCGGCTTCAGCTGAATTTATCGAACGCTCTGATGCGCTTCCTGCCTTTGAAAAAGCCTACGGGTTCAAACTCGAGCAGCCGCAGTTATTGTCGCTGGCGGGTGGTGATACCGCGGTAACGATTAAAGCGGCGGCGCAACAAACTTCTGGCGTTAACGCGGCGATGGCTTACGGAACGGATGGCCCGGTGGCGGCACTGGGTTTGCAAACCCTGAGCGACCCGAAAGGTGTGCAGCCAATCTACGCCCCAACGCCTGTGGTGCGTGAAGCGGTGCTAAAAGCCTACCCGGAACTGGACGCCTGGCTAAAACCTGTGTTTGCATCTCTGGATGAAAAAACGCTACAACAGCTTAACGCCAGCATTGCGGTGGAAGGGTTAGATGCCAAAAAAGTGGCGGCTGACTACCTGAAACAGAAAGGCTTTGTGAAATAGCTTTTGTGAATTAAAAATACAGGACGTTCGTTTGCTCAAAATTCATAATCGCGTCCTGCTGCTACTGGTGATTTTGCTGGCGGTGGCGGGCGCTGCGTTACCGTTTATCAACTTCGCCCCTAACCGCCTGGTTTCCGGGGAGTCTATCGCGCTTAGTCATCTCCCGGCGCAAACCTGGTTGCTGTTTTCACTTCCGGTTCTCGTTCTGGCCATTCTGGTGCTGACACCGTGTCGGCCACTCCCATTGTTATTGACCCTTATCGTGGGCGAGTTTTTGTTTCTCATCATTTTGTGGATGCTTGGGCAGACGGCGACACACTTTGCCGAAACGGGCAGCACGCTTGCGCGAACGTCGCCCGGTAGCGGGTTATGGCTGTCGTTAACGCTTTGTTTGCTGCTGTGTGCCGATGCGATTAACCGCCTGACGCCAAGTGTGCTCTGGCGTTTGCTACTCAATATGCAAATCTGGATTGTGCCTGTCGCATTACTGCTCAGTGGCTATTTTGCCGATCTCTCTTTGCTAAAAGAGTATGCCAACCGCCAGGAAGTGTTCGACGATGCGCTGTTCCGCCACCTGGCGTTGCTGTTTGGCACTTTGCTGCCTGCGTTAGTGATTGGCGTGCCGTTGGGCGTGTTTTGTTATACCCGTCCAGGCTGGCAATCTTCCGTGTTTTCAGTGCTCAACGTCATCCAAACCGTGCCGTCGGTGGCGCTGTTTGGTTTATTGATTGCGCCGTTGGCGGGGTTAGTCAAACTCGCGCCGTGGTTAGGTTCAGTGGGCGTGAGCGGAATTGGCGTTGCTCCGGCGTTAATCGCGCTGGTGCTGTACGCGCTGTTGCCGTTGGTGCGCGGTGTGGTCGCCGGGCTGGCGCAGGTTCCACGTAATATTATTGAAAGTGCTGAAGGTATGGGCATGTCGCGCTGGCAGATTTTCTGGCAGGCCGAAGTGCCGCTGGCGCTGCCGGTTTTGCTGCGCAGCCTGCGTGTGGTCTGTGTGCAAACCATCGGCATGACGGTGATTGCCGCGCTGATTGGGGCGGGCGGTTTTGGGGCGATCATCTTCCAGGGCTTGCTTAGCAGCGCGCTGGATTTAGTGTTGCTTGGCGTGATCCCGGTTATTGCATTAGCCATTATTTGTGACGCACTTTTTAAACTGTTTATCTCTTTGCTGGAGGAAAAACAGCCATGATTGAATTTGAAAATGTCAGCAAGTTTTTCCAGGGCGAGGCGGCGGTCAGTGACCTGTCGCTGAACATTAAAGAAGGGCAGTTTACGGTGCTGATTGGCACCTCCGGCTCGGGCAAGTCTACGACGCTGAAAATGATCAACCGCCTGGTGGAGCACGATACCGGGCGCATTCGCTTTGCCGGAGAAGAAATCCGTAATTTTGATGCCAAAACACTACGCCGCCGCATGGGTTATGCGATTCAGTCGATTGGCCTGTTTCCGCACTGGAATGTGGCGCAGAACATCGCCACCGTGCCGCAATTGCTGAAATGGCCGAAGGCGCGAATCAACGCCCGTATCGACGAATTGCTCGATTTACTCGGCCTTGAGGCGGCGCAATTTCGTGACCGTTATCCGCACCAGCTTTCTGGCGGGCAACAGCAGCGCGTCGGCGTGGCGCGGGCGCTCGCGGCTGACCCGGAAGTATTGCTGATGGACGAACCCTTCGGCGCGCTCGACCCGGTGACGCGTGGGGCGCTGCAACAGGAAATTATCCGCATTCATCAGTTGCTCGGGCGCACCATTGTGCTGGTTACGCACGATATCGACGAAGCGCTGACGCTGGCCGATCGCATTGTGCTGATGGACAACGGAAAGGTGATTCAACAAGGCACGCCGCTGGAACTGTTAACGCGCCCGGCGACGGATTTTGTGCGGGATTTCTTTGGCCGCAGTGAACTGGGCGTGCGCTTGCTCTCATTGCGTTATGTGGCTGACCGGGTGCGGACTCACGAACGTTTAGACGGCGAGCCAATCAATGAATCCTTGACGCTGCGCGAGGCGTTATCGTTATTTGTCCACCGTCAGTGCCAACAGTTGCCGGTGGTGAATCAGCGCGGCGAGCCAAGCGGCGTGCTGCATTTTAGCGATTTAGTTCAGGGAGAATCGTTGCGAGGTGAAAATGCGCCTGCTTCGTGACCCATTACTGTGGCTGATTGCGGTATTCATCGCACTATTAGCGGTGATGCCGTACAGCAGCACATTATTCAGTTGGCTGTTTCCAGAGCTGGAAAGGCCGGTTTATCTGCAAGACAGCTTTATGGCGCTGGCGCTGAAACATTTCCTGCTGGTGGGTGTTTCAAGCATGGTGGCGATTGTGGTTGGCGTTGGGCTGGGCGTTGCGGTGACGCGTCCGGCGGGGCTGGAGTTCCGTTCTTTGGTCGAAACCATTACCGCAGCCGGGCAAACCTTCCCGCCCGTGGCGGTGCTGGCGATTGCGGTTCCAGTGATGGGGTTTGGTCAACAGCCTGCGATTATCGCGCTGGTGCTTTACGGTTTGCTGCCCATTTTACAAGGGACTTTGGCTGGAATGGGGGCGGTGCCGGAAGCGACAAAAGAGATTGCGATGGGCGCGGGAATGAGCCGTTGGCAGATGCTGCGAAAAGTAGAGTTACCGCTGGCGGCACCGTTGATTCTGGCGGGGATCCGCACTTCGGTGATTATTAATATTGGCACGGCGGCGATTGCCTCAACCGTGGGGGCCAGCACGTTAGGTTCACCGATAATCATCGGCCTGAGCGGTTTTAACACCGCCTATGTGATTCAGGGTGCTTTGCTGGTGGCGCTGGCGGCAATTGTTATCGACCGCCTGTTTGAGCGCGTTTTACGCTACATCACGCGCCATGCAGAATAACGATGTAACCCATCAGCACTACGCCGCCAATCCCGCCGATGGCCATGGTCAACATTCCACCCACAAGGGCAATTTTACTTAGTTTCATCTTCGCTCCTTATATCGCGGAGGTGATTATAAGATGAAGCCGGGTTGTTAATGAACCTTTAAATTTATCTTATGCGCGTTCGGTCGAATGCCCGTTGCTCATCAGCGGGAAAATCTGCTTGCCCGCACAGCGCCAAAGCTCAAGTTGGTCGAGTTGATGAGTTGTCGGCGTGTCGCCGCACCACACTAATAACGTCTGTTGGGCGAAGATCTCAGGGCGAAGTTGATGCAGCGGATGCGCCAATACGTCAATCCGCCAGCCTTGTTGGATTGCCATCCACGCCGCCATCCATAAACGCGTGGTATCGGGTGTGTCCCAACCTACCAGCAAAGCATCTTTACCGCTGCGTTTGCGTGCCGATGCGAGGCACAGCGCGATGTAATTAATCAGCGCCCCGTCCAGCAGGCTTAGAAGTGTATTGAGGGTAACTTGCTGGCATTGCAGGCGGCGACGTAGCGGGGTGTAAAGTTGTTGGACGAGAGTTTCAGCGGGGTAATCACGACCGATATCTGCAATCCATGCCCGGAGGCGAGAAGGGTTGCCGCCTTGCAAATGGTGTAGTAACAGTTCCTGGCGCTCACGCCAGCCGCTTTCCAGATCCTGAAGCTCACCGTTTAGCAGGGCTTTCACCTTGCTAACCTGAACACCATTTTCAATCCAGTGTTTGATTTCGCGGATACGCTCGATGTCTGCATCGTCAAATAGCCGATGGCCGCCATCTGTTCGCTGCGGTTTCAATAACCCGTAACGTCGTTGCCAGGCACGCAACGTTACGGGGTTGATATCACAAAGCACAGCCACTTCACCAATGGTAAAAAGCGCCATGTTATTCCCACCGTCTTCCCGGGAAGCCCCCGTATAAATGTAGTCAGTGAAGATAACTTTGGTGAACTATATTAGTCGTCGAAGTACCAGTAGCCCTGATTAACCAGTTCAGTCAATACGTTAACAAACTCTGGATTTTGCAGCGCATCGCCCAATTCTGTTTGGCTCAACGTCGTGAAACGGCACAGCGCATCAGCTGCCGCAGGAACCGGTGCTGCCATCGGTTCGCTGTTGACGAAGAACACGCCATCGACGTTCAGCACGCGCAATCCGCTTAAGCGCGTCAGGCTTTCACCGCCCATCAACGCGTCGAGGATTTCGTCTTGCTGATATGGCGGCTCGGCAGGTGCGACGTCGAGTTCATGACGCGGCGTAGTGACGAAACGGCCAAACCACTGTTTGAAATCTTCAGGCTGGCTGATGACTTCCATCATCATGTCGCGCAGGCGATTCAGCTCGTAGCTTTCCACTTTGCCTGGATGCTCGCGGACGGTGAGATCAGGATCGCTGTAATGCTCGCCGCCCAGGTCGTTTTCCAGCGCGTAATCGGCAAAGCTGCTGATCAAATCTCGGCCATTTGGCCCACGGAAACCGACGGAATAGTTGAGCGCCGTTTCATGGGTGAAGCCATCGTGCGGGAAACCTGGTGGAATATACAGAATGTCGCCCGGTTCTAAATCTTCATCAATAATCGGCTCGAATGGGTCAACGTGCAGCAACGCCGGATGCGGGCAGAACTGACGCATTGGCAGTTTGTCGCCCACACGCCAACGGCGGCTGCCCATGCCCTGAATAATAAACACATCGTACTGATCGATGTGTGGGCCTACGCCACCACCCGGCACTGAGAAAGAGATCATCAGATCATCTAAACGCCAGTCTGGCAACACGCGGAACGGGCGCACCAGTTCAGCAGAGGGTGCATGCCAGTGGTTTACCGCTTGCGCCAGCAGTGACCAACCGCTATCGCCCAGATTATCAAAATGCTCGAAAGGCCCGTTGGCGGCCTGCCATTGACCATTGCTATGGCTCACCAGGCGGCTGTCCACTTCTGCTTCCATAGCAAGACCGGCTAATTCATCCGGGGTAATCGGATCGACAAAATCAGGAAATGCATTTTTTAAAACGACTGGCTTTTTCTGCCAGTATTTCGCCATAAATTCAGGCCAGTCTAAATTGAGTTGATAATCCATTTTTTGATACCAGTGGAGGATAAACGGGCTCGATTATAGAGAGGAACGGCTGCTGGCCACCTTGTCATGCGTCAAGGCTTGCTGTAAGACTGCAAAAAGTGGGACAATAGTGGTTGTTTATACAGTGAAAGTGATCTCCATGGCTTTGTCCTCCGCTCAAAAAGAGCAAATCGCCGCCTGGTATAAGGCGCTACAGCAGCAGATCCCGGACTTTATTCCGCGCCCACCGCAACGGCAAATGATTGCCGAAGTGGCGAAAACGCTCGCGGGTGAAGAGGGGCGTCATCTGGCGATTGAGGCACCCACCGGCGTGGGGAAAACCCTTTCGTACCTGATTCCCGGCATTGCCATTGCCCGTGGCGAACAAAAAACGCTGGTGGTCAGCACCGCCAACGTCGCGTTGCAGGATCAGATATTTAGCAAAGATTTACCGTTGCTGCGCAAAATTATCCCCGATTTAAAATTCACCGCCGCCTTTGGGCGCGGGCGCTACGTTTGCCCGCGCAATCTGGCGGCGCTGGCGACGGATAATCTGGCGCAAGGCGATTTGCTGGCGTTTCTCGAAGACGAAATGGCACCCACCAGCAAAGACGAACAACAGCGCTGCGGGAAGCTGAAAACCGATCTCGATGCCTATAAATGGGACGGGCTGCGTGACCACGCCGCGCAAAACATTGAAGATGATTTATGGCGACGCCTGAGCACCGACAAAGCCAGTTGCCTGGGCCGCAATTGCCACTGGTATCGCGAATGTCCGTTCTTTGTGGCGCGGCGTGAAATCGACGATGCCGAAGTGGTGGTCGCTAACCACGCGCTGGTAATGGCAGCGATGGAAAGCGATGCGGTGTTACCGGAAGCGAAAAACCTGCTGCTGATCTTAGACGAAGGCCATCATTTGCCAGACGTCGCCCGCGACGCGCTGGAAATGAGCGCTGAAGTCACGCCCGGTTACAGCCGTTTGCAGCTCGATTTGTTCACCAAACTGGTGGAAACCTGCATGGCGCAGTTCCGCCCGAAAAGCCCTCCGCCGCTGACTTCCCCTGAACGCCTGACCAATCATTGTGATGAAATTTACGAACTGCTGAACTCGTTTAGCAGCATCGTTTCGTTGTGGTTGCCGGGTGAGCAAGAAGCGGAACATCGCTTCGAAATGGGCGTGCTGCCCGAAGAATTGATGGTGATCTGCAAGCGGCTGGCAAAATTAATGGAAGGGCTGCGCGGCTTGTCAGAAGCGCTGCTTAACGATCTCAGTGAAAAAACCGGCAGCCACGATATCGTGCGTTTGCATCGTGCGCTTTTGCATATGAACCGCGCCCTGGGTTATTTCGAAACCCAAAGCAAACTGTGGCGGCTGTCGTCGTTGGAGCAGGCATCCGGTGCGCCAGTTTCAAAATGGGTGACGCGGGATATCCGTGACGGCCAGCCGCATTTGTACTTCCATTGCGTTGGTATTCGCGTCAGCGATCAGCTCGAAAAATTGGTGTGGCGTAATGTGCCGCATGTGATTGTCACTTCCGCCACGCTACGTTCGCTCAATAAATTCGACCGTCTGAAAGAGATGAGCGGGTTGGATGAACACGCGGGCGACCGGTTTATCGCGCTGGACTCGCCGTTTAACCATGTTGAGCAGGGGAAGCTGGTGATTCCGCAGCTCACCGTTGAACCGACGATGGAAAATGAAGCCCAACATCTGGCTGAAATGGCGGCGTTTTTCCGCGCGGAACTGGCGAAAGGGGAACATAAAGGCATGCTGGTGCTGTTTGCCAGCAACCGGGCGATGCAGGTGTTTTTAACACACGTCACCGATCTGCGTTTGACGTTATTAGTGCAGGGCGATCAGCCGCGTTATCGGCTGGTGGAAACCCATCGCAAGCGGGTGGAGCAGGGCGAAACCAGCGTGTTGATTGGCCTGCAATCTTTTGCTGAAGGTCTGGATTTAAAAGGTGATTTACTCAGCCAGGTGCATATTCACAAAATCGCCTTCCCGCCTATCGACAGCCCGGTGGTGCTCACCGAAGGCGAATGGCTGAAAACCCTGAAACGCTATCCGTTTGAAGTGCAGAGTTTACCTGCGGCGTCGTTCAACCTTATTCAGCAGGTCGGGCGTTTGATTCGTAGCCACGGCTGTTATGGCGAAGTGGTGATTTACGACCGCCGACTGCTGACCAAAAACTACGGCCAGCGTTTGCTGAATGCCTTGCCGGTGTTTCCAATAAGCCAGCCCGAAGCGCCTGCGGCAAAAGCGGCACCTGCCGTGGCTCCAGCAAAAAAACGTGCGCCGCGTAAACGCCGTTAGTTATAAACAAAGACAACTTGAACAACACTCGAAAAAGACCCGCCTGTCACGGTGCCGGAAGTGCTATACATTCTGGCTGAGAGAGGAAATGTGGCCTTGTGATCACTGTCGTTTACCGGAACGGTGAAACGGTCATTTGGCCCATAACTTGTATCGTGGTTGCGGTTTTCGATATCAAGCGCAAGCCCGGTGCTGGTGCCCAGATTAGCGAATTTTGTGGTTGAGGTAGAATCCGGTTGGCCCATAAAAAGAGCGGCTGCATAAGTGGTAGTGGCCGGGCAACCAGAGAGTTTGAGGTCGAAGTCGTGCCATTTCGATCCCGCTCCGGCTTGTTTAAAATCTGTTGCTACTGCCTGACCTAAATCTACCGTTTGGTTAGTGGTGCCCGCATCCACATTGCAGGGTGAAGCAGCAATTCTGCCGGTTACATTAACGACGACATCGTCGGCATGGGCCATAAACAGACTGCAAGCAAAAAGGGCAAAAACAATTTTTAACATGATGTCGTCCTAGTGATAAGAAATACTCAGCGTGGCAACAGCGTTGGCCGCACCAGGAGTGACCGTCGATGCTGTCTGGTAATAACGCACATCAAAGGGAATATTAATGGTTTCATCCGCTACGGTAATATTTCCGGTGGTGATGTAGTTGTTTACGACTAATGGACTGCCATTATATAAAAATTGCACGCCAACACCTGTGGCAACGCCCGATTCCTGGGTTAATTTCACTACGCCTATATCGGGTAATTCATAGCCATTACCACTGGAAAGTTCGGTTCCTATTTCTACTGGGTCGTTGCAGGTAACCGGAACAATAAATGTTTTGGCGAGTGTCGTACTCCCAACTCCCGGAAAATCACCCGCGAATGGGCTGCCAAGATCAACCGACAGTGCTTTGGTTGGGACATTACAGGTCACGGCTTTAAAATTAATATTCCCGGCATAGGAAAGTTGATTCGGATTCCCAATCGCATCGCGCCCATACACACCCACACCAAATTTTGTTTGTGCCTGCTGGAGTGAACCAGACGAAATATTGACGGATGTTTTTACCAGGGCAATGGTGGCGGTGAAATTAAAGGTGTCTTTACCATCGGTTGAAACGTATCCCAAGGGTGTCCCCCGGGTATCACAACTTTGGCCAGTCCCTACAATACGCTGTCCTTGTTCGTTAATTAAGGTAATACCTATTCCGGCTACACCCGTGTCATAAACACCAGGAAAGCCTGCGACCGCATTACCTGAACCGTAATAACAGCCGATGATCACATTGTTATTATGTCCCGACGAGCAAGAACCACTGATGGTAAATAAGTGATCGGTTCCGGGAATAATCTGCCCAACGGGTAAAGTCGAAGACACGGAAATAGAATTCATCACTGCCTGATTAGGGATGTCCGGTGAGGTGCAGGCAGCATGAGCATGCTGCGAGTGCAATATCATGATGATAAGTAATGTTGCACAAAAAAGGTATTTTAAGTATTTCATAATCGTTACCTGGGATTAATGTTTATTGGCACGTAGCGTTAATTGTCGGAATATCCTGTGCGGCCGTTTTAGGTAATTGGTAATTGACGTGGCACTGTTTATCCGCACCTTTCCCCCAACTCACCAACAGCGAACCCTCGTCCTCCAGACCCGTGAGATAAACCTGGCCGTCATCACCCACGATAAATTCTTCAGTATCTTTGGTATCCGCAATAGTGACCGAAGCCCCAAATGGAACTGGGTGTTGACTGCTGCGCGTGAGCATCATTAACACGCGCTTTCCGATACGCGTGTCGTAGCTGGCGCGTACTACGGCACCGCGCGTCGGTGTTACCGATTGGGATGCCATTGTTAAATCGGCATCGTCTGCCAGCATTTGCGTATTTAATGACAGTGCGGTTTTATGGTATGGACTGACATAAGGCACCACGGTATAACCACGGAAATCTGTTTTCACGCCGGTCTGGTTATTAACACCAACCCCTTCAATGCCGGGAGCTTTAATTAACGCGATTGTTTCACCCAGCGGTTGGCTGAAAGTCACGCCATTAGCATGTGCGACAATACCGCCTTGCACACCGTAGTTAATCTGGCGTTGATTTTGATCTTGCGAATAACCGGCAGTCAATTCGCCATACGTACCTTTATAATCGGCATTGAGCGTGGTGGAATTATTGTCGCCTTGAGCTGAAAGACCTTGTTGGATATTCCAACTCAAATTATTACCTTCCAGTGCAGAACCGCTAATTCCTATGTTATGTGTGGTTCCTGATTCTTTGCTATTATTTAAGCTGTAGTTGACGTAGGTGTTTTTTAACCACCGGTCTAAAGGTATTGAGACGTTAAAAGATAACACTTTATCGTTGTCATAATCATTTTCTTCGTGGTCATTGTCATCATCATTATTATTGGTGTTTTTATTATAGCTGTAATTAATACCATAGCTGATTCCATTCCAGCTGTTGTTATAACCCAGGCTCAGCGATGCCATACTTTTGTCCGAGTTCCAGTATTGTTCTTTTACTACACTGATGGACAGCGAGCCAAGCGTTGGGCTAATTTTTTGGTTGATGGTGACTTCCTGGCGCTGGCTGCGATGGTCATTGAGGGTGTCATCGCTGTCATCGGTATAGGAATCCATCACATCTTGCAGCGAATAAAAACCCGCCGTCGAGTAGCGATAACCCGCAACAGCAACCGTAGTGCCAGTGGTCGCAAAATCTTTGCTATAACGTAGACGCCATGAGTTACCCGTCTGTTCTGATTCGTCTTTAAGCGTTGATTTTGCATGATCAACATCGAGTGAAAGCGCCCCAAAGGAGCCGAAGTTTTTACCCACCCCCATGCTCAGCGCTGAATAATGCGAGCTGCCTTGCAGGCCACCATACACCGTCCAACCACCTTTTAAGCCGTACATGGCAGTGCCTTGCAGGAATGGGCTGGGTGTGACGTCATCGTTGTAAGAGCGATATTGTCCTGCGGTAATACTGTATTTCAGATGCCCCTCGCGCTGTAACACAGGAAGCGATGCATAAGGCACGACGAAATTTTGCTCGCTGCCATCTGACTCTTTCACGGTGACATTTAAATCGCCGCTGCTGCCGGTTGGATACATGTCGTTAATTTCAAATGCACCCGGCGACACATAACTTTGGTAAATCACATAGCCATTCTGGCGCACCGTAACCTGTGCATTGCTGCGCGCGATGCCGTGAATTAACGGGGCAAAGCCTTTCATGCTGTCCGGGAGCATGTCGTCGTCTGATGCCAGTTGCGCACCGGTAAACGACACGCTGTCAAAAACATCGGAGGGTGAACTGCTCTGACCCAACGTTAACTGGCTCTTCAGGGCAATAATATCGCGTTGTGCGTAGGTATAGACGCTAGAAAAATCATCTTCTTTATTACCGTTTTCGTTGGAGTTTTGGTTCCAGGTTGAATAGTTTCGCAAACGCCATGCACCCAGATTCAGGCCCGGTCTCAGGTTGAGAAAGTAATTCGTGTTATCTTGCGCCTGTTCGTTAAGTCCGGTGCTTTTGCTTCCCGAAAAGCTGTAATTCAAGAGTGCAGCGTTGATCCCTTCATCATATTGATCGGGAGAAACATATCCGCGTGGTACGTGTTTTAACAAGAATTGCGGAATGCTCACCATTAACTTTTGTTCGTTAAATTTAAATTCAGCACTGGCATCGGGGATCTGAGTGATATAAACACATTTATCCGTGGCTTCATTTTTTGGCAGTGCATCTTCTTTTACGCCAAATTCTTCCAGCATTTCTCGTGAGAAACAGGGTTGTAAAGTGGAGTTATCTTTTTCTGAGAGACTGAAAACAATATCCCGGGTATCCACAGATTCGTTATTGATGTAAATATTGACATGATACGTCCCGGGTGCCTGAGCATCGTCTTTTTCAAATACACTGAAATCAGTTTTACCCTGGTCTGGGTTTTCTAAATCCAATAATGCAGGATTAAAATAATCATCTGCTTGTACCTTTCCCGGCATGGATCCCATTAAAACAATGCACAATGAGACAGCGAAGGCGATACGCGTCGTGGTGACTATTTTTTGGTTGCGCTGAAAAATACAAGACATAATTAATTACCATGATTAATACAACAATGCTCGCCAGCCATTTAACAGTGGTTATGATAAAAACTGTTAATGTACACTGGTGGTAAAGGTTTTACTGATACCGCCATAGTCATTAATGATTTTCCAGCTCATGTTGTTACCCTGGCTTTCGCTGGCGTTAAGTGTGTAGGTCTTGCTACTCATTGGCGGCAGGTAATTTACATTCTTAATCTCTTTATTATTCAATTTAACATCCTGCAAATTCATATAGAAAGGGGTTGGGTTGTTAGCCGTTAATGTATTGCCGCTTTTCTTCCATGTGATTTTATTGGCGACTTCTTCTGGTGTGCCGGAAATACTCTGGGGGCGGTAGATTAATTTTATTTTCGTTTTCACCGCGATTTGTAACGTATTGGCGTTATCGCCTTTCTTAGCCGAAGGAACGCTTTTAATGTCCAGCCAGTACAGTGACTCTTTATCTTCCGGGAGTTGCCCGGCAGTTTTTACTACGCGCAGGATATTTTCTTCAGAACTTTTTAAGCGAAACAATGGCGGCGTAATAATGAAAGGTGGTTTGCTGCCCCCTTCATTTTCTGGAGAAATCCATGATTGAATGAGATAGTTAGTACTGTCTGGATTATTAATACTTATCGAAGATTCCTTTTGATCACCATTATAAACCAGACGGGTACCACCGATAATAACGCCAGCGTGAGCTGCGACAGAAGTTGTAGCAATGCAAAGTGCTGCAATGATTAATTTACGCATAATAATACCTGTGAAGTTTTGATTAATAAAAAATAATAAAGTCTGACTCACCAGCGGAGTTTATTTTAATGACGGTGAAAATAAATAATAATGCTAGTGAGTTAGACTCACAATCTTAGACGGGAGATTAGTTATATACGACGGTGAAGTTAGTTACGCCATTTGCTACACCCGCAGTGACAGAACTGGCAGTGCTAATATAACGAGCCCCGAAATGCAATTCGTTATCAACCGCTGGAGTTAAAGGATGATCAATAGATGCCTGGAATAGCGGCAAAGGTTGTAATGATTCATCGAGCAACTGAATACCAACACCTGTTGCCACACCCGCACCGCTAGAAATAGCGAGGACATCTCCATTATTCGTGTCCGGTGTACCAGAGAATGTAATTGAAGCAGTAGAAACAGACGCTGGGCAATTCCTTAAAATGACATTAAAACTCTCTGGTGAAGTCGTATCACCCTTGGCAGTAAATACATTTTTAGATACTTTCCCCATTTGAACATTAAGTGGTGCGGCAAGTGAATTAACGACTTCACAGGCGGTATCGAGAATTTCACCGGTGAAATTAACCTGGCCTTCACCGTTAGCGGCAAAAGTAGCGGGTGATGCGATAAACGCACTTGATAAAAGAGACAAAGCAATTACACGTTTCATTGAATATCCTTAAGAGGTTAGAAAACATTTTACCCTGATGGGTTGAAACAAATATATTCACCGCGTGTATGTATTGCAATGTGTCAATGCTTAATGAATAATTTAGCGAAAATTAATATGATGCTATATAAGTAGTTAGCTAACAATTTGGCTCATTCACCCATTTGTTGAATATTGGCATATGCTAGTCCGGGCATCATCACACGACTCAATTTGCAAGGATTAACCGATGGATTACCGTAAGATCATTAAAGAAGTCGGGCGCGGTAAGAACCATGCTCGCGATCTGGATTTTGACACCGCTCGTGGCCTGTATGCCCATATGCTCAGAGGCGAAGTGCCGGAACTGGAGCTAGGCGGCGTACTAATTGCGTTGCGCATTAAAGGAGAAGGCGAGGCAGAAATGCTCGGCTTCTATGACGCGATGAAGCACCATTTAATCTCCCTGACGCCGCCGGTTAACAAGCCGATGCCGATTGTCATCCCGTCTTACAACGGTGCGCGCAAACAAGCCAACCTCACGCCATTATTAGCGATGCTGCTAAACCGCCTGGGCTTCCCGGTGGTGGTGCACGGCGTCAGCCACGATCCGACTCGTGTGTTAACTGAAACCATTTTTACGCTGATGGGCATTGAACCGACGCTACATGCGGGCCAGGCGCAAGCCAAACTGGATTCGCATCATCCGGTGTATATCCCGATCAGCGCGCTTTGCCCGCCGATGGAAGATCAGCTCGCGATGCGCTGGCGCATGGGCGTGCGAAACAGTGCGCACACGCTAGCAAAACTAGCGACGCCGTTTGAAGAAGATGCAGCGCTGCGTCTTGCCAGCGTTTCCCATCCTGAATATGTGTCAAAAGTGGCGAAGTTCTTCGCTGATATTGGCGGGCGCGGCCTGTTGATGCATGGCACGGAAGGGGAAGTTTATGCCAATCCGCAACGCTGCCCGCAAATTACGTTGATTGATAGTTTGGGCGAACGAGTGGTAAGCGAACGCCAGACCGAAACCAGTGAAGGCGAAGTGGTATTGCCGGCTGGCAAAGATCCTGAAGTGACCGCGCGCTGGATTGAACGCTGCGTGGCAGGTGTAGAACCCATCCCGCAATCATTGAAAACACAAATGGCGTGCTGCCTGGTGGCGACGGGTGAAGTGGCGACGTTTGAAGATGGTTTGCTTCGCGTTAATCAGACATTCTGATAAACAGGCAAAAAAAAGCCCGCGGTAAAGAGCCGCGGGCAACAAGGGTATAACAGAGTCAAACAGGGTGGAGCAGAGCTCCAAATATGAGGGTGTACCCGTCATACTTCAAGCTGCCTCTTTGTTGGCTGCGCTTACTCACCCGAATCACTTACTTATGTAAGCTCATCGGGATTCATTCGCTTGCCGCCGCGATGCATCTTGAATTATTTGGGTAAAAATCCGTGCAATACCGCAGGGTTATTTATAGATAACCGCAGTACCGCTCATTTTGCCGTTGGTGTTAGCAGAAGTGATTGAGTACGCTTTTGCGCCCGCTTGTTCTGCTTTAGAAGCCAGTTGCGCTTCCAGACCATCCAGAGTGGTTGCGTTGTCAGCAGAAACCACGCCGATTTTGTTCATGTTCTGAGCGTCAGCAGCGCTGATAGATTGTGCAGCCATGGCACCGAAAGAAAGAGTGGTCAGGGCGATAGCGGCTACAGCATATTTGATGGTTTTCATAGTTAATTTCTCGCAGGTTATTCTGTTTAAGGTGACGTTGTTCCGTCGATGTGATTATGGTCACACTTTTGAGCAGAATATAAAATCGAATAGAATTGACGGCCTTGTTCAATTTTTTTGAAGTTGAGTTAAATCATTGAAATGAGTGATGATTAGCGAGCGAATCATCATTGTTAATTGTGTGATCCAGATCCCGCTTCGCTTTCCGCATTTTTTGCTACTTTTTTTCATAAGATAGAACTGGTCTGGCCTGCAATCGCTTGCGCGCTATTTTTACGATAATGTGTGGATTTGTTCTTTCCGCTGCGACACTTACTTTTATAATGAAGATCTTACTTAACTCATGATGAAGAGGTTCGATGGAGATCAAGCTGCACTCCAACGCCACCACCACGCCACGTACCCGCAAATATATTCAAAGCTCTGACAAAACCGACAGTGAACTGGCGGAAGAGCTGAACATTTCTGTGGATACCGTCAGGCGTTGGCGTAAGCGAGATGACTGTTATGACAAATCTCATCGGCCTAATACCATTCATCGTGCGCTGAGCCACGAACAAGAAGCGATGCTGGTCTTTCTGCGTGTGCGATTATCGCTTTCTCTCGATGAGCTTGTGGAAGCTGCACAGTTACTCGTTCAGCAGGGAATTTCCCGCGCAAGCGTTAGCCGCACGTTGCAAAACTGGCAGCAATCCCGTCTGTCGAAACCTGATTTAAAGCAGCCCGTCGGGCATTTACGCCTTGATGTGTTTTCGCTTCCTGAAAGCATTAGCCATAAACATGGCGCGTTGCTGGCCTTTAGCTGCCCGGTTTCTGGGTTTTTGGCTGTGGCATTGCGTGAACGTGACGAACAGCAATCGCTTGATGCGCTGGTGGGTTTTTTGCAGCAGGGCTTACTGTTAAAAGTGAAATCGTTGACTGCCTGCTCAACGAAGCTGACGCAGGAGCTGGCGCAAAGGCTCGACGTTCCGCTGGATGAAGCCCAGCCGGAAGCCTGGCAGGAAAGAGCAGCAAGTGGCGAATGGGCGCAAACGCTGGAACAGTTACTCAACGGCGAGCGCTACGATAGGCGTTTGGGTTTTGGCGCGGTGTTGCTGGAATTTGAAGATTTGCTGAATAAGCGGATTATCCGCAGCCGACTTAAAAACCTCACGCCGGCTGCGTGGCTAAAAACTCGTTAGTTAATCAGGCTCAATGCGTGGTCAAGAATTTTCTCCCCGTTGACCATGCCGTAATCCATCATATTAATAGTTTCCACTCGCTTATTGAGCGGCGCGGCAATCTGTTTACAGTCCGCCAGTTTATAAGCGATTTGCGGGCCAAGAAGCGCGCAATCAAAAGCGGTAATCACGTTTTTAAAATCGCTCATGCCCTTCGCCTGAATCTCAACTTCAAGCCCACGTTTCACCGCCGCTTCCTGCATGCGTTTGACCACCAGACTGGTCGACATGCCTAAATCACATACCAGCAGAATCTTTTTCATTTGTCTTTCCTTTGCAGATATCGAGTAAAAATTGCGTCAGTAACAGAGCAGGGCGTCCGCTGGCCTGGGTGTATTTACCCCGGCTCAACGCGGTGCCGCTGACATCTAAATGCGCCCATGGCGACTTGTGGCAAAACTTACTCAAGAATTGAGCGGCGGACACCGCAATGGCCGCATTATTGGGCGGCGTGTTGGTGAAGTCGGCGATAGGGCTTTTGACTTGCGAATCAAAGCTTTCATCCAGCGGCAGCGGCCAGACACGATCTTGCGTCAGGTCGGCTGCCTGCTGTAACTGCTGGCTGAGAAGGGAATCGTTACTCATCATGCCGGATATGTCATAACCGAGCGCTTTGACGACAGCCCCCGTCAGGGTGGCGACGTCAATTAATGCCGCCGGATTAAAGCGCGTGGCGGCGTAACTCAGCGCATCTGCCAAAACCAGGCGGCCTTCGGCGTCGGTATTAATAATTTCAACGCTATGACCGGCGTGCGATTTCACCACGTCACCCGGCAGCATGGCGTCAACGCCCGGCATATTTTCTGCCAGCGCCATCACCGCGACCACGTTGAGCGGCAGTTGCAGCGTTTTAACGGTTTCCATCAACCCGAAAACCGTAGCGGCACCGCACATGTCGTACTTCATGGTGCGCATCCCTTCGCCTTCTTTCAGCCACATTCCGCCAGTATCGAACGTGATGCCTTTGCCGACGAATGCGTAGTACGGCGCATTTTCAGCCGCCCCTTGCCAGCGCAGCGTCACCAGGCGCGGCGGGTTGTTGCTGCCTTTTCCTGTGGCATCCAGGCAACCCATGCCGAGTTCGCGAATGGCGTTTTCATCAAGGATGTCACAATGGGTTTGCGGGTGCGCGGAAGCCCAGTTTGCAGCCTGCTGTGCCACATCTAGCGGACGGCAATCGTTGGCTGGCGTATCGGCAAGTTTTCGGGAAAGCAACATGCCCTGAGCAATGGCCTGCGTTTGTGCCGCCAGTTCCGTTGCTTGCGCGCTGTGCTCCGGGGTTAATAGCCAAAGTTGCCCGTTGCTGGCGGGTTGTTCTGCCTTGTAACCGAGTTGCGGCAGCTGATAGAAACGGTTGATCACCGCCACTAACAGCGTGCGCAGGCGGGCGAACACCACATTGTTTGCCAGATCAAAAGCGGAAATATCGATAGCTATGGGGTGTGAAGCTGGGGTTGCCAAAACGGTATTCAGATACTCCGTTATCTGGCGCAAAACGTCGGGGCGCTCAATGTCAGCAGAAGATAAAAGCGTCAGCTGTTGGCAAAGGCTGCTTAAACCGAAAGCCGTGGTTTGTGATTCATCACGCAGCGCCATTTCATCCAGCAGCGGGCGCAGCGTCTGCGGCCACGCATTGGCGTGTGTTTTCCACACTAGTAAATGTGCGTCTGCCGGGCATTTCGACAGTGTCGATAACTGGCATCTCATACGATCACCTCGGCGGTAATACGTTCGACATAGGCATCAAGCCAGGCTTGATCGGCTGGGCGAATCAGCGTGTGTTTGCCTTCGCGGGTGGTTAAAAACACCGTCGGCGTTTGGTCTGGCGTGGCGACGGAGAACGAGAAGTTATCGATAGTCGTGGCGGCACCGTATTCACCCCGGTTATTCATGCACACCACCGATAAATCCCCGGCGCGACCGTAGCGGGCGATTAACTGGCTTTCGAGGTCATAAACGGCGGATTCAGCCGCCTGTTGTGGCGACATACCGCGCCCCATGCGGCTGACGATTTCATAACTGATGCAGCCTTTCATCAAGTCTTCGCCAAGGCCGGTGGCGGTGGCGGCACCAATCTGGCTGTCGGCATAAAAACCAGAACCGGAAACCGGCGAGTCGCCCACGCGGCCAGGGCGCTTCATAAACAAGCCGCTGGTGGAGGTGGCGACGCACATTTGCTGATTCTGATCGAGGGTGATCACGCCAACTGTATCGTGCCCGGTGTACGGGCTGAGGCAGCGATCCAGCGTTTCGCGTTTGCGTTTCAGGTAATGCTGGTGCGCACGGTCGGTCAGCATGTTTTTGCGCTCAAAGCCCTGCGCGAAAGCCCAGGTTTGTGCTCCTTCGCCAACCATAAAGCTGTTAAAACGCTCACGGCTTAACGCTTGTGCGACCAGAATCGGGTTAGCGATATCACGGATGCTGGCTACTGCGCCGATGGCAAGTGTGGAGCCGTCCATAAATGCGGCGTCCAGCTCAACCAGACCCTGCTCGTTGGGCAGGCCGCCGTAGCCGACGGATTTATAGAAGGGATAATCCTCCACGCACTTTACCGCTTGAACCGCAGCCGAAGCGGCGTCGCTTTGTGTTTGTAACAGTTGCGCGGCCTCGCTGATCCCTTCCCAGGCCATACGCCAGGTCGCTATCACGCCCCAGTTTTTCGATAACGTCATGTTTTACTTACTCCGTGGCGGGTTTAGTGGTGGCTGAAATTTCCGGGGTTTCATTCGCCCGGTATTGCTTGTCCACGACTTTCAGGAATGGCAGATAGATGATGGCGCCAATCAACAGATTGATTAGCTGAATAACAGCACCGCTGAGATGCCCGGTAACGATAAATCCGCTCAGTACCGGAGGCAGCGTCCATGGGATATAAACCCCGGTAGTGGTGGCGACCCAACCTATCGACATGGCGATGTATTGCACGGTGACCAGCACCAGCGGCACCAGGTTGAATGGGATAAGCATGATCGGGTTCATGATCACCGGCAGGCCAAACAGCACCGGCTCGTTAATGTTGAACAGGGAAGAACCCGCCGCGAGGCGCGAAACGTTCTTAATGTGCTGGCTGCGGGCAAACAGCAGCATAGCAATCACCAGAGACAAAGTGGCACCCGCGCCGCCCATCCAAATCATGTCGTAGAACTGCTCGGTGACAACATGCGGTGGCAACAAACCTGCCTGCGTGGCGGTCAGGTTTTCCATCTGGTTTTCCATCCAGAAGGGACGCAGGATGCCGTTGACCATCGAACCGGAGTTAATCCCAACCGACCACAGGCTGGTGATGCTGAAACAGGTAAACAGCGCGCCAACATAAGAGGTGCCGAAGTGGCGGATTGGCGTTGCCAGCACTTCATAAACGAACTGGTGAATGGTGTGGTAATCGGTGCGGGCGAACAGCACGCGAATCGCCAGCGCAATTACCAGAATCAGCAGCGAGGGAATCAACGCCGCAAAGGATTTTTGCACCGCAGGCGGCACGCCGTCTGGCATACGAATCACCCAGTTTCGGCTCAGCATCCAGGCAAACAATTCCGTGCTGGCAATCGCACCCAGCATCGCCACAAACAGGCCTTTAGAACCCAGCCATTCCATCGGGATCAGGTTGCCGATTTCGGCTGTTTTGGCAAAAGGCGTGAGGATCAAAAAGCAGGAGAGAGACAAAATCCCGGCTGACATTTTGTCGATGTCGTAGCGCTCCGCCAGACGATAGGCGACGAGGAAACTAATGAACACCGCCATGGTGGAGAAAATGGCATTAAACGGAATTTCGATGGTGGCTGACCAACCTTCACCAAAAATCGACGCCATAAACTGTTGATAGGCTGTGCTTGGGAAAGAGGAGATAACCAGCAGGATTGAACCGACAATAATAAACGGCATAAACGAGATATACGCATCGCGAATGGCCCCGAGGTGGCGTTGTTGCGCCATTCTTCCGGCAAGGGGCATCAGCTTTGCTTCTATTGCGGCCATCAGGTTTTTCATTGTTACCGCTCCGTAAGGAATCACAAGAGACAATTCTTGTGCTGCATACAGTAGAGATTGTTAGCGGTGAAAAAAGTGAGTTAATTCACAGATGGTTAATAAAAGTATCAAGTGATTGCTTAGGCTGAGGTTAGCTGTCGGATGACGCTGGCGCTTATCCGACCTACGGAAGGAACTGAAGCGCCAGCGTCATCCACCGTGTGGCAGGATTTACATCAGTCCGAGCAATTTAGGAATGAACAAGGAAATTGCAGGAACATAGGTTATCAGCATCAGCGAGACAAACAGCGCGGCGTAGAAGGGCAGCAATGGCTTGATAAGATTCTGAATTTTAACGCCTGTAATCGAACAACCGACAAACAATGCGCTACCCACTGGCGGTGTCAGCAAGCCGACACACAGGTTCGCCACCATCATGATGCCGAAATGAACCGGATCCATCCCCAAATCCTGGGCAATCGGCAGGAAGATTGGCGTGAAGATCAGCACCGCAGGCGTCATATCCATGAAGATGCCGACAATCAGCAGCACAATGTTGATCAGCAGCAGAATCACCAGCGGGTTATCGGAAATGCCCATCAGCGTGTCGCTGATCATGTACGGAATATCGGCGTTGGTCATCGCCCATGACATGCCCACCGAGAAGCCAATCAGCAGCAGAACAATGGAAGTTGTGACCACTGAATCAAGAATCAGTTTCGGTAAATCACGCCATTTCACTTCACGATAGATAAGCACCGAGAGCACAAAGGTGTACACCACCGCGATGGCTGAGGCTTCTGTCGCGGTAAAGACGCCGCCCAGAATCCCGCCCATAACGATAATCACCAGCAGCAAACTTGGTAGCGCATCAAGAAACGCTTTGAAGGCTTGCGCGCAAGTTGGACGCGCTGATACCGGATAACCGCGACGTTTGGAGATAATCCAGCACACCAACATAACTGACAGGCCCATTAATATGCCCGGCAAATAACCGGCCATAAACAATGAGGCTACCGAAACGCCACCCGCTGTTAGCGAGAAAACGATCAGCACGTTAGAAGGCGGGATCAGCAACCCGGTAATACAGGATGAAACGTTAACCGCCGTGGAAAACGCCGGGTCATAACCTTCTTTGTTTTGAATCGGCGAAAGCGTGCCGCCAACGGCTGCGGCGGCTGCTACTGCTGAACCGGAGATTGAACCAAACATCATGTTCGCCAGCACGTTAACGTGGCCGAGGGAACCTGGAATACGCCCAACCATAATTTGCGCGAGGTTGATTAAGCGGATGGCTATGCCGCCGCTGTTCATCAGGGTTCCGGCAAAGATAAAGAACGGGATTGCCAGCAGCGCAAAGTTATCCAGCCCGTTAGCGAGGCGCTGTGAAACGGTGATGATTGCCACATCCCACGGGAACATCAGCAGCATTGAAGAAACGGTGGCAATGCCAATGGCAAATGAAATCGGAACGCCGATAAACACCAGCACGAAGAACGCGCCAAATAAAGTGAGGGCGATATAAGTTTCCATTATTTCCCTTCCTTGCTGACCAGAGTGTGAGCGTCGGTCAGGATAAAATAGAGCGAGTAAAACATCATGATTGCGCCGCTTAATGGCAGCACAATGTAGACATACCCCATCGGAATTTGTAACGCCGCGGAGAGCTGCGAAGTGGCTAAGGTTTTTTCAATCAGCTTCAGGCCGCCGTTGACGATCACCGCGCCCGAGAACAGCAACACCAGCGTGTTGATGAGAATACCGAGCAACGGCTTTTTATGGTCTGGCAGCATCATGGCAAGAAAATCGATGGACAGATGGCGTTGCGCACCAACGGTATAGGATGCGCCCAACAGACCCACCCAAATCATCAGAAAACGCGCCAGTTCATCGGTGAGGGTGCTGGGCTGGTTGAGGACGTAGCGGCTGAAAACCTGCCACACCACGCAGACGACCAGAGCGACCATCACCAGCACAGAAAATGTGGCAATAGTCCGGTCTACCGCAAGCTTTATGGGCTTAAGTATCATGTTTGCATACCTGAAATTTAACCTGGACGAGCGGGCGATGACTGATCACCCGCTGAAACTTACCGTTCTAAATCACTCAGCAGCGGATTCAAATTTAGCCAGCAACGCGGCCTGTTTTGGATCTTTGGCGAAGTCGTCATACAGCGGTTTTACAGCGGCACGGAACGGGGCTTTATCAACGGTGAGAATCGTCGCGCCCATGGCTTTAGCCTGAGCACGGGAATCGGCATCGACTTTCTCCCAAAGCTTTTGTTGATACGCTTCGGAATTTTTTGCCGCTTTCATCAGGATTTGCTGCTGTTCAGGGGAGAGCTTCGCCCAGGTTTTGGTCGAGATCACGAGGAAGTCTGGAATGGAAGTATGTTCATCTTCCGAGAACACTTTAGCGATCTCGATATGGCGAGTCTGAACCCATGACGGCACGTTATTTTCAGCACCATCGACCACGCCTTGCTGCATGGCGGTATACACTTCGCCGAAGGAAATAGGAGTGGGGGAACCGCCCATTAATTCCACCATTTTCAGCGTCGTTGGGCTGGCTTGTACGCGAATTTTCAGCCCTTTTAAATCTTCTGGTTTGGTAATTGGTTTTTTTGCATAAAAACTACGGGTGCCCGCAACGTAAGCGGAAATACCAAAGAACCCTTTATCTTTCGTCGATTCCATAATTTCTTTGCCGACTTCACCAAACACCACGCGATTAAAATGCGCCTGGTCTTTAAATAAATACGGTAAATTATAAATCGCGTAAGTATTGTCAAAAGATTCCAAATCACTGGCCGAGCCTTTGGTCATATCCAGCGCACCATTTTGCAATAATTCTAGTGTTTCGCGGGCGCTACCCATTTGGCTACTCGGGTAAATACGAATACGCATATTACCGTCAGAAAGTTGTTGTACCTCTTTGGCTAATTCTTCAAAGGCCAGATGCACAACGTGGCTGCGTTCCAGATTATGCGCGAGTTTCAGGGTTATTTTATCTGCGGCATTTGCGCCTGTGGCGCATAAAGTTATTAGCGAGGCACACAGTAGCTGGCGTGGTAGGGTAAAAAGTTTCATCAATAATGCTCCCTGCAAAAAAGGTTAAGTGATATTGCGAGATAGCGATTGCTGTATGACAGCTTATTGTATTTGTCCGATAACCATGTTGTGTTGACTTCACATTTTTAGTCTAACAGGATTGGTTTAGATCTTTTTTGTGTCCCTGCTCACCTTCCGGGAATTATTAATAAATAAATTTTTTGGTGTGCGGGAATTAATTTTCTGATTAGAACTTTGAATGCAAGGAAATACCGAGGTATTGGTGCGGAAATACTATGGCTATTTATTTAAGATTATTTGACACCTAATCTTAACAATAAAATAACGGTTTCCTGATACGGGAAACCGTTACGCGGGATATTTCCGGGAAATAGAATTGAGACTATTTATAAATAGTCGCGGTGCCGAACATGCGTTCATTACCACTAGCCGAGTTAACAACAAAACCTTTTGCTCCTTCTTCTTTCGCTTTTTCTCCAAGCTTGGTTTGTAGATCGTCAAGACTCGCCGCGCCAGTCACCGAAACGGTTCCTGCCGGGCGTAGCCCACTGGTGTTGATATCGGACATTTGTTGGGCTGCCATGGTCGCAAACGGTAATGCCGCAAGGGTGACAACCGCAGAAAAATACAGCAATTTTTTCATAATCACATCCTCATCACTTTCAGGGGGTCGATTAAAAAAACATCAACACTAAAAGTGTAGGTGCAATGCGCCATTTAAAAGACGCAAAAAACTGATGGACTTATGCTCATTTTTTGAACGACATTACTTGACGAAATACTTACAAATCAGCCAGATACAGGTACATGATTTTGCTGATTTTATCGTGCGTCCGGGCGAATCAAGTCGAAGCGGTGCGCTTCATCAATGGTGTAATAAGCCGATGGGCCACCCGCGCGCAGCACCGGTTTTGCCAGAGCAGTCTGATAAATACCGTCAATCAGCAATGACTCATCAATGTGAACTGCGACGACTTCGCCCAGCACCAGCCAGGTATCAATGGCCGCACCGTCAGCGCGGGTTAATTGAATGCACTGCGACAGGCGGCATTCAAAGTTCACCGGGCTTTCTGCCACCAGACTGGCTTTGACTTTGCGCCCCGGCACAGCGGTTAACCCGGCGCGAGCAAATTCATCTTCACCGTGTGGAATGGAGGCGGAAGTCTCATTCATCTGCTCGGCCAATTCCCGCGTGGTGAGGTTCCAGACGAACTCTTTGGTGTCGAGAATATTTTGCACGCTGTCTTTCCAGCCGCTGCTGGCGAAACCAATAATCGGTGGGCGATAATTAAAGCAGTTAAAGAAGCTATAGGGAGCCAGATTACGGTTTCCGTGGCTGTCATACGACGCAATCCAGCCGATAGGGCGCGGGCCAATAATGGCGTTCAGCGGATCATGCGGCAAACCGTGGCCATCGGCAGGTTCGTAGTAATAGCGTTTTGCGGACATAAAACCTCTGCATTCGTGATGAAAATGACGTGGCGTGTTTACGCCGCTGGCTTCACAGAGTATCTTACGCGCCCACACAAGGAGAAGCCGCAATGAAAACCTCTGACACCACCAAACCGGGTCTGCACCCTCGCAACCGTCATCGTAACCGTTATGATTTCCCGGCGCTGACGCAAAGTAGCCCGGCGCTGAGCGCGTTTTTACGCCCAGGCCCACACGGCGATACGACGGTTGATTTTGCCGATCCGCTGGCGGTGAAAGCGTTGAACCAGGCGCTGCTGGCCCATTTCTACGGTGTGAAACATTGGGATATTCCAGAAGGTTTTCTCTGCCCGCCGGTGCCAGGTCGTGCCGACTATATTCACCATCTGGCCGATTTGCTGGCAGAAGGGAACGGTGGCGTGGTGCCTTCTCAGGCTTCTGTGTTGGATGTGGGTGTCGGGGCGAACTGCATTTATCCGCTTATCGGGCAGCATGAATATGGCTGGCGTTTTACCGGCACAGACGTTGACCCGGAAGCGATGCGCAGTGCAACGGCGATTATTGATGCCAACCCTGGGCTTTCGCGCCTGATTCGTGTGCGTCGCCAGAAAACCCCGACCGCGATTTTGCCGGGCGTGATCCACAAGAATGAAATGTTCGACGCCACATTGTGCAACCCTCCGTTCCATGATTCCGCGCAGGCGGCACGCAGCGGCAGCGAGCGTAAACGCGTCAACCTCGGCCAGGCGAAAGACGGCGCACTGAATTTTGGTGGCCGTGAACAAGAGCTGTGGTGTGAAGGTGGCGAAGTCGCTTTCGTCAGCCAGATGGCGAAAGAGAGTAAAGAATTTGGCCGTCAGGTGCAGTGGTTCACCTCTCTGGTATCGCGTGGCGAAAACCTGCCGCTGATTTACCGCGCATTGCAGGAATCGGGCGTGGAAAAAGTGGTGAAGAAAGAGATGGCCCAGGGCCAGAAACAGAGCCGCTTCATCGCCTGGACCTTTATGAACGACGCACAGCGCGCTCGTTGGGCTGCTACGCGTTACAAATAGTTATACCGTGGGATTTGCGGGTGGCAGCGTTCCGGCTGCTGCCTGCGCATCCTGTAGCGCCTGAACGCCATCGGCACCCGGCTGCATGACTTGCACCGTTTGCACCGGTGGGCGTATTCCCGCCGCATCAAAGTGCTTTTTCACCATCCCGTCTAATGCAAACCGCACCGACCACTGTTTCAAGGGTTGGGTGGTGAACGACACGCGCACGGTAAACGCTTGATTCGTCAGGCCGACAATCCCGGCAAATGACGGTTCGCCAATCACCAGCTTGCGAATATCCTCCTGCTCCATCAATTCATTCACCGCCTCTTTCAGAATGCGGTTGGCTTTGTCGACATCTTCCTGGCGGTCAACATCGTAGTTGGCGACAAACGAGCCAATGCCGCGCACAAAGTTGGCAAAGGTGGTGATCGATGACCATGGAATAATGTGATAAGCCCCGGTGTCCTGGCGCACGCCGACCGAACGAATCGACATGCGTTCCACGCTGCCGGTAATCGGCCCGATGGTCACTAAATCCCCGGTATTCATGCCATTTTCGAACTGGATAAACACGCCGGTAATAATATCTTTCACCAGGGTTTGCGCCCCGAAACTGATGGCTAAACCTAATGCCCCGGCACCTGCGAGCAACGGCGCGATATTCACGCCAATTTCTGACAGCAAAATCATAATCGTGATGGTGCTGATCACCACTGCCAGTGCGTTACGGAATAAAGTGAGCAGCGTGCGGGTACGAGCGCTCGGCATTGGGCGGCCATGAATATCGGACGCCAGGCGGTTTTCAATCAGGCTAGCCAGTAGCGTCCAGCCGACGGCGGAGAACAGCAGAATCAGCACAATGCGAATCAGAATATCGACGGTTTTCTCACCCGTGCCGTTGGTAAGCCACGCCCACATATCGAACAGCCCCCAGGCATTGAGCAGCAACATGACCGCCACGCACACCGTCAAAATGCGAGCCAGCTTCAGCAAAGCAGAAATCCAGCCATTCAGCCGCTTTTGCAGTTCGGGATAATTGCGCTGAACCTGTGGCGAAAGGGCGATGGTTTTCGCCAGCCAGCGGGACAACATTCCTGAGATGAATGCCGCAATACCGATAATCGCCAGGCTGTGCAGAGACGCCGCCATCATCCATTTCAGGCTGTTGCCCGGATCGAACAGCGAGAAGAAGAACAAAACCACAAAATAGGCGCTCGCCAGCCAGTGCCAGACCAGGGCGAAAGCGCGAATAAACAGGCTGAAAAACGCCATTGAGCGGTCAGCCAGTTGAATCAGGCTTTGTTGAATAGCACGTTTGTTGGTGAAAATTAGATACAGCGCCCAGAGCGTGATGCACAACATAATCAACACGTTGGTTATCGCGCCAACTTGTACGTTCACCTGATTGGAAATAATCGGCACCGCCACCAAAATGCCATAGCCAATCAGGCTGCTTAAACCGGCGAGGCGAATATTCCAGTAGCGCGCACTTTGGTCGCTGACCGGGAAGGGGCGCAAATCCGGGAAGCGCGGGCAGAAGATTAACCGCAGTATCGCTTTGAAAAATTCGATTAAGGCAAAGGCATTCAGGAAAAGCCCTTGCTGGCGGGCAATGGTGCGGCTTCCGGCGTTCATCATGTCGCTAAAGATTTGCCCGACGAAAAGGGTTAAGGCGAGTAAAAGCAAATCAATAACAAACGCGCCGATGATCATCAGCGGCAGGTGGAACCAGCTCGAACGGTCGCGATTCTTTTTGCGCCCCCATTTGCCCATGCGCGTCCAGACCGGGGTCATACAAGCGCGAATCAACAAATAGAAGGCGAAAACGCTGACGGCGAGCATCGTAAAATGAGTCAGCGCATTATAAAAAGTTTGCGAATTAAAAGACTTATGCGGCGCGCCCATAATGTTGCGGTGCAGCTGCGCAAACCGCTGCGCGAGTTCGCCACCGTAATGGCGACTGACATCGGTGACATTTTCGAGCACCGTTTTGTCGTCGCTTAGTTGCTCTGGCGGAACGATAGCGGGCACCGGTTCCGGCGGCGGCGTGGCGGCGACTTTGCGCAACTGATCAATCAACTCGTTGCGCGATTGCGAGTTATCCAGCACATCCGCCAGAGCTGAATAGGCTTTCTTTTTCTCTTCGAGGTTTGGTTCGGCAGGAGGAGCAGTAGAGTTTTGTTGAGCGGCGACAGCGGCAGCCGGGAGAGTCACGGCCTGCGTTTGAAAGCTAAACATGCACAGCAGGAGCAAGAGTAGCGGCACGGCGTTCCTCCGGACTGAAAGTCAGACAAAGGAATAATTATAGAGGGCAGGGGGGAGGCGGTAAGAAAACGGGAATTATCTGGTGTGGCTATCCCTCACCCCGGCCCTCTCCCCCAGGAGAGGGAGAAAACCGTTA
>NZ_QZWH01000045.1 GCF_003601925.1 Buttiauxella izardii
CCCGGTATAAATTGCCCCAGTGTTCCCCATAAGTCAGGGTTGAGCTGCCGGGAGCAGCGAAAGAGAGCGATCGTCTGGAACGAGTCGCGAACGACCCTGATGTTGGGGATAAGCTGGGGTTTACCGCGCAGCGGCAATTTAATGGCCGGGCGCCAGGATTATCAAGGAGAGGGCGTTCTCTCCTTGATTCGTTCACCGTTTTCGGGCAGTAAAGAGATAACTGAACGCGCGGGTGAACGGAAAATCAGCGAGGCTTGCAGAGCTCACCCTGACAAGATTGCCAGGGCGAGTTGTATAAGAGACAGCCATCCAAAGAGGGAGCCGGCAAATCATTTACTGCTTCTGCAAATGATCCACTTTCATCACCGCAGGTTTCTGTTTTTTATCCAGCGTACCGTTGATAGCCACCAAATGATCGGGGCTGATGGAACGACCATCAAACACGGCCAGCGGAATTTCCACTTCTATGGTGTCGGTTTTATCTCTGAACTGGTAACGGTCACCCTTGGTTTTCTTGATGAGATTACCGGTGAGCGACACGCTTGCGCCGTCGTGCATGGCTTTTGCCTGAACAACGGTCATGCCTTTGGCATCTTCCATGCCGCGATAACCTTTATCCATCGCATGCGGCGGTGGCGGCGCTTCGTCGGTTTTCAATCCACCCTGATCATCAGCCAGGGCAGGCAGACTGAGCATGGCGGTAAATCCCGCCAACAGTAGCAGTTTCTTCATCTTTTCTCCTGAGCTTAAGCTTTTATGGGCACTCATTAAGCCTGGCATAAGGTCAGGAAAGCGTCATGGAATGCAGTTTTATCTGAACTCATTACGCAGCAAGCCAAAAATCCAGTCATCCTGCCAGATACCCGCCAGAAAATAGTTTTCGCGCAGCACGCCTTCTTGCTTAAAACCGGCTTTTTCCAGCGTCTTTTTCGAGCCGATATTCCCGACGGTGACGGTCGCGGTCAGTTTGCGTATCTGGCATTTTTCAAAGGCAAATTTGCACACCGCATGCAGCGATTCAAACCCGTAACCTTGCCCGTGAAACGCGGGATCGAGAATAAAACCGACTTCCGCTATATCGTCATCGCTGCGCACAAAACCGGTAAAACCAATCGCCACGCCGCTGTGTTTATCGCGCATCACCAGGCAAAGCCAGTGGCGGCTGTGAATTTCCCAGCGCACCAGGCGAGCATTAAAAATCTGGCGAATTTCCGCTTCCTGACGGTTATCGGAAACATAACGCATCACGTCGGGATCTTGCTGCAAGCGCAAGAATAACGACCATTCTTGTTCGGTAATTTGCGTTAAATCGAGTCTGGAGGTGGCGAGTGGAAACATGGTTTTTAGTTCACGATATTATTTTTTTGCCGATTGTTCTTTAAGTGATATCAGCAAAATAATAACGGCGCCATGTTTATACCCGTCATACTTCAAGTTGCATTTTTGTTGGCTACGCTCACTCGCCCGAATCACTTAGTTTACTAAGCTCATCGGGACTTGCTCTCTTGCCGCCGCGATGCAACTCGAATTATTTGGGTATAAGCGCTGTTTATGAAAGTTATTTCCAGTGTGATATGTCATCCGTCGTCAGCCCAATATCTTTTAATTGTTCTTTGCTCAGTCCCTTTAAAGTGCGCTCTGTCTGGCGCAGTAACCTTCTTTGGCGGAAATACTGGTAAATCATCACCAGGCCATAAAAAGGCCGACGCGGTCTGTTTTCTTCAAAGCCCATGATGTTGCTCCTCATCGTGTTGATGGGAACAATCATGCGCCGCCATACAGATCGCAGGCAGAGGCAAATATAACTTTTATTTAACATACAGACGCGCTAAAACAAGATCTGAATGGGGCTTTTGCCATCGCTCTGTACTGGTTTTCCCGTCTGTATGGTTGATTAAGAGGATACAGCATGACGCGCTATCAACATCTTGCCACTTTGCTGGCAGAACGTATCGAACAAGGCTTGTATCGCAGCGGCGAGCGTCTGCCTTCGGTGCGCAATTTGAGTAGCGAACACGGCGTCAGTATCAGCACCGTACAGCAGGCTTATCATTTGCTTGAAGACCGCCAGCTTATTTCTCCGCAGCCGCGCTCCGGCTATTTTGTTACGCCGCGCAAATCATTGCCGCCCGTTCCACCGTTGACGCGCCCGGCCCAACGCCCGGTAGAAATCACTCAATGGGATGCGGTTCTTGAACAGCTCACCGGAAGGGAAGATGGCGGCAGTATCGCATTTGGCAGCGGATTTCCGGATGTGACCCATTCAACGATTAAACCGTTGTGGCGTGAAATGAGCCGCATTGTGCAGTATCAGGAAGCCGAAGTTTTGGGCTATGACTGCATCAACGGCAAGCAAGTGCTGCGCGACCAAATCGCCCGCCTGATGCTCGACAGCGGTTGTGTCGTCACGCCGGATGACATTGTGATCACCACCGGTTGCCATGAAGCCCTGTCGATTGCGATTCGTGCGGTGTGCGAGGCGGGAGATATCGTGGCGGTTGAGTCGCCTTGTTTCCACGGCACCATGCAAATGCTGCGTGCATTCGGCGTTAAAGTGATTGAAATACCGACGGATTCTGAAACGGGGATTAGCGTCGAAGCCCTTGAACTGGCGCTGGAGCAGTGGCCCATCAAAGCGGTGATTTTGGTTCCTACTTGCAACAATCCGCTCGGGTTTATCATGCCCGATGCGCGTAAAAAGGCGGTGCTAAATCTGGCGCAACGCTTTGATATCGCGATTATTGAAGACGATGTTTATGGCGAGCTGGCGTATGAATATCCGCGACCGATGACGATAAAATCGCTGGATGTCGATGGGCGCGTGTTGTTGTGCAGCTCATTTTCTAAAACGTTAGCGCCGGGTTTGCGCGTGGGCTGGATTGTGCCGGGGCGCTATTTTGACCGCGCGATGCATATGAAATATATCGTCACCGGCAGCTCTACGACCTTTACGCAAATGGCGGTTGCTGAGTTTGTGCGTAATGGCCATTACCATCGCCATTTGCGGCGTATGCGCCAACACTATCAGCGCAATCTCGACATTTTCACCTGCTGGGTGCGTCACTATTTCCCGTGCGGTATCTGCGTTTCTCGTCCGCAAGGCGGTTTCCTGATGTGGATAGAACTGCCGGAACACATTGATATCGTGCCAATTATTGCAACGTTGCGTGAACATAATATTCGCATTGCGGTGGGGTCACTGCTTTCCGCTTCCGGCAAATATCGCAACTGTATGCGTCTGAACTACGCGCTGCCATTCAATGATGCGACCGAAACCGCGCTGCGAAAATTGGGCGAGGTAATCAGCGATATTTTTGAAAATGCTTAATTTTCCTGGTCTTTTATCGCCATTGCTTCCACTCCGGCTACGCTAATATTCTGTGCAATGGCGTCGTGACTCGCGCCTTATTCAAAAAGGAAAATCATGACCAGCGCTGCACAGTTGCTGATGCGGGAAAAGTTCGAGACTTGCCTGAGTGTGATTCGCCAGGCGTCATTGCAAATCCTGCCACTTCTCACCATCAAAGCCTCCGATGGCAAAGATCCACAATGGTTTTTTCAACAGCTCGAACAGGCCCGACAGGTGCTTGGAAGCTGGATGGCGGTGGCAAAACGCTTAAATCTTAATGACGCCGAAATCTCGCATTTCACGCTGCTGCTGCGCCATTTGCAGCAACTGGTGCCGCAATATGAAAGCGGCCAGGAAGTCAGCCATAACCAGTTAATTGCCGCGTTACGTTTTGTGAGTTATCTCGAGCACGTGCGGGCAAAGCAGCCGTTATTGGGTTATTCGAGTGAAATTGAAAACAACGACGACGCCCGGCAGCAAAAAGCGGCACGCCAGATGTGTGCGCTGGAGCTGATGCTTAAAAGCCTGGTGAATCAAAGCTACCCGAGCCAGGCGAAACTGGTGCATAAACTCAAATCGCAATTTGGTGCGGATTGCGTGCGGCGCTGGCTGAAAAACGGCGAGCGCGGCGACATTCTCAGCGGCATGCGCTTTAGCGAGCTGGCTTTGATGGTGGTCGATAAAAAAGAGTACGCCAATCATTATGCCGGGATTTTCCAGGACTCAACCCATCTGAGTTTGCTTATCGATCAACGCAAAACGCTGCAAACTTTTCTCGATGATGTACGCGAAATCCGCAACGATCTGGTGATGCAACAGACGTTAACCTCGGTGCAACTCGCCTTGCTCGAGAGCTATTCACAGGAAAGCAGTGCGGCGATTCAGCGCGCTTTTGATGAGGGGCGAACGAAGGTGAATCCGGCGGCACTCATGGCTGTCAGCGATGCCGCGTTGTCGAGTTATCTGGAGCAGGCTCGCAAAAAATATCAGGCCACCGGGCGTGATACCGAGGAAGTCCGTGACGCCATCGAGCGGCCTGGATTGCGTAATACCCGGCAAAAACAGGACACAGGCGAATCGATGCGCATGGTTCTGTGGTGTGTGGCGGGCGTAGCGGTGATTAGCGCGGCAATCTTTGGGATGTTTTTACTCAGCGAGATGACCAACAAACCCGCCGAGGCGAAAATCACACCGGCCAAAATGACCGCACTTGATTCATTGCCGGAAACGGAAAGTGCGCGTGAGAAGCTGGCAAACATCGGCATTACCTGGGAAGAAGGCAATTTGCGGTCGGCGATTGAACGTGGAGACGCCACGGTGGTGCGGCTGTTTATGTTGGGCGGCATGAACTGGAAGGTCTATTTCACCGAATCGGCACTGGCGGGGGATTACCGCGACGCGCTCAATACGTTGCTGCAATACCGTTCGCAAATGGACGAAGATCGCCCGTGTCGGCGCATGGTCAGAACCATTAGCCAGGCGATGAACGACGGGCAAAGCCTGACTTCGCTGCGCAAACAATTCCTGCAAACTTTTTGCAGTGCGCCAGAAACCGTCCAGCGGCAGAAAGAGGAATTAGCGCGGGCAAAACTGCGGCTGAATGCGCAACAGCAGCGCAAAGACGAGCAGGGCATTGCCGAGGAAAAACGCACCGTTGAGATTCAGCAGGCTATTTATAATGCGATGCGGTGAGGAAAAACCCACCGCATTACGTCGTAAAAATTTATATCCCAAATAATTCGAGCTGCATCAAGGCGGCAAGGGAGCGAATCCCCGGGAGCTTACTAAAGTAAGTGACCGGGGTGAACGAGCGCAGCCAACGCCGATGCAGCTTGAAGAATGAAGGGATATTACCACCAGGCTTCCCACATCGCGCCCACATTGAACGAATCAAGCTGCGTATTTGGCTCGCCCGCAATACGCGTGGTGTGGTTGTTTTCCACCTGACCGCCGGTCATGTAGAAACGCAGCATTGGGCGGAATTCTGGCCCCATTGCGATGGAAATATTCTGCGACAGCGTCAGTTTCCAGCCTTTGTTATCACCGTCGTTTTCGTAATCTACGCGCTGATAACCCGCTTCAAGCCACGTCGAATGGATGTCGTTCCAGAAGTACATCGGGCGAACAATCGCGCCGTAGTTACGACGGTTGTCCTGCGCCAGTTCATCGTTGTCGTAATCGTGGAAGGCGAGGAGATATTCAATCTGCGCTTGTTGCGTGAACTTATAGTTCCCTTCGAAGCTGGCGTACACGGTGTGTAAGCCGTTGGTTTTGTTGTACACGCTGTTGTCTGAATGGTCAGAATAACGGGTGATGATTTTGTTCACGCCGTTGTCGCCAGTGTGACTTAACACCACGGCGGCCTGCCAGGCTTTGGAGCGTTCGTCGCTGTCGATGGCTTTGGAATCAAAGCCGTAGTTGGCGTACAGCTCGAAATCAATCGGGCCAAACTTGATGCCGTGCAGTTTTGATGTTGCCGCGTAGTTGCCTTTATCGCCCGTGCCGGAGCCGCCGGTACAGGAAATGCGCGACGGGTTATCGCCGTCATCAATCATCTCAGGATTGCACTGATCCACAGCGGCCACCGCCGCGATATCCAGTTGTGCAAAACCGAGATCAAGGCTCTTCACTCCCGCGCCTTGCCCGTCGTGGTTCATCCAGAAGTAGTCATTGATGCCCTGTTGTGGACGCTGGTGGAAGTCACGCCCCGCCCAGAAATAGGCATTTGGCTGCGCTTCAAAAAGATTGGTGACGCCCGCATAAGCCTTTTTCAGGTTAACTTCGTCGCCCCAATGGTCGATCATCACGCCGATGTCCCAGATGGCCCCGTTATCGCCTTTAATGATTTTGGTGAGCTGGAATTCGCCGCCGTTGCCTTCGTTACCCAAACGGCCAATTGCTGAGGAACCGTTATAGGAACCGTCAACGCCAATATATTTCTGATCGCCCGCCTGGAAATGCGCACCGTAACGCGCATAGCCGGTGAATTTAAGCCCCAACGGAACAGACTTGTCCGGCGTGGTGGGAACTTGCGGCGTGACCAGGGTATCGGTTCTTTTCAGTCGTGCGGCTTCGATTTTCGCATCGCGGTCAGCCAGTGCTTTATCCACCGCTTTCGCCACGATTTGGTCAATTTGTTCCTGAGTCATGGCTTCTTGTGCGAGTACAGAAATTGGGCAAAGCGCGGCGATAACCGCCATTGTTAATGGAAGCTGTTTTATTAATTTCATTATCATCTCAATTTAGTCATTTATTTTTTAGACGATAAATATCCTGTTCCGGGTTAATAGAGAAAACGCTATTACCAAAACATATTTATCTTTATTTATACTTTCATCGGATTAGAATTAATTAAATTATTTACGTAATGATCTCTCCCTGCCAGAGGTAATATTATTGTTTTATACGTAATACTTAGCGCTGATACAGATGAATAATTTCGTTGGAAAGCTCGCGCGCCAACATTGATGTCATCAGGTGATCCTGAGCATGTACCATAATTAATGTCATTGGCTGTTTGGCTTCACCGGCATCTTGTTCAATCAATTTGGTTTGCATTTTATGCGCTTCACGGGCGTAACCATCGGCTTCCACTAATAACAGTTTGGCTTCTTCAATATTGCCCTGACGCGCAGAATGCAGGGCTTCAAAACACAGGCTGCGTGATTGCCCGGCATTCATAATAATTTCCATCACGGCTTCTTCTAATTCGATCATCATTTATTCCAGAGTTATTAAACGATATTAATTGCTGGTAGCAGTTTCGGTTAAAGGGGCACGCGCTTCGTTTTCTGCGGCAGTTTTTTGTAATGAACGCTCGTAAGCGCGCAGGAACGGCAGATAAATAATGGTTGAAACGACCATGCAAATTACACACATCACCACCGGACTGAAGGCCCAGTTTGTTGCCCATGACGCGCCAATCGGTGCCGGAGTTGTCCATGGAGTCAGTGAAACGACTTGTGCCAACCAGCCCAATTTTGTCGCGGTATAAGCCAGAATGGCGTTGACCATTGGTACGCAAATAAACGGAATAAACAGCAGCGGGTTCATAATAATCGGCGCGCCGAACAGAATCGGTTCGTTGATATTAAAGAAGCTCGGCACGATGCCCATTTTGCCGATGGTGCGTAAGTGCGTCACTTTGCTGCGCAGCAGTAAAAACGCTAATGGCAAAGTGGAACCGACGCCGCCAATCAATAAATAGTGATCCCAGAAACCTTGCAGATAGATGTGCGGTAACGCGGTGCCTGCGGCGAGTGCGGCCTGGTTTGCTGCGAGGTTCGTCATCCAGAACGGGTTCATGATGCCGGTAACAATCAGCGAACCGTGAATGCCAGAGAACCAAAAAATCTGGCACAGCAACACAGAAAGCAGAATCGCAGGCAGGGAATCGGATGCGGAAACCAGCGGTGCCAGCAGGTGCATAATCGCTTGCGGCATGATCATGCCGGTCTGCGCTTCGATGAATAAATTCAACGGATGCAGCGTGCCGATAATCACCACCACCGGAATCAAAATCTCAAATGAACGCGCCACGCCGGTTGGCACTTCTTTTGGCAGGCGAATGGTGATTTTGTTTTCTTTAAGCCATGCATAAACACGAGTGGAGTAAATCGAGGTAATCAGCGCGGTGAAAATGCCTTGCCCGGAAAGATACTGCGTCGAAATTTTGCCGTCCGCATACGGTGCGGCGACCAGCAAAAAGGCCATGAAAGCCAATAGGCCGGACATCACCGGGTCGAGATTAAACTGCCGCCCGAGACTTGCGCCAATGCCGACTGAGATAAAGAACGTCATCACGCCCATGCTCAGGTTGAACGGCAACATCAGTTGTTCACGATAAGTCTGTGAGAAATCCAGCCACGCGCGGGCAAAGCCAATGGTGGTATCAGCGGAGAACGGTGGGAAAATAAATACCAGCATAAAGGAGCCGATAATCATAAACGGCAGGGCTGCGGTGAACCCATCACGAATCGCGATAACGTACTTTTGTTGCCCCAGACGCCCGGCCAGCGGGGTGATGGATTGCTCAATCACCGCCACCATCGATTGATATAGCGAACTCATATGAATAACCCTTTTAGTGAGCCGCTTCGATAAGCGACAGAGCGTAATCCAGCACTTTATCGCCACGCTGCATGCCGTAATCCATCATGTCGATGGCCTGAACCGGGATGCCGTGCGGGGCAGTCTTTTCTGAGAGCGTACTTAACATATATTTCACCTGCGGCCCGAGTAGCACCACTTGGTAGCGCGGGAACTGCACATCAAACTCCGCCACACCGTAAGCCTCTATTTCAACAGGCATTCCTCGTTCTTCGGCCACTGTCAGCATCTTTTTAACTAGCAGGCTGGTGGACATTCCGGCGGAACAACACAACATGATCTTGACCATTAACACTCATCCTCAAAATGTAAATAAAGTATTGCGGAAATGATTTGATACTTTATGGAAACCGTTTTCCATTTGCAGTGAACAGATCTGTGACACCCATCAAGATCCCGTATTTATAGGCTTTACTTATTGGATCATCATCACAAAATTGTCTGATGAATAGTTGGTTTGGACATCATGCGGAAAATCGGTTTCCATCAAAAATGGAAACGACTATACTGGAATTGGCTACAATATGAGCCGCAGTTGTACTCAGGACAGACAGGCATGAACAGAGCCTGATTAAGGAAAAAGATGTCTACAATCAATGATGTATCGCGTTTGGCTGGGGTGTCAAAAGCCACAGTATCACGGGTGTTGAGTGGATCTCGCGGAGTGAAGGAAGCCAGCCGTCTGGCTGTGCTCAAAGCGGCGGAAGAGTTGCGTTACCGTCCAAATATGATTGCGCAATCATTACTCAGCCAATCGACAGGCTGCATTGGCGTGATTTGCGCACAGGAAAATATCAACCAGACCACCGGTTATCTTTACGCGCTGGAGAAACACCTCAGCCAGCATCAAAAACACCTGCTTTTGCGTTTTGCGAACAGCAAAGCGGAAGTCATGCACGCACTCGACGAGCTGACCTGCGGGCTGTGTGATGACGTGCTGATCATCGGCGCGCGTTTCCCGCTCAACATCAGCCAGGAAAACGTGATTCTGGTGGATTGCGTGGATGTGGATTCCAGTAACAGCATTCAGTTTGACCACGCCTTTGCGGCGGAAACGGCCTGTAATTATCTGATTAAACAGGGAAGGCGGCAGATTGCGGTGATCAACCCTGACTCATGCGGGTCGGTTGATCAGATCCTGCTAGGTTATAAACGCGCGCTGGAAAACAATTTCCTGCCGTTCAACCGCAACCTGATTTTTATGGATTCAAGCTCTTCATCGGTTGCGCTCCAGGTGCTACTCAATAACAGCACGACTTTGAATTTCAACGCGTTATTAGTGGCTGATGAGCAAGAAGCACAACGCATCATTCCGCAATTGCAGGCGTTTAATAAATCGGTCCCGAAAGACATTATGGTGTTTAGCCTGGCGGGTTCGCTGCATCTGCCGGGGATTCCAAATATTCCCGCGATTGAATATTCAATGGATGCAATGGCGGCCAGAATCGTGGCGTGGCTAACGGAGAAAACCCAAAGTGCGCTAGGCTCGAATGTGCTGCGAGGGGATTTGATTATTCCAGATATGCAGGGCAGAAAATAAAAAAGCCATACCCGATAAGGGTATGGCCTGATTTTTAATATTTAATATCGCGTGCTTCTTCACGACCATCTTGTTTGCTTTGACGCTTATCCTGGCGGCAATCACTATTACTTTTATTGTCGTTAACCACACATTCACGCTTATCGTGGCGTGAATCCTGACGGGTATCCTGGCGAACATCTCGCGCCTGGCGGCGTTGCTGGCCTTGCTCAGTGGCGTAAGCATTGTTGATGGAGAGCGTGGAGAACATAAAAATACCCGCCATAACACCCATTAATATCGAAGATTTATGTTTCATAAGATGGACTCTGCAAATAGACAATTTCAAAAGAATATAATCAGATTAGTATAAGTGTGACGATTGCGTCTAAATGTAAGCAAATAGTTTGAAGTATGATTTATTATTCAATAATAGAGGTTTAATTTCGCAGGTGTTTGAAATTTAATGGGTTGGTATTTTTGATTATTCGAGCTATAGCAGATTATTTATATCGCGATGCGATAAATGAAAATGGCGGATAGCATTAACGCAGATCCGCCTTCAATTTAAATACTGACCAGATTATCTATTCGTTGCTTATGCTTCTGGCATCGCCGAAGAGTGGTGGGTGGAGATTTTCCACTCTTTCCCATCCCAGGCGTAAGTGAAGGTATAGCGCGCTGACACTGTTGATTTATCAGCGAAGGTAAAGGTATAAGTCCCGGCATCAACCGCTTTATTACAACCCAGTCGTACGGTGCGGCTGTCAATTTTGCCGAACGGTTTCTTCTCTAAGAAATGCTCGAAGTAATCAACTCGCTCGGCATCCGTCAGGCGTACTTTATTGGAAACAGTAGGAAGCAATACCGCATCACTCAGGTAATTGTCTGCTACTTTTTTAGCATCACCCGTCTGCAGAGAATCGTTCCATTTATCGAACAACCCTTCAATCTGTGCTTTGTCAGTTTTGACGCAGTCTGGCGCAGTGGCAGCCATTGCAGAGCCTGATACAAGAAGCAGTGATCCGACGATACCAAGTACCTTTTTCATTAATATCCCTTTGTTTCTGTTGTGTTTTTCCTGTTTGGTAAATTACTAATAATATTGTGGGTATACAATACAATTTATGAATAGTTACAGTTCATTACTATAACCTACGTAAATGAATCAAATGGCGTCAAAACAGTGCTATCAAGCTCCAGAGAAAGCCCAAAAAAAAGCTGACCTGTGAGAGTCAGCTTTTAAGATTCGGTAACGGAATGAATAAATTACCTCATGGTAACGAATTCTTCCGAGCCAGTTGGGTGAATCGCCACGGTGTTATCAAAGTCTTTCTTGGTTGCACCCATTTTCAGCGCCACCGCAAAGCCTTGCAGCATTTCATCCATACCGTAACCGATGCCGTGGATGCCGACGATTTTCTCGTCCGGGCCAGCACAAACTAACTTCATGCGGCATGGCTGGCGGTGAGAAGTCACAGCGGTATACATTGCGGTGAAGGAAGATTTGTACACCTTCACGTTGTCGTCGCCGTATTGCTCACGCGCTTGTGGTTCGGTCAAACCGACCGTGCCGATTGGCGGGTGGCTGAACACGACGGTTGGCACGTTGCTGTAATCTAAATGCTCGTCTGGCTTGTTGTTAAACAAGCGCTCAGACAGGCGACGGCCCGCAGCAACCGCGACTGGCGTCAGTTCTACTGCGCCGGTGTTATCGCCCACGGCATAAATGCCCGCAACGCTGGTGTTCTGGAACTTATCGACTTCGATATAGCCTTTAGCGTTGGTTTTCACACCGGTCGCTGCCAGGTTGAAGTTGTCGGTTTCTGGCTGGCGGCCAATCGCCCAAATCAGGCAATCGACAGTTTCAGAACGGCCATCTTCCAGTTCCAGCGTCAGGCTGCCATCGGCATTTTTGACTACCGCTTTTGGCACCGCTTGGGTGTGCAGCGTTGGGCCTTCGGTGTTGATCACTTCCAGCAGCGTTTCGACGATTAACGGGTCAAAAGTACGCAGTGGTGCGTGTTGACGCACGAACAGATGCGTTTCGGAACCCAGCGCGTTAACCACGCCTGCGATTTCAACGGCGATATAACCCGCGCCAACTACGGCAATGCGTTTTGGCAGCGCTGGCAGCGCGAAGAAACCATCGGAATCAATGCCGTATTCTGCGCCTGGAATAGACGGACGGCTTGGGCGGCCACCGGTCGCAATCAGAATGTGGTCGGCAGTAATGGTTTCGCCGTTCACTTCAACGGTGTGCGCATCGACAAATTTGGCAAAGCCGCGAATCACGTCAACGTTGTTCTTACCCAGAACGTTGTCGTAAGAGGTGTGGATGCGGTCGATATAGGCGGTACGGCTGGCGATTAACTTGTCCCAGTCGAACTTATTCACTGTGGTGTCGAACCCGTAATCCGGGCCGTAGTTGTGAATCGCTTCGGCGATTTGCGCCGCATGCCACATCACTTTTTTAGGCACGCAACCGACGTTGACGCAGGTGCCGCCCAGCTCTTTCGCTTCAATCAGTGCGCATTTCTTTCCATACATCGCCGCACGGTTAATGGAGGCAATACCGCCGCTGCCGCCGCCAATGGCGAGGTAGTCATAATGTTTGGTCATGATGTTTCCCTAATTGAGTCGAAAAAATATTCGCGATTGTAACGCGTGCACTAAAAGGTTCCACCGATAGCTCTGATAGCCTGTTTACTCAGGCACAACCCAGCTCAACGTGGTTGAACCATTACCCGATGGCACCAGCGTTTTGTGCAGCCACGGCAGTACATTAGCCATTTGCTGTTCCAGTTTCCACGGTGGGTTGATAACAATCATGCCGGATGCGGTCATGCCACGGCGGTCGCTGTCCGGCAGAACCGCCAGCTCGATTTGCAGAATGCGGCGAATGCCGGTTTCTTCCAGTTCGCGCAGCATTCGTTTGATTTGCTGGCGCATCACCACCGGATACCACAGCGCGTAAGTGCCTGTTGCAAAACGCTTATAACCGTCGTTGATGCCGGTCACAACGGCCTGATAGTCAGTTTTAATCTCATACGGCGGGTCGATAAGAATCAGACCACGGCGAGAAACTGGCGGCAATTTGGATTTCAGTTGGGTGTAACCGTCCGCACGTTCAACACGCGCGCGGTTATCCTTCTGGAATTCAGAACGCAGCAGCGGGAAATCTGACGGGTGCAGTTCGGTCAGTTGCAGGCTGTCTTGCTCGCGCAGAAGTTGACGGGCAATCAGCGGGGAACCTGGGTAATAACGAAGTTGGCCGCTGTGGTTATAGGCTTTTACTGCGCCAATATACGCTTCAAGTTCCGCTGGCAAATCATCGTGTTGCCAAATGCGGGCGATCCCTTCCAGATATTCACCGGTGCGCTCTGCGTGCTCGCTGCTCAGTTTGTATCGGCCTGCGCCTGCATGGGTATCCAGATACAGAAAAGGTTTTTCCTTCTCTTTTAAGGATTCGATGATCAGACTTTGAACGGTGTGTTTCAGTACGTCGGCGTGGTTGCCGGCGTGAAAGCTGTGGCGATAACTGAGCATGGCTTGCAGGGTTTCCAAAGACAAAAGAAGAACAACTATTCTGCACAGTATACAGCCTTATGCTCGCCGCCTGGCATTGAAATTAACTACACTAAGCCTCATGTTAAAAGGTATTGCCTTTGTAGCGCGCGAGCCGCGCTCCACTTATCAGATATCAGGAACCGCGCTTATGACTAATCCATTGCTGACCCCTTTCGATCTGCCGCCGTTTTCCGCTCTAAAACCTGAACATATCGTGCCAGCCGTGCAGCAAGCGCTGGATGATTGCCGTGCGAAAGTCGAAAGCGTGGTAGCGCAAGGCGCGCCTTATAACTGGGATAATCTTTGCCAACCGCTGGCAGAAGTGGACGACCGCCTGGGCCGTATTTTCTCCCCGGTCAGCCATTTGAATTCCGTGCAGAACAGTGCGGAACTGCGCGAAGCCTACGAACAAACGCTGCCGCTGCTGTCTGAATACAGCACTTGGGTTGGGCAGCACGAAGGGCTTTATCAGGCGTATCGCAACCTGCGCGACGGCGCGTTTTATGCCGATCTCAGCGTTGCTGAGAAAAAGGCCGTCGATAACGCGCTGCGTGATTTCGAGCTTTCTGGCATTGGTTTGCCGGAAGAAAAACAGAAGCGTTATGGCGAAATCGCCGCGCGCTTGTCTGAACTGGGTTCGACCTACAGCAACAACGTGCTGGACGCGACTCAGGGCTGGACAAAACTGATCACCGACGAAGCACAACTTTCTGGTATGCCGGAAAGCGCGCTGGCGGCGGCACGCGCTCAGGCTGAAGCCAAAGAGCAAGATGGCTGGTTGCTGACGCTGGATATTCCAAGCTATTTGCCAGTGCTCACTTACTGCGACAACCGCGAACTGCGTGAAGAAATGTACCGCGCGTATGCGACTCGTGCCTCTGATCAAGGCCCGAACGCAGGCAAGTGGGACAACACGCCAGTGATGGAAGAAATTCTGGCGCTGCGTCACGAACTGGCGCAACTGCTGGGCTTTGGCAACTATGCAGAAAAATCTCTTGCCACCAAAATGGCGGAAAACCCGCAGCAGGTTCTCGAGTTCTTAACCGATCTCGCGAAACGTGCGCGTCCACAGGGCGAAGCGGAACTGGCGCAACTGCGCGCATTCACGCAAAAAGAGTTCAACGTTACCGAGCTGGAACCGTGGGATATCACTTATTACAGCGAAAAACAGAAGCAGCATTTGTACAGCATCAGCGACGAGCAACTGCGCCCGTACTTCCCGGAAGACCGCGCGGTAAACGGCTTGTTCGAAGTGGTGAAACGCATTTACGGCATCACCGCGAAAGAGCGCAAAGACATCGACGTCTGGCATTCTGACGTGCGTTTCTTCGAGCTGTATGACGAAAAAGGCGAGCTGCGCGGCAGCTTCTATCTCGACCTGTATGCTCGCGAGAACAAGCGTGGCGGGGCGTGGATGGACGATTGCGTTGGCCAGATGCGTAAAGCAGACGGTTCGCTGCAAAAACCAGTCGCGTATCTGACTTGTAACTTCAACCGCCCGGTGAATGGCAAACCTGCGCTGTTTACCCACGACGAAGTGATCACCCTGTTCCATGAGTTCGGCCACGGCTTGCACCACATGCTGACCAAAGTCGAAACTGCGGGCGTTTCTGGTATCAACGGTGTGCCGTGGGATGCGGTCGAACTGCCAAGCCAATTTATGGAAAACTGGTGTTGGGAGCCGGAAGCACTGGCGTTTATCTCCGGCCATTACGAAACCGGCGAACCGCTGCCAAAAGAGTTGCTCGATAAAATGCTGGCGGCGAAGAACTACCAGGCGGCGCTGTTTATTCTGCGTCAGCTTGAGTTCGGCCTGTTCGATTTCCGTCTGCATGCGGAATTTAACCCGCAACAGGGCGCGAAAGTGCTGGAAACTCTGTTCGAAATTAAGAAGCTGGTTGCGGTTGTGCCATCGCCAAAATGGGGCCGTTTCCCACACGCGTTCAGCCATATCTTTGCAGGCGGTTACGCGGCGGGTTACTACAGCTATTTGTGGGCCGACGTGCTGGCGGCAGACGCGTTCTCACGCTTTGAAGATGAAGGTATTTTCAATCGTGAAACCGGGCAGTCGTTCCTCGATAACATTCTGACCCGTGGCGGTTCAGAAGAGCCAATGGAGCTGTTCAAACGCTTCCGTGGCCGTGAACCACAGCTTGACGCGATGCTGGCTCATTACGGCATCAAGGGCTAAGTCATTCTGTGAAAATCTGTTTATTGACTGAATCAGGCGCCGACCCCGGCGCCTTATCACTTTTGAGCGAGCGCTGGGGTCTTGAGCACGACGAAGATTCCCTGATGGCGCTGGTTTTGACGCCTGATCATCTCGAATTGCGTAAGCGCGACGAACCCAAACTCGGCGGCATTTTTGTCGACTTTGTTTCGGGTGCGATGGCGCATCGCCGTAAGTTTGGCGGTGGACGCGGTGAAGCGGTGGCAAAAGCGGTCGGCATCAAAAGCGGTTATCTGCCGGATGTTGTCGATGCGACGGCGGGGCTTGGGCGCGATGCGTTTGTATTGGCGTCTGTCGGCTGCCGTGTGCGGATGCTGGAGCGCAACCCGGTGGTTGCCGCGTTGCTCGACGACGGCTTGCGCCGGGGTTATGCAGATCCTGAGATCGGCGGCTGGTTGCAGGAGCGTTTGCAGCTGATTCACGCTTCAAGCCTGACGGCGTTAAGCGATATCACGCCGCGCCCAGAAGTGGTGTATCTCGACCCGATGTTCCCGCATAAGCAAAAAAGTGCATTGGTGAAGAAAGAGATGCGTGTGTTCCAGTCGCTGGTGGGGCCGGACGAAGATGCAGATGGTTTGCTGTTGCCCGCGCAGAAGCTGGCGACAAAACGTGTGGTCGTGAAACGCCCGGATTACGCGCCGCCGCTCGGTGGCGTCGAAACGCATAATGCGGTGGTCACTAAAGGGCACCGGTTTGATATTTATTCGGGTACGGCAGTCTAAATAATCCCCTGCATTGCGGGGGATCTCGCAAAAAAATTGTTGATGTAACCGCGCGATAAATTATTTTACGAGGGCTTGCGAAGAACCTCGATCTTGCGCTTTCCATTCTCCTTCAAAAAGCACAATCTCTTGTCATCCCAGCAACCGGGGACGCTAGCTCCAGGTTGCTCAGTTATAAAATCAATTTATCAATATGCATTTATACGGAGGTAAAGATGTGTGGGAAAAGGGAATTAGAAGGTGCGCAATCAGCGTGTCCGGCTTCTGTAAGTGGAAAGCAGCAGAAAAATAACGAGTCTAGCTGGTATGAAGAAAACCGGGACGCCATCGACGCACTGAATAAGTTTGTTGAAGAAAACGGTACATTTAGTGATTTCCAGCGAGCGTTTTGATGGAGCAATTTATTGCTTATGAGAATAAGGGGATTGGTAAATCCACTTACCCTTATCTGATCAATATCCATCATCCGGTTGCAAATATTCTGAGCCGTGTCGTCGTGATCCCTGTAGTGGGATTACAGAGATTGGGGATGGTACCGCCGAAGAAAGCGTGTCCAGTCATTACTATTGCCGGACATAACTGCGTGGCGATGACGCATATGATTGCGGGTATCCCTGAAAAAGAATTGGGTCGCCCAGTTCAGGATTTAAATGCACATCGCCATACAATTTGTGATGCGGTTGATTTCATCGTTAATGGCTACTGAGCATATGAAAAAGCCCCGCAGTGTAGGCGGGGCTTCAGGTTATCTAGAATAAATTTTAATCTTCGTCTTCATCGCGCAATGGAACAATCAACATATCAACGTGAACGGTGTTGATCAGCTGACGTGCTGAAGACATCAGTTTGCTCCAGAAATCCTGGTGGTGCCCGCAGACCACTAAGTCCATATCGTATTTCTTAATCGCATCGACCAGAACCTGGCCCAGGTCGCCGCTGCCGCTCAGGGTTTCAGTAATCGGATAACCCGCGCCAGTGGAAAGCTCGCTCAGCGCGTGGTGAGTTTCTTCGGAAATGCGTTTCTGCATATCACCCAGATTTACATCAATCAGTCCGGTATAGAGATCGGAGTAATTTACATCGACATGAATCAAGGAAACCTTGGCGTTGTATGGGCGAGCCATAGAAACCGCTTTTTCCACCAATACTTTGCTCTCCGGGGAGAGGTCTACCGCGATCAGAATGTGTTTGTAAGCCATAATTTTACTCCTTCCATAAGTTGTCGATGACCAGCCTGGCCGGATAGCACGATGTGTTTCTCGAGTGCTAACCGCGTGTAAGGACTTAAATTGTAGATTGTATTTCTACCCTATAGCGAATGATAAAAATCGTCAATGTGTCACCGCTTTATACATTGAAGCCCCAAATGAACGTAATCGCTTTGATAAAGGCTAACGATCTGGCAAAAAAAGTAGCGGATCTCCTACACTATTAAATAAGCCGTTCCGGAATAGTAATGTGAGCCGGATCGGCTTTTTGGGCTCGCTGAACGGTCTTTCTGGTTTTCGGGGTGTGCGGTTGCCCTGGAGTGATGTTCTGGGGCTTCACCGGGAGGGGTATTATGATGATCAGCACCGTCGCGCTTTTTTGGGCGCTTTGTGTAGTTTGTGTGGTGAATATGGCGCGCTATTACTCATCTTTGCGTGCGCTGCTGGTGGTACTGCGCGGTTGCGATCCGCTGCTGTATCAATATGTCGATGGCGGGGGCTTTTTTACCGCACACGGCCAGCCAAGCAAACAGATTCGCTTAGTGGGCTATATCTATGCTCAGCGTTATCTTGACCATCACGACGATGAGTTTATCCGCCGCTGTGAACGTCTGCGTCGCCAGTTTATTTTGACCAGCGCGTTATGCGGACTTGTGGTGATCAGCCTTATCGGTTTGATGATTTGGCATTAACAGCTTTGAGCACATAAAAAAAGCGAGCCAGTTTCCTGACTCGCTTTTTGCTTTTTACAGCGCCTGCAATCTTAAATGAAGTGCAGTGAAATCCAGTAAAGCGTACCGGAAAGCAGAATCGATACCGGCAAAGTAAACACCCAGGCCATCAGGATGTTCGTCACCGTTTTACGCTGCAAACCACCACCATCAACCACCATCGTCCCCGCTACGGAAGAAGACAGCACGTGAGTAGTGGAAACCGGCATCCCGGTGTAGCTCGCAATACCGATAGAGACGGCGGCTGTCATCTGCGCGGACATACCCTGCGCATACGTCATGCCTTTCTTGCCAATCTTCTCACCGATAGTGGTCGCCACACGACGCCAGCCAATCATAGTACCGAGGCCAAGCGCCAGAGCGACCGCCATGATAATCCAGATTGGTGCGTACTCGATGGTATACAACAGGTCAGTTTTCAGCTCTTTCAGGAAGCGCTTATCGTCCGGTTTGGTTTCCGGCAGTTTAGCCACTTTCTCTGAAGTATCAGAGATGCACAGCAGCAGGCGGCGCATATGGCTGCGCTGCTCAACGCTCAACTTGTCATAGCTGTCGATAGTGCCCAGCAGTTCTTTCGCACGCTGTACCGCAATAATGGCGCGGCTGGCATCGCAGTGGAACTCAGCAGGCTTATCCTGGCCCTTCACTTCTTCAGGGGTCGGAATAGCCGGGTTGAGATCAACCACGTGCTTAATCACATCGCCGTGCTGCGCGTAGTACTGCTCGAGGTGAGTGATGGCATCGCGAGTACGAGCAATGTCGTAACCGGAAGCATTCATGTTCACCACGAAGCCCGCAGGAGCAACGCCAATCAAAACCAGCATGATCAGGCCGATGCCTTTCTGACCGTCGTTTGCGCCATGGGAGAAGCTCACGCCAATAGCGGAGATAATCAGGGCGATACGCGTCCAGAATGGTGGCTTTTTCTTGCCGTCTTGTTTTTCACGTTCGGCAGGTGTCAGGTGGATACGACGGCGCTTTTTGGTGCCGCTCCAGTAGCGACGTAGCAAAAAGATTAACCCGCCCGCAATCACCAGACCCACGAGTGGAGAGAGGATCAACGACATGAAAATCCCAATCACTTTCGGGATATTCAATGCATCAACGACCGAAGTGCCGTTCATTAATGCGTTCGTCAAACCAATACCAATGATGGCACCGATTAGCGTATGGGAGCTGGAGGCCGGCAGACCGAAATACCAGGTGCCGAGGTTCCAGATGATAGCGGCCAGCAACATAGAGAACACCATGGCAAGACCATGAGCGGACCCTACGTTCAATAGCAGATCGGTTGGCAACATATGCACGATGGCATACGCAACACTCAATCCGCCGAGCAGAACGCCGAGGAAGTTAAATAATGCTGCCATTGCCACCGCAAGTTGCGATCGCATTGCGCGAGTATAGATAACCGTTGCCACCGCGTTAGCAGTGTCGTGGAAGCCGTTGATCGCTTCGTAGAAGAGAACAAATGCCAGAGCAAGTAATAGCAATAGCCCGGTATGAAGATCCAGGCCGTTAAACAGAAATTCCATAGACGTTACGCCATTTTGAGGACATGAACGCGGCGCATTATGTAAGACAACTCCGTAATGCGCCAACAGAAATATGGCCTTTTCTTGATGTTTGTTAGTTGAACGTCAAACATTGAAAAGATTTACGTATTTATTTTCAATCACCTGCAATTGTTAAGACGCTTTTAGCTGGTGCGACCAGCCCGCTATCTTTACAATTCCTTGCATTAAGCATAGTCGGGAGTAGGTCGTGGAAAAGTTTGATGCCGTAATAATTGGTGCGGGAGCCGCAGGAATGTTCTGTGCAGCGATGGCTGGGCAGGCGGGAAGCAAAGTGCTGCTCATCGATAACGGTAAAAAACCAGGCCGTAAAATTCTGATGTCCGGCGGCGGGCGCTGCAACTTTACTAACCTTTATATCGAGCCCGCAGCGTATCTCAGCCAAAACCCTCATTTTTGTAAGTCTGCTCTTGCGCGCTACACCCAATGGGACTTTATCGACATGATCGGTAAGCACAATATTGCGTGGCACGAAAAGACTCTGGGCCAGCTTTTTTGTGACGAATCCGCGCAGCAGGTTGTCGATATGCTGGTGGCCGAGTGTGAAAAAGGGCAAGTTACGACGCGCCTGCGCAGTGAAGTGTTGAGCGTGGAACGTGATGAAAACGGCTATACCCTCGAATTAAACGGTGACACCGTACAAGCGCCAAAACTCGTCATCGCCACGGGCGGGCTTTCGATGCCGGGCCTGGGCGCGACGCCATTCGGCTACAAAATTGCTGAACAGTTTGGTTTGAAAGTGTTACCGACTCGCGCTGGCCTGGTGCCGTTTACGCTCCATAAACCGCTGCTCGAACAATTACAGGTGCTTTCTGGCGTCTCGGTTCCTTCTGTTATTACGGCTGAAAACGGTGTCAGTTTCCGCGAAAGTTTACTGTTTACCCATCGCGGCCTTTCCGGCCCGGCGGTTTTACAGCTTTCGAGTTACTGGCAACCTGGCGAGTTTGTGAGCGTTAACTTACTTCCTGATACCGATCTGGATGAGCTTCTTAACGAACAGCGCAACGCCCATCCGAATCAAAGTCTGAAAAACACGCTGGCGATGGTGCTGCCAAAACGCCTGGTGGAATGCCTGCAACAGCTTGAGCAAATTCCTGATGTGACGTTAAAGCAGCTTAATAGCCGCCAACAAACTGAATTAACCGAAACGCTGCAAGAATGGAAAGTGCAACCTAACGGCACCGAAGGCTATCGCACCGCAGAAGTCACCCTCGGCGGCGTGGACACCAACGAACTGAGTTCACGCACCATGGAAGCGCGTAACGTGCCGGGGCTTTACTTCATCGGCGAAGTGATGGACGTAAGTGGTTGGTTAGGTGGGTATAATTTCCAATGGGCATGGAGTTCCGCCTGGGCTTGTGCGCAGGATTTAGTGGGTCAGTAGCGTCCAAATTTAAAACATTACATACCATGCCGATGGCAAAACTCTGAGTGGGTTAATTTTATTTCCTCATTCATATCAGGTGATCAAATTACAGGGACAGTTTTATGAACGTTATCTATTACTCAATTGCAGGAGTTGTCGCTCTCATAGCCTTTTTGGTTGTGCTTGTCGTAAACAACAGAAAGTTAAAAGCTGTTAAAGCGGATGCCGCAGATAAAGCCGCTCGCCTGGAACGCTACGCGACTATCACTGATGCCGAGGCTGAAGCTGATCGTATTGTCAGTATAGCCAAAGCAGCTGCACAGGAGCTGGAAACGGATTCACAGCGCATCCTGGATGAAGCAAAGATCGAAGCTGCGAAGACTATTGCTGTGAGTGAAGATGATGCAAAGTCAATTACTACACGCGCTGATAATATTCTTTCTGATGCGCGTATCGCTGCCAAACGTCTGAACACTGAAGCTCTGGACGCTGTTGAAAAACAACGTTCCAAACGTGCTGAAATTGAAAAGCAGATCGATGATCTACGTAATTCATACCGCGAAAAGAAGATTACTTTTGACGAGTTGGATGAAGCATTGTCGATTTATAAAGACGATATGGAATTTGCCGAAATGGGCTTCTATGCCCCGCATTTTGATTTTGATACTTCTGAAGTTTTCCAGAATGCTATTCGCGCCAATCGTCAACGGCAGAAAGATATGTTGCGCGTCAAAACCGCGCTAGGTGCTATTTATTGCACTACAGAATGGACTGTGGGTGGCTCGAAGACTGAGGGCAATAAAATGACCACACGGGGCATTAACATGACCGCCCGTGCATTTAATGGTGAGTGTGATGCAGCCATTGCCAATACCAACTTTAAGAACGTGGCAACCATGGAGTCACGTATATACAAAGCCTTTGATGTGTTGAACAAGTTAAATGAAGTCAACCAGATCCACATTAACCACGCCTACCGTGATCTGAAAATTGAAGAATTGCAGCTCACGTTTGAATACCGGGCAAAGAAGCAGGAAGAGAAAGAAGAGCAACGAGAAATTCGAGCCCAGATGGCCGAAGAGCGAAAAGCTCAGGCTGAGATTGACCGTGCCATCCGTGAAGCTGAAGAAGAAGAGCGCCGCGCCCAGAAAGCGCTGGATAAAGCCCGTAAAGAAATGGCTGAGAAATTGGCGAAAATGACCGCTGAACAAGCGTCAAAATATCAGGAAAAGATCGATGCATTACAAGATGCGTTAACGGAAGCTGAGCTGAAAGGACAAAAAGCCCTAAGCATGGCGCAGCAGACCAAACGGGGTCATGTTTACGTTATTTCTAACATTGGCTCATTTGGAGAGAATGTCTTTAAAATAGGTATGACGCGTCGCCTTGACCCACAAGACCGCGTAGATGAACTGGGAAGTGCTTCAGTCCCATTCCTGTTTGATGTTCACGCAATGATTCATAGTGACGATGCTCCTGCCATGGAAAACTCGCTTCATCAGCATTTCAACGAGAAACGCACCAACCTGGTGAACAAACGAAAAGAATTCTTTAACGTGAGCCTCGAGGAAATTAAAGAAGCGGTGTTTGATGTTGCCGGGAGCGATGTGGACTTTATCGAAACGGCAAGTGCTCAGCACTACTTTGAAACGAAAGCCATTCGTAAACAACAGGCCGCAGCAGTAACACCGGTGGAAAATGAAGTTAAGCCACCTCGCTTTGCCGAAGCTATTTAATCTTCGATACGAAATGCATTAGTGGGTGCGCAATAACCCTCTCGTTCAATAAACCAGGCTGCTGATATGCGTCTTAATGTTGTTTGTTACACCTTGCTGGGGCTGGCGCTAATCGCCAGCTTTTTCTTTACTCATCCGATTGGGATGTGGTTGTTCCTCGTCACTTTATTGACGTTTCTGGTGTACGGCGCAGACAAATTTGCGGCCCGTAAAGGCTGGCAGCGAGTCCCGGAAATCACGCTGTTAGTTTTTGGACTTGTCGGCGGTTGGATTGGTGCGATTTTCGGCCAGCAGGTGTTCCGGCATAAAACTCAAAAACAGCCGTTCAGAACCTGGTTTATGCTCAGTATTGCCGTGAATATCGTGGCGGTGTTGGGAGCGGGATACTGGATGTATGGTCGCTGGATTTTTTAGTTTCATATAATAAAAAACGCCCCGGTTAACGAATTAGCCGGGGCGTTTGTCTTTTCTTACTTAAAAAATATAAGAATTTCACTTTTACGTTCAGGGTTTATCCTCTTCTTCAGTCAGAATTTTTTTTGGGTCCTTTTGCGCGCTGGTTTTTGGTTGACTTGGTTATTTATAGGCGATCTGTTTTAATAAGATCGGTGTAAAGTGGTGAGTTAAAAACTGAACAGATAATATCATAGCCACCGAACTTTGGTATCTGCCCCCCCATCTTTTATAATTTCATAAAATCATTTAGTAATTCTTAATTAAGTTTTGATTGTTTTATCTGTTAGTAAATCTAATGGCGGTGACTGCATATTAAATGTGAAACTTCGTCTATTATTGTTTTCCCAATGGTGCAACTGCGACTTGAATATTCAACCAGTTTTTCTGACCCATTTATGTATTTAACATCAACGTTATTAGCAGGTAGCACGTTAAGCATTGCTCAAGAACTGAGCATGGGGATTTTTACGTTCGTCAGTTGCGCGCTTCAACGCCACTCATTAACGACCCTTTTTTGGCGGCAAGGTGGTGATTCACTCGAGCATCTTGGTTTATAGCGATAATGGAAGCCAACTAGCATCGGTTGTGGCGCACGAAATCTCACACGTTACCCAGCGCCATCTGGCGCGTGCGATGGAAGACCAGAAAAATAGTTCTTCATTAGTCTGGGTCGGAACATTAGGCGCGTTGTTTTAGCCACCGCCAGCACATAAGCGGGAATGGCTGCGTTAACGGCGATAAACACCGGGCTTTCTAAGTCAAAAAGGAATGTATGAAAGATAAAATAACAAAGGCAGAATTGAAAGCGTTTCAAATACTTGATCTTGTCCTCCGTCTTAAAAGTATAAAAGGTGCGGCTTCCGCTCTCGATATATCACAGGCAACCGTAAGTAAAACTCTTCAAAATATGCGTGAACTGTATAACGACCCAATCTTTTTTCGGGTGAGTCGGCAGTTAGAGCCAACCGTTTTTGCGCGTAGTCTTCACAAACGCATACAGTTAAAATTAAAGAGTAATACTGCACGGCCTGATTCGTCGGAGCTGATTCCAGGCAGTGAGCGGCTGGTGATTTCGAGTGCAGAGCATATCTCACCCAATATCATCCCTCTCACTTTTCATTTAGCAAAAGATGAGAAGATCAATTCTGTCATACACGTTCCATTACCAGATTCACCAGAGAATGATTTGTTAAACAAATCAGTGGATGTGGTTTTTGATTATTATCCCATTAACCACCCGGATATCATTTACAAGAAACTATTAAAAGAAGAGTTATGCATAGCTTGTAGTGAAAACCATCCGCGTATTTCACATTCAATGACGCAGAAAGAGTACTTACAGGAGTCGCATGCGCTTCTGAAAGGGAAATCTCCGGTCATCCGCATGAATGACAGCAAACCCGGCGACAGTTTGATAGGCAAAAATGTTGAGTTCGAAAGCGGTAGTTACATCGATCTGCTTTCCGTCGTGGAAGTGAGTGACCTGATTTGTATTATACCGACCAGCATTTTTGTGAAATTCAGCAGTGTATTTATGATTAAAGCACCAAGATATAATTTTAATTTAGGCTTTAAAGCACCGATGCTCTATATGAGCTATCGTAAGAATTTTCAAAATGATTTTGAAAAATACCCGATCATGAAGCTTTTGGAAAAAATTCATTAAGATTGTTAAAGATGAAAGGTTACGAAAATAATTTTTGTTGTGTTCAAGGTTTCAAAGGCATTTGTCGGATGACGCTTACGCTTATCCGACCTACGAAGGGAACGGTTTTGTAGGGTGGATAAGCGCTAGCGTCATCCACCATTTTCGTATGAAGGAAAAGGTTAATAGAGTTCTTTACAGCCATTGATTACCTTAAGCAATTCGGTGAAGTTTTTGTTCTTTAGCGAGCTTCTATTGTAGGTCATATAAAACGTGACGGGGTCGGCTACAAAATCGGTTTCCAGCGTTTTGATGTTAAAGCTCAATGCTGCTTTTTTGGCAAACCATAAAGGAATGAAACTGATGCAGTCGGTCGATTCAGTAATGGCCGTAATTGCGATAATAGAACTGCTGCTGAACGAAAATTCACGTTCGCCAAAATGTTCAAGTACATCATTTTGAAAACGTTTTACCCCTTCTGAACCGGTCATGAGTAAGGTTGCGTTTTCCCTTGCAATGTCTTCTATCGACAGGGTTGACCCTAAACGTGGGTGATCCTTGCGGCAAATCGGTACCGTTTGTTCCGTGATAAACTGCTCTGTGACGGTCGAAAAACTGTAATAAGGTTTGGTATCAAAAATGATGTCTGCTTTGCGGTAGATTAAAATATCTTCGTCATTGTTTAATGATGCATCTGCGCTGATGTGCGAGATTTCACAGCGCAAGTTTGTAGTTTCAATTTTCGAGCATATTGGCGGCAAAATCCGCATGGCACCGTAGGCGGTTGAATGAATGATAAATTTGCTTTTTGTGCTGGTGTCCTTGAAGTAGTCCAGGCTATTAATTAGCTGACCAAAACCTTCACTCAAGTGCGTGTGCAGGTTTTCAGCAACCGTCGTTGCCACCAGGCCTTTCCCTTCCCGCACAAAAAGCGGATCGTCAAAGAAGCTGCGTAATCGAGTCAACGACTGGCTCACCGCTGATGGAGTAATTCCAAAAAGACTGGCAGCCTTAGACACGCTTTGATGTATAAAAATTGCCTCAAACGTTAAAAGCAAGTTTAAATCAAAACCTTTGATTTTATCTATGTTGGATAAAAGTGTGTTGTCAGACATATAACCCTCTGAATTTATAAATTGCCCAGAAGCCCGATTTGCTGTTTTTCCTGTTCTATTTTAGGAAGCAGTATAGCAGAAGAAAGCTTATCTATTATCTTAAACGCTACAAAAATAGTCGAATAAATAATTATTACTGATGTCACTACTAATGATATCTAAAGGTTTTTTTACGGGGAACGTGCATTAAGAATTTTTAAAACTATCTATAAGCGTGGCTAACTGTTCTGCTAACTCATTAAGTTGTAAAATTCAGTCTGTTTAGAAAATATAATCATTTCAACTAATATATAAAGAGAATAGGCATTTTATGAAACGTATAGCTAAACGTACATTATCTGCTGCTATTATTTTAGCTGCAGTAAGTTCGCCGTTGATCGCCAATGCGGAAGAAGGGGATGTTACTTTTAATGGTAAAGTTGTTGCCTCTACTTGTGTATTAAAAGGTGTTAATGGAACGGCTCAAAAGACAGGTGTTATTGTTACATTACCTGATGTTAATGTAGGTGAATTTAACAAAACCTCTCTGTTAGCAGGGATGACTCCTTTTACCCTTGAGTTAGAAAACTGCAATACTGCGACCAAACAAAATGCCAGTGTGCATTTTGAAGGGCCAGAGGCACCTAATGATCCGGATGTTTTGAGGAATACCATCGACGCCCCTGCCGGTGGTGCAAGTGGTGTAGGTATTGCTTTATTTGAAGATAACGGCACAGACAAAATCAGCGTTAAGCCCGGTGTTTATTCTGCTAAGCAGGCAATCGTAAATGGTGATAATGCGTTGAAATTTAAAGTGGCCTATAAAGCAACTGAAGGAATTGCGTTGATGTCTGATGGTAATGTTTCCGCAAAAGCTATTTTTGATATTGCCTACGAGTAATATATCGTTACACTTTAAAACATAATTACATCTTAATTTCTCTTATTAATCCGTTTGTAATGAAAAGTGGGGGTATTTTGCTGAATTATATAGATGCCCCCGCTTTTATATTAATTATTATTTCGTGGCTTCTATGTGGTTTCTTTGCAAACGCTGCTTGTGCAGAAGATGCACAACCTATTTATGACGTGAATTTCTTACGTCAGGGAAATGACAACGCTCCATTACCGGACAGCTTTTATAAACCGGATGCCGTGTCTGCTGGCGAAAAAGAAACCGAAGTCTCGGTAAATGGGGAAAGCAATAAAAAAGTTAAAATAGTCTATTTTCAGAATTTAGAGAAAAAAGAAACAGAGCCTTGCTTTACTGCCGAGTTATTAAAAAATCTGGGCGTTAACTCTCAGGGGCTTGAGGCAATAAATTCCTCAAGTTTTCAAAATGCCCCAAAAGAAACTTGCCTGGATATGAACCAAAAATGGCCAGATGCCACCTTCAAATATGACGAAGGCAATCAAAGCGGCACGTTATCGGTTCCACAGTCCGTTTTAATCCCTGTTGATCCTTTTGCAGTCATAGACCAGAGCCTGTGGGATAACGGAATTAACGCGGTACGCCTGAATTACAACGCCTATACCTACCAGACGAATAACCATTCAGGCGCGGGCGATTCCACCACTAACAGCAGTTATTTAAGTCTGAATTCGGCCATAAATTTGGGGCGCTTTCGTTTTTATAGTTTCGATACATTCAATAAAAATGACAACGAAAAGTGGGAAAACAACCACGATCACGCCTATGGCGAAGTGGACGTTAATCCGCTGCTGTCTACGCTTTCGATGGGAGGGGTTTACAGCGCCGCTCCGAATAACATTATGGGTTCGATCCCTATAAATGGGATGTCGATAGGGACCAATGCGCAGATGTTGCCCAATGAATCCTTTAACTACACGCCGGTGATTCGTGGTGTGGCGCGAACCAATGCCAAAGTCACTATTCGCCAGCGTAATAACATTATTTATAGTAAAACCGTGCCGCCGGGCAGCTTTGCGATAACCGACCTGGTCAACGCCCAGCATGATACTGACCTGAACGTCACCGTTGAGGAAAGCGACGGCACGCAGCAGACATTCAGCATGCCATATACATCTGTGCCCGACATGATTCGCCCTGGAAGCTGGCGCTACAGCGTGAGCGCAGGCCGTTATCGCGGCAGCGATTCCCTCAGCCATTCGCCAAATATTGCTCAGGCCAGCCTCGAGTACGGTTTTGACAAAATGACGTTGAGTAATGTTCTGCTGGCGGGTGAAGGCTACAAATCGGTGGGGATTGGCGGCGCGTACAACCTGGGTTACTGGGGAACGCTGTCCCTGGACTGGGCGATGGAACGCCATGAAGACGACGGTTCAGAGGTAGAAAACCAGGCGGCGCAAACCACCCATCAAGGGCAGGCTGTTCGGGTGTTATATGCACGCCAGTTCGATTCCACGAACACCTCAGTCCAGGTGTCGGGCTATCACTTCCGCACGCCAGATTTTCAGGAATTTAGCGATTATGCCGACCGTCGCTGGGGCGATGGTGATGACTATTCTGAGCATCGTAGAAACGAATTTGAGCTGACCGTAAACCAGATATTAGGCAGCTATGGCAACGTGTATCTGACGCTGGACAAAACCCAGTATTATCAGGACAAACCCGGCGGGCACTCGCTGACGTTTGGCTATAATGCATTAATAGGTAAAGCCTCCGTGGGCCTTAACGCCAGCTACAACAAAACCGAAGGTAGCAGTAATAGCAACGACAAACAGTTGTCGATGAACATCTCTATACCTCTGGATTTCGGCGAACACCACAGCAGCTCATTGTCGTTCTCCACGACCAGCAGCGGCGGTCAGAGCAGCCAGAACGCGACGCTATCGGATTCAGTGTTGGATAACACGCTGGATTACAGCGTTAGTGCGCAGCGCAACGAGCAGGGCGAGTTGTCGCCTTCGGCAGCAGTAAACTACCGAACTCCATCGGCAAACTACACAGCCAGCACGTCGTTAGGCAAAGATTCTGATCAGTATTCACTGGGTGTTTCTGGCGCCATGTTGGGGTACAGCGGGGGCGTGATTCTGGCGCAAAACCTCAGCGACACGGTGAATATCGTCGAAGCGCCCGACGCCGCGAATGTCTCGATTGACGGGCATCCTGGCGTGCGAACTAACGCTAAAGGTAACGCGGTAGTGCCGTATGTTACTCCATATCGTGAAAACAAAATTTCACTCGATACCCGCACTGCGGCACAAAACGTGGAATTGCAACAAACAGGAATGAACGTGACGCCAACACGCGGCGCCGTGACTTTGACCCGTTTTGCGACCCGCGTCGGTCGGCGAGCCATCGTTAAATTAACCCTGCCAGACGGTAAGAACGCGCCATTCGGTGCTTACGTTTATCAGGAAAAGGTAGAAGTCGGAATGGTCGCCAATGACGGCATTATTTATTTGTCTGGTGTACTGGCGAAAGGCACGACGCCACTAACGGTGCAATGGGGTGATAAAGGGAGTGAGCAATGCCACTTTACCCTTCCCGCGACGACAGAGTCCTCGTCTTCTGATTGGTATCAACAAACGCAGCAAATATGTCAGCCAGGTGCAGCATGAATCTTAAGTTTTTAAAATATACCGCTCTTTTATTGGGCATTGTTTCCGCTTCTGCGAGCTTTGCCGCAGTCAGGCCAGAATCGACCCGCGCATTAATTTATGTCAGCGACAAAGAAGGCAGCGTGCCGATTACCAACGACAGCACGGATACTGCCTATCTGGTGCAGTCGTGGCTTGTGGATCTCAAAGGGAACGACAAAAACATTCCCGTTATTCTGACTCCGCCGCTGTTCAAAATTGAACCGAAAAAACAGGCTAAACTGCGTTTAATGGTGGTGCCAAACCAACTGCCTCAGGATCGCGAATCTGTTTACTGGCTGGTGATTCAGGAAATCCCACCGAAAACCACGGCTAAATCTAATGAACTGGTGGTGGCGGTTCGCACGCGCATGAAAGTGTTTATTCGCCCTCAGGGTTTAGAAGGCAAACCGCGTGAGAGCGTGGAAAAACTGAACTGGCGCGTGGAATCGAGCGGTAAAGAGAGCTGGCTTGTGGCGCAGAACCCAACGCCGTATTACGTCAGCTTTGCCGAACTGGATGTCAATTCCAAAGAGTTGAGCGATCGCCGTGAAATGGTGCCTGCCAAAGGTGAAGCACGTTATCGCCTGCCTGCCGGAGTCTCAGCCGGTAACCTGAACGTGAGTTATTCAGCCATTAATGATTTTGGTGGCAACAGCGCGGTTATCACTAAAAGCGTTAAATAACCTTATCTACAAAGGCCCCTATGAAGCTAAAAAATGGTATTGCCGGGATGTTTTTACTGGCGCTCGCCACACCAGGTTGGGCTGCTTTTAGCTGCTCAATTGACGACGGGGGCGTGAAACCTTTTAGCCTGATGGGGCCAGATAACCCAATTGTTGTCTCGCAAAATACGCCTGATGGAACGGTCATTAAGCACTGGGATTACGGTGAATTCCTGCCCAGCATGAAGTTTTCCTGCACTACTGGCGGGCAAATGATGACCTTCCCGGCAGGGTTCAACGGCTATATCTGGCTGAATCTTACCGCTGTGAATAACAGCATTTATGCTAACGGGATCGCTGCAACAAATAACCCCGGTTTATTTTTGCGCTTGTATGTCAAAGCGGTTTCCGTTAACGACTCACCTGTGGCAAATAGCTATCCCCCATCCGAAATGGTTCCGGGCAAAACCCTGAATACGGAATACCTGCTAACGGATAAAACGGCCTCTGTGTTGTTCCAGTTTGGTGGGCAATATAATGTGGATAAAAGCCAGTACTCCTTTGACGGGGCAAAAAACTTTGCCGTGCAGGCGATGGCTGCCGATTTAGTTAAACATGGCACTATTACATACGATGGCACTCCCGCGGTCATTGGTTCTCCCCTACGATATAATATTGAAAACTCAAACGATCAAAGCGCCTACGTGACAGTATTGCTGGGCACAGGCGTTTATCTCGCCCAGCCAAGTTGCGAATTAATTAATAAACACCAGATTGTCGATTTGCCCGACTTAATGAAAAAAAGCGGCGGCGGCTTGCCTTATGAGGGTTCGCGTAAAGCTTTCGATTTAACGATTGAATGCAGCAACACGATGGATAATATGGACATCACTTTTAGTGACGCCAATTCAGCGCAAACCGATGAATATTTGAGTATGTTTGATGCCAGCTCAAGCAAGCCTATTTCGGGCATTGGCGTCGGTTTGTTTGATGAAAACGGCAATAAAGTCACTTTAGGCGAAGCGGTAAAAACCGGCGCCGCGATTCAGGGCGTGGGCAATAAACGCTTTTATGCCGCCATGACGCAAACCGAATCTGACATAAAATCGGAAGGCCAGGATTACGGCGGTGACGTCACGGCCCGAGCTAATGTGGTGTTAACCTATTACTGACGAGATGGTTTTCAAGCAAAGTTGAGACGATGAGAATTTTAAATAATGAGCAGTGAAGCGACCGCAATATCTTCAAAGCGCGCGTTTCACTATGCGTCGTTCCGTAATCTGTTTTTCGCACGTCTTCTTACCGTTCTGGGCAATGGAATTGCGCCGATTGCGCTGGCCTTTGCGGTGCTCGATATGGGCGGAACGGCTGCTGATTTAGGCATTGTGATTGCCGCACGTTCAATTTTTAACGTCGCCTTTCTGCTGATTGGCGGGGTTCTCGCCGACCGCTACTCGCGAAGCAAAGTTCTGCTTTATTCATCTGTGATTGCTGCCGTTTCGCAGGGCATTGTGGCGGGTCTGGTGCTGGATGGCTCGGCGACGATTGCACTGCTGGCGGTGCTTGGCGCGATAAACGGCGCGGCGGCGGGAGCATCATTACCGGCTTCGCAATCCATGGTTCCGCAAACCGTTCCGGTGCATTCATTGCGTGAAGCGAATGCCCTGGTTCAGCTTGGGATTTACGGCGGAACGGTGATTGGCGCATCGTTAGGCGGCGTGCTCATCAGCGTGCTGGGGCCGGGCTGGGGACTCGCTGTCGATGCCCTGGGTTTTGCCGCATCCGCACCGCTTTATTTGATGATTCGCACCCATTCAATACAGCCGCAAGGCACGCAATCCAACATCTTGCAGGACTTGAAAGACGGCTGGACAGAGTTTATTTCTCGCTCCTGGGTTTGGGCGATCGTCGTGCAATTTACTATCGTGAATGCGGCCTTTAGCGGCGTGATGATGGTGCTCGGTCCGGTGGTAGCCGATACCACATTTGGCCGTGCGGGTTGGGGAATGGCGATTGCGGCACAAAGTGCGGGCTTGATTATCGGCTCTGTTATTGCGCTGCGCTGGCGGCCTCGCCGCGACTTATTCATCGGCACGATATTGACCGTATTTTGCGCCGGGCCGATTGTGGTTCTTGCTGTCGTGCCATCGACATCGCTTTTAATGGCAGCATTCTTTGTCGCAGGAATCGGTTTCGGGTTGTTCGGTGTGGCGTGGGCGCAGTCATTGCAAACCCATATTCCGCCAGAAAAACTGGCGCGGGTTTACGCTTATGACGCGTTAGGTTCGTTCGTGGCAATTCCGATTGGCGAGCTTGCCGCAGGCCCGCTGGCGATGCACTACGGCAATGAAAAAGTGTTACTGGCTTGCGCGCTGGCCGTGTTGCTGGCGACGATGGCCGCCAGTTTCACACCATCCATCAGGCGGCTGAATAATTCAGCTCAGGTCAGGCAGCATCAGGTTTAAGTCTGCAAACTAGCGCCAAATCCTTGTTCAGCAGATAAGGCCGCAAATACCCCACGGTGTTAGACAGCGGCAGCACATCTTCAGGTAATTGAATATGCAGCACGTCGCGGATGTATTCCCGACGTGCGCTAATACGCTGCCAAAGTGCGGGATAATCGGTTTTGATCTGCTCGCGAAGCGCTTCGTCTGCCAGCGCAACGGTGTCTTCAATGCTGGCTCCGGCGTAGCCTTTGCGTGACGGAATAATGTCGATTTGCAGCAGCATTCCGCTGGCTAAAGGAATATCGGAAGCCGGAAAAATCGGCGAGCATAACCACTCTTCATCAGCCACTAAATGCCCTGGATTCAGGTGCCAGTGGTACTCCGCTTTCGGCAATACGCGCTCAATCAGGTCGTAAACTTCATGGCCCTTCACGCCAACACGCATATTCTCAAGCCAGGCGACCACCGCGCGATAATAAGGAATCGCCACCACGTCGACGTAATCTTTAACCTCTGGATTAAGCTCATCAGCGTTGCTAACCACATACGCCGCGCGGCTGGTTAAACCGCCTTTATAGCTGACGGTTAACGAGAATTTATCGCCTTTTTGGATTTGTTTATCGGAAGGATAAAGGTTGGCGTTTTCAAAGCGATCGCCTGTGGCGGCAATGGTGACGACGTTATTGGCTTGCCCTTCAGCAGCCAGCAGGGCGGCAATCGCCTTTTCTGATTTACCCACTTCAATGGCGTTAAGAGCGGTCAGTGCCGCACCTGATGCCAGATTGGCACCGTATTCGTAATGAGCGATTTCATTGGCGTTATTAATTATGCGAGCGCCCTCGCGCGGGGAGATAAACAGCCCGGTCGCATTCAGCAGTTGGCAATTACTGGTGAGCGCGGATTGAAGTGCCTGGAAAATAAAAGTTGGGATATCGAACAGTGACACGTTGTTATCGTAGCTGCCGGTGAACAGCTTCCAGCCCGCGATACCGACGCGCTGTTGCCCGCCCAGCCCGGCTTGTTTCAACACTTGGTGCAGGGAAAGCGTGGTGTCCATCGGCTGATTGGGCAGCGAAAACCACGGCGCGTGAACCTCGCTGGCTGAGATTCTGGAATACTGCGCGAGCTTGAGGTTTTCATTGCCGAGCACCAGCACCGCCTCGCCGCTTTTGTGCAGTACCAGTAAACCTTCTTCAAAGCGCGGGATAAAACCGGTGAGATATTCAAAGTTGCCGCCGTGTTCTTTGTCGGCGTAAACCACTAACGCATCAAGATTCTGCCGCGCCATTCCCTGCAAAACTTTGCGCAAGCGCTGTTCAATCGTCTGGTCATTTAACACAACGCTCGGCACGTTGAGGTAGATTTCAGGCTGCTTGATGGTGGTAAGGGTAATGTTCGTCATGGGTCTGTAACTCCGTTTTCTTTTCCCTGGAAGAACCTTAACTTACCACCGGGTGAATGCCGAACCTATCCCGGCAGCCTGGATTTGGGACGCCCAGGGCCAAGTAATACCGCCAGTTTCGCGCCGCCTTTGGTGGTTTCCATCAGAATTTTACACACGCTGGTGAGCGGAACGGAAAGCAACATGCCCACCGGGCCGAGCAGCCATCCCCAGAACAGTAACGACAGGAAGACCACAAACGTCGACATTCCCAGGCCGCGACCCATCATGCGCGGCTCAAGGATATTCCCCAGCACCATATGGACGACCAGGAACAGCACGCCAACCAGCACCATTTCGTATGTGCCGTTGAACAAAAATGCCTGAATCATTGGCGGAATGGCGGAAATCACTGAGCCGATATTGGGAATGTAATTGAGCAAGAAGCCGAGCACGCCCCACATCAGCGCAAACTGTACGCCCAGTAATTCGAGGCCCAGCCAGATAATCAGCCCCGTCCACAGGCTGATTAAAGTTTTCAGCGCCAGATAATGCGTTACGCCTTTTAATGCGCGGTGCAAACTGGCGATGTGAACTTTCGGGTTAGAAAGGGCAAAACGCAGTTTGTACGGAACGTGGCGCACCTCGAACAACATAAATACCACGGTCATCACCAGCAGCAGAATGCTGGCCATCGCCCCGGAAAGGCCGGTCATCAGTGTTGTGGCATACGACATGACTTTCTCGGAATCCATGCGCTGCAACATGCGCTCGGGCGATAATCGCAGATGCATAAACGGCAGCATCTTTTCTATTTCAAACACCTTTTGCGTCAGCATCTTGTTGTATTTCGGCAGCAAATCAATGAAGTCACTCATCGACGCCGCCAGCACACCAAACAGCATGGTCAGCAGCACTAACATGGCAAACACGACCATCGAAATAGCCAACGGACGATTCACTCCCCGGCGAAGCAACCAGGTCACCAGCGGGTTAAGCACAATGGCAAAAAAGAGCGCCATCAGCAGCTGCACGATAATATCTGCGGCGGCATGAATACCGGCCAGAATAATCACCAGCGCTGAAAGTTTGATAAGAATATGCAGCCCGGTTTTATCGGGTTCTGGAGCAAGCATGGAAAAATCCTGTATACGAGGGATCTTTATAGTGTAGCGCTTCGTTTATTTCTCACTTGCAGGGCGAGTCTGAAAGTCTGTTGCTGAAATGTGAATCCTTCCGTGTATATACTTGGGAACGCTGTTTTAAAAGTGAATGACCATGCCTGATCTCACCCCCGCGCCCGCAACAAGCAGTTTCCGACTCAATCTACAGATTGTCTCTGTCGTGATGTTCAATTTTGCCAGCTACATGACGATTGGCCTGCCGCTTGCGGTATTGCCCGGTTACGTTCATGACGTGATGGGATACAGCGCGTTTTGGGCGGGGCTGGTGATCAGTCTGCAATATTTCGCCACGCTGCTCAGCCGCCCACATGCCGGGCGTTATGCGGATATTCTCGGCCCGAAAAAAATCGTCATCTTCGGTTTGTGCGGCTGCTTCCTGAGTGGCGTGAGTTACATGCTGGCGGCGTTTGGCAGCACGTGGCCGTTGATTAGCCTGGTGTTGCTGTGCCTGGGGCGCGTGATTCTGGGGATTGGGCAAAGCTTTGCCGGAACCGGCTCAACGCTGTGGGGCGTGGGCGTTGTTGGTTCGCTACACATCGGGCGCGTGATCTCGTGGAATGGCATCGTCACTTATGGCGCGATGGCGATGGGCGCACCGCTCGGCGTGCTGTTCTATCATCTCGGTGGGCTGAAATTACTGGCGGGAATCATTATGGCGGTGGCGCTGATTGCGATACTGCTCGCACTTCCGCGCCCGGCGGTGAAAGCCAGCAAAGGCAAACCGCTGCCGTTCCGCGCAGTGCTCGGGCGCGTCTGGCCTTACGGCATGGCACTTGCGCTGGCATCAGCCGGTTTCGGCGTTATCGCCACGTTCATTACGCTATTTTATGACGCCAAAGGCTGGGACGGCGCGGCCTTCGCATTAACCCTGTTTAGCTGCGCGTTTGTGGGCGCTCGCTTACTTTTCCCGAACGGCATTAACCGGCTTGGCGGCCTGAACGTGGCGATGATTTGCTTTGCAGTCGAGATTATCGGCTTGCTGCTGGTGGGCTTTGCGGCTGAACCGTGGATGGCAAAAGTGGGCACTTTCCTGACGGGCGCCGGTTTCTCTCTGGTGTTCCCGGCATTGGGCGTGGTGGCGGTGAAAATGGTGCCGCAGCAAAATCAGGGCAGCGCACTGGCGACCTACACGGTGTTTATGGATTTATCGCTGGGGATTACCGGGCCATTGGCTGGGTTTGTGATGGCATACGCGGGTGTTTCGGTGATTTATCTTTCAGCGGCGGTATTGGTTTGTATCGCATTTTTGATGGCGAGGCAGCTAAAAAAACGGCCCCCGGTTGAAGAACCGGAGGCCGCGTCATCATCACAATCTTAATTATTTGATAGTGATGGTGTTAATGATGTTCTCAGCGGCGGTTTGCGCCAGTTGCTGATTATCCGCAGGCAGCGTGATCTGCATGGTTAACAGTTGGTTATCCACTTTACCCAGGATAACAGACGAATAAGCGGTCTGGCCTTTGGCTGAGATAACGCTGTCGAGCTGTTGCAGTGTGTGGCCTTTAATCTCAACGGATTTATTGGTCACGACTTGCAGCTGTGGGTCACGAGCGCGCTGTTGATCTTCAAGACGTTTTGCCAGTGCAGCCAGGTCGTCAGGCGTGTTATCACCCACAATCACAATCACCGCTTTCTGACCGGATGCATCAGAATAAACGTGCATATTGTTTGCCTGAGTCCCAACTTTACCGCTCTGGTCAGTCATATCGGCAGGCAGTGCAAAGCTAATTTTCCCGTCTAACAGGCTAACCGGCTGACCCGCCGCGCTACTTTCCGCCGCGTTGTTTGTTGTGGCCGTTTTGCTGTCGTTGTTATCGCAAGCGGCCAGGCCCAATACCAGCAGGCCAATACCGACATATTTTACCAGGTTACCCATGACTTCTTCCTTTACGTTAGCAAGCCTTTGCGGCCGATCTCATCATCTTATCACAAGATAATTCAACCACCGTCAACCGGGCTGTAACGCTGAGTTTTCAGACTTATCTGCCAGCCGTTTCAACAACATATTCAGCAACACGCCGTACATTGGCAGGAAGAATACAATGCTGATTAACACTTTGAAGCAGTAATCCACGACCGCGATTTCGACCCAATGCTGCGCCATAAAGGCATCCGGGCTGCGCCAGAAAGCGATGAAGAAGAAGGAAAGCGTGTCGCTGATGTTACCGAAAAGTGTTGATGCGGTCGGCGCGAGCCACCAGTAACGGCTCTGGCGGAGGCGGTTAAACACATGCACATCGAGAATCTGCCCCAACGCATAAGCCATAAAGCTGGCGACAGCGATACGCGCAACGAAGAGGTTAAAGTGCAGCAGCGCTTCGAATCCTTGCCAGGTGCCCATATAAAACAGTGCGGAAATGGCGTAGGAAATCACCAGCGCGGGGAGCATCACGGCAAAAATAATGCGGCGAGCCAAAGGTGCACCAAAAATGCGTACCGTCAGGTCGGTTGCGAGGAAAATAAACGGAAAGCTGAACGCGCCCCAGGTGGTGTGGAACCCAAAAACCGCGACCGGTAATTGCACCAGATAGTTGCTGGAAGTGATCACCAGCAAATGGAATAGCGATAGCCAGAACAGCGCTTTAGTGCGCTGCATAGAATTGAACTGCGTCATTTTGTAGCCTTTTTAGTGAAAGGGGTGAGGGAACCCTGATTTTTAAAGCGGTGGCGATGATACTGCTTTAGCCCGCCATTGCAATGGTTAATTTTAGCGCAATCGTTCACGTCACTTGCGCGAGATTTTACCGCGCGTAAACTATCGCGGTTTGTTAAATCCGAGACAGCTGATGACCGATCTTTTCTCTAATCCTGACCATACGCTTGATGCGTTGGGCCTTCGTTGCCCGGAACCGGTAATGATGGTGCGCAAAACCGTGCGCGGTATGCAGCCTGGCGAAACCCTGCTGGTGATTGCTGACGACCCCGCAACCACCCGCGACATTCCCGGTTTTTGCATTTTTATGGAACACGAATTACTCGCTAAACAAGTGGAATCATTGCCTTACCAATACTTGCTGCGTAAAGGCCAGTAATTCCGCCCAGCCCTTTGCTCCCCCGCTTTGGGCTTATGAACCTTCTTTGCATCCGCGTTGAACCCCAATTTCATTTTTTTGTCGCTTTTTGTGAAGTGCTTCACCCACGTTTTTCTCCACTTAGGCTAGTTTTTAAACGATAAATTAAAACATTGTTTTATTTCTTACCCCTACCTCTGCTGGAGCGACACAATGAAGAAGACTTTTCTGCCTGCTTTTGCTGGTTTATGTCTGTCTACCGCGTCCGTTTTATTTGCGCAATCTGCAATCGCACAAGTAATTAAAGCCGCCGACGTCCACCCTGAAGGCTATCCAAACGTAGTTGCGGTTCAGCACATGGGTGAAAAACTCAAACAAGAAACTAACGGTGATTTAGAAATTAAAGTGTTCCCAAGCGGCGTGCTGGGGGACGAAAAACAGATGATTGAACAGGCGCAAATGGGGGCAATCGACATCATCCGCGTTTCGATGGCACCGGTTGCGGCAATCCTTCCGGATGTGGAAGTCTTTACCCTGCCGTATGTATTCCGCGATGAAGATCATATGCACAAAGTGATCGACGGCGATTTGGGCAAAGAGATTGGCGACAAGCTGACGAACAACCCGAAATCCCGCCTGGTGTTCCTCGGCTGGATGGACTCCGGCACGCGTAACCTGATTACCAAAAACCCGGTGGTGAAACCTGAAGATCTGAAAGGGATGAAAATCCGCGTTCAGGGCAGCCCGGTCGCGCTGGCAACGCTGAAAGACATGGGCGCAAACTCGGTCGCGATGGGCGTGAGTGAAGTTTATAGCGGCATGCAAACTGGCGTTATCGACGGCGCAGAAAACAATCCGCCAACCTTTATTGCCCACAACTACATGCCGGTCGCCAAAAACTACACTCTGAGCGGCCACTTCATCACCCCAGAAATGCTGCTTTATTCAAAAGTGAAGTGGGACAAATTAACCCCAGACCAACAGCAAAAAATCCTCAAACTGGCTCGTGATGCGCAAATGGAACAGCGTGAACTGTGGAATGCGTACAACAAACAAGCGCTGGAAAAAATGAAAGCCGGTGGCGTGCAGTTCCACGAAATCGACAAATCCTGGTTTGTGAAAGCGACGGAGCCGGTGCGTAAAGAGTACGGCGATAAGCATCAGGATCTGATGAAAGCCATTGCTGACGTTCAGTAACTTTTAGTTCCGTGGGGGTTTGCAATATGTCGCAACGCTACTCTGACTTGATGGATAAAGTTTATTTGCTGGCGATGGTTATCGCCGGGCTGTCGCTATTGGTGATGACAGTCATTATTCCGATTGGGATTTTCTCACGATATGTCCTTAACCGTGGCGAGTCCTGGCCGGAGCCGGTGGCGATAATCTGCATGGTGACCTTCACGTTTATCGGCGCGGCGGTGAGCTACCGCGCCGGTTCACACATCGCCGTGAATATGCTGACTGACCGACTGCCACAGGCTGCGCAGGCGTTTTGTGCGCGTGTCGTCGATTTGCTGATGTTGCTGATTTCGCTGGTGATGTTTTATTACAGCTTCTATTTGTGCGCGGATCTCTGGGAACAGCCTGTTGCCGAATTCCCGATCCTCACATCCGGTCAAACCTATCTTCCGCTGCCCATTGGCGCGATTTTGATGATTCTGTTTGTTGTTGAACGATTGATGTTCGGCTCGCAAGAGAACCGCCCAATAGTGTTGCTGGGTAATCACGGCTAAGGTCAGGGGATAACATGGACGCATTTATTTTATTAGCAACGCTTGCGGTGCTACTCGCGGTGGGAATGCCCGTGGCGTTTGCCGTTGGGCTAAGTGCTATCGTCGGCGCGTTATGGATAGATTTACCGCTGGAAGCGATCATGATTCAAATCACCAGCGGGGTGAACAAATTCACTCTGCTGGCGATCCCGTTCTTCATCCTGGCTGGCGCGATTATGGCGGAAGGCGGCATTGCTCGCCGCCTGGTTAACTTTGCCTACATCTTCGTTGGGTTTATTCGCGGCGGTTTATCGCTGGTGAATATCGTGGCGTCGACTTTCTTCGGGGCGATTTCAGGATCGTCGGTGGCGGATACCGCGTCCATCGGCAGTGTGATGATCCCGGAAATGGAGAAAAAGGGTTATCCGCGGGAATATGCGGCGGCGGTTACGGCGAGCGGATCGGTGCAGGCGATTTTGATCCCGCCGAGCCATAACTCGGTGATTTACTCGCTGGCGGCGGGCGGCACGGTGTCAATCGCCACGCTGTTTATCGCAGGCGTGCTGCCGGGATTATTGCTCGGTTTCTGCCTGATGGCGATGTGCCTGGCCTTTGCTCATAAACGAGGTTATCCAAAAGGCGAGCGCATTCCCTTCAAACAGGCGGTTAAGATTTTCTTCGACGCGCTGTGGGGCTTGATGACGGTGGTTATCATCCTCGGCGGGATTCTAACCGGGGTTTTCACCGCGACGGAATCGGCGGCTGTTGCCTGCGTTTGGGCGTTCTTCGTCACCATGTTTATCTACCGCGATTACAAGTGGAACGAGCTGCCGAAGCTGATGTTCCGCACCGTAAAAACCGTCTCTATCGTGATGATTTTGATTGGTTTTGCGGCGGCATTTGGCGCGGTAATGACCTACATGCAGTTGCCTTCACGCATCACGGAGTTCTTCACGTCGCTGTCTGATAACAAATACGTGATCCTGATGTATCTCAACGTCATGCTGCTACTGATTGGCACGCTGATGGATATGGCCCCGATTATCCTGATTCTGACACCGGTATTGCTGCCGGTGACCAATTCGCTGGGCATCGACCCGGTGCATTTCGGCATGATCATGATGGTCAACCTCGGGATTGGCCTGATTACGCCGCCGGTGGGTTCGGTGCTGTTTGTTGCCAGCGCGGTGAGCAAACAGAAAATCGAGGTAGTGGTTCGCGCCATGTTGCCGTTCTACGCCATGCTGCTGGTGGTGCTGGCGATGGTGACTTACATCCCGGCAGTTTCGTTGTGGCTGCCGCATATACTGGGAATGACGAGTTAAAAAGCTGAATAACCCTCGATCCAGGATGGGCGAGGGTTAAATAAACAGTGCCGGAGAAATACCAAATCGTTGCGCCAGCTTTCTAATATGTTCTGTGGTGAGTTGGCGCTCACCGCGTAAAACGCGAGAAACCATGGATTTACTGCCAATCTCCTGCTGAAAATCGTTTTGATTCAACTCGTATTGATCCATCAAGGTTCGTAGCACCGCAATGCCGGGTGGCAGCGCGTTCATCTGCTCACGAAATGCGATAACCTCTGGTAAATTGCTTTCATATTCAGAAATCTTATTGCTGACCCATTCCAGCAAAGGATTGGCGGGGTCATTCACCAGTAGATATTCCACCAGTTCCAGCACTTCTAAATACTCTTTTTCACCTGTTTTCCCGGCAAGGAACGGCACGGCGGCTTTCAGGGCTTCGGCGGCTTTTAGTGCATCTGCAATCATCTTTTCTTTCCCCGATGGGCCTCGGTAAATTTGATGTAATCCGCATGCGTCATGATGTCGCGCACATAGAATTTCTGGCTTTCAAAAAAAATCAGAGCGATCACACGCAACTCATTGCGGGCGATATTGATGATGTAGTGCTTGTCGAGATACTTAAAATTATCCAGTGTCGGATAAATTTTCCTGAGTGATTCAGGCGTCGGGAAATTCCCTTTTTCAATAATCCGCGCCAGCATCAGCAGTTCTTGTGAATGCTGCGGAAATCGTTGGCTGGCTTCGCTCAGCGCTTTTAGAGAGATTAAGTGCATACTTCTTCCTGAAGTTGACTATCTGGCAACTATTTAAACACCGAGTTGCCAATTAGTCAACCCGGAGCCGTGAGTTGCCATTGTGATGTGTGAGCATTTTTCACGCCATCAGTTCGCTGCGAATCCCCGAGCCGGTACGCAATTTAACGTTTTCTCAGCAGCCGCAACGCATTTGCCGTAACCAATGCCGTCGCGCCGGAATCCGCTAAAACTGCCAGCCACAAGCCCGTGATCCCCAGCAGCGTTGTCACCAGGAAAATGCCTTTTAGCCCAAGCGCAATCGTGATGTTCTGGCGAATATTATTATGCGTTGCCCGCGCCAGACTAATCATGCTGGCGAGTTCGGTCAGGCGGTTGTGAGTCAGGGCGGCGTCAGCGGTTTCGAGTGCCACATCGGTGCCGCTGCCCATCGCGATACCGATGGTTGCCGCTTTCATGGCGGGCGCATCGTTGATGCCGTCGCCGACCATCGCCAGCGGTGAGCGGGCATTGAGTTCATTGACCGCGCTGACTTTATCGGCTGGCAACAAACTGGCACGATAATCCATCCCCAATTCCTGAGCGATTGCCGCCGCCGCGCGAGGGTTATCGCCGGTGAGCATCACGCTTTGAACGCCAATATTTTGCAAGGCTGCAATGGCCGTTTTAGCGTCGCTGCGTAAGGTATCGCGCAATGCCAGAACGCCGAGTAATTTGCCTTGCACAACAGCGGTAATCACCGTCTGGCCTTTGGCTTCAAGTTCGGTAATCCGTGCCTGCCAGCGTGCATCAAGAACGTTTTCGGCAAGTTTGCCCGGCGCACTTAGCAGCACGGTTTCGCCATTAATCGTCGCTTCCACGCCAATACCCGCCAGCGCCCGGTGCGCACTGGTTTCAGGTAAAGTCAGACCGCGAGTTTGTGCTTCACGCACAATCGCTTGTGCCAGTGGGTGCGATGAACCTTGCTCAACGGCTGCTGCCAGCGCCAGCAGGTCGTTTTCGCTAACCTCGCCATTCACTTCAATGGCGGTCACCTGCGGTTTGCCCGCGGTCAGCGTGCCGGTTTTATCGAAGGCGATATGCTGGATTCTGCCGAGGCGTTCGAGTGCCGCGCCGCCTTTAATCAGTGCGCCATGACGTGCCGCTGCTGCCAGTCCGGAGGTAATCGCCGCAGGCGTAGAAATCACCAGTGCGCACGGGCAACCAATCAGCAATAGCGCCAGACCTTTGTAAATCCACTCGCCCCAGCTTTGCCCGAACAACAATGGTGGAATGACCGCTGCGAGCAGTGCGATGGCCATAATAATCGGCGTATAAATGCGGCTGAAACGATCGATAAAGCGCTCAATCGGTGCGCGGCGTTCATCGGCTTCTTCAATCAAACGCAGAATGCGGTCGATGGCGCTGTCGCCCGGTTCGGAAATGACTTCGAGCTGAACCAGTCTGTCGACGCTGGTGCTGCCTGCCGGGACTTTTTCGTCTTGCTGACGTTCGACCGGAATCGACTCCCCGGTTAAGGCACTTTCATCGAAGCTGGCGAAAGGCGTTAGCAAGCGGCCATCGGCAGGCAAACGTCCACCAGCCGCGACTTCAATCACATCGCCGGGGCGCAAATCGCCCAGCGCGACGGTTTCGCGTTCACCATTACGAATGCGGATAGCGACTTCTGGTTTCAACGCCATCAGCGCACTAACCCCACGGCGGGCGCGGCTGGCGGCGTAAGATTCCAGACGCTCACCAATTAAGAACAGCAGCAGAACCATGGCGGCTTCGGCGGTTGCGCCGATAAACAGCGCGCCAATCGCCGCGACGCTCATTAAGGTTTCGATGGCAAACCAGTTGCCGCTGCGCATCAGACGCACGGCCTGGCGAGCAATCGGCCATAGCCCAACCAGCGTGGTGGCGATAAACGCCATATTGCCGAACGGGTGGTTGAATTGCTCAAGACCCCAGCTTAGCGCCATCATCACGACCAGCAAGATGAGCGGGAGATTTTCGCGCAGTGCCGATGTTGTCGGAGCCGGCGCGGTGCTGTTACGCAGCGTGTAACCCGCGGCTTTAACCGCTTGTTCAACTTGTGGGCGGATATCACTCCCGGCGCTGACCAGTAGCTTTTCTGTGGAGAACAGCACCTTAACCTGCTGCACGCCCGCAACCTGCTTGACGGCGTTTTCGACTTTACGTGCGCAGGCGGCGCAATCCATGCCATTGACGACCCAGCTATAACGCTCGCCAGTATCAGCAATCACGTCATTTTCCACAGGAGGCACGGCTTCGCTACAGCAGTCGTTACCGTGGCATACGTCGGGTTTTATCGGCAACGGACTGAGTTTTGCTTTAGCAAATTGCGGTGGTTTTGGGGAGTTGAGCATGCGCCCTCCTGGGTAATGATAATGTTCTCATTACGCATGTTACTCTCTGGAGTTGACTCCAGAGTCAAGAGGGAAATTTGATGGGCGGAAAAAACCGCCCGGAGGGTCAGATATACAGGGCGCGAACAATCATAAAGTGCCCGGCAAAATAGCAGGCTGCGGCAATGGCGCTGTCGCCTGTGAAGCGGCGGCGATAGTGGCTACCCAGCCAGACAATATTACCTAACAGCAACAGCGTGGCACCGATAAAACCGGAGAAACTTGGACGCGTCGGTAGGAAGAAGTAAAGCTCGCCTGCCAGCCAAACCATCACCAGCGTCATGCCGATAAACGTCAGAATCGGCCAGCGGAAGGTTTCGAGCCGCGTCCAGATAACGGCAACCAGCAAGGCTCCAACAACCAGCAAAACCAGCGGTAGCGGCCAGAAGAAACTAAAGGTCATCTGGCTGGCGAAATAGAGCGTATACAGCAGATGCGAGAGGAAAAACGCCCCGATGGCATACAACATACGCTGAGTGGGCAGCAAGGTCAGCGCATCGCCGAGCAGCGTTGCCGCGAGTCCCGCGAGAATTAAATAGCCCGTGGCGTTAAACATCGGCGCTTGCCAGGCCAGCAACAGTAACAGCAGAAGGGTGACGGGTTTAAACACCCAGCGTTGCCAGGTTGGCCCACGATAAGAGGCGTCGACGTAGAGCCATCCGGAGAAGAATACGGCGATGAAAGACCAAAGCATGGCATGTCCCTTTTTCTATTAGTTAATCTACCGTTGAGTTAAGTCTAGTGGTCAACAGCGACAGATGACAATGTCCTGAGCAGCAGGGTATTCTTAAAAGTGCCTGACAAATCGAGATAAATCTATGAGTAAAATGCCCCTTTTCTTCATCGCCGTCGTTGCGGTCATTGTTGTTGCCGCGTCGTTCCGCTTTGTGCAGCAGCGTCGTCAGAATGCGGAAAATGATGCCGCCCCCGTGATGGAAAGAAGCGTGCTGGTGGCAACAAAACGTGAAACGCCCAGCAACGATCGGCGCTCAAGGCAACGCCAGGTTACGCCAGTAGAAGATACAATGCGTTATGAGGTTTGGTTTCGCCCACAAAGTGGCGGGCTGGAGCTAAAAATGCGCGTGACGCCAGAGGCTTATCACTCAATGAGCGTCGGTGACAAAGGGACATTGCAGTATAAGGGGACGCGTTTTGTGGGCTTCGTCCCCGAGTGATTATTTGCCCTGACGAAGTTTCTTCTGCCAGACCAACAGCTCGAACACTCCGAAGATGAAAATTTTAATCTGCTGGGCGCGACTGAGCGGCGGGCTGCCTTTCGGCTGAGTCGATTTCAACAACGCCAACTGCATGCCGTGCATTAACACTGTGAAGATCAGCGCAACGTTCACAAAGATGTTCAGCGGGCGTGGAAACGGGTGGAAAATATTCAGTAACAAAAACGCCCAGACGCCCAGCATCAACAGGCGGCCTATATTAATCAGCATTGCGTCGCTCCTTAAATTTCACGGCTAAATAGACGGTAAGCGACCTGGCCTGCCACCTTTTCACGGTGCAAAGACCAGCTTGCCGGTACCGCAGGCATTCCATTTTCCACTTCGCTTTCAACGTAAATCAGCGCTTCATCCGCCAGCCAGTCGTTGCTCTCAAGTAACGCTAACGTCTCGTCCAATAAGCCTTTTCTGAACGGAGGATCAACAAACACGATGGTGTGCGGTTCTCCGGGCTGCGCCAGGAAATTCAACGTGTTAGTGTTCACAACTTTGGCGTTATTTGCTTTCAACGTGACAAGATTTTTTTGCAATTGCTGTGAAACGTTGCGATCCATCTCCAGCAATGTGGCGCGGGAGGCGTAACGCGATAACGCCTCAAGCCCCAATGCACCACTTCCGGCAAAGCAGTCCAACACGGTTGCATCGACCATTGACGGCGCGAGCCAGTTGAACAGGGTTTCACGAACCCGGTCGGTGGTAGGGCGCAGGCCTGGGCTGTCTGGGACGGGCAGTTTACGGCCGCGCCATTGGCCGCCAATAATACGAATCTGGCCAGCGCCAGTAGATTGCGGTTTTTTCATGAGACTCACAGTGATGCAATTTCTTGCCGACTAGTGTAACGGTGTGTGTAAGGCGGGGAAAGTGATAGACTAACGCATTCAATAGATAATTATTTTCAGTGCCCGTGGCAAGCCGAATCGGGCCTGTGCCATGAATTAACAGCGAGGAGTGTGTTCGCAAATGGCGAAAGAGAAAAAACGTGGCTTTTTTTCATGGCTAGGCTTTGGCCAGAAAGAGCAGGCTTCTGAACAAGAAACAGAACAAAAATTAGCTGAAGAACAACCGGTTGCGGAAGAAGTTGTTGAGCAGAATATTGAAGCTGAACAGCCGCAAGCGATTGAAGAAACTGCACAGCCAGAAGAGACTAAGCCTGAAATTCAGCCAGAAATTCTGACTGAAGAAGAGCCTGTCGCGCATGTTTTACGTGATGAGCCAGAAGTCTTCGCAGAAGAAATTGTTGAAGTCACCGAAAAGCTTGTTGAGAGCGAAGCGGCGGCGGTCGAACCAGAAATTATTCCGGAACCGGAACCCGTCGTTACAGAACCCGAACCTGTTGTTAATGAACCTGTTGTTAATGAACCTGAAGTTAGCGCGCAAGTTGTCGTAGAACACGAAGAATTGCCAATTCCGGAAGAGTTAGCTCCAGAAGCTGAAACGCAGCCAGAAGAGTGGCAGCCGGAAGTCGAGCCTGTTGTTGCCGAAGCCGAAGAAGTCGTTGTCCTTGAAGAAGTACAGGTTGAAGAAGTGCTGGTTGAAGAAACTCCGGTTGCTGCGGCTATCGTCGAAGAACCGGAAGAAACGCCAGCAGAAGAAATCCAGCAAGAACAACCTCAGCAAGAACAAGAGCGCCCAACCAAAGAAGGTTTCTTCGCCCGCCTCAAACGCAGCCTGGTTAAAACCAAACAGAACCTCGGTTCCGGATTTATCAGTCTGTTCCGCGGCAAGAAAATCGACGATGATCTGTTTGAAGAACTTGAAGAGCAGTTGCTGATTGCCGATGTTGGCGTTGAAACCACGCGTAAAATCATCGCCAATCTGACAGAAGGCGCGAGCCGTAAAGATCTGCGTGATGCGGAAGCGTTATACGGTCTGCTGAAAGAAGAGATGGGCGAAATCCTGGCGAAAGTCGATGAGCCGCTGAAAGTCGAAGGGAAAACCCCGTTTGTTATCCTGATGGTTGGCGTCAACGGCGTGGGTAAAACCACCACCATCGGTAAAATGGCTCGTCAGTTCCAGCAGGAAGGCAAATCCGTCATGCTGGCAGCGGGCGATACGTTCCGTGCCGCAGCGGTTGAGCAATTGCAGGTTTGGGGCCAGCGCAATGATATTCCAGTGATTGCGCAGCATACCGGTGCGGATTCCGCATCCGTCATTTTCGATGCCATTCAGGCGGCGAAAGCGCGCAATGTCGATGTTCTTCTGGCGGATACCGCCGGGCGTTTACAGAACAAAGCGCACTTGATGGAAGAGTTGAAGAAAATCGTCCGCGTCATGAAAAAGCTGGACGTCGATGCACCGCATGAAGTTATGCTCACTCTCGATGCGAGCACTGGGCAAAATGCGATTAGCCAGGCTAAATTGTTCCATGAAGCCGTTGGATTGACAGGCATTACGCTAACCAAACTGGATGGTACAGCCAAAGGCGGCGTGATTTTCTCCGTTGCCGATCAGTTTGGTATTCCGATTCGCTACATTGGCGTCGGCGAGCGTATTGAGGACTTGCGTCCGTTTAATGCGGGCGATTTTATTGAGGCACTTTTTGCCCGAGAGGATTAACCATGATTCGCTTTGAACACGTTAGTAAGGCCTATCTCGGTGGGAGACAAGCGTTGCAGGGAGTCACCTTCCATATGCAACCTGGCGAGATGGCTTTTCTGACCGGCCACTCAGGCGCGGGGAAAAGTACCCTGCTCAAGCTTATCTGCGGTATTGAGCGGCCAAGCGCCGGGAAGATCTCTTTTAGCGGCCATGATATTAGCCGCCTCAAGAGCCGCGAAGTGCCGTTCCTGCGTCGCCAGATTGGGATGATCTTCCAGGATCACCATTTGTTGATGGACAGAACCGTGTACGACAACGTGGCGATCCCGCTGATCATCGCGGGTGCCAGCGGTGAAGACATTCGCCGCCGCGTGTCAGCGGCGCTGGATAAGGTCGGCCTGCTCGATAAAGCGAAAAACCTCCCGATCCAACTCTCTGGCGGTGAACAACAGCGCGTGGGTATTGCCCGCGCGGTGGTGAATAAGCCCGCTGTTTTGCTGGCGGATGAACCCACTGGTAACCTCGACGATGCGCTCTCAGAAGGGATTTTGCGTCTGTTCGAAGAGTTTAACCGTGTAGGCGTAACGGTTCTGATGGCAACGCACGACATGAGCCTGATATCCCGCCGTAATTATCGCATGTTGACGTTAAGTGACGGCCATTTGCATGGAGGCCTGGCAGGTGAATAAACGCAGCGCGCTCAATCACATAAAGCGTTTCAGCAACAAGCTGGATAAAATCAACTCGCTGAATAAGTTAGGGGATTTAGGCCGCTCGGTGAAAAAACGCGGCAAAGGACCTCAATCGAAAAGCAAATCCCTTAAAGGTGGCGTGAACGAACAGTTCCGTTACGCCTGGCAGGGGGCTTTACAGGACTTACGCAGCAAGCCGATAGCCACATTTTTGACGGTGATGGTTATCGCCATTTCCCTGACGCTGCCTAGCGTGTGCTACATGGTTTACAAAAACGTAAACCAGGCCGCCACCCAATATTACCCTTCGCCGCAAATCACCGTTTACCTCGATAAAGCGCTGGACGACAACGCCGCGCAGCAAGTGGTAGGCGCGATTCAAGCGGAAGAGGGCGTTGATAAAGTTAACTATTTATCCCGTGATGAAGCGCTGGGCGAATTCCGCAACTGGTCGGGCTTTGGCGGCGCGCTGGATATGCTGGAAGAAAACCCGCTGCCAGCCGTTGCGGTGGTGAATCCGAAACTCGATTTCCAAACCACCGACCACCTGAACACTTTGCGCGATCGCGTAGCGCGTATTAACGGTGTTGATGAAGTGCGCATGGATGACAGCTGGTTTGCGCGTCTTGCCTCGCTGACCGGCCTTGTGGGGCGTGTTGCCGCCATGATTGGCGTGCTGATGGTTGCCGCTGTATTCCTGGTGATCGGTAACAGTGTGCGCTTGAGCATTTTTGCCCGCCGCGACACCATCAACGTGCAGAAACTCATTGGTGCAACGGATGGATTTATTCTGCGCCCATTCTTGTACGGCGGTGCGTTGTTAGGTTTTAGCGGTGCGTTTTTGTCGCTGATTTTGACTGAAATTCTGGTGTGGCGCTTATCATCTGCGGTCACTCAAGTGGCGCAAGTGTTTGGCACTAAGTTCGATTTGACGGGCTTAGGTTTCGACGAATGTCTGCTGTTGCTGCTGGTGGCATCAATGAGCGGCTGGTTGGCTGCGTGGATTGCAACAGTACAACATTTACGTCGTTTTACCCCAGAGTAAAAATTTTTTGATATACTAGTCCCCTGCTACTGAAGTACCTATCAGCAGGGGACTCGCTCCCACCTCGGTTAGTGTTTCTCCTGCCAAGTTTCATAGCTCTGTCACATTTTGTGTGCAATCTATGCACAGCTTTACACGGAACTTGTGGATAACATCACTGTCTGAGTTTACTGTGAGTGGTACGGTTTGGCGCTTGACGTGGAGTCAGGTGTGCACTGTGTAGCAACCTGTACGTTAGTCTCTAAGAGAGGGTTTGAATGACCAAAGAAATGCAAAATTTAGCTTTAGCCCCTGTTGGTAACCTGGAATCTTATATCCGGGCCGCTAACTCCTGGCCGATGTTGACGGCTGAGGAAGAGAAGGAGCTTGCTGAAAAGCTGCATTACCAGGGCGATCTGGAAGCAGCGAAAAGGCTGATCCTGTCTCACCTGCGCTTTGTTGTTCATATCGCTCGTAATTACTCGGGCTATGGCTTGCCGCAGGCTGACTTGATTCAGGAAGGTAATATCGGCCTGATGAAAGCGGTGCGCCGCTTTAACCCGGAAGTGGGTGTCCGTCTGGTGTCGTTCGCCGTTCACTGGATCAAAGCTGAAATTCACGAATACGTTCTGCGTAACTGGCGTATTGTGAAAGTGGCAACCACTAAAGCACAACGTAAGTTGTTCTTTAACCTGCGTAAAACTAAACAACGTCTGGGTTGGTTCAACCAGGACGAAGTTGAAATGGTCGCCAACGAGCTGGGTGTTTCCAGCAAAGATGTCCGTGAGATGGAATCTCGCATGGCGGCGCAGGACATGACGTTCGACATGGGCAACGACGACGATTCAGACAGCGCGCCAATGGCACCAGTGCTATTCTTGCAGGATAAGTCTTCTAACTTTGCCGACGGCATTGAAGATGACAACTGGGAATCGCACGCCGCTGATAAACTCAGCGATGCCATGTTAGGTCTGGATGAACGTAGCCAGGATATTATCCGTGCCCGTTGGCTCGACGAAGACAACAAGAGCACGCTGCAAGAACTGGCTGACCGTTATGGCGTTTCCGCCGAGCGTGTGCGCCAGCTTGAAAAGAACGCGATGAAAAAACTGCGCATGGCCATCGAAGCGTAAGTTCTTTCGTCAGATAAAAAACCGCCTTCCGGGGCGGTTTTTTTATGCCTGTCACTTTCCCATTCTTATTGTGAAAAAATTGTTATTCCAAAAACCGCAAATTCGGGTATGTTTTTAACTCTGAGTGCGGCGAAGGCACACGCGGTATTCGTAAATCAAAAATAAAACCGTGCCAAAACAACACAACAAATACCAATCACAACAAGAATGGGGATTCTCAGGATGAACATGAAGGGCAAAGCGTTATTGGCTGGTTGTATTGCACTTGCGATGAGCAACGCAGCATTTGCGAAGGATATCAAAGTCGCGGTCGTTGGGGCGATGTCTGGCCCGGTTGCGCAGTATGGCGACCAGGAATTTACCGGTGCAGAACAAGCGGTTGCAGATATTAATGCCAAAGGCGGCATCAAAGGTGACAAACTGGTTATCACCAAATATGACGATGCTTGTGACCCGAAACAAGCGGTAGCCGTCGCCAACAAAGTGGTTAACGATGGCATCAAATACGTGATCGGCCATCTGTGTTCTTCTTCCACTCAGCCTGCGTCTGATATCTACGAAGACGAAGGTATTCTGATGATCACTCCTGCGGCGACAGCGCCAGAACTGACTTCCCGTGGTTACAAATTGACGATGCGCACCACCGGCCTGGACTCTGATCAAGGCCCAACTGCGGCGAAATACATCCTTGACCATGTGAAACCGAAAAACATCGCGGTTATCCATGACAAACAACAGTACGGCGAAGGCCTGGCGCGTTCCGTTCAGGACAACCTGAAAAAAGGCGGCGCGAACGTGGTGTTCTTTGACGGTATTACCGCAGGCGAGAAAGATTTCTCCACGCTGGTCGCGCGTCTGAAGAAAGAAAACATCGACTTCGTTTACTACGGTGGCTATCACCCGGAAATGGGCCAGATCCTGCGTCAGTCTCGTGCGGCAGGTCTGAAAACTCAGTTCATGGGCCCAGAAGGTGTGGCGAACGTTTCACTGTCTAACATCGCTGGCGAATCTGCCGAAGGCCTGTTAGTGACTAAGCCTAAGAACTACGACCAGGTTCCTGCGAACAAACCAGTTGTAGATGCAATCAAAGCCAAGAAACAAGATCCAAGCGGCGCGTTTGTGTGGACCACTTACGCAGCGTTGCAATCGCTGGCGGCTGGCCTGAACAAGTCAGAAGAGCCTGCTGAAATCGCTAAATATCTGAAAGGCGCAACGGTTGAAACCGTAATGGGGCCATTGAGCTGGGATGAGAAAGGCGACCTGAAAGGCTTTGAGTTCGGCGTGTTTACGTGGCATGCGAACGGCACTGCGACTGACGCTAAATAAGTTTTAACCCCCTCACCCTAACCCTCTCCCCCAGGAGAGGGGATCGCTCGGTTTTCTCCCTCTCCCGTGGGAGAGGGCCGGGGTGAGGGCAATTTTATTTACCCCAACCCCCACTCTGAACCCTAAACCCTACCGCTTGCATAAATTCATTCATCACGTCGCGGTCATCTACTCCCGCGTCGCTCATCCACCATCCGGTGATTTCCGGGTTATCACGAATCATTTCTTCGACTAAATATTGCCCCACGCCCCGGCGGCGGGTGATTTCGCGCACCCGCAACGAATCCAGCGCTCCCTCCGTTCCTGCCAGCGTGACGCGCACCGCGCCCAGCAGTCGGTCGTTAAATTTTGCAGCATAAATTCTGTGGCTCTCACTAAGCGTAAGCGAAGCGCTGGAATATTCCGGCCAGATCTTAGCGAGATCGATTTCATCCTGGGCACTACACTCAAACAGACGAATGATGGTGAGTTTCATAAGCGAGCTAACCAAAAAGCGGGAAAACACCGAGTGTAACCAATTTATTTGCGCCAGACGCTTTCTCTTTTATCTGTCATATCCCAGACGATTAATTTTTACGTCAAACATATGCCAGCTCGATAAATGGCAGATTGAAAAATGGTCAGTATAAAACGCTAAATCCTAGTGATTTATTCCGCTCTTTGTATCGCTATTTTATGCTGAAAAAGCTGCTTTTTTTTGTTTAACTCTAAGCAAATACAGAATAATATCTTTGCTTAATAGCCTGAAAAATAGAGAGTTTAGCCTTAAAAATTGTAAATTTTAACGCTAAGCCCTTAAAGGCGCTCATAAAAATGGTTAAAGGCTAAAAAGCGCGCAGTTTGTTTTTTCGCCAAAATAAAACCACAAATCACGAACAGGAATTGGATCTATGAAAATGAACGCGAAGACATTACTCGCTGGGGTTATTGCGCTGGCGGTGTCTCACGCGGCAACAGCAGCTGATATCAAAGTTGCGGTTGTTGGTGCCATGTCTGGCCCGGTCGCGCAGTGGGGCGACATGGAATTTAACGGTGCTCGCCAGGCGATCAAAGACATCAACGCTAAAGGCGGCATCAAAGGTGACAAACTTGTCGCGGTTGAATATGACGATGCTTGTGACCCGAAACAAGCCGTTGCGGTTGCCAACAAAATCATTAACGACGGTGTGCGCTATGTTATCGGCCACCTCTGCTCCTCTTCAACTCAGCCCGCGTCTGATATCTACGAAGACGAAGGCATCCTGATGATCACCCCGGGTGCGACTAACCCGGAGCTGACTGCTCGCGGCTACAAAATGATTATGCGTACCGCTGGCCTGGATTCTTCCCAGGGCCCGACGGCATCTAAATACATTCTGGAAACCGTTAAGCCGCAGCGCATCGCTATCATTCATGATAAGCAGCAATACGGTGAAGGCCTGGCGCGTTCTGTACAGGACGGCCTGAAAAAAGGCGGCGCGAACATCGTCTTCTTCGACGGCATCACCGCGGGCGATAAAGACTTCTCCACGCTGGTGGCGCGTCTGCAAAAAGAAAATATCGACTTCGTTTACTACGGCGGCTACTACCCGGAAATGGGCCAGATCCTGCGCCAGGCGCGTGCTGTTGGCCTGAAAACTCAGTTCATGGGGCCAGAAGGTGTGGGTAACGCTTCGCTGTCCAACATCGCGGGCAAAGCGGGCGAAGGCATGTTAGTGACTATGCCAAAACGCTATGACCAGGATCCAGCGAACAAAGTTATCGTTGACGAGCTGAAAGCTGAGAAGAAAGACCCGAGTGGCCCATATGTGTGGATCACTTACGCCGCGGTGCAGTCCCTGGCGACAGCACTTGAGCGCACCGGCAGCGAAGAGCCTGCTGATTTAGTCAAAGATTTGAAAGCAAACGGTGCGAAAACCGTGATTGGGCCGCTGAACTGGGATGAGAAAGGCGATCTGAAGGGATTTGATTTTGGAGTCTTCCAGTGGCATGCCGACGGTTCGTCTTCAGTGGCGAAATAGTAGCGGCAATTCTGGGTCATCCCTCCTCTCCGGCGGCTATGCGTCGGAGGGGGAATAAATAAGGTTATTGTATGTCCGAGCAGTTCCTCTACTTCCTGCAACAGATGTTTAACGGCGTCACGCTGGGCAGTACTTACGCGCTGATTGCCATCGGTTACACCATGGTTTACGGCATTATCGGCATGATCAACTTCGCCCACGGCGAGGTGTATATGATCGGCAGCTACGTCTCGTTCATGATCATCGCCGCACTGATGATGCTGGGCATTGATGTGGGCTGGATGCTGGTCGGTGCTGGCTTTATTGGCGCAATTATCATCGCAAGCGCCTACGGCTGGAGTATTGAACGCGTCGCTTATAAACCGGTGCGTAACTCTAAACGTCTGATTGCCCTGATCTCTGCCATCGGGATGTCCATCTTCCTGCAAAACTACGTCAGCCTGACGGAAGGTTCGCGCGATATCGCGCTGCCAAGCCTGTTCAACGGCCAGTGGGTAGTCGGTTCTAGCGAAAGCTTCACCGCAACCATCACGACGATGCAGTTGGTGATTTGGGTGGTGACGTTCCTTGCCATGCTCGCGTTGACGCTTTTCATCCGCTATTCCCGCATGGGCCGTGCCTGCCGTGCGTGTGCAGAAGATTTGAAAATGGCGAGTCTGCTCGGCATTAACACTGACCGCGTAATCTCCCTGACGTTCGTAATTGGTGCGGCAATGGCCGCAGTGGCGGGCGTCTTGCTCGGCCAATTCTACGGCGTAATCAACCCGTACATCGGCTTTATGGCCGGGATGAAAGCCTTCACCGCAGCGGTTCTTGGCGGTATCGGCAGCATTCCTGGTGCGATGATTGGCGGCCTGATTTTAGGTGTCGCAGAAGCGCTGACCTCGGCTTATCTGAGCACTGAATATAAAGATGTTGTCTCCTTTGCTCTGCTCATCGTGGTGCTGTTGGTTATGCCAACCGGTATCCTGGGCCGTCCGGAGGTAGAAAAAGTATGAAACCGATGCATGTTGTTCTTGCGCTGCTTTCAGCGGCGATATTTTTCGTGCTGGCGGGCGTCTTTATGGGCGTTCAGCTGAGTCTCGATGGCACTAAACTTGTGGTACACAGCGCCGAAACCGTGCGCTGGGAATGGGTTCTGATTGGCACGGCGATTGTCTTCGTCTTCCAGTTATTGCGACCTGCATTCCAGAAAGGCATGAAAAAAGTCTCCGGGCCGAAGTTTGTGCTGCCTGCGTTAGACGGTTCCACACCTAAACAAAAACTGTTCCTGCTGGCGTTGCTGGTGCTTGCCGTGGCTTGGCCGTTTGTGGTTTCGCGCGGTACGGTCGACATCGCCACGCTAACCATGATTTACATCATCTTAGGCCTCGGCCTGAACGTGGTGGTCGGTTTGTCCGGCTTGCTGGTTCTGGGCTACGGCGGTTTCTATGCCATTGGCGCGTACACCTTTGCGCTGCTGAACCACTATTACGGCCTGGGTTTCTGGACTTGCCTGCCAATCGCGGGACTGGTTTCGGCGGCGGCAGGCTTCCTGCTCGGCTTCCCGGTCTTGCGTCTGCGAGGTGACTACCTGGCGATTGTGACGCTGGGTTTCGGTGAAATAGTCCGTATCCTGCTGCTTAACAACACCGAAATCACTGGTGGCCCGAACGGCATCAGCCAGATTCCAAAGCCAACCCTGTTTGGCCTGGAGTTCAGCCGTAGCGCGCGTGAGGGCGGTTGGGACACCTTCAGCAACTTCTTTAACGTCGCGTATAACCCCGGCGACAGGATTATCTTCCTCTACCTGGTCGCGCTTTTGCTGGTTGTGTTGTCGCTGTTTGTGATTAACCGTTTGCTGCGTATGCCGCTGGGTCGTGCGTGGGAAGCGCTGCGTGAAGATGAAATTGCCTGCCGTTCATTGGGCCTGAACCCAACACGCATCAAGCTGACCGCATTCACCATCAGCGCCGCGTTTGCAGGCTTCGCCGGTACGCTGTTCGCCGCACGCCAGGGCTTTGTCAGCCCGGAATCCTTCACCTTCGCCGAATCGGCCTTCGTACTGGCGATTGTGGTGCTGGGTGGGATGGGCTCGCAGTTTGCCGTTATCCTCGCCGCCGTGCTGCTGGTGGTTTCACGCGAATTGATGCGTGACTTGAACGAATACAGCATGTTGGTGCTCGGTGGCTTGATGGTGCTGATGATGATTTGGCGTCCGCAAGGCCTGCTGCCAATGACGCGCCCGCAGTTGAAGCTGAAAAAAGAGAAAGTGGAACAAATCAAAGGAGAGCAGGCATGAGTCAGCCATTGTTATCCGTAGACGGCCTGATGATGCGTTTCGGCGGCCTGCTCGCCGTAAACAATGTTTCTCTGGAACTGCATCCGCAAGAAATTGTTTCGTTAATCGGCCCCAACGGTGCCGGTAAAACCACCGTTTTTAACTGCCTGACCGGTTTCTACAAACCGACAGGCGGCACGATTATGTTGCGCGACCAACACCTTGAAGGGCTGCCAGGGCAACAAATCGCGCGTATGGGCGTGGTGCGGACTTTCCAGCACGTGCGTCTGTTCCGCGAAATGACGGTCATTGAAAACCTGCTGGTCGCCCAGCATATGCAGCTCAAAACCGGCGTGTTCTCCGGTTTGCTGAAAACGCCTGCTTTCCGCCGTTCACAAAGCGAAGCGCTCGACCGCGCGGCGACCTGGCTGGATCGCATTGGTTTGCTTGAGCAGGCTAACCGCCAGGCGAGCAACCTCGCGTATGGCGATCAACGCCGTCTTGAAATTGCACGCTGCATGGTGACTCTGCCGGAAATTTTGATGCTGGACGAACCGGCTGCTGGCCTTAACCCGAAAGAAACGCATGAGCTCGATGAGTTAATCATGGAGTTGCGTAACCATCACAACACCACCGTGCTGTTAATCGAACACGACATGAAACTGGTGATGGGCATTTCTGACAGGATTTACGTGGTAAACCAGGGGACGCCGCTTGCGAACGGCACACCGGAGCAAATCCGTAATAACCCTGACGTAATCCGTGCCTATTTGGGAGAGGCGTAAGATGGAAAATATCATGTTGTCCTTTGACCATGTGAGCGCCCACTACGGAAAAATCCAGGCGCTTCATGAAGTCAGTCTGCACATCAAACAGGGCGAAATCGTCACCCTGATTGGCGCGAACGGCGCGGGTAAAACCACGCTGCTCGGAACACTGTGCGGCGACCCGCGCGCGTCCAGCGGCAAAATTACTTTTGATGGCAAAGACATTACCGACTGGCACACCGCGCGCATCATGCGTGAAGCGGTCGCGATTGTGCCGGAAGGCCGCCGCGTTTTTTCCCGCATGACAGTGGAAGAAAACCTGGCAATGGGCGGATTCTTCGCCGAGCGCGACCAGTATCACGAACGCATCCAACGCGTTTACGAACTGTTCCCGCGCCTGCATGAGCGCCGCATCCAACGTGCGGGCACCATGTCCGGCGGTGAACAGCAGATGCTGGCGATTGGCCGTGCGCTGATGAGCCAGCCGCGCCTGCTGCTGTTGGATGAGCCGTCGCTCGGCCTTGCGCCAATCATCATTCAGCAGATTTTCGACACCATTGAGCAACTGCGCAGCGAAGGCATGACCATCTTCCTCGTCGAGCAAAACGCCAACCAGGCGCTGAAACTCGCCGACCGTGGCTACGTGCTGGAAAACGGCCACGTCGTTCTGGAAGATACCGGCGACGCACTGCTGGCGAACGAAGCGGTACGCAGCGCCTATCTCGGCGGGTAAATTATCGCTTGAATATGAAGGAGCCTTTTTGGCTCCTTTTTTTATGACATTTTTCCGTCGGTCATAATTCCTTCACTTCATCGTAACGATCCTGTCACCTCCCGGTTATTTTTCTGTCATTCGCGCATGTCATGTTTTGATGCGAACAAAAACGCGTGTTTTCGCGCAGTTAACTAATGACTAACCCGCAGGGAAATAAGACATGACGGCATCATTACGACACACAGCAATTTGCCTGGCGCTTGGATGCGTATTTAGCAGTAGCGCCATCGCTGCCACCTCCATTCCATTCTGGCACTCGATGGAAGGCGAACTGGGCAAAGAAGTCGATTCGCTGGCTCAACGTTTTAACCAGACGCATCCTGACTACAAAATTGTCCCGGTTTATAAAGGCAACTACGAACAAAACCTGGCGGCAGGGATTGCGGCTTTCCGTTCGGGCAACGCGCCCGCGATTTTGCAGGTTTATGAAGTCGGCACCGCGACCATGATGGCCTCGAAGGCAATCAAACCGGTCTACGAAGTGTTTAACGATGCGGGTATTAAGTTCGACGAATCCCAGTTTGTGCCGACGGTTTCCGGGTACTACACCGATGCGAAAACCGGGCATCTGCTTTCCCAGCCGTTTAACAGCTCCACGCCAGTTTTGTATTACAACAAAGACGCCTTTAAGAAAGCCGGCCTGAACCCGGACCAGCCACCAAAAACCTGGCAGGATCTGGCTGAATACACCGCCAAACTGAAAGCGGCAGGTATGAAGTGCGGCTACGCCAGCGGCTGGCAGGGCTGGATTCAAATTGAAAACTTCAGTGCCTGGAATGGCCTGCCGGTTGCCACCAAAAACAATGGTTTCGATGGCACTGATGCGGTTCTGGAATTCAACAAGCCTGAGCAAGTCAAACACATCGCGCTGCTGGAAGAGTTGAACAAGAAGGGCGATTTCAGTTATTTCGGTCGTAAAGACGAATCCACCGAGAAGTTCTACAACGGCGATTGCGCGATTACCACCGCCTCGTCGGGCTCGCTGGCTGATATCCGCCACTACGCCAAATTCAACTACGGCGTGGGCATGATGCCTTACGATTCAACCATTCCAAACGCGCCGCAAAACGCCATTATCGGCGGGGCGAGTTTGTGGGTGATGCAGGGCAAAGACGCGGCGACTTACAAAGGCGTTGCCGAGTTTATGCAGTTCCTTGCGCAGCCTGAAATCGCCGCCGAATGGCACCAGAAAACCGGTTATCTACCGATCACCAAAGCCGCTTACGACCTGACGCGTGAACAAGGCTTCTACGAGAAAAATCCAGGGGCTGACATCGCCACGCGCCAGATGATGAACAAGCCACCATTGCCGTTCACCAAAGGTCTGCGTCTGGGCAACATGCCGCAGATTCGTACCATTGTGGATGAAGAACTGGAATCGGTATGGACCGGTAAGAAAACCCCTCAGCAAGCGTTAGACAGCGCGGTTGAGCGTGGTAATCAACTGCTGCGTCGCTTCGAGCAATCGACTAAGTCCTGATAAACAACCCTCACCCTAACCCTCTCCCTGAGGGAGAGGGAACTTTCTTTCCTCCCTCTGCTGAGGGAGAGGGAACTTCCTTTCCTCCCTCTGCTGGGGGAGAGGGGACTTCCTTTTCTCCCTCTCCTGGGGGAGAGGGCTGGGGTGAG
>NZ_QZWH01000046.1 GCF_003601925.1 Buttiauxella izardii
GGGCGCATATGCGCCCTTTTAAGAGGTTCGCGACTTACCAGACGTAAGTCAGCAGATTCTGTGAGTTTGGTACCATGAAATCGACCGACATCATCACGCTTAATGAAGTGATGGCAACGATAGAAAAGACGAACAGTTTGCGCGCCCAGACTTTATCGTCTTCCACTTTATATCCGCGTAATGCCATGCCTAACCACCAGACGCTCACTGCCGCAGCAACTACCAGATATTTGTATCCGGCGTAGCCACCCAGCGTCAGCATCAGTGTGGCAACAGCAAATGCGATGATATACAGCGTGATGTGGTTCTTAGCGACTGAAATCCCTTTAACCACCGGCAACACCGGAATGTTAGCCGCCTGGTAATCTTTAAAGCGGAAGATAGCAATCGCATAAGAATGCGGCATCTGCCACAGGCTAAAGATAGCCAGCAGGATTAAAGCGCCAGTATCGAACTCACCGGTTACTGCACAGTAACCAATCACTGGCGGAGCGGCACCGGACAGGCTGCCAATCAGCGTGCCGTAAACGGATTTGCGCTTCATGTACAGGCTATAAACGCCGACATAAACCACAAAGCCCATCACGCCTAACCACATCGCCAGCGGGTTAGCACCAAACCACAGCAGCATGAAGCCAGCAATACCCAACAAGGTGGCGTATACCAGCGAGGTTTTCGGGGCAATCAGGCCTTTGACCAGAACCCTGTTCTTAGTTCGCTCCATCTTGCGGTCGATATCGCGGTCAATGAAGTTGTTATAAACACAACCCGATGCCACGACCAACGACACCCCCACGAGGGTGGAGACGAACAGGGAATAATCAATGCTGCCCTTTGAGGCCAGTAAAAATCCCCCAATGACAGAAATTAAATTGCCGAAAATAATTCCTGGTTTCGTTACTTGTAGGTATTGCTTAATCATAAATGCCGCTCTTAGTGAACCATCATGTTCTGGTTGAGGTTCCACATAATCCAGATAGAGCCGACCACCAGAATGGCAATTATTAGCGCAGTAAAGGCAAAGGCCACCAGGTTCCAACGCTCCTCAGAAGAGGTGTTCATATGCAGGAAGCACACCAGGTGAACCAAAATCTGCACTACCGCACTGACCAGTACCACGCCAAGAATCACAGCGTGGGAGGCAGTCCCTGTCATTACCATCCAGAACGGGATTGCCGTCAGGATGATCGACAGGATAAAACCTGTCATGTAGGTTTTAACGCTACCGTGGTGGGCGCCAGCGTGTTCATTTGAATGGCTCATTACATCGCCCCCATCAGATAAACAACCGAGAATACACAGATCCAGACAACGTCCAGGAAGTGCCAGAACAGGCTCAGGCACATCAGGCGAGTGCGGTTCGCACTAGTCAGGCCGCGGCGATAGACATGGAACATCATCAACGCCATCCAGACCAAACCAGAAGTTACGTGCAGACCGTGCGTACCGACCAGGGCAAAGAAGCCTGACAGGAAGCCGCTGCGATCCGGCCCGTAGCCTTCCACAATCAGGTGATGGAATTCATAGATTTCCATCCCGACGAAGCCCGCACCAAACAGGAAGGTCATCGCCAGCCAGGAGATAACCTGGCTCTTGTTGCCTTTGTTCATGGCGATAATCGCCATGCCGTAGGTGATGGAGCTGAATAACAGCAGGGCAGTTTCAACCAGCACAAATGGCAGTTCGAAAATGTCTTTCCCTGCCGGGCCGCCGGCAGTGCCGTTCACCAGAACGGCATAGGTAGCAAACAAGCAACAGAACAGAATGCAGTCGCTCATCAGGTAGATCCAGAAACCAAAGACCTTATTGGTTCCTGCATCGTGATGCCCATGCTCAGCGGCGTGGGCGTTAGCGTGAGTGAGAGTTTCAGTTGACATTTTTCAGCCCTGCTTTGGTAATTTCATCGAAGTGCTGGTTTTCCAGTTTTTCGACTTCCGCAACCGGAACGTAGTAATCCACATCTTCGTCGAAGCTTTTCGCAATCCAGGTGATGATGATGCCTGCGAATGAAGCAATCGCCAGCCACCAGATGTGCCAGATCATCGCAAAACCAAACACGGTAGCGAACGCGGCAATCACGATGCCCGCAGCGCTGTTACGTGGCATATGAATTTCTTCATAATGCGTTGGCTGTTTGTACGCTTCGCCTTTCTCTTTCATTTCCCAGAATGCATCACGCTCATGAACGTGTGGCAGGTGGGCAAAGTTGTAGAACGGAGGAGGGGAAGAAGTTGCCCATTCCAGCGTACGGCCACCCCACGGGTCACCGGTCAGGTCGCGGTTCTGCTCACGGTCACGAATTGAGACGTAGAACTGAATCAGCTGAGACAGGATGCCCAGAGCAATCAGGCCAGCACCACAGGCTGCAACAACCAGCAAGGTGTGGAACTGTGGATCAATCTGCTGGCTCAGGCGACGGGTCATACCCATGAAGCCCAGCACGTACAGCGGCATAAATGCTACGAAGAAGCCGATGATCCAGAACCAGAAGGCACGTTTACCCCAGGTTTCGTTCAGCGTGAAGCCGAAAGCCTTTGGCCACCAGTAAGTCAGGCCAGCGAAGCAACCGAAGACCACACCACCGATAATGACGTTATGGAAGTGAGCAATCAGGAACAGGCTGTTGTGTAGTACGAAGTCAGCACCCGGAACCGCTAACAGAACACCGGTCATGCCACCAATAGAGAAGGTGACAACGAAGCCAATGGTCCACAGCATCGCGGAGTTGAACACGATACGGCCTTGATACATGGTGAACAGCCAGTTGAAGATCTTCACCCCGGTCGGGATGGCGATAATCATCGTGGCGATACCGAAGAACGCATTGACGTTCGCGCCGCTGCCCATAGTGAAGAAGTGGTGCAGCCAAACGATGAACGACAGTACGGTAATCGCGATGGTCGCCCACACCAGAGAGGTGTAGCCGAACAGGCGTTTTTTCGAGAATGTCGCAACCACTTCTGAGAACACACCAAACACCGGCAGCACCAGGATATAAACTTCCGGGTGGCCCCATGCCCAGATGAGGTTGATATACATCATCATGTTGCCACCCATATCATTGGTAAAGAAATGGGTGCCAAGGTAGCGGTCAAGAGTTAACAGTGCGACGGTCACGGTAAAGATTGGGAATGCCGCGATAATCAGTACGTTGGTACACAGCGAAGCCCAGGTAAACACCGGCATTTTGAACATCGTCATGCCAGGCGTACGCATATTCAGGATAGTAACGAAGAAGTTAATACCCGTTAATGTCGTACCGATACCCGAGAGCTGAAGTGCCCATATCCAGTAGTCGACGCCGACCCCCGGACTGTACTCAATGCCCGATAGCGGCGGATAAGCCACCCAACCGGTCTGTGCGAATTCACCAACCCCAAGAGACAGGTTAACCAGCACCACGCCGACAACCGTGAACCAGAAGCTCAGGTTGTTCAGGAATGGGAAGGCAACGTCACGCGCACCAATCTGCAACGGCACGACGATGTTCATCAGGCCGATAACAAATGGCATCGCTACGAAGAAGATCATGATGACGCCGTGGGCGGTAAAGATCTGGTCGTAGTGATGAGGTGGCAAGAAGCCCGCTTCTCCGGCGGAAGCCAGAACTTGCTGGCTACGCATCATGATGGCGTCAGCAAAGCCACGCAGAAGCATGACGATTGCAACAATCACGTACATTATGCCGAGGCGTTTGTGGTCAACCGAGGTGAACCACTCTTTCCATAAATATTCCCACTTACCGAAGTAAGTGATAGCTGCAACTAGCGCCAGTCCCCCGACGATAATTGCTGCCACCGTAACCATGACAATGGGCTCATGGTATGGGATTGCATCCAGTGTAAGTTTTCCGAACATCGTATTATTCCTCGGCCCCTTAGTGAGAGGTTTCCGCGTGACTCATGTCCATGCCTTCCATCCCTTCGTGCGCTGCGTGCTCGCCTTCAGGTTGGGTCATGTCCATGCTCTTCCCGTGCCCCATGAATTTGTTAATAACGTCTTTAAACAAATCTGGCTTAACAGCGGAGAAGTATTCGACTTTGTTGTATTCGCTAGGCGCAGCCAGTTTCTCGTAAGTTGCCATATCATTCATAGCGTTAGGAGACTGTTTAGCTTTAGCAACCCATTGGTTGAAGGTGTCCATGTCTGGGGTGGCGATTGCCTTGAACTTCATCCCAGAGAAACCTTTACCGCTGTAGTTAGACGAAATACCGTCGTAGGTGCCCGCTTCGTCTGCAATCAGGTGCAATTTAGTTTGCATACCTGCCATTGCGTAGATTTGGCTACCCAGTTGCGGAATAAAGAAGGAGTTCATCACCGAGTTAGAGGTGATTTTGAATTCCACCGGGGTGTTGGCCGGGAAGGCGATTTCATTGACCGTAGCAATACCTTGCTCCGGATAAATGAAGAACCATTTCCAGTCCATGGCGATAACTTCGATGGTCACCGGCTTCGCATCGTGAACCAGCGGTTTGCTAGGCTCAAGGGCGTGCGTGGTTTTCCAGGTCAGTACCGCGAGGAAAATGATGATTAGGATGGGAATCGTCCAGACTACAGCTTCAACTTTGTTGGAGTGGGACCAGTTGGGGCTGTATTTGGCGTCTTTGTTTGAAGCCCGATACTTCCAGGCAAAACCGATAGCCATTGCGATAGCTGGGATAACGACAATCAACATCAGCCCTAGAGCTGTCAGTATCAATGAACGTTGTTCCAGTCCAATTTGTCCTTTGGGATCCAGAAGTGCAGAATCACAGCCACTGAGTAAAAATGTGCCTGCAATTAATGACAACCATCCCAAACCTTTATTGTATTTCCTGAGTCTCATTTAACGACCTCAATTCCTGGGAGCTCTATTGTCGTTTAAAGTGTGAAGGCATTTTACGGGAAGGTTACATTACTGTAAACATGAATGGCGTAGTGTCAGTGTGGTGTTACTGGGTTCTGCCGACAATGTCACATAGAATGCAACAAACTGTAAAATCTCGAGATAGGCCGCGGCCTGGCAAAGTTATAACGAAAACCTATGTTGCCATAAATAGTACAGGTAAATTGGTATAACCAATCATTTTGCTAAACATAAATTTAACAAATTAGCATCAAATGATAAACGAATTGATCTACAAATTAATTTAACAAATAGCTGAATCGGTTAAAGGCAGGGTGGAAATAATTTCTCTGCTAATAATGTAAAAAAAAGAGCCTTGATTTCGGGAAATAATTCGTCACACGAATGTCTGCGTGTTAATTGAACAATATAATCACGCATCGAAACTTATTATTAATATTTATTTGGCGGTTTTTAGAACAGCGCTGTTTTTCGCAACGCCAGGTAATCAAGCAGCCCGCCAAACAAAATCCCACCAATGGCAAAAAGCGCACCCCATTCGAGGAACTGAATGTTGAACGCCCAGTTTGTCAGGCCGATGGCATTGGTAATCAACACAACGAGCCACACGGCGAGCAGCGCACAACCTAACATTAGCGCCCGTAAAGCAATGCGATAGGCCGATGAAAATTCACTGCGTGGGATAAAACTATCGTTATTCTGCGTATATTCCAGCGTTGTTTTGCAAACTAACAACAGCAAAATGCCAGGAACCGCGGCTATTACTGAGAACAAGTAAAACGTCGGCCAGCCGTGGGCTTCAACAAACCAACCGGCGATGGGGCCGACATAAACTCGGCCGACAGCTGAAAGTGCTGAAAGCAGCGCAAACTGGGTCGCCGAAAAAGATTTATTACACAGCGTCATGAGTAACGCGACAAATGCCGCAGTGCCCATGCCACCGCATAGATTCTCGAAGAAAACGGCGGTTGCCATGCTGAACATATGCTTATCGGTGACGGATAAAATCCAGTAACCGGCGTTTGATACACCCTGCAAAACGCCAAAGATCAGCAATGCGCGGAACAATGACAAGCGCTGCATCAAAATGCCGCCGTACAGTGCGCCAATGATGGTGGCAATCAGCCCGAGGGTTTTATTCACCATACCGACTTCGCCCGCATCAAAACCGACGCCGCGAATTAAAAAGGTGGTTGTCAAACTCATGGCAAAAGCATCGCCAAGTTTGTACAACACAATCAGCAGCAGGATAAGCCAGGCATTATTGCGGCCAAAGAAATCACGCAGTGGGGCGACCACGGCTTGTTCAAGACTTCGCGGGACGGGAATCGCGTCAGTCGGTTCAGGCGCAAACAACGTCGCGATGATACAAGGCAGCATTAATGCGGCCATCAGCCAGTACATTCCTTGCCAGCCGAGGTATCTGTCTGCAAGCCAAAGCGCTAAACCGCCGGAAACCAACATCGCCAGGCGATAACCTAACACGCTGATGGCGGCGCCTGTTCCACGCTCTTCAGCGGGAAGAACATCGGTTTTCCAGGCATCAAAAACGATATCTTGCGAAGCAGAGCAGAAAGCGATGATCACTGCCAGCGCTGCCATCCAGCGCAGTTGCGAACCGGGTTCGAGAAAACCCATGCCTGCAATAGCAATCAACAGCAGAATTTGAGTGATCAACAGCCAACCACGACGACGCCCCAAAAGCGGCGGCGTGTATCTGTCCATTATCGGCGACCACAGGAACTTAAACACGTAGGCCTGCCCGACGAGCGAGAAGAAACCAATGGTTTTAAGATCGATATTCTCAACCGTCATCCATGCCTGGAGCGTGCCGGATGTGAGGGCGAGAGGGAGGCCGGAGGCAAAGCCTAAAATCAAAAGAATGGCTGATTTAGGTTGCTGGAAGAGACGTAGATAGTGGTTGGGCATACTTTGCTCTACAGCCAGCCCGCATGACGCGGGCTGGTGGGGTATTGATTAACGAGCGTTCTGCTTAATAAAGTCGTGAACGCTGGTGTCCTGAGCCATATCAGCAATGGTATCAGTCAGCACGGAGTTAACCGCGTTGGCGATATTCTTGTTGGTGGCCTGGAACGCACCTTCTACGTTGTAGCTAGAACGGTAGTTCTTGGTCATCTTGTTGCCATTTTTCGCCGTCGCGATAATCACGATGTCAGCTTTAGTGGCGATGTTGTAGCGCACGCTGCCCTGAGACACGTCGGCATACAACTGATTCACGATGATTTGCAGATCAACCGGGCTGTTCGGTCCAATCATATAACCACGAGCAGTCATCTGTTTTTCCAGCACTTCTTGCAGCAAGAAGCGCAGGTCACGAGATGGAGTCAGGGTAACCAGTTGGTTATCACGAGTGACTTTAGCCAGCGCCTGGTCTTTACGTTGATCAGCACCGTTGATGCTAACCGTTACGCCCATCAGGCCTGGATCTTGCTGTGGCAAGCTGATAGTTGGAGAAACATCAATGGTGGTTGGTGGTGTTGCACAGCTGGCCAGCATAAATACGGCGACCAACGGGAATAATAATTTTTTTAACATGTTCGCTATCTCAATGTACTCAAGGGGCAGGCAGATAAAAAATCACGCCATCATAACACTGCGTTTGCCCAGTGGAAGTAGTTAACGCACGTAATTTCATCGCGTTGCGCTTTTTCTGAGCGGTTGCAAAGCTATCTGACCACTTTGCCCTCGATTAGTGCCGTAATCACATTAAGCTACAGGGGCTTGGCTAAGAAAATAGGACGAAAGCTAAATAATTGTTGAAATTCCGTTATTAAAACGGCTAAAAGCGGCTAACATTTAAAGGGATGAGTGGCATCTCTACGTAGTCTGAGGAGAAAGTTCATGATGATGCGCGAGCAAATAGAATCAAAATTAAGGGCAGCGTTTGAACCCGTGTTCCTGGAAGTCGTGGATGAAAGCTATCGTCACAATGTCCCGGCGGGTTCAGAGAGTCATTTTAAAGTGGTTCTGGTCAGTGACCGTTTTGCGGGTGAGCGTTTCTTAAATCGTCATCGTATGATTTACGGTACTTTAAGTGCGGAACTCTCTACCACAGTACATGCGCTGGCTCTGCACACCTACACCATCAAGGAATGGGAAGGGTTGCAGGATACGATTTTCGCCTCTCCACCGTGTCGCGGAGCAGGTTCAATCGCCTGAAGTTAACGTTCAGGCTTGCAACTAAGGGAACTTTTCCTTTATGTTGCGGTATATGAATTGTGTTTTACATAACGGCCTGCGGGCCGTTTTGTTTTGTCTGAAATAGCCCTTGATGTACCAGGGCTTGGGCAATAAATCCAAAAGAACTGTGAAAAGGGCCGCAGCAACTCTATGTTGCCGTTCTCGACTCACCTTGGTGATGCCGCTATAATGCTGCGTCTTATTTTTCGGAATGCCTTCGGGACGATTCTGACGACAGGGAATGTGATTCTGATTCAGAAGGCATCCCGGTTCTGCGGAGTGCAAACGAGCACTTCCAGAGTTGACCGAGCACTGTGATTTTTTGAGGTAACAAGATGCAAGTTTCAGTTGAAACCACTCAGGGCCTTGGCCGCCGTCTCACGATTACTATCGCTGCAGACAGCATCGAAACCGCTGTAAAAAGCGAGCTGGTCAACGTGGCAAAGAAAGCCCGTATCGACGGTTTCCGTAAAGGAAAAGTGCCGATGACTGTAATCGCACAACGCTATGGCGCTTCTGTTCGCCAGGACGTGTTGGGCGAACTGATGAGCCGCAACTTCGTTGATGCGATCATCAAAGAAAAAATTAATCCAGCTGGCGCACCGAACTACGTTCCAGGCGAATACAAACTGGGCGAAGACTTCACCTACGCGGTTGAGTTTGAAGTGTACCCAGAAGTTGAGCTGCAAGGTCTGGAAGCAATCGAAGTTGAAAAACCGGTTGTTGAAGTGACTGACGAAGACGTTGATGCAATGCTGGACACCCTGCGTAAGCAGCAGGCGACCTGGAAAGATTCTGATGCTGCTGCAACTGCAGAAGATCGCGTAACCATCGACTTCACCGGTTCTGTAGACGGCGAAGTATTCGAAGGCGGCAAAGCATCTGACTTCGTACTGGCAATGGGCCAGGGTCGTATGATCCCAGGTTTTGAAGACGGTCTGGTGGGTCACAAAGCTGGCGAAGAGTTCACTATCGAAGTGACCTTCCCGGAAGACTACCACGCTGAAAACCTGAAAGGTAAAGCGGCTAAGTTCGACATCGTTCTGAAGAAAGTTGAAGAGCGTGAACTGCCAGAATTTACTGAAGAATTCATCAAGCGTTTCGGCGTTGAAGATGGTTCTGTAGCCGGTCTGCGTACCGAAGTTCGTAAAAACATGGATCGTGAGCTGAAAGGCGCTGTGCGTAACCGCATCAAGTCTCAAGCTATCGACGGTCTGGTTAACGCGAACAACATCGACGTTCCAGCAGCACTGATCGACAGCGAAATCGACGTTCTGCGTCGCCAGGCTGCTCAGCGTTTTGGTGGCAACGAGAAACAAGCGCTGGAACTGCCACGTGAATTGTTCGAAGAACAAGCTAAACGTCGTGTAGTGGTTGGCCTGCTGTTGGGCGAAGTGATTCGTACCCACGAGCTGAAAGCTGACGAAGAGCGCGTTAAAGGTCTGATCGAAGAAATGGCTTCTGCCTACGAAGATCCGACTGAAGTTGTCGAGTTCTACGGCAAGAACAAAGAACTGATGGACAACATGCGTAATGTTGCTCTGGAAGAACAAGCTGTTGAAGCAGTGCTGTCTAAAGCGAAAGTGTCTGAAAAAGCCACTACCTTTAGCGAACTGATGAACCAACAAGCGTAAGCATAATTTTTGGCATCATCGCCAAAATATTGCTGCATCAAGCCCGTCACCCAATGGTGGCGGGCTTTTTTTATCAGTGACTCCCTGAAAACACATCAATAAAACGCAGTTTCAGGGTTAGCGTAACAAGAAAAGGTTGTTATGCTTGAAACAGGGTAAGCTCATCCCCATAAATACGGGTATGGCTAGAAAACAGAACCCCTGACTGATAATCCGTCCATTTAAGGTTGGAGACGCAAGGAGCTTCGTCTTCTTTTAAGGAGCGTAGTCTTCTTTTATCGTCTCAAGTAGAATCAGTGCAGCAGGTATCGAAGGCTCAATTATTCCAGGAGACGGAAATGTCATACAGTGGCGAAAGAGATCAATTTGCACCCCATATGGCCCTGGTGCCGATGGTTGTTGAACAGACATCGCGTGGCGAGCGTTCATACGATATCTATTCCCGCCTGCTCAAGGAACGTGTCATCTTTATGACGGGCCAGGTCGAAGACCACATGGCTAACCTTATCGTAGCGCAGATGCTGTTCCTGGAAGCAGAGAACCCAGAAAAAGACATCTATCTCTATATCAACTCACCAGGTGGCGTCATTACTGCTGGGATGTCTATCTACGATACGATGCAATTTATCAAACCGGATGTCAGCACCATCTGTATGGGCCAGGCCTGTTCTATGGGCGCTTTCCTGCTGACCGCTGGTGCTAAAGGTAAGCGTTTCTGCTTGCCGAACTCACGAGTCATGATTCACCAGCCGCTGGGTGGCTATCAGGGGCAGGCAACGGATATCGAAATCCATGCTCGCGAAATCCTGAAAGTGAAAGCTCGTATGAACGAACTCATGGCGCAACACACGGGCAAATCTCTTGAAGAAATCGAGAGAGACACAGAGCGTGACCGTTTCCTCGCAGCAAACGAGGCGGTAGAGTACGGCTTAGTTGACTCAATCCTGACTCACCGTAGCTAATGCCCGATAACAGTGAGCCGTATACTATAGTTACAGTAGCGGCTCATAGTGCGCTTACGATTGGCTGCGCCGTAGAATGGCACTTGCGCCGTCCTGTATGGCGCAAAGAAACAGAAAAGAGGTTTTACCGATGACAGATAAGCGCAAAGACGGTTCAGGCAAACTGCTTTACTGCTCTTTTTGCGGCAAAAGCCAGCATGAAGTGCGTAAACTGATTGCCGGGCCGTCAGTGTATATCTGCGATGAGTGTGTCGACTTATGTAACGACATTATTCGCGAAGAGATTAAAGAGGTCGCACCGCACCGCGAGCGTAGTGCGCTGCCGACTCCGCATGAAATCCGTCACCATCTCGATGACTACGTTATCGGTCAGGAACAGGCTAAAAAAGTCCTGGCGGTTGCGGTTTACAACCACTACAAACGTCTGCGTAACGGCGACAGCACCAACGGTATCGAACTGGGCAAAAGTAACATTCTGCTCATCGGGCCGACCGGTAGCGGGAAAACCCTGCTGGCTGAAACCCTGGCGCGTTTGCTGGATGTTCCATTCACCATGGCTGATGCCACAACGTTGACCGAAGCGGGTTACGTGGGTGAAGACGTTGAAAACATCATCCAGAAACTGCTGCAAAAATGTGATTACGATGTGCAGAAAGCACAGCGCGGCATCGTTTATATCGATGAGATCGACAAAATCTCCCGCAAATCTGATAACCCGTCCATCACCCGTGATGTGTCTGGTGAAGGTGTGCAGCAGGCGTTGTTGAAACTTATTGAAGGCACGGTTGCAGCGGTTCCGCCTCAGGGCGGGCGCAAGCATCCACAGCAAGAATTCTTGCAGGTTGATACCTCTAAGATTCTGTTCATCTGTGGCGGTGCATTTGCGGGTCTCGACAAAGTTATCGCTAACCGTGTTGAAACCGGTTCGGGCATCGGCTTTGGTGCAACGGTAAAAGGTAAATCTCAGAAGGCAACCGAAGGGCAGTTATTGGGCCAGGTCGAGCCAGAAGATTTGATCAAGTTTGGTCTGATCCCTGAGTTTATCGGTCGTCTGCCAGTGGTTGCGACGCTGACCGAACTGAGCGAAGAAGCGCTGATTCAAATCTTGAAAGAGCCGAAAAACGCCCTGACCAAGCAATACCAGGCGTTGTTCAATCTGGAAGGTGTGGATCTGGAATTCCGCGACGAAGCGCTGGATGCTATTGCCAAGAAAGCAATGGCACGTAAAACCGGTGCTCGTGGTCTGCGTTCCATCGTTGAAGGCGCATTGCTCGATACCATGTACGACCTTCCATCCATGGAAGATGTCGAGAAAGTGGTGATTGACGAGTCTGTGATCGACGGTCAAAGCAAACCATTATTAATTTATGGCAAGCCGGAAGAGCTACAAGCATCCGGTGAATAATTCGCCAAAATAACCAGTCAGTTAGTATTAAAAGGGGGATTTATATCCCCCTTTTGCTTTTCCTTCATTCCTGCCATTGAATGTGCGGGAAACATCCCAATATACTGACTTACTTGTTGGTGATGCCAAAAGAGCGAGAGGCATCGCCCCATCACCAGGCGGACCTTAACTAAGAGAGAGCTCTATGAATCCTGAGCGTTCTGAACGCATTGAAATCCCCGTATTGCCGTTGCGCGATGTGGTGGTTTATCCGCACATGGTAATTCCACTGTTTGTCGGGCGAGAAAAATCCATTCGTTGCCTGGAAGCGGCCATGGATCATGATAAAAAAATCATGCTGGTGGCGCAGAAAGAAGCCTCGACAGATGAGCCAGGTGTCAATGACCTGTTCTCAGTGGGAACCGTCGCATCCATCCTGCAAATGCTGAAACTGCCAGACGGCACCGTAAAAGTGCTGGTTGAAGGGTTACAGCGTGCGCGTATCACCACGCTTTCTGACAACGGTGACCATTTCTCAGCTCAGGCTGAGTACCTGAATTCGCCAGCTATCGAAGAGCGCGAACAGGAAGTGCTGGTGCGCACCGCGATTGGTCAGTTTGAAGGCTATATCAAACTGAACAAAAAAATCCCGCCAGAAGTGCTGACGTCACTGAACAGCATTGACGATCCTGCGCGTCTGGCTGACACCATCGCGGCCCATATGCCATTGAAACTGACTGACAAACAGTCGGTTCTTGAGATGTCCGATATTAACGAACGTCTTGAATATCTGATGGCGATGATGGAGTCGGAAATCGATCTGCTGCAGGTTGAGAAGCGTATTCGCAACCGTGTTAAAAAGCAGATGGAAAAGAGCCAGCGTGAGTACTATCTGAATGAGCAAATGAAAGCCATTCAGAAAGAACTCGGCGAAATGGACGACACGCCAGATGAAAACGAAGCGCTAAAACGCAAAATTGATGCGGCGAAAATGCCGAAAGAAGCGCGTGAAAAAACCGAAGCGGAACTGCAAAAACTGAAAATGATGTCGCCAATGTCTGCGGAAGCTACCGTAGTGCGTGGTTACATCGATTGGATGGTGCAGGTGCCGTGGAATGCGCGCAGCAAAGTGAAAAAAGATCTGCGTCAGGCGCAGGAAGTCCTCGATACCGATCACTACGGCCTTGAGCGCGTAAAAGATCGTATCCTGGAATACCTCGCAGTCCAGAGCCGCGTTAACAAGCTCAAAGGGCCAATCCTGTGCCTGGTTGGGCCTCCAGGCGTAGGTAAAACCTCACTGGGTCAGTCCATCGCGCGTGCGACCGGGCGTAAATATGTACGTATGGCATTGGGCGGCGTGCGTGACGAAGCGGAAATTCGCGGTCACCGTCGTACTTACATCGGCTCCATGCCAGGTAAATTAATTCAGAAAATGGCGAAAGTGGGCGTTAAAAACCCATTATTCCTGTTGGATGAAATCGACAAAATGTCTTCCGACATGCGTGGCGATCCGGCATCTGCTCTTCTGGAAGTTCTTGATCCAGAACAGAACGTGGCGTTCAACGACCACTATCTGGAAGTGGATTACGATCTCAGCGACGTGATGTTCGTGGCAACGTCTAACTCCATGAATATTCCGGCACCGCTGCTGGATCGTATGGAAGTGATTCGTCTGTCCGGCTATACCGAAGACGAGAAGCTGAACATTGCTAAACAGCACTTGCTGACCAAGCAAATTGAACGTAACGCACTGAAAAAAGGCGAAATCACGGTACACGATAGTGCCATTTCCGGCATTATCCGTTACTACACCCGTGAAGCGGGCGTACGTAGCCTGGAACGTGAAATTTCCAAACTGTGTCGTAAAGCGGTTAAACAGCTGCTGCTGGATAAAACGCTTAAGCACATCGAAATCGACGGCGATAACCTGAAAGATTTCCTGGGCGTACAGCGCTTTGACTACGGTCGTGCAGACAGCGAAAACCGTGTCGGTCAGGTAACTGGCCTTGCGTGGACTGAAGTGGGCGGCGACCTGCTGACCATTGAAACAGCCTGTGTGCCGGGTAAAGGCAAGCTGACTTACACCGGTTCTCTGGGTGAAGTCATGCAGGAGTCTATCCAGGCTGCGCTGACCGTGGTGCGTGCGCGTGCGGAGAAATTGGGCATCAACGCTGATTTCTACGAAAAACGCGACATCCACGTTCACGTGCCGGAAGGTGCGACGCCGAAAGATGGCCCAAGTGCCGGTATTGCAATGTGTACCGCATTGGTATCGTGCCTGACGGGTAACCCTGTTCGTGCAGATGTCGCGATGACCGGTGAAATCACGCTGCGTGGTCAGGTTCTGCCAATCGGTGGTTTGAAAGAAAAACTGCTGGCGGCACACCGTGGTGGCATCAAAACAGTTCTGATTCCGGATGAAAATAAACGTGATCTGGAAGAGATTCCTGACAACGTTATCGCCGACCTGGATATCCATCCGGTGAAGCGAATTGAGGAAGTTCTGGCCCTTGCATTGCAGAACGAACCCTACGGAATGCAGGTTGTAACCGCAAAATAGTGACCTGACGCATATTCAGTGCATAAAATCAGAGCTGGCTGGTGAATTGTCACTTGCCAGCTTTTTTTTGTATCGCTACTTTAGACTGCTGGCGATGCTTGTCCTGAACAACGGGTGTTGTAAGGGCATGACAGGCCTGCTATAACTGCTGCGCGGTCGCACTTTGAAGGATTCAGGTGCGATATAAATTATAAAGAGAGGAAGAGAAGAGTGAACAAATCTCAACTGATAGACAAAATTGCCGCCGATGCTGATATTTCTAAAGCCGCGGCTGGACGTGCATTAGACGCTGTGATTACTTCTGTTACCGAATCTCTGCAATCTGGGGAAGAAGTAGCATTAGTTGGCTTTGGTACTTTCGCTGTTAAAGATCGTGCTGCCCGTACAGGCCGCAACCCTCAGACAGGCAAAGAAATCACCATCGCTGCTGCAAAAGTTCCAGGGTTCCGTGCAGGTAAAGCGCTGAAAGAAGCGGTTAACTGATTTATCGTCCGTTTACAGGGCAAGTAAAGTTAGGTCAGGGCGCATCGTTAGATGTGCCTTTTTTTATGCCCGATGGTTAATTTTGCGCATCTTTGATGATTTGAGCCGGTTTTCTTGTCACAATACCCGCTTGCACACAGCGGCACAGCAGTACGCGTATTCAGGGATGCCCATTTAGCGACTGCGCTGGGTTTACCATTCACACTACAGTGGAGTGTTGTTACACCATGATGGACAATTTACGTACGGCGGCCAACAGCCTCGTAATCAAGATCATTTTCGGGATCATTATCGTGTCATTCATTTTGACTGGCGTGAGTGGATACCTGATTGGCGGAAGTGCCAACTACGCCGCAAAAGTGAATGGCCAGGAAATCAGCCGTGGTCAGTTTGAAAATGCCGTTGCCAGTGAGCGTAATCGCCAACAGCAACAGCTTGGCGAACAGTTCTCTGTCATGGCTGCCAATGAAGGCTACATGAAGCAGATGCGCCAGCAGGTACTGTCACGCCTGATTGATGAAGCGTTAATGGACCAATACGCGAAGCATCTGGGTCTGGGCATTAGCGACGAACAAATCAAACTCGCCATCTTTAAAGAGCCTGCTTTCCAGAATAACGGCAAATTTGATAACGCCCGTTATACCGCAATCATCAACAACATGGGGATGACTGCTGACCAATACGCACAAGCGCTGCGTAACCAACTCACGACTCAGCAACTGATAAGTGCTGTCGTTGGCACAGATTTCATGCTGGCGGGTGAAACTGACGAACTGGCCGCTTTGGTATCGCAACAGCGTGTGGTTCGTGAAGCGACTATTGATGTGAACGCCCTGGCGGCGAAGCAAGAAGCGACCGAGCAGGAAATCAACACCAGCTACGAGCAAAACAAAAACCAATACATTGCGCCTGAGCAGTTCAAAGTCAGCTACATCATGCTGGATGCTGCCTCCCAGAAAGCGGAAGTTGCGGATACCGATATCCAGTCTTACTACGACCAGCATCAGGACGAATTCACTCAGCCACAGCGTAACCGTTACAGCGTGATTCAGACCAAAACTGAAGCCGAAGCTAAAGCAGTGCTGGATGAGTTGAACAAAGGCGGCGACTTTGCGGCCCTGGCAAAAGAAAAATCTGCTGACATCATCTCTGCCCGCAACGGTGGTGACATGGGTTGGCTGGAGCCAGGCACCACGCCTGACGAGCTGAAAAATGCCGGTCTGAAAGACAAAGGCCAGTTGTCTGGTGTGATCAAATCTTCTGTTGGCTTCCTGGTGGTTCGTCTTGACGACATCCAGCCTGCGCAAACTAAACCGTTGTCTGAAGTGAAAGACGCGATTGCGGCGAAAGTGAAGCAAGAGAAAGCGGTTGATGCTTACTACGCGCTGCAACAAAAAGTGAGCGATGCAGCAAGCAACGATAACGAATCTCTGGCAAGTGCTGAAAAAGTGGCGGGTGTGAAAGCGGTTGAGACTGGCTGGTTCGGTCACGATAACTTACCGGCAGAGCTTAATTTCAAACCTGTTTCTGATGCCATTTTCAATGGCGGTCTGGTTGGTGCAAACGGCGCACCGGGTATGAACTCTGACATCATTACTGTAGATGGTGACCGTGCGTTCGTTATCCGTATCGCTGAACACAAAGCCGAAGCCATCAAACCATTAGCGGAAGTCCGTGACCAGGTTATCGCGAAGGTTAAATACCAGAAAGCTGAACAACAAGCGAAGCTGGATGCTGATAAAACGCTGAACGCTCTGAAAATGGGCAAAGGCGATGAAGCGATGAAAGCGGCGGGCTTGAGCTTCGGTACTGCGAAAACTGTCGTGCGTACAGGCCAGGATCCTATCAGCCAGGCGGCCTTCTCACTGCCGTTACCAGCCAAGGACAAACCTTCTTATGGCGTGGCTAACGATATGCAGGGCAACGTCGTTCTTTTAGCTGTGGATGAAGTTAAAGCCGGGGATATGCCAGCTGAACAGAAAAAAGCGATGGTTCAGGGTATCACCCAGAACAATGCGCAAATCTCGTTCGAAGCGTTGATGACCAGTCTGCGCAAAGAAGCGAAAATTAAGATGGGCGATATCGTCGATCAGCAGCAATAATTTTAGAGATTTCTCGCAGAGAACTGCAACGTAATGCAACATTCAAAGGCCGCTTTCGCGGCCTTTTCCACATTTGAAGATTGCCATTTGTGCCTGTTTTTATCCCCGAGTAAGGTGGCCTCGCTGTCAACAAACAAGGAGATACAGCATGAAACATGGAATCAAAAACGGGCTTAAAGCAGTGTGCATCGCCGTGGCATTTATTGGTGCAAGCGCATGTGTCCCGGCAACCGCTGCACCAGCCGTCGTGAAAAACGACACCGCACAACAACAAACTGGCAAAACCCCTGCGACTCCCGTACCGGTTGCCAAACCCGGCGATGCTGACGATGGCGTCGTGAGTATTAACACCGCCAGCGCGGAAGCCCTGGCGCAGGCGATGAACGGTGTGGGTTTGAAAAAGGCGCAGTCGATTGTCAGCTATCGTGAAGAATACGGGCCGTTCAAAGCACTCGAGCAGCTTCAGGAGGTGCCAGGGATTGGTAGCGCGTTGGTAGAACGCAATCTGTCTCACATTAAGCTTTAACGCTTAGTGCGGACGGCTCGCGTAGTCTAAAAAGTTTGCTATGCTAAATCACAGGTCATACCAGTTGGGTGTGGCCTGTGTACCTCACCTGACTATTAAAATTAAAGATAGGGTTTTAGCGCTATGCAGACACATATCAAAGTCCGTGGTTACCACATGGACGTTTACCAACATGTAAACAACGCCCGCTACCTGGAGTTTCTTGAAGAGGCCCGCTGGGAAGGGCTGGAAAACGCGGCCGGGTTCAAATGGATGACGGACCACAACATCGCCTTCATCGTGGTGAATATCAATATTAACTATCGCCGCCCGGCAGTGCTTGGCGATCTCCTGCTCATTGAAAGCAGTTTGCAGCAACTCAACGGCAAAAGCGGCGTACTGAGTCAGGTGGTTAAACTTGAGCCTGAAGGCGAAATCGTCGCCGATGCGTTACTGACATTCGTTTGTATTGATTTAAAAACTCAGAAGTCGGTTCCGCTGGAAGGGGAATTGCGCGAGAAGTTAGTGCAAATGATGGAGTAGCGGAGATTCTGAATAGCGGAAAGAAAACAGGCGTGGCAAACACCACGCCCATCGAATTATTTGAGGCCGGTTTTCTTTTTCATCGCCGCCATTACGGTTGGCTTATCCGCCAGATAATGATTAAGGCCGTTTGCCCGTAAGTTGCAGGCCGCACATTCACCACAGCCATCGCCCTGAATCCCGTTGTAACAGGTCAGCGTGTCGTTACGCACCAAATCCAGTTGCTGCCAGTAATCCGCCAGCGCCCAGGTTTCGGCTTTATCCAGCCACATTAATGGGGTTTCAAAACGAACATCACGGCCCATACCAAGGCTGACGGCGTGATTCAGTGCTTTTACGAACTCATCGCGGCAGTCCGGGTAGCCGGAGAAATCAGTTTCACAAACGCCAGTGATCACCGCTTCAGCTTCGACCTGATACGCATAAATCGCCGTCAGGGTCAGGAACAGAATATTGCGTCCCGGCACAAAAGTGCTCGGTATCCCTTTTTCTTCAGGATCATATCCAGGCACCGGAATGCTATCGCGCGTCAGGCTGCTGACGGCTAATTCATTTAGCAATGTGACATCCAGAACTTTGTGCGCACGAGCGCCCAGTTTCAGTGAAAGCTCACGAGCAACATCAATCTCAGCGCGGTGACGTTGGCCATAATCAAACGTCACACAATGGACTTCATCATACTGCTGTAATGCCTGAATCAGGCAGGTTGTGGAATCCTGGCCACCACTAAAGACGACAACTGCACGTTTCATGAGTTTTCCTGTAGGACATGTAAAAACATATGTTAACGCCTAAGCCCATTGGCTGCCCAGCTTCTTCATATCATCACCGGCGGTGGCAACCAGGCCTGGGTGAAATCGAACCAGCCCCAGGCATTAAGCTCAATACCGTTAACGCCCGGAGGCGCGCTGATCTGGTAGCGGTAATTGAACAGCGGTGAAACAATCGCATCGCGCATCAACGCGCTGAATACTTCCTGCAAACCAGCGTTGCGGGCACTTTCTTGCGGATGTATTTGTACCGCATCAAGCGTTGCCTGCAAGTGCACGTACTGACTCTCCGTGAGCACCGCAGGCCAGATGACATCGCTGCGCAACCACTGCTCCAGCGTATAAACCGGCGCTTCGCCAATCAACCGGTCGCCCATCATTAAATCGGCATCTGCCAGGGCATCACAACCCGTCCAGTTTTTGGCGTCATGGAACACCAGCGTTAGTTCACAGCCTGAATCGGCCAGATACGTTTTTAGCTGTTGCGCCATAACGTGCAGTTCGACTGGCAAATGATAAAGCAACGTCAATCGCGGCGGCAGCGGCACCGCTTTGCAATGGCGCCATTCGGGGATCTTCCAGCCGGGGATCATCTCAACGCTTGGCGTGATCAGCGATTCGTCTACCGGCAGGCTGGCGATCAACTGCTGCTGGTGGATGATCTGCATCAGGAAGCGCGCCTGCTCCGGTGACAAATTGCTGTTTTGTTTGACCGCCAGATAGCAAAAACCCAGGCTGATGCTGTTACTGACGGGGCGCAAATGCACCAGTTCGTCTTGCTGGCCGATAGCGATTTGCACCGGATGGCGGCAACTGGTGCCCAGTTCCGTGTCGAATAACTGCGGCGTAATCCAGTATTCCACGGCTTTCAGCAGCGGATGGCTGAGATGATAAGACTCAAAACTTTCGATGCGCACCAGGCTTTCTTTAAAGCTGCTGATACGAAACGGCCCGCAGCCTATTTGGCTGTCATCGGGATGGGCCAGACGGCTGCAATAACTCGCCAGCCGGTGTGCCAGCCAATAATCCGGGGTGTGCAGGATAAAACGGATACATTGCGTATGGGTCAGTTCAATGCTTTTCACGCTAATAAACAGGCGTCGTATGGCCGGAAGCGTTAACAGCATCATAAGCCGCTGTTGTAACTGAGCGGTTTCTACCGGTTCGCCGTTGTGCCAGTGCAATGTGGAGCGAATGAAAAAGTACCAGTTCAGACCATCTTCTGAGACTTGCCAGTGATGAGCGAGATCGGGCTGTGGAGCCGGACTATTTGAAGTGAAACGGGTCAACCCGGCAAAAATTTGCCCGGCTAAATGCTGTTCGGCGCGGCCTGGCAGAAACCCCGGCTGCAAGGGTTCGAGCGGGCGGTAATAGGGAATACGCAGCGTTGGCGTGTCGTTTTGCCATTGCCCACCGAGGAACGGTTGCAGTAGCTGGCGCAATTGTTCCGGGGCGATTTGCGCAAGCTCCAGCGCATTCTGATGCTGCCCTTTGTGCAGCACTTGTTCCATCATTCCCGAGCGCACGCTCTCTGGCGTCACCAGAAAAGTGAGCGTGCCGCGTTTCCCGCGCCCGGACTGCGCGTGCCACGTCAGCCAGCCCGCATCTTGCAGCTGATTCAACAACGTGCGCACATGGCGCTCACTGCAAAAACAGCGCGCAGCGAGTTCTGCCACGGTGACTTGCTGTGTTTCTCCCGCTGAAGGCTGCCACAAACGCAGGAACTGATTGAGTCGATTTAACAAGCGCATAAGATAAACCCGGAACGATTTTCAGAAAGTATTCACTATTAGTTCCGTATATGCCAGGTGATACTAACAGCCGTGTTTTAGTCGTCACAAACTGGAGTGAAAATGGCTCGTCTGGCTGCGTTTGATATGGATGGCACGTTGTTAATGCCCAATCATCTTTTGGGTGAAGAAACCGTGCACACCCTTAACCGCCTGCGCAATGAACGTCAGATGACTCTCGCGTTTGCCACAGGTCGTCATGTGCTGGAAATGCGCCATGTGCTGAGCAAACTCGAACTGGAAGCGTTTTTGATCACCGGCAACGGGACGCGCATCCACTCAACGCAGGGTGATCTTTTGCATCTCCAGGATCTGTCGCCTGAGGCGGCAGAAATGGTTATCCACGGCAACTGGGATACTCAAGCGAGCCTGCATGTGTTTAATGACACCGGTTGGCTGACTCAATTTGAAGTCGGCGAACTACTGAACGCCCATGTATACAGCGGCTTTAGCCCGAAAATTGTCGACGTTAAACGCATCCCTTCCAATGAAGTGACCAAGATTTGTTTCTGTGGCCCGCATGACGATCTTTTGCGTCTGAAAGTTCAATTGGATGAGGTTCTGGGTGGCCGTGCATTTTTATGTTTCTCGGCAGTCGATTGCCTGGAAGTGTTACCGATTGGCTGCAACAAAGGTGCCGCGCTGAATGTGTTGAGCCAGCACCTCGGCCTGAAGATGGAAGATTGTATGGCGTTTGGCGACGCGATGAACGACCGCGAAATGCTCTCAAGCGTGGGTCATGGATTGATCATGGGCAACGCGATGGCGCAATTGAAAGCAGATTTACCGCATTTACCTGTTATTGGTCACTGCAATAAACAGGCTGTTTCTCATTATTTGACGCATTGGCTGGACACACCAAATCTCACTTATTCCCCCGAATGACGAGACTTTGCAGCAGGCCGGATGAATATCCGGCCTATTTTTTTACTTAATCAATTTATCAATCTCAGCACGCCACTGCCCGACATCACCGATATTCGCCTTCACCCATTCTGCGTTGTAATAGGTTTCCAGATAACGTTCACCGCTATCGCAAAGCAGCGTCACAATCGAACCGCTACGGCCTTCTTCACGCATCTGTGCAGCCAGTTGCAACACGCCCCACATATTGGTGCCGGTGGAAGCGCCCACTTTGCGCCCCAGAACCGTTTCCAGCCATTGCATGGTGGCAATACTGGCGGCATCCGGCACGCGCATCATGTCGTCAATCACATCCGGAATAAACGACGGCTCGCAGCGTGGGCGGCCAATCCCTTCAATTTTGCTCCCGACTGCGCTGCGCAAGCTGCAATCGCGATTCTGCCAGTAATCCATAAACACTGAATTTTGCGGGTCAACCACCGTCAGTTTTGTTGGGTAGCCCTGGTAACGTAAATAACGACCAATCGTGGCGGATGTGCCGCCGGTGCCTGCGCTCATCACAACGTAATCCGGCACCGGATGCGGTTCATGTTCCATCTGGCGGAAAATACTGTCAGCGATATTGTTATTGCCGCGCCAGTCGGTTGCGCGCTCGGCGTAGGTGAACTGGTCCATATAATGGCCGTTCAGTTCGCGCTCCAGCATTTCGGATGCCGCGTAGATTTCACACGCGCTCTCGACGAAATGGCAGCGGCCGCCATAAAACTCAATTTGTTCTACTTTGCGTTTCGCGGTGCAGGCGGGCATCACCGCGATAAACGGCAGTCCTAACAGGCGGGCGAAATAGGCTTCGGACACGGCAGTTGAACCGGAAGAGGCTTCAATGATCGTCGTCCCTTCGTTAATCCAGCCGTTACACAACCCATACAGAAACAGCGAGCGTGCCAGGCGATGTTTCAGGCTGCCGGTCGGGTGGGTGCTTTCATCTTTCAGATACAACTGAATACCGGGAAAACCAGGCAGCGCCAGGCGAATCAAATGTGTATCGGCGGAGCGTTGGTAATCGGCGTTAATTTCGCTAATGGCGTGGTTTACCCAGGTGCTGGTCATGGTGTTGTCCGTCTGAATTGTCGTTTGTCTATTTGTGCTTAGAGTAATGCAAAAACAGGATAAAAAAGTTGCCTTTTAGCCTTCCTGGTCGATTAAATGGAGAAAAAATTTCTCCCGGAGGTCGCCATGTTAGATAAAATTGACCGTAAACTGCTATCCTTGCTGCAAATCGACTGCACCCTCTCTTTGCAGGCTCTCGCTGATGCCGTTAATCTGACCACCACCCCTTGCTGGAAACGCCTGAAACGGCTTGAAGACGACGGTATTATCCGGGCGAAAGTTGCGTTACTCGATCCAGAAAAACTGGGTCTTGGGCTGACCGCCTTTGTGCTGATCAAAACCCAGCATCACAGCAGCGAGTGGTACTGCAAATTTGTCTCGGTGGTTGCCGAAATGCCGGAAGTGCTCGGTTTCTGGCGTATGGCAGGGGAATACGACTACCTGATGCGTGTGCAGGTAGAAGACATGAAACGGTACGATGATTTTTACAAACGGCTGGTGAACGGCATTCCTGGTTTAAGCGATGTGACTTCGAGTTTTGCCATGGAACAGATAAAATACACCACGGCTTTGCCACTCGAGCGCTGAGTCCCGCGCTCCCGGCCTTCATAGTTCAGTATTTCAGGAATCTGACTGCGTGCGATTATTTGCTCAACTAAGCTGGTACTTCACCCGCGAATGGCGACGCTATCTCGGGGCGGTTGCCTTGCTTATTATTATTGCCGTCCTGCAACTGGTGCCGCCAAAACTGGTGGGCGTGATTGTGGACGGCGTGACCCAACAGACCCTTTCAGGCACCGACGTGCTGATGTGGATTGGCGTCATGCTGGTTATCGCGGTGGTGGTCTACATGCTGCGTTACGTCTGGCGCGTATTGTTATTCGGCGCGTCTTACCAGCTCGCCGTCGAACTGCGAGAAGATTACTATCGCCAACTGAGCCGCCAGCATCCTGAATTTTACCTGCGCCACCGCACGGGCGACTTAATGGCGCGCGCCACCAACGACGTTGACCGTGTGGTATTCGCCGCAGGCGAGGGCGTTTTAACGCTGGTGGATTCGCTGGTGATGGGCTGCGCGGTATTGATTGTCATGTCGACGCAAATTAGCTGGGAGCTCACTCTTCTTGCGCTGTTGCCGATGCCGGTCATGGCGATTGTGATCAAACGCTATGGCGACCAGTTGCACCACCGCTTCAAGCTGGCGCAGGCCGCATTCTCCACGCTTAACGACCGCACCCAGGAAAGTTTATCCAGCATCCGCATGATCAAAGCGTTTGGGCTGGAAGACAGGCAATCCGCGCTGTTTGCCGCCGAAGCCAAAGATGCCGGCGCGAAAAACATGCGCGTTGCGCGTGTCGATGCGCGCTTTGATCCGACGATTTATATCACCATCGGCACCGCCAACCTGCTGGCAATCGGCGGCGGTAGCTGGATGGTGATTCAGGGCACATTAACGCTCGGGCAACTGACCAGCTTCGTGATGTATCTCGGCCTGATGATCTGGCCCATGCTGGCGCTGGCGTGGATGTTTAACATCGTTGAGCGCGGCAGTGCGGCGTACAGCCGTATCCGCAGCATGTTAGCCGAAGCTCCATCGGTGGTTGATGGTGAGCAAGAAGCGCCTGCCGGGCGCGGCACGGTAGTAGCGAATATTCAGGCATTCCACTATCCGCAAACCTCGCGCCCGACGCTGGAAAACGTTTCCTTCACGCTCAAACCTGGCGAAATGCTCGGCCTGTGCGGGCCAACCGGGGCCGGGAAAAGCACCATTCTGTCGCTGATTCAGCGCCATTTTGATATCGACCAGGGCGAAATTTGCTTCCACGGCATTGCGTTGTCACAACTGCAACTCGACTCCTGGCGCAGCCGTTTAGCGGTCGTGAACCAGACGCCGTTCCTGTTCTCCGACACCGTTGCCAGCAATATTGCGCTCGGCAAACCAGGTGCGACGCAGGAAGAAATCGAACACGTCGCGAAACTTGCGAGTGTGCATGACGATATTTTGCGTCTGCCACAAGGTTACGAAACCGAAGTGGGCGAGCGGGGCGTGATGCTATCCGGCGGCCAGAAACAACGTATTTCTATCGCGCGCGCCTTGTTGCTCGATGCGGAAATCCTGATCCTTGATGATGCGCTTTCGGCGGTTGACGGGCGTACCGAACACCAGATCCTCCACAACCTGCGCCAGTGGGGGGAAAACCGCACGGTGATCATCAGCGCCCACCGTTTATCCGCCCTGACCGAAGCCTCGGAAATTCTGGTCATGCAGAACGGGCATATTGTGCAGCGCGGGAATCATGATGCGCTGGTGGGAATGCCGGGCTGGTATCGCGATATGTATCGTTATCAACAACTGGAAGCGGCGCTGGATGACGCGCCAGAAAATACGGCCGATGAGGAACCTGCCAATGCGTAAGGCAATCAAGCAATGGCCAACCATAAAACGCCTGCTGGCTTACGGTTCACCGTGGCGAAAACCCCTCGCCGGGGCGGTGGTGATGTTGTGGATTGCGGCGGCTGCCGAAGTGACCGGCCCGATTCTGGTGAGCTATTTCATCGACAACATGGTATCTGAACATCGCCTGCCGATTGCAGCGGTGGCCGGGCTGGCAGCGGCGTATTTATTGCTCTCGATTTCAGCGGCGGGGCTGCATTACTGGCAGGCATTATTGTTTAACCAGGCCGCTGTGGGCGTGGTGCAAAAGCTGCGTACTGACGTGATGGATGCCGCGCTGCGCCAGCCGCTCAGCACTTTTGATACCCAGCCTGTCGGGCAGCTCATTTCCCGTGTTACCAACGATACCGAAGTGATCCGCGATTTGTACGTCACGGTTGTGGCAACGGTTCTGCGCAGTGCGGCGCTGATTGGCGCGATGCTGGTGGCGATGTTCACCCTCGACTGGCGCATGGCGACGGTGGCGATCGCCATCTTCCCGGCCGTGATTATCGTGATGTTTATTTACCAGCGTTACAGCACGCCCATCGTGCGCCGCGTGCGTAGCTATCTGGCGGATATTAATGATGGCTTTAACGAAGTTATCAATGGCATGAGCGTTATCCAGCAGTTCCGCCAGCAGGCGCGATTTGGCGAACGCATGAATGCAGCAAGCCGCTCGCATTACCTGGCGCGGATGCAAACGCTGCGTCTCGATGGCTTTTTACTGCGTCCGTTGCTGAGTCTTTTCTCGGCGATGGTGCTTTGCGGCTTGCTAATGTTGTTCGGTTTTACCTCGGTCGGCACCATTGAAGTCGGCGTGCTGTACGCGTTTATCAACTATCTCGGGCGTCTTAACGAGCCGCTTATCGAACTCACCACACAGCAATCCATGCTGCAACAGGCGGTGGTTGCGGGCGAACGTGTGTTCGAGTTGATGGACGGTAAACGTCAGGATTACGGTAACGACAATCGCCCGCTGGAAAGTGGCCGTATTGAAGTGGACAACGTGTCGTTTTCTTACCGAGGCGACCGCCTGGTGTTGCAGGACATTAACCTGGACGTGCCCGCGCGCAGTTTCGTGGCACTCGTCGGGCATACCGGCAGCGGGAAAAGCACTCTCGCCAACTTGTTAATGGGCTATTACCCGCTGACTAAAGGCGAAGTGCGTCTTGATGGTCGCCCGCTGGATACACTGAGCCACAGCGTGTTGCGCCAGGGCGTGGCAATGGTGCAGCAAGATCCGGTGGTTTTAGCGGATTCATTCTTTGCAAACGTCACACTGGGGCGCGATATCAGCGAAGCGGCAGTCTGGCAGGCGTTGGAAACCGTGCAGCTTGCAGAACTGGCTCGCACCATGAGCGAAGGTATTCACACACGCCTGGGCGAGCAGGGCAATAATTTGTCTGTCGGCCAGAAGCAGTTACTGGCGCTGGCGCGAGTATTGGTGGATGCGCCGCAGATCCTGATCCTTGATGAAGCGACCGCCAACATTGACTCCGGCACCGAGCAGGCCATTCAGCAAGCGCTGGCGGTGGTGCGTGAGCACACCACGCTGGTGGTGATTGCGCACCGTTTATCGACCATCACCGATGCCGATACCATTCTGGTGTTGCATCGTGGGCAGGCGGTTGAGCGTGGGACACACCGTGAATTGCTGGCCGCACAAGGGCGTTACTGGCAAATGTACCAGTTGCAACTGGCTGGCGAAGAATTAGCCGCTGCCACGCGCGAAGAACCCGCCACGGCGTGATGCACCAAAATCACGCATGAAACCAATGGTTATCGCCATTGGTGCATAAGCGAAACGCACCATGCACTGAAATGGTGCGTTTTTCTTATCTAAGAAATTTCTTAATCCCTGTCATCATTATTCCACTCCCTCGAATCCTGATTCGGCGCGGCTTAACGCGCTGAAAAACCCTCTATTTCATTTTTGGCACGGCCTTTGCTTTATGTAATTCGTGTTCTAGAGGCAATTACCCAATTCTGACTGGAGGGGATCTATGAAGCTGGTTACCGTGGTTATTAAACCGTTCAAACTCGAAGACGTACGCGAAGCGCTGTCTTCCATCGGTATTCAAGGGCTGACCGTCACCGAAGTGAAAGGCTTTGGTCGCCAGAAAGGTCATGCCGAGTTGTACCGCGGTGCTGAATACAGCGTCAATTTCCTGCCTAAAGTGAAAATTGACGTGGCAATTGCCGATGATCAACTCGATGAAGTTATTGATGTCATTAGCAAAGCTGCCTACACCGGCAAAATTGGCGATGGCAAAATTTTCGTTGCCGAGCTGCAACGCGTCATCCGCATTCGTACCGGCGAAGCCGACGAAGCTGCACTGTAATCGACTTAGCCACTCGTGAAAGGGATGGAAAAATGAAAAAATTAGCCTCTATTTTAGGCGTTGTAGCCCTGGCACTTGCGCCATCAATCGCCCTGGCCGCACCGGCTGTGGCCGATAAAGCCGACAACGCCTTTATGATGATTAGCACCGCATTGGTGCTGTTTATGACAATTCCTGGGTTGGCACTGTTCTACGGTGGCCTGATTCGCTCTAAAAACGTGCTGTCGATGCTGACGCAGATTACGGTCACGTTTGCGCTGGTTTGTGTGCTGTGGGTGGTTTACGGCTACTCACTGACCTTCGGCACTGGCGGCAGTTTCTTCGGTAACTTCGACTGGGTGATGCTCAAGAATATCCAGCTCACCGCGCTGACCGGCTCGTTCTACCAGTATATTCACGTTGCGTTCCAGGGCTCTTTCGCCTGCATCACCGTTGGGCTGATTGTTGGCGCACTGGCTGAACGTATTCGTTTCTCTGCGGTACTGATCTTTGTAGTGATTTGGCTGACGCTCTCTTACCTGCCAATCGCACACATGGTGTGGGGCGGCGGTTTGCTGGCAACGCACGGTGCGATGGACTTTGCAGGCGGTACAGTCGTTCACATCAACGCCGCGGTTGCAGGCCTGGTGGGCGCTTACCTGATTGGCAAGCGTGTGGGTTACGGCAAAGAAGCCTTCAAACCGCACAACCTGCCGATGGTGTTTACCGGCACGGCAATTCTGTACTTCGGCTGGTTCGGCTTCAACGCCGGTTCAGCCAGTGCCGCTAACGAAATCGCCGCACTGGCATTCGTTAACACCGTAGTTGCAACGGCGGCGGCGGTACTCGGTTGGGTGTTTGGCGAGTGGGCATTGCGTGGCAAACCATCTTTGCTGGGCGCATGTTCCGGTGCGATTGCAGGCCTGGTCGGAATCACACCAGCGTGTGGTTATGTGGGCGTCGGCGGTGCATTGATCATCGGTATCGTTGCGGGTCTGGCGGGCTTGTGGGGCGTAACCCTGCTGAAGAAATGGCTGCGTGTGGATGACCCTTGTGATGTGTTTGGTGTCCACGGCGTGTGCGGTATCGTTGGCTGCATCATGACCGGTATCTTCGCTTCACCTTCACTGGGCGGCGTAGGCTACGCAGAAGGCGTGACCATGGGCCATCAGGTTCTGGTGCAGTTAGAAAGTATTGGCGTGACGCTGGTTTGGTCTGCGGTGGTTGCCTTCATCGGCTTCAAAGTGGCTGACCTGACTGTAGGCCTGCGTGTTCCAGAAGAGCATGAGCGCGAAGGTCTGGATGTGAATAGCCATGGCGAGAATGCTTATAACGCGTAATTGATTTCCCCTCACCCTAACCCTCTCCCCCAGGAGAGGGGATTGCCTTCTCCCTCTCCTGGGGGAGAGGGCCGGGGTGAGGGCTTACTAATCTTAACTCCGCTTGCGCATTACCCCTTCCTGCACCGTCGAAGCCACCAACACGCCATCACGCGAATAAAACTCACCACGCACAAAACCACGCGCACTCGATGCCGACGTGCTTTCCACGCTATACAGCAGCCAGTCGTTCATATCGAACGGGCGGTGGAACCACATGGAATGATCGATAGTGGCGACCTGCATTCCCGGCTCGAGGAAACCGACACCGTGCGGCTGCAGCGCAACCGGCAGGAAGTTAAAGTCCGAGGCATAACCCAGCAAATATTGATGCACGTGTAAATCGTCTGGCATCTGGCCATTCGCTTTGATCCACACCTGGCGAGTGGGTTCATCCACATGTCCCTGCATCGGGTTATGGAACACCACCGGGCGAATCTCCAGCGGCTTCTCGCACAGGAACTTTTCTTTCAGCGTTTGAGGCAGAAGTTTCTCAAAAGCCATCGCAATTTCAGTTTCGGATTTCAGATTTTCCGGGGCTGGGGCCGCAGGCATGGTTTTTTGATGCTCGAATCCCGGCTCGGGCGCCTGGAAAGAGGCCGTCATGTAGAAAATCGGTTTGCCATTTTGAATCGCTGCTACGCGGCGGGCACTGAAACTATTGCCATCACGCAGGGTTTCGACATCATAAACAATCGGTTTTTGACTATCGCCCGGACGCAAAAAATAGCTGTGAAATGAGTGAACCAGACGGTCAACCGGTACGGTTTCTTTGGCGGCATACAACGCCTGGCCAACCACTTGCCCACCGAATACCTGACGTAAACCTAAGTCCTCGCTCTGGCCGCGAAAAATACCTTCTTCAATCTTTTCCAGATTGAGTAATGCCAACAAATTGCTGAGCGCCTGACTCATAAAAGGTCCTCAATAAAAAAATAAAATCGTGCAATTGGCCTGATTATAACAGGTTTCCAACATTCTCCACCCGCTGGCCCGACCTGATGATCTGTTTCGCTTTTGGGCAGAAATCAGTGATATGTGCCACACTTAGCGTGATAAGCATGTTTAACCACTCATTACTTGCGGGCCTGTGGCCTGCTGGTGCATTGATAATAAGGAGAACAAATCAATGAAACTTGTGCACACGTTAAGTGGTTTAGCCATTACCTTAGCAATGGCGGGATGCGCGCAGAAAAGCGCTGATATCCCAACGCCTGCACCGGCCGCAACAACATCGTCGGCAGCGGCAACCACGCAGTCTGATCTCAAGCAACCTAACGTTTCCGGTACGGCATGGATTCGTCAGAAAATTGCTTTGCCACCGGATGCGGTTCTCACTGTAACGCTGTCTGACGCATCGTTGGCTGATGCGCCGTCAAAAGTTCTTTCTCAGAAAGCGGTTCGTACAGAAGGGAAGCAGTCACCGTTTAGCTTTGTGCTGCCTTTCAATCCGGCGGATATTCAGCCGAACGCGCGTATTATCCTGAGTGCGGCGATTACCGTGAACGATAAGCTGATGTTTATCACCGATACCATTCAGCCAGTGATTAACAATGGCGGCGTAAAAGCCGATCTGACGCTGGTGCCTGTCCAGCAAACTGCGGTGCCAGTTCAGGCCAGTGGTGGCGCAGTCACCACCGTGCCGTCCACATCACCGACTCAGGTGAATCCTTCATCAGCGGTTCCTGCGCCAACGCAGTTTTAACCCTTAGCTCTGATGATAAGCGCCTCGCCCGAGGCGCTTTTTAATAATTCCAGCGATAGCGTTCCATCTCAATTTTCCCATCGCCTGAAACCATAATGCCTTCAGAAAGCAGGGCTTGCCGCTGGCGTTGCAGATCCGGGCCGGTCAGGGAAATCTGCCCGTGGCGATTCACCACGCGATGCCACGGCAACTTGCTACCCTCGGGTAAACGTTTGAGAACGCCACCCACCTGACGTGCCGCACGCGGAGAACCCGCCAGCCGTGCGACATCGCCGTAAGTTGTCACGCAACCTTCGGGGATCGCAGCAATAATCTGGAATACCCGCATCGGAAATGAATCATTGTTATCCATAGCCAGCCTCGTAAAAACCGTCCTCACAGGATAAGCGTCGGGCAGAAAACATGGAAGCAAATCGCGGACTGCGCAAGAAACCAACACCTGACCGCTCCTTGCTTGCAATTGCATAGGGCAACATGGATAATGCGCCAGCGCGTTAGGTAACTAGTGCTCTCAATGGGGGCCCTGTTGGTTCTCCCGCAATGCTAATTTGTGAATTCGGTCAGGTCCGGAAGGAAGCAGCCGCAGCAAATGACGCGTGTGCCGGGATGTAGCTGGCAGGGCCCCCACCCAATTCTGGCGCATGTAAAATTTCAACATGCTTATGCCTGTCTCTGTTCTACTTCGCCACACTCAAAAAAAACACAAAACAAAAAAATGCCCTGCAACTTGCGTCACAGAGCATCAGGGATAAAGCGTAATGATGTATCTGGCTTATGGCGTAACGATATTGAACCAGAAGTTAAACTTGTCCATATAGCCAAGCACTTCGTCCAGTTTGCCTGCATCGCCAGTGATTTTTACGTCACCTTTGTCTTTCGCCTGCTGCAATGTTTCTTCTTTCAAAACAATACGATTGAGCGTATCGCGGGAAAGATTGAACGTTGCGTCAGCGTTGCTGGCTTCTGAATTTGGCGTGTGGTTCAGCACCCCGTTTTCCAGTTCCAATTTGTACTTCCCGCCCTGGTCGCCGAAGTTGAAGTTCAGCACCGCATGGGCATTCGCCGCTTTCTCACCGTTGATGTGAACTGCCATGTAATCGAAGAACATTTCTGGCGTCATAGCACGAACGGTATCCGGGCTGGCGGTATTCGGCGTAGGGCCTTTAATCACGCCATTACGCAATTCCTGCGCACCCGTCAGATAGAAGTTACGCCATGGGCCTGATTCTGCCTGATACCCCATCTGTTCCAGTGCATCCGCTTCGAGGTTGCGGGCCGCTTTGTTGGTTGGATCAGCAAACACCACTTTGCTCACGACCTGCGCCACCCAACGGTAATTCCCCTGGCTGTAATCAGATTTCGCTTTTTGCAGAATGCTGTCCGCACCGCCCATGTATTCAACGAATTTCTTCGCGGATTCTTCCGGCGGCAGTTCATCCAGGGTTGCCGGGTTGCCATCGAACCAGCCAAGATAGAACACGTAGGTGGCTTTCACATCGTGGCTGACCGAACCGTAATAACCCCGGCTAGCCCAGGTTTTCGCCAGTTTCGGTGGCAGTTTGAAGTTCGCTGCGATTTCATCGCGCGTCAGACCTTCGTTTGCCATGCGCAACGTCTGATCGTTGATGAAGCGGTACATATCACGCTGACCTTTCATCAGGTTGACGACGTTATCCTGGCCCCATGTCGGCCAGTGGTGCTGGGCAATAATAATTTCAGCATCGCTGCCCCAGCGGTCAATCGCGGCATTAATGTATTTAGACCATGCTAGTGGGTCGCGGATTTTCGCGCCGCGCAGTGAATAGGTGTTATGCAGCGTGTGAGTCACATCCTCCGCCGCTTCGATCATTTTCTTCTCTTTGACGTACCACAGCATTTCCGACGGCGCTTCAGAACCCGGAGCCATCATAAAGTCGTAAGTCAGGCCATCGATCACTTCTTCCTGGCCGGTGTGCGTGATGTAGTCGGTTGGTGCCAACAATGTCACTGTACCGGCAGAGGTCGTGGTGCCCAGACCAGCACCCACCTGGCCTTTAGCATTAGCAGGTAGCAAGTTGCCGTACATGTAACTTGCGCGGCGACTCATGGCGTTACCCGCCATAATATTTTCGTCTACGGCAGAACCCATAAAGCCTTGCGGAGCATACAGTTTAACTTTGCCCGCTTTGACATCGGCTTCGTCAACCACACCGCGAACACCGCCGTAGTGGTCAACGTGGCTGTGGGTGAAGATCACCGCGACGACAGTTTTTTTGCCGCGATTTTTGTAATACAGCTCCAAACCGGCTTTTGCGGTTTCAGCAGAAACCAGCGGGTCGACCACGGTAATCCCGGTTTTACCTTCAATTATGGTCATATTAGAAAGGTCGAGATTACGAATCTGATAAACACCTTCGGTCACTTCAAACAGACCGCTGATATTAATCAACTGGGACTGACGCCACAGGCTTGGATTAACCGTCGCTGGCGCTTTATCGCCCTCTTTAATAAAGGCGTATTGCTGTGGATTCCAGATAACATTGCCTTGCTCGCCCTTTATCACATCCTGTGGCAGTGCAGCGATAAAGCCTTTATGAGCATTCACGAAATCGGTGTGATCAGAGAACGGGAGCTGCTGATAAAGCGCTTCATTGGCTTGTTTTGTTGCAGGTGTCGCATCGTTAGTGGGCGCTGGAGTTGCTGCGCTAACTGACAATGTCGTCAGTAACCCCGCGGCAATCAGGCTTTTGGCTATTAGATTCAATCTCATTAATTTAACCTCAGAAATTAATAAATTCTAAAAGATAGAAGATATGTTTCGATAATTTAAATAACCTGTGGATTAACACAGGCAATTTTAATGGATGAATTAACTCGGAAGTAGTGCCATATGGGACTACGATTTATTTTGATATATTGACGAAATTGCTCTCTTCATTTTGTACAGACATTTTCTATTGGTAGCGCTATACTATAATAATTGATGATATATCTTGGATGTGTTATGGGTGCCAGTTTTGAAAATATTCATCGTTATTATAAGTCTCTGAATATAGAGAGTCAGGTTAATGATGTCCGCAAAAATGGTGAACAACTCACTTTCGCTGCGACAAAAGAATTAGCCATCACACCCAGCTTTATTTACGTTCCTGTTGAAGGTTCAGTGGCCATTTTACATGCAGAAAGCGAACTCACTATTGGTAATGCCATTGACTATATGCCCATTGGTTTGATGGAGCGGTATTGCCCAATGTTGATTTTTGAATATAAGTGCATGACGCCCGTGAAAGTCGTTGAAATCTCTTATGAGAAATTTGATGAGATTTTTTTTAAGAATGCTGAGAGCATGCGGGCTCTCTCAAGTATTTTGATTTTCATGACTATTTTCTCACTGGATCTGCATGCTGAAAGAAAGCAACTGACTAGCTACCAAACCATCAAACCCATGCTTTACCGTTATCTCTACCGTTCCCTCGCTTTTCCAAATGAAAAAGAAGGTTTGGCGAGTTTTATTATAAGCCGCACTAAGTTATCTCGTACTCATGTATTCAGAGTGTTGGCCGATTTAAAAGAAGGTGGGTATATTACGATGAAAAGTGGCAAGTTGATATCCATTGACAAGGATTTACCGGATGGTTATTAGTCATCATTCAAAGGAAGTAAGGTTCACATTTTAATAATGTGAACCGTTAATTTAAAAATTAAACTACCGACCTTCTCAAACTCTCATTCCCTGTTTGCGCCAGATTATCCCAAAGTGGTTTTAACCGTTCGAGTGCCACTCGCATTTGCGCAGGTTCAAGCGTGAACGGTAAACGTAAATAGCGCTCAAATGCTCCTTCTGAACCAAAGCGTGGCCCTGCGCCAATACGAATGCCAATAGATTCTGCACTGGCGGCGAATATCGTTGCCAGCGGTTTGGGTAATTCAATCCACCACGACAGCCCGCCTTGCGGCACCACCGTCATTTTCCACTCCGGGAATAACTCTTTGATGATTTCAGCGCTGGCATCTCGCTGCTGGCGTAGCATTTCACGACGCGCAGGCAGGAAGTTGTTGGCTTCATTAAACAAACTGATACCCGCGAGTTGCTCAAGAATCGGCGAGCCTAAATCTAATGAATCGCGAATTTGAATCAGCGAGGCAATCGTGCGCGAGTTGGCACGTATCCAGCCTAAACGCAGGCCGCCCCAAAAACTTTTCCCCGCAGAACCCAGCGTGATAATTCTGTCGGCATGATCAAACGCGGCCAGCGGTGGCGGCGGGGGAGCGTCATACCACAGGTCAACCATGGTTTCATCGGCCACAATCGTGGTGCGCGTGCGTGCGGCAATTTCTGCAATGGCCTGGCGGGTTTGAACATCCATACAAAGCCCACTTGGATTATGGAAATCCGCCAGCAAATAGGCCAGACGTGGCGAGGTTTGTGCAATGGTGGCGGCTAAACCTTCGGTGTCCCAACCGTGTTCGGTCAGGCTCACCGGAACGGGGCGGCACGACGCGCCTTTAATCGCGCTAAGCGCCATTGGATAAGTGGGATTATCTAGAACCACGCGATCGCCAGGCCCCGTCAGCAGCCGCAGAATCAGGCCAAAGCCACTTAACGCGCCGTTGACCACCATGATTTGATCCGCCGTGGTCGGCAAGCCTCGTTCGACATAGCGCTGCGCAATCACCTCGCGCAACTCGGGCAAGCCTTGCTGATTGTATCCGGTGCTGCCGAGATGTTCCGGCAGCGCAATCAGGGCGTTTGCATAAGCCTGGTGAATTTCCGGCCCGGCGCTGAGTGCGGCGGTCGATAAATCCAGCGTGGCGGCACGGCCTGGCAGCGGCGAAACCGTCTGCCCGTTTTCTGGCAGCATGGTAACGGAACCCGAGCCTTGCCGACTCGCCAGATAACCTTCATCACGCAGTTGCGCCAGCGCGGTCGCCACCGTGGTGCGACTGATTCCCAGCGCGGTTGCCAGTTCGCGCTCACCCGGCAGGCGGCACTCCAGCGGCAGCCGCCCGTCCAGAATCAACAAACGCAAACCATCCGCCAGTTGCCGATAAACCGGCGTGCGCGGTAAATCCTGATGCCAGTTTCCCAGCAGTTTCACCAGTGATGACGAACCCGTTCTGCGCTGTGCCATAGCAATCCACTTTTTGATAACTGGACCTTAATATCATATCCATTTTGGTTGAAAGTAAAGCCATGAAACAATTCAAAGGGGAATAACATGATCGCTCGTCGCTTGCTGCAACTGTATACCGGGCTGGTTTTATATGGGGTTTCCACGGCGATGTTCGTGCGGGCCAATTTAGGCGCCGATCCCTGGAACGTGTTTCACCTCGGCGTGGCACGCATCTTCTCTTTGAATATTGGCATGGTGATGATCGTGGTGGGCGCGCTGGTGTTGCTGCTGTGGATACCGCTGCGCCAGAAACCAGGTCTGGGGACGGTCAGCAACGTGATTGTGCTCGGCCTGGCTGCGGACGCGGCATTAGCGTTGATGCCGCCCGTTGAGTCGTTAGTTGCTCGCAGTATTTTGCTGCTGGCCGCCATTTTAGTGAATGCGATTGCCACCGGAATGTACATCGGTGCCGGGTTTGGCTCTGGCCCCCGAGACGGCTTAATGACCGGGATTAATGCCCGTACCGGCTGGTCGGTGCGCAGCGTGCGCACCGCAATTGAAGTCACGGTTTTACTGGCTGGATGGTTGATGGGCGGCACCTTCGGCGTCGGCACCGTGTTATATGCGCTGGCGATTGGCCCGCTGATTCAACTGTGCTTGCCGTGGTTTCGTATTAAAATTCAGCAGGAAAAAAGCCTGGTCGAACCGACCGTTGTGCCCTAATGTTGATGGAAATCACACCATCCGATGAGGTAGCAATGCACAGCAAGGTCATCAGTAATGCGGCGGCGAACTGGAATAGTTATCAACTGGCTGAAATTCTTTCCCATTGTTTTGAAGGGTATTTAGTTCCTTTTACCATTGATGGTGAAACCTTCGCCTCGCGTTTTAGTGCGGAAGATATCAGCTTTAATGACAGCAAAGTCTGGACGCAGGATGGTGAACCGAAAGCGCTGGCAATCATTACTCGCCGTGGGCAAACCTGTCGCCTGGCAGCCTTTGCGATTCGCCCTGAATTACGCGGACAAGGCTTCGGCAAACAGTTCATGCAGCAATTAGTTGATGACGCCCGTGCGCGTGGCGACAAAAAGATGTGGCTGGAAGTGATTGTCGGCAACGACAGCGGGCTGGCGCTGTATGAACGCATGGGCTTTGTGCGCCAGCAAACGCTGGTTGGGTTCAACGCGGTTAATTCGACGCTGTTTACCGAAACGGGCGAGCTGCAAGAAATCGACCCGATGTTGATGGCAACAAAAATGATGACGGATTCCCGGCAGCGTTTGCCATGGCTTACCGCACCCGAAACACTCTATAAATTACCCGGCAAAGCCTACGTTCTTAACGACGTGGCTTATGCGATGGTCGCCACTTCCCCGCAGCCGCCGCGTGTGCGCATGCTTTACGTTGAACCATCCGCAAGAGGGAAAGGGCAGGCGAAAAAACTGCTGACGCTGTTACGCGAACGTTTCCCTGGAATTTTCACCGCAACGGCCATTCCGGAATCTTTTGCGCCACTTTTCGAAAGCAGTGGCTTCCGTCAGGATCCCTGTACGCAATATGAAATGCTGCTTAATCTTTAAGCAGGAAGCATTCATTCTTAACGACTAAACTTATCAATCGTAATCATCACGGGTAGAAATTATCTGCCCGTATCATCTGCCGTACTTCCCACACCGTGGAGGTTCACAATGAATTATGTTGATGGTTTTGTTGTTGCTGTACCCGCAGCAAAAAAGGATGAATACAAGCAGTTAGCCGCAAAAGCCGCGCCGTTGTTTAAAGAGTTTGGCGCGTTACGTGTCGTGGAATGTTGGGCCGACGATGTGCCCGATGGCAAACTCACTGATTTTCGCATGGCGGTGAAAGCCGAAGAGAGCGAAGAAGTGGTGTTTAGCTGGATTGAATATCCCTCCAAAGAAGTGCGCGATGCCGCGAATGCGAAAATGATGTCTGACCCACGGATGAAAGAGTTTGGCGAGTCGATGCCGTTCGATGGCAAGCGTATGATTTATGGCGGCTTTGCGCCAATTCTTGACGAGTAACGTCACGCGGGCGGCGCTGACATCATATCGAGCGTCACCCGCATGAACTCCCGCTACAACTGCAATTCCCGCAACAATCCAAACGCCAGTTTCATATGCGCTTCGCTGACGATAAACGCCCGTAACTGCTGCGCTTCGTCATAGCCTTTGGCTATCAAACCTTGCGGCTCGGCACAGATTTGCCACGCCAAATCATTACGTTGCGTTTCCCCTGCCAGATGCAATGGCAGCTCCGGCGTTTTCACTTTCACCAGCATCGCGGGGAGATTCAGGCCGTCGGCGGCACCCAGCAGATTTTTGGCCAGCGTCATGGCACTAAACTGAATCGGTTGCAGGAATGGCAGCACTTTACCATCGATTTCTGCGCAATCACCAAGGGCGTAAATATTCGCATCGGATGTCTGCAACTGGCGGTTCACCTGAATACCCCGATTCACAGCAAGCCCGGCGTGTTGCGCCAGCCCGACGTTTGGACGCAGGCCAATCGCCGCCACAACGGCATCCACATTGACGATTCGCCCGTTGCTTAACGCCGCATTGATTCCCTGTGGCGTTTTGCTCAGCGATTCAAGTCGCTGATTAAACAGCAGTTCAACGCCCATCTGGTTCAGGCGCTGTTGTAAACGGCTGCTGACTTCCGCAGGCATTAGCGAAGCGAGCAGACTGGAGGCGTTATCCACCAAAATCACCTGCTTCCCGGCGCGGCAAAAATCCATCGCCAGTTCGGTGCCAATCAAACCACCGCCCAGAATCATCACGCGGCGTGCATCGCGTAATGACGTTTCACAGGCCAGATACTCTTGCTGGCTGTTAAGCGTCAGCATCAACTCTTTGCCTGCAATCGGCGGCAGCAGGGCGCTTGAACCGGTTGCCAGCACCAGTTTGTCGTACGGCCATTGCTGATCGCCACATTTTACCAGGCGCTCGCGAGTGTTAATTTCCGACACCCAACTGTTGGCGTTGAGCGTTAAATTAAACTGCTCGGCAAACTCCCCGGCACGCTGCCGGGTGAGGTCGTCTGCTCGTTGATTCAGGCTGATGACATGGCTGAGATCGGGCTTGTTGTACTCGTCCATGCTGTCGGCGGCAATCATGCGCACCGGCACCTGCGCGTCATGTTTGCGGATATTTTTCACCAGTTGGCGGGCGGCAAAGCCCGAACCGATTATCACAATGCCATGATTCATTTTGCCTCCGTTGCCAGCACATCAAAGACGTCTTTGCCGAGTGAACATTCCGGGCACAGGAAGCTGTCCGGGACTTCGCTCCATGGCGTACCCGGCGCGACATCCTGCATCGGTTCCCCAGTTTGTGGGTCGTAAATCCACTGGCAAACGCTGCATTGCATGCGTGGCCCTGAATCGGCGCAGTCTGGCTTTTCAGCCACGCTTTCTTGCGGCGCTGGCGTTGGCGCAGAAACCAGCGGCGTTAACGCCCACTGACGGGCGATTTCACGCCCATGCTCGCGGCAGATTTCCAGCGCGTCGATATCCGGACGCCATTTCGCTTTCAGGCTCAGCGACATTTCAAAACCGGCATCCTGCAAACGCGTGGAAAGACGGTCAACCGCGCCGCCGCTCCAGCCGTGAGAGCCAAACGCGCTGCCGCGTTTATTGCGAAAACGCAGCCCAGTCATCTCCTCAACCAGCCCGGCAATTTTCGGCATCATCACGTTATTCATGGTTGATGTGCCGACCAGCACGCCTTTGGAGCGGAACACGTTGGTCAGAACTTCGTTTTTATCATGGCGGGCGACATTAAAGATTTTCACCGCCACGCGCGGATCGACTTCGGTAATCCCTTGCGCAATCGCATCCGCCATCATGCGGGTGTTGTTAGACATGGTGTCGTAGAAAATGGTGATGCGATCTTCCTGATAATCTGCCGCCCATTTCAGATACAACTCAACGATTTGCGTTGGGTTATCGCGCCACACCACGCCATGAGAAGTCGCGATCATATCGACTGGCAGATTGAAGCCGAGGATTTCGGTGATTTTCGGTGTCACCAGGCGGCTGAATGGCGTCAGAATGTTGGCGTAGTAACGCTGGCATTGTTCAAACAATTCAGCCTGATCGACTTCATCGTTAAACAGATGTTCATCGCAATAGTGCTGACCAAAGGCGTCGTTACTGAACAGCACCGCGTCGCCGGTCATATACGTCATCATGCTATCCGGCCAGTGCAGCATCGGCGTTTCAACGAAGATGAGCTGCTTGCCGTTGCCGATATCCAGGCTGTCGCCGGTTTTCACGACGTGGAAATTCCACTCCGGGTGATGGTGGTGGCCATTAATCGAATCGATGCCGTTGGCAGTGCAGTAAATTGGCGTGTTGGGAATGCGCGACATCAGCTCGGTCAGCGCGCCCGCGTGGTCTTCTTCCGCGTGGTTAATGATGATGTAATCCAGCGTATTCAGGTCAATTTCAGCCGCCAGGTTTTGCACAAATTCACGGCTAAACTTATGGTCAACCGTATCAATCAGCACCGTCTTTTCTTCACGGATCAGGTAACTGTTATAGCTGCTGCCTTTCAGTGTTTTATATTCGGTGCCATGAAAATCACGCACTTCCCAGTCACGTTGACCGACCCATTGGATATTGTTTTTAACCTGAATAGCCATTGAAAAACCCTCAAATAGAATTAAAAAAACGATGCTCGTATTTGATGTATTACAATCGGCGTGCCAACTTTATATTTTATTGATTTATAGGGTTATTATTTAAATGGCTTAAAATTTAACTGTCAAAAAGACATTGCTGTAAATGGTCTTTCTGACAATCAATTTGTCATTTTGACTATTGCGCGGTAGCTTTAATGCTTCCCAATCTGGAGCCGCCTATGAGCCTGTCTATTACTTCCCTTGCCAACATTGCCATTGACCTGCAAAGCGGTATTTCTCATCAGGATCGTTTTGCGCGTTTGATTCGCACTCTGCGCCAGCTTTTGGGTGGCGATGCCACGGCCTTGTTGCGCTACGAAGCGCGGCAGTTTCGCCCGCTGGCGATTGATGGCCTGGCGCAGGATGTGCTCGGGCGGCGGTTTGATTTGGATGAGCATCCGCGTCTTGAAGCCATCGCGCGCGCAGGCGATGTGGTGCGCTTCCCGGCGGAAAGTGAATTACCCGACCCCTACGACGGGCTGATTCCCGACCATAGCGATTTGAAAGTTCATGCCTGCCTTGGCCTGCCGTTATTTGCCGATCAAAATTTGATTGGTGCGTTAACGGTGGATGGCATGGACCCGCTGCAATTCGACCATTTCAGCGATGAAGAGTTACGGCTAATTAGCGTGCTGGCAGCGGGGGCATTGAATAACGCCTTGCTGATGGAACAACTTGAAAATCAAACGCCTGCTGTGGCGACCACGCCTGGTACCAGCAAAAGCACCAGCGCTGAAATGGTCGGTTTATCTGCGGGAATGGTGCAGCTTAAGAAAGAGATCGAAATCGTGGCGGGATCGGATCTCAATGTGCTGATCACCGGGGAAACAGGCGTCGGGAAAGAGCTGGTGGCGCGTGCCATTCACAGTGGTTCGGCGCGGGCGGCGAATCCGCTGGTGTATCTGAACTGTGCAGCACTGCCGGAAAGCGTGGCGGAAAGTGAATTGTTCGGCCACGTTAAAGGGGCGTTTACTGGCGCGATTCACCATCGAACCGGAAAGTTTGAAATGGCGGACAACGGCACGCTGTTCCTTGATGAAATTGGCGAGCTGCCGCTAACGCTGCAAGCGAAGTTACTGCGGGTTTTGCAGTATGGCGATATTCAGCGCGTCGGCGATGACAGCAGCCAGCGTGTGAATGTGCGGGTGCTGGCGGCGACCAACCGCGACCTGAAACAGCATGTGCTAGCAGGGGAATTTCGCGCGGATTTATTCCATCGTTTGAGCGTGTTCCCGCTGCATGTGCCGCCGCTGCGCGAGCGTGGCGATGACATCACCTTACTGGCGGGGTTTTTCTGCGAGCAAAGCCGCGTAAAAATGGGACTTAAACAGGTCGCGTTGAGTGAGGCCGCCCGTGATTTGCTGCGCCGTTATGACTGGCCGGGGAATATTCGCGAACTGGAACATGCGCTTTATCGTGCGACTGTTCTGGCGCGTTCCGGTAAGCCGGACGGTGAAATCTGGCTGCAACCGCAGCATTTTCAGTTAGCCGAGGCTGAAACTAAACCGATGATTCAGCCCGTTGAGTCAGCGCCAGTGGTGGAAAATTTGCGTAGCGCGACGGATGATTTCCAGCGGCAGATTATTATCAGCACGCTGGCATCCTGTGCGGGCAACTGGGCGGCGTGTGCCCGCCAGTTGCAGTTAGATGTGGCGAATTTACACCGCCTGGCTAAACGCCTTGGGGTGAAGCGATAGGGGAAGTCGGATGACGCTGGCGGTAC
>NZ_QZWH01000047.1 GCF_003601925.1 Buttiauxella izardii
CAAGCTGCGCTACTCGCCGAAATACTGCTTTTACTTCTTATTACTTAACTTAGAGATGGTGCGAAGAGAGGGACTTGAACCCTCACGTCCGTAAGAACACTAACACCTGAAGCTAGCGCGTCTACCAATTCCGCCACCTTCGCAATATCACTAAATTAATGGGGTGGCTAATGGGACTCGAACCCACGACAACTGGAATCACAATCCAGGGCTCTACCAACTGAGCTATAGCCACCACTGTAAATCTTTTCGCGCGGTCTTCTTTCTAAGAAAGTTGAGCCGCCGCAGCTCCAGCGCCATTCAAATAATGGTGCGCCCGACAGGATTCGAACCTGAGACCTCTGCCTCCGGAGGGCAGCGCTCTATCCAGCTGAGCTACGGGCGCATAGCGCCGTTGCGGGGTCGGATATTACGGGCTTCATGCTCACCTGTCTAGTGCTTATTTAAATAAAATGCGCATTTGGTTATGCTTTGCACATTCTGATGATTATACAGCCAAATCTACCCGCTAAACTCGCTTTATCTCTGCAAAAGCGGCCGCTTACAGGCGACCGGTATAATGCCAGGCCAGATAACGCAGCAGCTTTATTTGGCGCGTAATGCGGCTCGGTTGCGACAATAAACGATATAACCACTCGAGCCCGAGGTTTTGCCAGACCTTTGGCGCACGCTTCACATGACCGGTGAACACATCGTAAGTGCCACCCACGCCCATATACAGCGCATCCGGGTAGACCTTGCGGCAGTCGCGCATAAAGATTTCCTGCCGGGGAGAGCCCATCGCCACCGTGACTATCGACGCACCGCTGTCGCGAATACGTTCGAACAAAGCGGCTTGTTGCTCCGGCTTAAAGTAACCGTCCTGGCTACCGACAATATTGACCTGCCACTGCCCACGGAGTTTGGCTTCAGTTTGTGCCAGTATTTCTGGCTTGCCGCCAATGAGAAATACCGGCGTGCCTTCCTGCCCGGCGCGTTGCATCAAGGCTTCCCAGAGATCGGCTCCCGGGACTCGCGACACCACGGCCCCCGGAAACTTTTTACGAATCGAGCGCACAACGCTAATGCCATCTGCATATTTGTATTCTGCATTTTCGATTAACGTCCGCACTTCTTGTTCGCGTTCGGCGGCAAGGATTTTCTCGGCGTTAATCGCCACCAGCGTTCCGCTACGCAGCGAGCCACCTGCGTAGAGATAGTCCAGAGCATGTTGCATATCGCGCCAGCCCAGGAGCGCCAGGCCGCGAATCGAATAAGACGGAGCGGTAGTGAGCTCGTTCATGATATTCCTTGTGATGCATTTTGGGAGTCGGTGATCACCCTCGGCGAGCGGCGCAGCCGTTGATGTATCAATCCCGCACTATCAAATAACCAGTAAAGTAGTTTTGCGAACAGCAGACAGGCACCAAAGACCACAATGAAAAACACCACGCGAGATACGAAGGAATCCAGTCCCTCTCGCGCCAGCACAATCATGTTAAAGATGGCCCCAAAGCAGAAGCTATGCAAAATGGCGGCTTTGTATTTATTGGTTTCACGATTGCCCAAATCGTATAACCAGTCGAACCATTTGATAATCAGCCCCACCACCACCGCACCCAACGGGATAAACCACACGCCACCCATCACCACCAGCGAACCGATTAACGTCGGTGAAATCGCCAGCCCTGAATGGTTGTTGAGGATTTCCCAGGTAAAGTAGTTCGCGCTATTCAGGACGATGCCCGGACGACTTGGCCAGAGCCAGGTTGGGATAAAGACATAGAAATCACGCACTATTGGCGCCAGGCCCTGGAATTCGATTTTGTCGTAATTTTGCAGCAACAGCCCCAGGTTTTCCCACGGTGAGAAGGTGTCGCGCGTCAGATACAAGAAGGTGTAAAACGCTTCATCGCCACTCACATTCATGCCGTAGCGCTTTAACGCCAGCCAGAACATACCGACGATGCCAAACACGCCCGCCGCCGCCAGCATCCACAATGAAATCCAGCCGCGAATAATACCGATGAACAAGAAGATGGCGAACGCGATGATGATATTGGCGCGCGTGCCGCCAACAATCATGTAAGTCAGCAAACCAAATGCCACGGTGCTGACCAGGAAGAACATCCAGGCGCGGCCATCCTGCTTGAGGAAATAGACCACCAGCATTGCCGGAATAAAGAAGTAGAAGAAGCGTTTTAGCGCAACGCCGGACACTTCGCTGGAGAATATCTGGCTGTATGAATGCAGCTTAAACAGCAAAAAGCCGTTGTGCATAAAGAAGATGCCAACACTCACTAACGCTACTACAGCCAGCATCACCCACGTCAAATGTGTTTCAACGCGGTTCATCGTAAACACAGGACGCAGCACCGTGTTAGCTCGTTTTTCTCTCAGGCGGGTTTTGTAGGCAACGTAGTAAATGCCATAGAAACAGACGGCAGCGAGTTGCGCTTGTAGCAAAACGTCTGCCGGGACGACCGTCACCCCGAAGCGGAACACCAGCGTGCAGGTGAACGGGAAGCCAAAGAAAAACGTCAGCAGATACAGCAGCGAGAAGAAGACATTAAAGTTGAAACGTACCTTGCGGAATTCCTGGTACGTCAAAATGCCAATGAACATCACCGAGACAAACCAGACCACAAACAAACCGCTAAATTGCAGCAAACTCATGCGGTTTCTCCTGATGCGATATCCAGCGCCCGTTTCCAGCCATCAATGTAATTAGGATTAAAGAAGGCAATTTGCTGCTTATCGAGTAAGCGTAGCTGTCGTTGCGCTTCACGCACAGTCCGCTCATCCAGCGGGTCGCCGGTAAACAACACTGGGATGTGCTGCTCCGTCATATCCTGCCAGAAAGGATTTTTACGGCTTAACACGCAAGGAATGCCAGCCTGAATCAGCAGGCAAAGTGTGCCGATTCCCTGCTGGCGGTCAAAAATGAAATAGCCAAGGTCACACTGACGCAACATTGCCAGGTAATCATCAAACGCCATTTTTTCCGTCAGGATTTGCAGGTTTTCTTCGCTGAACAAGGTGCGGCCAGCCTGTTGAACTTCGCTGATGTAAGCCTCGTTGTTCGCGGGATAACCCATCGGCACCACCACGCGCACCGTATCGCCAAACTGAGCGTGAATCGCCTTCAGCGCCGCAATATGCTGGTTGCTCAGATCGCCTGAATTCCCCACCAGCAGCGTCATTTTGCCACCTGGTTTTTGCTCAACGCTCATGTCATTCAACGTTGGGTCCATGCGCGTCGGGAAATAGATGAGTTCACTGGCAACTGAAGGATGGCGCTGATGGAAATAGTTCAGGTCACCGCGGGTCGCAAACACGCGCCCCACTCGCCCCTGCGCAATACGGCGCAGCAGGTAAAACGCCCTGAATTTGAGGCTTTTCGAGGCTTCGTAAAGATCCGCGCCCCAGATATGCCAGTTCACTTGGGCGGGTTTTAAAGCGCCCGTCAGCAGAGCAATCCACAGCGCGCTATTGAATTGGCCGTGGAAGAAAAAACGTTGTTGACGATTGGCGCGGGCTTTTTCAATCACGGCCTGCGCCAGCGCTTTTTTAGTCGGATAAATCGTTACTGCAAGCGCGGGAAAATCCGACAGCATTGAGTCGTTTTTTGACACCACCATAAACTGGCGGGCGTGCGGATTCGCGGTAGCCAGTTCGTCATTGAAGAACCGCAGTACCGTTTGATTATGATGCGGGATATCCGATCCCAAAACGTGAATCAGTGTCGTCATGCTCGTCTACGATAAATAAGGAAAACGCTGCAACAGAGCGTGAAGTAAATGATGTACGTCGCCATATAAGCCTGCGCCGCGCCGAGCGCGCCATGCGCCGGTATAAGCCAATGTGAAAAACCGGTCAATAATGCAAACTGGCTGATTTCAGTCAAAATATAGAAGCGAAGCGAGGCTTTGGCTATTACCAGATAACCGAATACGTAAGAGCCAACTTTTAATACATCGCCCACTAACTGCCAGGCGAAAAGATCGCGCATCGCCATAAATTTATGCGAGAAAAGCAGCCAGATGGCGAAGTCACGTAACAGCCAGACGGTGAAACTCGCTAGCGCGACAGCGGGCAGCACAAATTTCAGAGAGCGGACAATTTCGCGGCTGATGTCTGTTTTATGGGTCAGTCGAGAAAGCGTTGGCAACAAATAGACGCTAAACGAAGCGGTAATGAATTGCAGATAGGCATCAGAAATACTGCTCACGCCCTGCCAGATTCCGACATCATCCCAGCTGTAGTGCGCGGCGAGCAAGTTACGCATCATCACATAAGCGACTGGCAGCGTTACTGAGGTAATTAGCGCCATGATGGTGAATTTGCCAAGGCTGCTGGCGTAGACTTTTTCCCACTGTGGTTTCAGGTAGCTCAGCGGAATATGCTCGCGGCGCACCATCATAAACCCAGCGGGAATAACGACTAACGCAGGGACTAACGCCAGCCCGAGCAGCGCGCCCTGATAACCACCGAGTCGGTAACAAAGGTAATAAGCCAGTACGCCAATCAGGCTGCCGCCGATCAGCGCCAGTGCGTTACCCGCTGCATCACGAAATCCTTTCATGATGGCCAGCGACAAGTTCGCCCAGGCAATACCCATTTGCACCAGCGCGACCAGCCGCACCAGGCCCTGGTAATTTTCATGCCCAAACAGGCCAAGGCTAATCGGCTTAGCGGCGACGACAAAAATAACGGCTAATAACGTTGAGAAGCCCAACACCATCGCTGACGAGGTGCCAATGACTTTACGCAGTTCATCAGGTTGATCGTGATATTGCGCGACGTATTTCGTCACGCCGTTAAAGATGCCCGCCCCGGCGAGCACGCCTAAAACAGTGACCATCTGGCGGAAGTTTCCCGCCTGCCCGACGCCACTTGGCCCGTATGCCACAGCCAGCAGTTTCACCACCAGCAAGCCAGCAGCAATTTTTACCAGCGTGGACCCTGCGGTCCACACTGAGGCTTTCGCGAGTGACATATCAGGAGAAGAAGCTTAACAACGTATTGATAACAGTACGCTGGTTCGCGGGAGACAAGTTATAGAACAGCGGCAGGCGCAGCAGGCGCTCACTTTCTTGAGTTGTAAAACGGTCTTCGCCGTGGAAGTAACCAAACTTCTCACCAGCCGGGCAATCATGCAGCGGAATATAGTGGAACACCGCCATAATTTCGGCTTCTTTCAGATAGGCAATCAGCGCGCTGCGATCGTCGATATCGCGCAGTTTGATATAAAACATATGCGCATTTTGCACACAGTCTTTTGGAATGGAAGGCAGTTCGATACGCCCGGCTTTTGCCAGCGGAGCCAGTGCGTCGTAGTACGCATGCCACAGTTTCAGTCGCTGCTGGTTAATCTTTTCAGCCGCTTCCAGTTGCGCCCAAAGATACGCAGCTTGCAGATCCGCCATCAGGTAGCTTGAGCCAATATCGCGCCAGGTGTATTTGTCCACTTGCCCACGGAAGAACTGGCTGCGGTTGGTGCCTTTCTCGCGAATAATTTCTGCGCGCTCGATAAGTGAAGCATCGTTAATCAGCGTTGCCCCGCCTTCACCGCCAGCGGTGTAGTTTTTGGTTTCATGGAAGCTAAAGCAACCAATGTGACCAATAGTCCCTAACGCGCGACCCTTGTAAGTCGACATCACGCCTTGCGCAGCATCTTCTACAACGAAGAGTTTGTGCTTAGTGGCAATCGCCATGATGGTGTCCATTTCACAGGCAACACCCGCGTAATGAACCGGAACAATCGCCCGCGTTTTCTCGGTGATAGCCGCTTCAATCAGCTTTTCGTCGATGTTCATGGTGTCCGGGCGAACATCCACAAAAACGATTTTAGCCCCGCGCAACACAAACGCATTGGCTGTCGAAACAAAGGTATAGCTCGGCATGATCACTTCATCACCGGCCTGGATATTTAGCAGCAGCGCAGCCATTTCCAGCGAGGCGGTACAAGACGGCGTCAGCAGCACTTTTTTGCTGCCAAAACGGTGCTCCATCCATTGCTGGCAACGACGCGTGAAACCGCCGTCGCCACAGAGCTTGCCGCTACCCATCGCAGCCTGCATGTATTCGATTTCCGTACCTACTACTGGAGGAGCATTAAATGGGATCATGTTTTCACCTGTATAACCAGAAGGCGGTGCTTTCAATATTGGCACCGCTTTGAATATAACGTCGCAGAGCAGCAGTATTGCTGGTTTGCGTAGCCACTCGCAGTGTTGGTAAACCGCGTTGCTGGCACCAGGAACGGGCGGCATTCATTAACTGCTCTCCGACCCCACGCCCCGCTAACAAGCCAATTCGGGCTTCATTGTCATTTAGCTGACGCATGCTCACAAAGCCTTGTATCAAATCACCCTTTTTCAGCACCAGACACTCATGGTCAAAAGTGCCGAGCACCGCGTTCTCAATCCACTGGGCGTAAAATCGGCCACTGTCTGCGGGCTGATACCACGGGGTACGGAAGCGGCTTTGTGTGAATGTTTTCGCGGCTAAATCCCGCAACGCAGGAATATCGGCGTGGGTTGCAAGCAGCAGATTAGAAGCAGCATTTTGCGTGCCAACTGTCAGTACAAGATCGACTTCACCTTCAACCAGCTTAAAGCCGAGTTGCTGCAAGCCATCAAGCAGAGCGGTTTGTTGCCCTGGGATTTTGGCCTGCACGCGAGAATAGGCGTCAAGTTGTTCGGGAGTCAGCAAAGGCGCATCGTCTGTGAAACGAAGAATTGCGCTATTCACCGCAAAAAATTGATTCTCCCAGTTAAGAGTCTCAATTCTTGCGTGAACAGGGATAGATAAAAGCGTCATTGGCTTTATCAGCGTCTGGCGTGGATTAGCGCCAGACTCCTTTGGTGTCAACAATCCAGCGTTGCTGAACTTGCTCACCCGCGATGGCTTTAAATGCCTGGTGATCAACTAACATCACCAGTACATCAGCCTGCGCGAGGGCTTCATCGGTAGTGGCTAATTCACAATGCCCGACCAGCTTTTTCGGCAGCTCATGAATGTTTGGCTCAACCGCCAGTGTTTTGCCGCTATGCCAGGCACTGAGCAACTCAGCGATTTCCATGGCCGGGCTTTCACGCAGGTCATCAATATTAGGCTTAAAGGCCAGCCCAAAGCAGGCAATCGTAATTTCACTGGCCCGCTTGCCCGTTTCTGCCAGACAATCAGCAACCGCTGCTTTCACCTGGTTAATCACCCAGTGAGGCTTGCCGTCGTTAACTTCACGTGCAGTACGAATCAGTTGTGCTTGTTCCGGGTTCTGCGCCACGATAAACCACGGGTCCACCGCGATGCAGTGCCCGCCAACACCAGGCCCTGGCTGGAGAATATTGACGCGCGGATGGCGGTTCGCCAGGCGAATCAGTTCCCAGACGTTAATCCCTTGATCGGCACAAATCAGCGAAAGCTCGTTGGCAAAGGCGATATTCACATCGCGGAAGCTGTTCTCGGTGAGTTTGCACATTTCTGCCGTGCGGGAGTTCGTTACTACGCACTCCCCTTCCAGGAAGATTTTGTACAGTTCGCTTGCGCGTGCGGAGCAAACTGGCGTCATGCCGCCAATCACACGATCGTTCTTGATGAGTTCGACCATCACCTGGCCTGGCAACACTCGCTCAGGGCAATAGGCGACGTTGATATCTGCCGCTTCACCCGCCTGATGAGGGAAAGTCAGGTCCGGGCGCAACTCAGCCAGCCACTGTGCCATTTGCTCGGTTGAGCCAACTGGAGAGGTGGATTCAAGAATGACCAGTGCCCCTTTTTTCAAAACCGGGGCGATAGACTCGGCAGCCGCTTTCACGAAAACCATATCTGGTTCATGGTCGCCTTTGAATGGCGTGGGTACTGCAATCAAATAAGCATCTGCTTCAACGGGCTGGGTGCTGGCGCGTAAAAACCCGCCTTCCACCGCTGTTTTAACCACCTTATCCAGATCTGGCTCAACAATATGAATAGCACCACGATTGATGGTGTCTACTGCATGCTGATTGATATCTATACCGACGACGTTTTGCTGTTTCGAAGCAAAAGCGGCTGCGGTCGGTAATCCGATATAGCCAAGACCAATCACAGAGATGGTTGCAAAACTCATTGTTGTGTCACCTGATTCTTTTTCAATGCAGCCAAAATTTGTTCACAAGCTTTGCCATTCCCGTAAGGATTATGTGCCCGGCTCATGACTTCATATTCATTTTCGTCATTCAGTAAACGTGTCACCTGGCGGACGATTTCTTGAGTGTCCGTACCGACTAAACGAACGGTGCCTGCATCGACTGCTTCAGGGCGTTCGGTGGTATCACGCATGACCAACACTGGCTTGCCGAGTGATGGCGCTTCTTCCTGGATACCGCCCGAATCCGTGAGGATCAGATAAGCCTGGTTCATCAAATAGACAAACGGCAAATACTCCTGCGGGTCAATCAGCACCACGTTTTTGACATCGCCAAGAATACGGGTAACAGGCTCACTGACATTCGGGTTCAGGTGAACAGGGTAAACAATCTGCACATCACTGTTTTCTTTAGCAATTTCAGCCAGTGCATGGCAGATACGTTCAAAGCCGTTACCAAAGCTTTCCCGGCGATGGCCGGTAACCAAAATCAGCTTTTTGCTGCTATCCAGGAACGGATGACACTCCGCCAGAGAACTGCGCAAATTGTCATCGGCAAGCACGCGGTCGCGGACGGAAATCAACGCATCAATCACGGTATTGCCGGTGACGAAGATTTTGTTGTCGCTGATATTTTCGCGTAGCAAGTTCTGTCGGGAATTTTCTGTCGGCGCAAAATGATACATCGCCAGATGCCCGGTAATGGTTCTGTTCGCTTCTTCAGGCCATGGAGAATACAGATCGCCGGTTCGCAGACCCGCTTCAACATGCCCGACAGGAATACGCTGATAAAAAGCAGCCAGACTGGTGGCAACGGTGGTCGTGGTATCACCATGAACCAGCACCACATCAGGTTTAAATGACTCAAGTATCGGCTTTAATCCCTCGAGAATGCGGCAGGTAATTTCCGTCAGTCCTTGCCCCGGCTTCATGATGTTTAAGTCATAATCCGGCTCGATAGAAAATAGATTCAGCACTTGATCCAACATCTCGCGATGCTGTGCTGTCACGCAGACTTTTGCGTCAAAAAACGCGTCTTTTGCCAACGCTTCAACCAGAGGAGCCATTTTAATAGCCTCCGGACGCGTGCCAAAAACAGTTAACACTTTCACAGCAATTCTCTTTTGTTAAAAATGGTGAAGGCCGTCCATCGAGCCTTCACCGGGTAAGGGCGTTATAGAAATTTTGGACGGCGGGCTAATGCCACACCAGCACCAATCAGGGCCCCAACCATACCCCACATGATCAGCAAGAACACCCGGCGCGGGCTATCACGCTTCACAGGTTCTTCAGGGGTACGTAAATAGCGGTAGGTTTGGAAGCGAGCATCGAGCGTTGGCCCGACGTTCAGCGTCGACAACATGGCACGATTCTGGTCATAGTCGATGTCATAGTTTGGGCCTACTGCTTGCAAGCTTTCAAGACGTGCTTGCAACATTGGGCGTCCTAACATGAACATTTCAGAATCGGGTAACTCATCGGCAGGAACTTCTGTTTCACTTTTAGCAATATTTTGCTGCTGCGCAATCTTCAGCGCTTGTTCAACACTGTGTACTTTGCGGTCGTAAATGGCCTTAGCAACCGCTTCCTGGCGTTTGACTTGCGCTTTCATCTGAACAGTGCGAGCAGACCAGGCACCTGTTAACTCTTCGTTAAGATGGCTAGCCGCACGCTGGCTGGCAAAGGCGACATATTGACGCAGCAAGTTATTGGCATCAGGCGCAGTTTCAGCGATTAGCTTCACGCTATCACTGGTGTTACGCGCGATATCGCCAGCAGTAAACTGAATATTATCAACCAGCTCGTCTAACAATGCGGCATCCGCTTTGCTGTTGCCGACCTGGCGCTGTTTGTAATAATCAGTCTGTAACCAAAAATCACGGCGCGTATCGTAGGCTGACAGCTGCATGACAAATTCTTTGTAAGCTTCATCCATCACCGAAGGCTGATCAACCGGCGACATGTTAGCTCTGAGGTCAAGATTACGCAGGAACTGCTGCTGCGAATAATATCCACCCAACATATTGACTGTTGGGCGATCGGTAATCGCGTTCGCACTCCACTCTTGCTTGGCAAAGAAAGTGTAAATCAGCGCAACGGCAGCAAACAAAACCGCCATTCCAACAATCCATAACTTCCCTTTCCACAGTGTCCGGAATAAACCACGAATGTCCAACTCGTTGTCTACCATCCCCGGGTTATTTCCTGGCACGTTTTGTTTCATCACTTCCCCAATTACTTTCAGAATTAAGAAATGCTGCTGCTGTTTCTACGTTGCCGACGTTTATGACGTCTTATAAAACGCGCCACTTTCCAGGCCCGCTTGATGCAATAATCATACAGAACAAATGCAAGCAAGAATAATGCCAACATTACCCACTCGGGTACAATTGAAAAATACTCAGCTATGACACCTATGCTTGCTAACAGTGCCGCAGCGAGTGTAATCAATGCAAATGCCTGCCGGGAAGTGAATCCCGCTCTCATGATAAGATGATGAATATGTTGTCGATCGGCTGAGAATGGACTTAGCCCTTTGCGAAGTCGACGGTACATGATAGCAATCATATCCATCAAGGGAATCGCGAGTATCCATAATGCAGTCACAGGGCTAACCGGATGAGCATTTCCCTGTGTAGTTTGCAGCAACATCCAAATTAGGGTAAATCCAATAAAAGTACTTCCCGCATCGCCCATAAAAACTTTATACCGGCGTCCAAGAACACCGAGGTTAAGCAAGATATAAGGAAGGATGGCTGCGATCATGGCGAAGCACCACATCGCTTGACTGATTTGTCCATCAAATAGGAGGATAATGCCAAGTGCAGCAAATGATACGCTTGATAGCCCACCTAGAAGACCATCAATACCATCAACCATATTAAATGCATTAATCGCTGCCCATACGGCAAATAACGTTACAATATAACCAAAGGGCCCAAGCACAAACTCCCAGGATCCCAGGATGTAGCCAAAATTTGCAAGGTAGAGGCCCGCATATGCCATCATGACAACAGCAACCAGCGCCTGTGTGACCGCACGAAATTTCACACTAATGTCAAAACGATCATCAAGCGCCCCAACAAATACTAAAACGCCAGCACAGCCCAAATAAAGGCGAGCATGCGGAATATAGTAGCTGGAAGACAACCAGGAAATTAAAAACGCAAAACAAATACCCGCATATACAGAAATCCCGCCCACCAACGGGATCAACCCCTGATGCCTCTTGCGATAATTAGGTCTATCCACTAAGCCTACTTTCTTCGCCCCTTTACGGGCAAAAAATAAGAAGACGACAGTGAAAATAAAGACAAGGATGAGGTCAGTACTCAGACTGAGTAGGTTCACAATAAACGGCTCTCTGCAAAATCATGCAAATAATCAAAGCAAAAAACATACCAAAAATAGTCTTGGTCAATTTTTTTTACAGCATTTGTGAAATCATAAACGTTTTGACGTTGACCACAAGCCACTAAGCTACAAAAAATATGTAACCTTCGGCTGATAACTATGGATTATATCTTAGAAAAGAAAAACGCCACGACTAAGCGTGGCGTTCCCCGAGTTTTTGTTGCTTACGAGCGCTTCATCATATCGAAGAAGTCTTCGTTGGTTTTCGTCATCGCCAATTTGTTGATGAGGAATTCCATTGCATCAATCTCACCCATTGGGTGGATGATTTTACGCAGGATCCACATTTTCTGCAGTTCTTCCTGAGTCGTGAGCAACTCTTCTTTACGGGTACCTGAACGATTATAGTCGATAGCAGGGAACACGCGCTTCTCAGCGATTTTACGCGCCAGATGCAGTTCCATGTTGCCGGTGCCTTTAAATTCTTCGTAGATAACTTCATCCATTTTAGAACCGGTATCAACCAGAGCCGTTGCGATGATAGTCAGGCTTCCGCCCTCTTCCACGTTACGAGCTGCGCCGAAGAAGCGTTTTGGACGATGCAATGCGTTAGCATCCACACCACCAGTCAACACTTTACCGGATGCCGGTACAACGGTGTTGTACGCACGCGCCAGACGAGTGATGGAGTCGAGAAGAATGATAACGTCTTTCTTGTGCTCAACCAGACGTTTCGCTTTCTCGATAACCATTTCGGCAACCTGAACGTGACGGGATGCTGGTTCATCAAAGGTAGAAGCAATCACTTCACCTTTAACCAGACGCTGCATCTCGGTCACTTCTTCAGGACGTTCGTCGATCAGCAGAACCATCAACACACAATCTGGGTGGTTGTAGGCAATGCTAGTTGCGATATTTTGCAGCAGCATGGTTTTACCGGCTTTTGGCGGTGCCACAATCAGGCCACGCTGGCCGCGACCGATTGGCGATGCCAAATCAAGCACGCGAGCGGTTAAGTCTTCGGTAGAACCATTACCACGTTCCATGCGTAAACGAGAGTTAGCATGCAGCGGGGTCAAGTTTTCAAACAGGATTTTGCTACGCGCGTTTTCCGGTTTGTCATAGTTAACTTCGTTTACTTTCAGCAGAGCAAAGTAACGCTCACCTTCTTTCGGTGGGCGAATCTTACCGGAGATAGTATCCCCTGTGCGGAGGTTGAAACGGCGGATTTGGCTGGGAGAAACGTAGATGTCATCAGGACCGGCAAGGTAGGAGCTGTCTGCAGAGCGGAGGAAACCAAATCCGTCCTGCAATATCTCCAGCACACCGTCACCAAAGATATCTTCGCCACTCTTCGCGTGTTGCTTCAGGATGGAGAAAATAATGTCCTGCTTGCGCATACGGGCTTGGTTTTCCAGCCCCATATTTTCGCCGAGAGTAATCAGCTCAGAAACCGGCGTATTCTTTAATTCGGTAAGATTCATAATGGTGGGTTCTTAAACTCGGGGTAAATCTCGAACATGTATCGTGAATGGTATGGCAGGATCATCCATGCCTGTTTAATGGCGACCACCACATGTCTTATCGCTGTCTGGTCATAGGAAAAACGCAGAACTGAAACGACACGACGGAATGGGTGATATGCCCGAAATCGATTATGCGACCTGATGTTCACTGTAAAACAGCGTCTTAGTGAAAGTTAACTGGAAGCATTGGGTATTACAAAGATTCAAACTACAAGACAAGTTCAAAATGCAGTAAAAGTAACTTAGCATGACTGACGCCGGGCGTCCAGCAGCTCACAAAAAATTGCGAACCCGCACGCACCGGCTGAGATTCCATTATGCCAGATTAGCGTCGAGGAACTCTTTTAACTGGCCTTTAGACAGCGCACCCACTTTGGTCGCCGCCACTTCACCGTTCTTGAACAGCAACAGAGTTGGGATACCACGGATACCATATTTTGGTGCCGTGCCCGGGTTCTGATCGATGTTCAGTTTAGCAACGGTCAGATTGCCCTGATATTCATCAGCGATTTCATCAAGAATCGGGGCGATCATCTTGCATGGACCACACCACTCTGCCCAGAAATCAACCAGGATCAACCCATCAGCTTTTAGCACGTCCGTGTCGAAACTGTCGTCAGTCAGGTGAATAATTTTATCGCTCATGTTCTACTCCGCAGGATTATGTCTACCTTGTTGGTGTAGCATTAACCAACCCAGGGTGACTTTATTTCACCCCGTTTATTTCAACGGATGTGCTTTCGTAAAGCAATAGTAAACTGATATTCTACCAAACTATGAGCAAAACACATTTGACCGAACAGAAGTTTTCCGACTTCGCCCTGCACCCTAAGGTGATTGAAGCCCTTGAAAATAAAGGGTTCCATAACTGCACCCCAATTCAGGCACTGGCACTACCGCTGACACTAGCGAATCGTGACGTTGCAGGGCAGGCGCAAACCGGTACTGGCAAAACGATGGCGTTTTTAACGTCAACGTTCCATTATTTACTCTCTCACCCGGTTCCAGAGAATCGCCAGGTGAACCAGCCGCGTGCATTAATTATGGCACCGACTCGTGAACTGGCCGTGCAAATTCACTCTGACGCAGAGCCACTAGCACAATCGACCGGCCTGAAACTCGGCCTGGCATACGGTGGCGATGGCTACGATAAACAGCTTAAAGTGCTGGAAAGCGGTGTTGATATTCTTATCGGCACAACGGGCCGTCTGATCGATTACGCAAAGCAAAACCACATTAACTTAGGCGCAATTCAGGTTGTGGTTCTGGATGAAGCCGATCGCATGTACGATCTGGGCTTTATTAAAGATATTCGTTGGTTGTTCCGTCGCATGCCGCCGGTGACTCAACGCCTGAACATGCTGTTCTCCGCCACATTATCTTACCGTGTGCGTGAACTGGCGTTCGAGCAGATGAACAACGCGGAATATGTGGAAGTTGAACCGGAGCAAAAAACCGGTCACCGTATTCAGGAAGAGCTGTTCTACCCTTCTAACGAAGAGAAAATGCGCCTGCTTCAGACGCTTATCGAAGAAGAGTGGCCAGACCGCGCAATCATCTTTGCTAATACTAAACACCGTTGTGAAGATATCTGGGGTCACCTAGCCGCTGACGGGCATCGTGTCGGCCTGTTAACAGGCGATGTTGCTCAGAAAAAACGTCTGCGTATTCTTGAAGAATTCACCCGTGGTGACCTCGATATTCTGGTTGCAACTGACGTTGCAGCGCGTGGCTTACACATTCCATTAGTGACTCACGTGTTCAACTACGATCTCCCGGATGATTGCGAAGACTACGTTCACCGCATTGGCCGCACGGGTCGTGCTGGCGAAAGCGGTCATTCCATCAGTCTGGCATGTGAAGACTACGCGCTGAATCTGTCCGCTATTGAAACCTACATCGGTCACTCAATCCCGGTCAGCAAGTACAAAACTGAAGCACTGTTAAGCGAACTTCCTCCACCGAAGCGTTTGACTCGCGCCCGTCCGGGTAACGGTCCGCGCCGTAATGGTGGCGCACCCCGTGGTAATCGCCGTCGCACAGGTTAAATAATTTATGCTCAGCTCCACCTCACTGTATGCTGCAATAGATTTAGGCTCGAATAGCTTTCATATGTTGGTTGTACGTGAGGTGGCAGGGAGCATACAAACCCTTGCACGGATTAAGCGAAAAGTCCGCCTGGCTGCGGGTTTAAGCAAAGATAATACGCTTTCACGTGAAGCAATGGAGCGCGGGTGGCAATGCCTGCGCTTGTTTGCTGAACGTCTCCAGGATATCCCCCAGCCCCAAATTCGAGTGGTCGCCACCGCAACTCTCCGTCTTGCCACTAATGCCAATGAATTCATTGAGCAAGCTGAAAAAATCCTTGGCTGCCCGGTGCAAATTATTCAAGGCGAGGAAGAAGCACGTCTGATTTATCAGGGTGTTGCCCACACGACTGGTGGAGCGGATCAACGCTTAGTGGTTGATATCGGCGGAGCCAGTACCGAACTGGTGACGGGAACCGGTGCGCAAACTACCGCTCTCTTTAGCTTATCAATGGGTTGCGTGACCTGGCTTGAACGTTTCTTTAGTGACCGAAACTTAGCAAAAGAAAACTTTGATGATGCGGAGGCCGCAGCAAAAGAAGTGCTTCGCCCCGTTTGCGATCGGTTAAAACATCATGGTTGGAAGGTGTGTGTCGGTGCCTCCGGGACTGTACAAGCCTTGCAAGAAATCATGATGGCGCAGGGAATGGACGAGCGAATTACGCTGGCAAAGCTCCAGCAATTAAAGCAAAGAGCCATTCAATGCGGGCGTCTTGAAGAGCTGGAAATCGAAGGCTTAACGCTAGAAAGAGCGCTGGTATTTCCAAGTGGGCTGGCGATTTTGATCGCAATCTTTGAAGAGTTATCAATAGATTGTATGACACTAGCCGGTGGCGCATTGCGCGAAGGCCTGGTGTACGGAATGCTTCATTTAACCGTTAATCAGGAAATCCGCAGCCGCACGGTGCGTAATATTCAGCGCCGTTTTATGGTCGATACCAGCCAGGCAGAACGTGTCCAACAACTGGCTCAGGCTCTTGCAAATCAGGTCGCAGCTGCATGGAACCTGACGCCGCTCAGCATTGAAATGCTTAACAGCGCCGCTTTGCTTCATGAAATTGGCCTGAGTGTTGATTTCAAACAAGCGCCGCAACACGCCGCTTATCTGGTCAAGAACCTTGATCTGCCAGGCTATACGCCCGCGCAGAAGAAACTGCTGGCGACGTTGATGCTGAACCAGACCAACCCAGTTGACCTCTCTTCTCTCCACCAGCAAAACGCCGTACCGCCGCGTATTGCCGAAAATATTTGCCGCCTGTTACGGCTGGCTATTATTTTTGCCAGCCGCCGTCGCGACGATATCTTGCCTGAAATCACGTTGAGTGTGGAAGGTGAGAACTTGCAACTTGAGCTGCCTGAAAAGTGGCTAGAATGCCACCCTCTTGGTGCGGAATTACTTGAGCAAGAAAGCCTGTGGCAAAGCTATGTCCACTGGCCTTTGACGATTAAGTAACTTAGCTTTTACGCGCTTTTGCCAGCATTTCACGGATGTTGGCAACATTACTCTGCCCTTTGTTCATCCTTTCTTCCGCCGATACCACTTTGCGTTCGGTTTCCCACTGCAAATCATCTTGCGGTAATTCCAGCAAGAAACGGCTCGGCTCCGGGCGAATCAATTCGCCATATTGGCGACGTTCTTTGCACAGCGTAAAAGTCAGCTCCTTCTGGGCGCGAGTGATCCCCACGTAAGCCAGGCGACGCTCTTCGTCTATATTGTCTTCATCAATACTGCTCTGATGCGGAAGAAGCCCCTCTTCCATTCCCACTAAAAATACATACGGGAACTCCAGCCCTTTTGAAGCATGCAGCGTCATCAACTGAACCTGATCGGCTTCTTCGTCGCTTTCGCCGCGTTCCATCATGTCGCGCAGCGTGAAGCGTGTGACCACTTGCGTTAACGTCATCGGATCGTCAATTTCCGACCCTTCCAGCATTTCCGTCATCCAGCTAAACAGCGTGTTGACGTTCTTCATGCGCATTTCGGCGGCTTTCTGGCTTGGGGACGTTTCGTACAGCCAGCTTTCATAATCGATACCGTGAATCAAATCACGCACGGCGGCAATCGGTTCACGTTCAGCTAAAGTCGCGACATCGCGAAGCCAGTGAGTAAAGCGCTGGAGCGACTCAAGGCCGCGCCCGTTTAACGTCTGGCTCAGACCCATATCGAAACTGGAGTGGAACAGACCTTTATTGCGTTGCATCGCCCAGGTTCCGAGCTTTTGCAACGTCGCCGGGCCAATTTCACGCTTCGGCGTATTCACAATCCGCATGAATGCGCTGTCATCATCTGGGTTGGTGAGCACGCGAAGATAAGCCAACAGATCTTTGATTTCAGGACGCGAGAAGAACGAGGTGCCGCCAGAGATCCGATAAGGAATGCGGTTCTGCATCAGCATCTTTTCAAACACGCGGGACTGGAAATTCCCGCGATACAAAATGGCGTAGTCTTTGTAGTTGGTTTTATTGATAAAGTGATGGGCAATCAGCTCGCCAGTGACTCGCTCTGCTTCATGATCTTCGCTGTTCGCCGTCACCACTTTTAATTCCGTACCGTATCCCAGTTCAGAGAAAAGACGCTTTTCAAAGACGTGCGGGTTATTGGCGATGAGGATGTTTGCTGCCTTCAGAATGCGCCCGGATGAACGGTAGTTCTGCTCAAGCTTTATCACCTGAAGTGCCGGGAAATCCTGGCTTAGCAAAACGAGGTTTTGTGGCCGCGCACCGCGCCAGGAGTAGATCGACTGATCGTCATCACCCACCACGGTAAATCGTGCCCGCGCACCGACCAGCAATTTCACCAGTTCGTACTGGCTGGTGTTGGTATCCTGATATTCATCCACCAGCAAATAGCGGATGCGATTTTGCCAGCGCTCTCGCACTTCTTCATTGCGCTGTAAAAGCAGCGTCGGCAGCAAAATCAGGTCGTCAAAATCCAGCACGTTGCAGGATTTCAAATGCGCATCATACAGGCCGTAGCAATGAGCAAAAATTCGATCACGTTCACCTTTAGCCTGAGCTGCTGCCTGCGACGGCGTCATCAGATCGTTTTTCCAGTTTGAGATCGTCGAGATCAGCTGCTGCAATAACGTCTTATCGTCTTCGAGCAAACCTTCGGTCAGCTCTTTGAGCAAGGCCGTCTGGTCGGTGTCATCAAACAAGGAGAAATTAGATTTCATCCCCAACGCGGCATATTCACGCTTAATAATCTCAAGTCCCAGGGTGTGGAAGGTTGAGATCAGCAAACCTCGAGCTTCTTTGCGCCCCAGCGTTTGGGCCACACGCTCTTTCATCTCACGGGCTGCTTTATTGGTGAACGTAACAGCCGCGATATGGCGTGCCTGATATCCACATTCACGAATCAGGTAAGCCATTTTATTGGTGATGACGCGTGTTTTGCCCGAGCCAGCGCCCGCCAGGACCAGGCAGGGTCCAGTTACAAATTCGACGGCTTGTTGTTGGCCAGGGTTTAAACGCATAAGGTCGCTCAGTGAAAATGGGGTAGTAGATATTTCCCCACAGTAATTGGAGGTACAGGAAGGCGGCAACTGAGCGAATCCCCGGGAGCATAGTGAACTATGTGACTGGGGTGAGAGAAGGCAGCCAACGCATCTGTAGCTTCAATTACGAAGGGGAAAATAGCGTGGTAGTATAGCGAGCGTAATCCATTTGACTCAAGGCACTATCATGGCAAAAACCGCGGCAGCATTGCATATCCTTGTTAAGGAAGAAAAACTGGCCCAGGAAATTCTGGCTCAGCTTCAGAATGGCGGCGATTTCGAAAAGCTGGCTAAAAAACACTCCACCTGCCCTTCAGGCAAAAAAGGGGGTCACTTAGGTGAATTCCGCCAGGGCCAGATGGTTCCGGCGTTCGATAAAGTGGTGTTCTCCTGCCCGCTGCTGGAGCCATACGGCCCGCTGCACACGCAGTTCGGTTACCACATCATCAAAGTGTTATACCGCAATTAATCAAAATGGCCTTCTCCGCAAAGAGAAGGCCATTTTTGTTTGCTCCCTCTCCACGCGGGAGAGGGACGGGGTGAGGGCACCAGACGGCTCGATTAACCCGCTACAGCGATACGCTTCATATCTTTCATATAGCCGCGCAGTTTCTTGCCTACGGTTTCGATTTCGTGGTTGCGAATCGCTTCGTTCACGTCACGCAGTTGTGCGTTATCAACCGCAGCCGCCGGGATTTCTTTACCCAAATCGCCAGCTTGCAGAGTGGTCATGAACTCTTTCAGCAATGGAACCGCCGCGTAAGAGAACAGGTAGTTGCCGTACTCAGCGGTATCGGAGATAACCACGTTCATTTCGTACAGGCGCTTACGAGCGATAGTGTTCGCAATCAGCGGCAGCTCGTGCAGTGATTCGTAGTAAGCAGATTCTTCGATAATGCCCGCATCAACCATGGTTTCGAATGCCAGCTCAACGCCCGCTTTCACCATCGCAATCATCAGAACGCCTTTGTCGAAGTACTCTTGCTCAGAGATTTTACCGTCGAACTGTGCCGCGGTTTCGAACGCAGTTTTGCCAGTTTCTTCACGCCAGGTCAGCAGGTTTTTATCGTCATTGGCCCAGTCAGCCATCATACCGGACGAGAATTCGCCGGAGATGATGTCGTCCATGTGTTTCTGGAACAGCGGAGCCATGATGGTTTTCAGTTGCTCAGACAGCGCATAAGCACGAATTTTGGCCGGGTTGGACAAGCGGTCCATCATCAGCGTAATGCCGCCTTGTTTCAGCGCTTCGGTGATGGTTTCCCAACCAAACTGAATCAGTTTTTCTGCGTATGCCGGGTCAGTGCCTTCTTCCACCAGCTTGTCGAAGCACAGCAGAGAACCCGCTTGCAGCATACCGCACAGAATTGTTTGCTCGCCCATCAGGTCAGATTTCACTTCGGCTACGAAGGAAGATTCCAGAACACCTGCACGGTGGCCGCCCGTTGCTGCTGCCCACGCTTTAGCGATCGCCATACCCTCGCCTTTCGGATCGTTTTCCGGGTGAACCGCAATCAGCGTCGGTACGCCGAAACCACGTTTGTATTCTTCACGTACTTCAGTACCTGGGCATTTTGGCGCAACCATCACAACGGTGATGTCTTTACGGATTTGCTCGCCTACTTCAACCACGTTGAAGCCGTGGGAGTAGCCCAGCGCTGCGCCATCTTTCATCATTGGCTGAACCGCTTTAACGACCGCTGAGTGCTGTTTGTCCGGCGTCAGGTTAACAACCAAATCCGCCTGAGGGATCAGTTCTTCGTAAGTGCCAACTTTGAAACCATTTTCTGTCGCTTTACGCCATGAAGCACGTTTCTCAGCGATAGCTTCTGCACGCAGAGCGTAAGCCACGTCCAGACCGGAATCGCGCATGTTCAGACCCTGGTTCAGACCTTGCGCGCCACAACCGACGATGACGACTTTTTTGCCTTTGAGGTAGCTTGCTTCATCGGCGAATTCTGCACGCCCCATGAAACGACATTTACCCAGTTGCGCCAACTGCTGACGCAGGTTCAAAGTATTGAAATAGTTAGCCATCGTGGTGGTACTCCGTAATTGTTGTGTTGTGCTTTGTAAGGTTCGCCAGCCGTGTCTTGCTTGCGATAATGAACTCACTATATGACAGGAAATGCGTTGCTTAAATTGATATATTAACAACGTGACGTTGCAATTTATGCAACGTAAAAACGAGGGCTGATCACCATGGATTTGCGCGACCTTAAAACGTTTCTTCATCTCGCAGAAAGCCGCCATTTTGGGCGCAGCGCGCGTGCCATGCACGTCAGCCCATCGACGCTTTCTCGCCAGATTCAGCGTCTTGAAGACGATCTGGGTCAGCCTTTGTTTTTACGCGATAACCGCACCGTGACGTTGACCGAAGCCGGTGAGCAGCTCAAACAATTCGCCCAACACACGCTGTTGCAGTATCAGCAAATGCGCCACACCATCGGCCAGGAAGGGCCGTCGCTGACTGGTGAACTGCATCTGTTTTGTTCGGTAACCGCCGCCTACAGTCATTTACCCCCGATTCTCGACAGATTCCGTGCGGAACATCCCAATGTGGAGATCAAACTGACGACCGGTGATGCCGCCGATGCGGTGGAAAAAGTGGATTCTGACGAAGCCGATCTCGCTATTGCCGGGAAGCCAGAAACCTTGCCGCCGGGCGTCGCATTCTCGATTCTGGATAATTTATCCGTCGCGCTTATCGCCCCAGCATTACCGTGCCCGGTTCGGGCGCAGGTCAATCAGCCCGATCCCGACTGGGCAAAAGTACCGTTTATTTTGCCGGATCAAGGCCCGGTGCGTCGTCGAATTGAGCTGTGGTTCCGCCGCCAGAAAATCAGCAACCCGTTTATTTACGCGACGGTTGCCGGGCATGAAGCGATGGTTTCGATGGTCGCACTCGGCTGTGGCGTGGCGTTGATCCCTGAAATCGTGCTGGAAAATAGCCCGGAACCAGTGCGCAACCGCGTGCAAGTTCTGGAGCGCAACGATGAAGCGACGCCGTTCGAGCTTGGCGTTTGCGTACAAAAAAAGCGGCTCAATGAGCCGCTTGTGCATGCGTTCTGGAAATTACTGCCGGGTAGCCACTAACCCGCGAGGAAGAAGCGGAACGCCGGATTGCTCGTTTCGTCGTGGCAATCGTAGCCCAGCTCGTTAAGGCGGGTTTCGAAGTCTGGCTCATTCTCGCCCAGCTCAAACGCCGCCAGCACGCGACCATAATCGGTGCCGTGGCTGCGATAATGGAACAGCGAAATGTTCCAGTGCGTGCCTAACGTTTGCAGGAATTTCAGCAAAGCGCCCGGAGATTCCGGGAATTCGAAACTGTACAGTCGCTCGCGCAGTGGTTTGGACGGACGCCCGCCCACCATGTAGCGCACGTGCAGTTTCGCCATCTCGTCATCAGACAAATCAACAACGCCGTAACCGCCTTCGTTAAGCAGCGCGATAATTTCCTGGCGTTCTTCCACACCGCGAGTCAGACGCACACCCACGAAAATGCAGGCTTCTGAAGAACTCGAATAGCGATAGTTAAACTCGGTGACCGAGCGCCCACCTAATACCTGACAGAATTTCAGGAAGCTGCCTTTCTGTTCAGGAATCGTTACTGCCAACAACGCTTCACGCTGTTCGCCAAGCTCGCAGCGCTCTGAAACGTAACGCAGACCGTGGAAGTTGACGTTCGCGCCAGAAAGCACGTGCGCCAGGCGCTCGCCGCGAATCTGATGCTGCTGGATATACTTTTTCATCCCCGCCAGCGCCAGAGCGCCAGACGGTTCAGCAACCGCACGTACATCCTCGAACAAATCTTTCATCGCCGCGCAAATCGCATCGCTATCCACGGTGATGATGTCATCGAGATATTCCTGGCACAGACGGAAAGTTTCATCGCCAATGCGCTTAACCGCCACGCCTTCAGCAAACAAACCTACACGTGCCAAATCTACCGGCTTGCCCGCATCTAACGCCGCTTTCAAACAGGCTGAATCTTCCGCTTCAACGGCAATCACTTTGATTTGCGGCATGAGCTGCTTAATCAAAACCGCCACACCTGCCGCCAGGCCGCCGCCGCCAACCGGTACGAACACGCGGTCGATATGCGCATCTTGTTGCAGCAGTTCAAGCGCCAGCGTGCCCTGCCCGGCAATCACCGCCGGGTGGTCGAACGGTGGTACGTAAGTGAAACCTTGCTGCTGCGAAAGCTCGATGGCTCGGGCCTTCGCTTCGTCAAAGTTTGCACCGTGCAACAGCACTTCACCGCCAAATGCCCGCACGGCATCGACTTTGATGTCCGCCGTCGTAACCGGCATGACGATCAACGATTTGATGCCCAAACGCGTGGAGGAAAGCGCGACGCCCTGCGCGTGGTTGCCCGCAGAAGCGGTAATCACGCCGCTGGCTTTTTGCTCGCTGTTCAGTCCGGCAATCATCGAGTACGCGCCGCGCAGTTTAAAACTGTGCACTGGCTGGCGGTCTTCACGCTTCACCAGAATCACGTTATCCAGGCGCGAAGAGAGCTTTTCCATCTTTTGCAATGGCGTGACCTGCGCGACTTCATAAACTGGCGCGCGCAGGACGGCTCGCAGATATTCCGCCCCGCAAGGGGCGTCGGGTAGCGGTTGTGACTCGGCCATCGTTAGCCTCCAAGCTTACTTTTGTCGCGCACCGCACCTTTATCAGCACTGGTGGCAAGGCTTGCGTAAGCGCGCAAGGCAAAGGAAACCTGGCGTTCACGGTTGCGAGGAGTCCAGGCTTGCGCACCGCGAGCCTCCTGCGCTTCACGACGCGCCGCCATTTCTTGATCGGTCAATTGCAGTTGGATTCCACGGTTCGGGATATCAATCGCAATCATGTCGCCATCTTCAATCAGTGCAATGTTGCCGCCGCTTGCCGCTTCCGGAGAAACGTGGCCAATTGAAAGCCCGGACGTACCGCCAGAGAAACGACCATCGGTGACCAGCGCACAGGCTTTGCCCAGGCCCATTGATTTCAGGAAGGTCGTCGGATAGAGCATTTCTTGCATGCCCGGCCCGCCTTTAGGCCCTTCGTAACGGATGACAACCACGTCGCCCGCAACAACTTTGCCACCAAGGATCGCTTCAACCGCATCGTCCTGGCTTTCGTAAACTTTAGCCGGGCCACGGAACACCAGGCTTTCGTCGTCCACGCCTGCCGTTTTCACGATACAGCCGTTTTCAGCGAAGTTGCCATATAGCACCGCTAATCCACCATCCTGGCTGTAGGCGTTTTCTTTCGAACGGATACATCCGCCCGCGCGGTCAACATCCAGAGAATCCCAACGGCAGGATTGTGAGAACGCTTTTGTGGTACGGATACCCGCCGGTCCTGCGGAGTACATGCTCTTCACGCTTTCGTCTTGAGTCAGCATGACATCGTACTGTTCCAACGTTTCAGGCAGAGTCAGACCCAGCACGTTTTTCACGTTGCGGTTCAACAGCCCTGCGCGATCCAGTTCGCCGAGGATAGCAATGACGCCACCTGCACGGTGCACATCTTCCATATGGTATTTCTGGGTACTCGGCGCGACTTTACACAGCTGCGGAACTTTGCGAGAAAGCTGGTCGATATCGGTCATAGTGAAGTCGATTTCAGCTTCCTGAGCCGCAGCCAGCAGGTGCAGAACGGTGTTGGTTGAGCCACCCATCGCGACGTCCAGCGTCATGGCATTTTCGAACGCTTCTTTACAGGCGATGTTACGCGGCAGAACACTTTCGTCGTCTTGCTCGTAATAACGTTTGGTCAGAGAAACGATGCGTTTACCGGCATTGAGGAACAGATCTTTACGGTCAGAGTGGGTCGCCAGCAGCGAACCGTTCCCCGGCTGAGACAAGCCCAGCGCTTCGGTCAGGCAGTTCATGGAGTTGGCGGTGAACATACCGGAACAAGAACCGCAGGTTGGACAGGCGGAGCGTTCAACCTGATCGCTTTGCTCGTCGCTCACTTTCGGGTCAGCGCCCTGAATCATCGCATCGACCAGGTCGAGTTTGATGATTTGGTCAGACAGTTTGGTTTTCCCGGCTTCCATCGGGCCGCCGGAAACGAAAATGACCGGAATGTTCAGGCGCAAAGAGGCCATCAACATTCCTGGGGTGATTTTGTCGCAGTTGGAGATACAAACCATCGCATCGGCACAGTGTGCGTTGACCATGTATTCCACGGAATCGGCGATCAATTCGCGGGACGGCAGAGAATAAAGCATGCCGCCGTGGCCCATAGCGATGCCGTCATCAACGGCGATGGTGTTGAACTCTTTAGCAACGCCGCCGGAGGCTTCGATTTGTTCGGCAACCAGTTTACCCAAATCGCGCAGGTGAACGTGGCCGGGTACGAATTGGGTAAAGGAGTTTACTACCGCAATAATTGGCTTGCCGAAATCGTCATCGGTCATCCCTGTTGCGCGCCACAATGCGCGGGCACCCGCCATATTACGGCCATGGGTGGTGGTGGCTGAACGGTACTTAGGCATGCTGATTTACTCCAGTCTGTCTGTCGAGCGGACGGTAATCGCCGTCCGCCTGGTGATATTTTTACTTAGGGTTGACCTGATCTAACCAGCCCCATTTGTCTTCGGTTTCGCCGGTGAACAGGCCAAAGAATGCTTGCTGAATGCGCCTGGTGACTGGGCCACAGCGGCCTTCGCCAACCTGAATACGGTCAACGCTACGAACTGGCGTGATTTCTGCCGCAGTGCCAGACATAAACACTTCGTCTGCCAGGTAGAGAGATTCGCGGGATAACACTTGTTCGCGCACTTCGATTCCCAGATCTTTCGCCAGCGTGATGATGGCGTCACGGGTGATGCCCGGCAGCGCAGAAGAGGTAAACGGCGGGGTAAACAGGATGCCGTCTTTCACTTCAAACAGGTTTTCGCCCGCACCTTCAGACAAGTAACCGTTCACATCCAGCGCGATCCCTTCCTGATAACCGTGGCGGCGCGCTTCGCTGCCAACCAGCAATGAAGAAAGGTAATTACCACCAGCTTTTGCCGCTGTTGGAATGGTGTTTGGTGCCACACGGTTCCATGAGGAAACCATTGCGTCGATCCCTTGATCCAGCGCTTCTGCGCCGAGGTATGCACCCCATGGGAAGGCTGCGATGATCACATCAGTGGTGTAACCGTCTGGTGGGTTTACGCCCATACCAACGTCACCCACAAACACTAATGGGCGAATGTATGCGCTGGTCAGGTTGTTTTTGCGGATAACGGCGCGGCAGGCTTCCATCAACTCATCAACACTTTGTGAGACAGGGAAACGATAGATTTTTGCGGAATCACGCAAACGCTGCATGTGTTCACGATGGCGGAACACCACTGGCCCGATGTGAGATTCGTAGCAACGGATACCTTCAAAGACCGATGTGCCGTAATGCAGCGCATGGGACATTACGTGAACCTTTGCTTCGCCCCACGGCGTCATCTCACCATTGAACCAGATGTAATCAGCTTTCTTCGTCGTCATTGTTCTCTTCCTTCTGCGCTCAGGCGCGGATTTGTTGTGTTGTTTGTTGCTGGATTTCGACGCGACCAACGTCCACCAGTTTGCTTAATTGACTAAACAGTAATTCGACTGGGCGCAGGCTGGCAACGGTCAATTCAATATTAATATCGTCGGTATTTCCCTGCGTGACCATGTTCATAGAACAAACCTGAAAACCGCGATGGCGAACAACGCGTAACACGCGTTCCAGTGTCTCCGGGCGAAAACGGGCCGTTACTGCCAGCTGATGTTGCATCATGATAATTTCTCCATCATTTGTGAGTTACTGGCACCGGGCGGCACCAACGGCCAGACGTTTTCGTACTCATCTATTGAGACGTGAAGCATGTATGGGCCATCGCTGTTCAACATCGTTTCGATGGCGGCTTCGACCTGGTCTTTACGAGTAATGCGTTGGCCTGGGATGCCGAAAGCACTGGCCAGTACGAGGAAATCAGGGTTATCGGAGAGGTTGGTTTCACTATAACGTTCGGAGAAAAACATTTGCTGCCACTGGCGAACCATGCCTAAACGTTGGTTATCCAGCAAAACGATTTTCAACGGCAGCTGTTTTCGTTTTACGGTGCCCAGCTCCTGAACATTCATCATGAAAGAGCCGTCACCCGAGATACAGATGACCGTATCATTCGGCCTGGCAACCTGCGCGCCAACCGCAGCGGGCAGACCGAAGCCCATCGTCCCCAATCCACTGGAAGTAATGAAATTTTCCGGGCGGGTGAATGACATGTGCTGCGCTGTCCACATTTGATGCTGGCCGACATCGGTCGTCACCACGCACTCTTGCGGTTTGCGATCCGAGATTTGCTTGAGCAGCAACGGGGCAAAAATAGCTTCGCCCGGATGATCGTAACGCCAAGGGTTTTCGGTGCGTAAGGTCGCAACTTCTTGCTGCCAGACAGCGATATCCAGCGGTTGTTGCAGTGCTTGCAACATCTGCGTCAAACCCCCTTGCAGACCGACGTGCGCCTGGCGCAGCTTGCTCAGCTCTGCCGGGTCGATATCCATATGGATTACTTTGGCGTGTGGAGCAAAAGTATTCAGCTTGCCGGTGACGCGATCGTCAAAACGCGCGCCTACCGCAATCAACAAGTCGCATTCTTGTACCGCGAGATTCGCCGCTTTGGTGCCGTGCATACCCAGCATGCCGGTATAAAACGGATGATCCGCAGGCACAGCGCCTAAACCTTTCAGGGTGACGGTGGAAGGCATATTGGTCACCGAGATAAATTCACGCAGCGCAGGAACCGCCTGCGCCATACCTACGCCACCACCGATATACAACATTGGCTTGCGGGCATTCGCTATCATCTCGCGAGCTTGATCCAGCTCCGCATGGGGCATAACGAAATCATCTTCAACTGTCGATAACCACGGCTCCAGATCGCCTTGTGCTAACTGAATATCTTTAGGAATATCGACCAATACCGGGCCTGGGCGACCAGAGTTTGCGATTTCAAAGGCTTCAGCGAGAACGCGAGGTAAATCATCGAAAGATTCAACGAGGAAACTATGTTTGGTGCAGGCGAGGGACAAACCTAAAACATCGACTTCCTGGAAAGCATCGGTGCCGATGAACGGGGCAGCGACCTGGCCGGTGATAGCAACAACGGGAACGGAGTCTAACAACGCATCGGCAAGGCCGGTTATCAAGTTAGTCGCACCAGGCCCGGAAGTAGCGATACAAACCCCTGTTTTTCCAGTAGAACGTGCATACCCGATGGCGGCCATTGCAGCGCCTTGCTCATGGCGACAAAGTAAATGTTCTACGCCACCGTCATACAACGCATCGTAGACTGGCATGATTGCGCCACCCGGATAGCCGAAAACAGTCTCTACACCCTGCGCTCGCAACGCATGTACCACCCACTGTGCACCATTCATAGTTAGTTCCCCGTCTCACTACTGGAGAAACAGCATTTTATTCTGCGATGCATTATCTGTTCCTCTCCAAATTTCTTTACCCAACAAAAAACCCCCGGACCTTTCGGTGCGGGGGTTCTTTTCGATTCAGGCTTGATTTTTAAGCCTTTCTTTCTCCAAGTGCAGCCCCGCACGGTGGGATAATAATCACCACCACGCTAATCACGACCAGGCTAATCACTCGTAGAAGGGCTTTCATGTTTGTTTATTCTGTCTACTTGTTCGAAGTAATGCCTACAGAGTTATCACAGTGCGCGAGAGAAGCACAAGATTTTTTTATGATTGATTAGGGGCGTAGAAATAAAATCACCGAAAAAGTTTTTGTTTTCAGTAAATAACGAAATAGTGAAAAAAATTCATCAAGAGCGGACTCTTATACTTTTTCTCTTAAACCCGACAATAAATAAATCTTTTGCGAGGCAACTCGCAGAATAATTTCCAAAAAAGAAATCTCGTCAGAAAGTCTGGAAAGCACTGCGCGGAACTCCCTTTTTCCCCTTTAGACCACTTTTGCAAAGTGACAGGATGAACGTTCACCTCAGAGGAACGAGCTATGTCATTGGCAATTGTTAACACCAGGGCGGCATTAGGTATTGCGGCTCCATTGGTCACCGTTGAGGTTCATCTCAGCCAGGGGTTACCGGGCTTAACTCTCGTTGGATTACCGGAAACAACAGTACGAGAAGCGCGAGACAGGGTACGAAGCGCCATCATCAATAGCGGTTATACCTTTCCAGCACGCAAGATCACGATAAACCTTGCACCCGCAGATCTCCCCAAAGAAGGGGGACGATATGATTTGCCTATCGCTCTGGCGCTGCTGGCAGCTTCAGAGCAGCTTTCAATTGATAAATTGGGTCAATATGAGTTCGTTGGTGAACTTGCGCTTACGGGGGCGCTACGTGGCGTCCCTGGAGCGATTTCATCCGCCATGGAAGCTTTAAAGTTAGGAAAGAAGATTATTGTCGCAGATGAAAACGCCGCAGAACTCGGTTTGATTGAGCAACCGGGTTGCCTTATCGCAAACCATCTCACCGAAGTCTGTGCATTCCTTGAAGGAAGAGGTGAATTGTTCGCTCCTGAAAAGCTGCAACAACCGCCGATTGAATATGGGCAAGACCTCAATGAAATCTTTGGGCAGTCACAAGGGAAACGGGCGCTGGAGATCACTGCCGCAGGCGGGCATAACCTACTGCTTATCGGGCCACCCGGCACGGGTAAAACCATGCTGGTCAGTCGCCTCAATACTTTGCTTCCCCCTTTAAGCGATGGCGAAGCGCTGGAGAGTGCAGCGATCCTGAGCCTGGTCAATCCACATACGCTACAGCAGCAGTGGCGTCAGCGTCCATTTAGAGCGCCTCATCACAGTGCTTCATTGACTGCCATGGTTGGTGGAGGAACGATTCCAAGGCCGGGAGAAATATCACTGGCGCACAATGGCGTATTGTTCCTTGATGAGCTTCCGGAATTTGAACGCCGCGTGCTGGATTCATTACGTGAGCCTATAGAATCGGGTGAAATTCATATATCCCGAACTCGTGCCAAAATTAGTTACCCAGCAAAGTTCCAGCTTCTGGCGGCCATGAATCCTAGTCCTACCGGGCATTACCAGGGGAAACATAACCGCTGCACTCCCGAACAAACACTTCGCTACCTCAGCAGGCTTTCAGGGCCCTTTCTGGATCGTTTTGATTTGTCCGTTGAGGTCCCCCTTCCTCCACCGGGCATTTTAAGTAACCCTGGCCTGAATATTGAAAGCAGTATTGATGTGAGGACGCGAGTAATTGACACGCAGCAGCGGCAATACGAACGCCAGCAGAAGCTCAATGCCCGACTGGATAACCATGAAATTCGGAAACATTGCTCGATTGAACACGATGACGCAGTATGGCTGGAAGAGACTTTGGTAAAACTAGGATTGTCGATTCGAGCCTGGCACCGATTATTGAAGGTTGCGCGAACCATTGCGGATATACAGAAGTGTGAACAGATAAAGCGGGAACATCTACTGGAAGCCCTAAGCTACCGCGCAATTGACCGTTTGTTGATTCATTTACAGCAATTAACAGGATAAAAAAATGGGGCTTTGGCCCCATTTTTTATTAGTCTTCGCTGTCGGTGTAATCTTCAACCGCATCTGCCTGTGGTTTCCCACCAGACAGCGTGTGGAAACGCTTAGGACGCTTAATCCGCGTCATGTACTTACTCCACACACGTTCAGCATCCGTCACTGGCTCACGTTCGCCACGGCAAACCGCTACAAACAGAACTTCTTCTTCAGTACCAGGTTCACGCTTGCCCAGATCCAGCTCATTAAACGCATAACCATGACGTTCTAAAAGCTGGGCTTCTTTGATGGTGAAATCACCATGGCGAGCAAACCCGCGCGGATAATGTTTATTGTCGAAAAACCGATTAGTCGTCGTAAAGCTTTCCGCCATCCTGCACGCTCCTAATTCTCTTGGTCGAGCTATTTATGGCGCGGAGTATTAGTTACGCTTGACAGAGCGTCAAACAAAACATTTAAATCATAACGACAAATTTTTTTTGGGAGTGGGTCGTGGATACTGAATTACTAAAAACGTTCCTCGAAGTGAGCCGAACGCGACATTTTGGCAGGGCTGCGGAGGCACTTTATCTAACGCAATCAGCCGTTAGCTTCCGTATTCGCCAATTAGAGAACCAACTCGGTGTGAATCTTTTTACTCGCCATCGTAACAATATTCGGCTGACCACCGCTGGTGAGCGTTTGCTGCCTTATGCAGAAAATCTTATGAGTGTTTGGCTGGCGGCTAAAAAAGAGGTTTCACACACATCACAGCATAATGAATTAACAATTGGTGCCAGCGCATCGCTTTGGGAATGCATGCTTTCAGAATGGCTTGTAGCCCTTTATCAACAACATAAAGACCTGCAATTTGAAGCACGTATCTCTCAGCGCAAATCATTAGTTAAGCAATTACACGAACGACAGCTTGACCTGCTGATCACAACTGAATCACCTAAGATGGACGAGTTTTCTAGTCAATTACTGGGACACTTTGACCTGGCACTTTTCTCCGCCTCCCAACAAACGTCAAAAGTAGGGTTAAAGTATTTACGTCTGGAATGGGGACCTGATTTTCAGCAGCATGAAACGGGGTTAATCAGCAATGATGACGTTCCGGTTCTGACGACTAGCTCAGCTCAAATAGCCTATAAACTGCTACAACAGCTCAATGGATGTTCATTTTTACCGCTGGAATGGGCCAAAAAACGGGAAGGAATTTATCTCGTACCTGATAGCAGTATGCTTTCTCGCCCTTTATATGCCATATGGTTACAAAATAGCGACAAACAAAGCACGATCAAAGAATTATTAAAGACACCACTCATAGCGCAGTAATGCGCTTTTGTAGTTTGACAGGATAATTTTGAGGAATTTTGGACAAAAAAAATCCTTTGCCGAAGCAAAGGATTATATATGGCAGGGGCGGAGAGACTCGAACTCGCGACACCCGGTTTTGGAGACCGGTGCTCTACCAACTGAGCTACGCCCCTAAATAACGCTTAGTATTATGCCCGCTAATTTAGCAGGCATAATTTTTTTAATAAGTGGCGGAACGGACGGGACTCGAACCCGCGACCCCCTGCGTGACAGGCAGGTATTCTAACCGACTGAACTACCGCTCCACCGAATTTCTTTTCTTACTGCCACCAGATGTCACTTTCTGGCTCTTACTGCTTTGAATTTGGAGCCTGGCAGTTCC
>NZ_QZWH01000048.1 GCF_003601925.1 Buttiauxella izardii
GCATGGCATAACAGTATCTACCTTTCTTAGAATAGTGCTGCGATTTTCTAAACCCGCGCTGCTCTGTCCATCTACTAATACTGTTGAGTTGGTAGCGGCATAGTCAAGTTGCTGATGTGGTAGTAAAGCGGCCATGCCAAGTTGCGTATAGCTAGGTAGTACCCCGAGTTGGCTCTTGAGCTGTGCAGAGAAGCGCTTGGCTTCATTTATCTGTCCCTGGAGCTCATGAGCCACTTCATAGCGTAAGGCATCACTGATAATCACAAACTGGCGCTTGACCCCGCTCTGGGTAAAGCGTTGTTTGATGACAGTATCATAGAAGCGATGCTGCGAAGGGAGACCCAGTTGCCAGTTAGCAAGTAGCTGCTCTTTAGCTAACAAACCATCCCACGTTAGCCCAAGCTGATAGAGATACCAGTTCACATACAGATCTTCGATTTTACTGGCCAGTACCGCCAGCACTTCGACCGATTGTCCCTGTAGGTGCAATAGTGCTTCATTAAACAGGCGATAGGCTGCATCAAACTGGAACAATTCAGCTTCATAGGCCAGATACATTTCTTGCGCCGAAGAGTAATGAAAACCATCCGGTTTGGAACGACGTAGTTCTAGCAGTAATTCAGCTTGTTGCAGCGCCTGGTAAATATAAGCATATTTAGGTACAGTTCTGGCCCAGAACCCATGTCGACGGCGAGATATCAGTTGGGCAAACTCTACTCTATTCAGGCTCAGGTCGCCGTTGTTTAATCCAGATATCAGCTCACGGATCAAACCTTGCTCGACCGCTTCAAAACCTTCGACCTCTCCCCAGAGCCAGATATCTTGCGCTGTCAGGCGTGAAGCAAGTTCGAGCTGCTCTGCTACCTGTGCAGAGATTTCGGCAAAATGGCTACTGTACTGATTAGAATCACGCCAACCAGATAGCAGAGCCATAGCATTCGCACGTCCGGTGGGAGTGGCTAATAGTTGTGACTGTAGCCAGACAGGGCGCTCTTTGGTATCAAGCTGTTCGTAGCATTCACTCACTAGTAACTTACGAATCAGTTCGCGTAGTGACGGTTCTGTCCCTTCAGCTATATGGTATCCATATTCAAGGTTCATTAAATGCCAAAATCCAGGCAGCAATCCATGCTGTTCTAGCGGAACAAGAGCGGTTTCAGCATTCTCAAGTAATCGATCGCCAATGCTTTTCATTATTTCGGCAATCTGAGCATGACAGGCCAGCACGACACTTATCATCTTCATATCAAGTGATAGCGGATCTTCTATACCGCCACGGCCGTCCAGGCGACGTTTAAAGGCTGCAGTACGCTCTTTGTTGGCGAAAAAGCTTTTACGTGACGCGATGTGGTCGCGGAGCGCCATATTGGCGAGGCCGAGGTCATTAAGCAGAATTGAGGCTGCATCAGCATAAAAAGTGGTGCTATAACGACGTATATCGAGCAACCAGTCTTTAGCTGGTGATGGTTCTGAACTGGGCCAGTAGAGAAGGAATCCCTGCATGGGTTCATCGATTTCAATGCGTTTGCGAGTTTGAAGCTGTGACTGCTCTGCCATATTGAGCACTGTTACTGGCAACCCGTTCCACAGTATGGCGAGCTCTGTAAGCTGTGCAGTAAAGCTCTGTTCTGGGTCGTGCCAGAAAACAATCCGATCTGCGGTGAATTTGTTGTTAAGCCCAGTTTGAAGCTGAGTGATATCCATCAGTACGTCTCGGAATAATTAAGCCATCAGCACCATGGCTGTGAATCGGCGGTATTGTGTATTGTTGAAGATGATTATACCAACTCCGAAGGTTGATTAGTGACTGAATCCCACTAGCTAAAAGCTCAATAGCTAATCTTACTGATTTGTACAAGGGTCAAGTGAGAACAAAGCGATGAAGCGGAGACATGAGTATCTCCGCTTCATCTTTTGAACTTACTCGGCTTTGTCGCCAGTGATAGCTTTCACTTCAGCCAATAGAGTACCGAACTTGCCGTAATTGAACTTTACACCATCGTCGAGATTAAGCGGGATCTTCATATCGGCAAAGTGTTTGAGCTGATCATCAAAAGCCCGCAGTTCGCTAAGCTGTTTGGTCAGGCTGTCGATCTCTTTACCGATACGTTTCGCCTCGACAGTCTCTGCTTCGTTCTGCTGCAAGCGCAGACGATCGATACGGCTCGCCATTTGGCCAAGCAGAGGTGTGACATACTCGGTACGCATGCGCGGGAGGGTCGTTTCAGTATAGCGATGCAAGTAGACCAGGCATTCAAAGGCTTTCTCTTTACCAGAGCTGAATAGCCAGTAGATCGGGCGTTTTTTGTAGGTCTTCAAGTGATCTTTATAGAATTGAGTTGATAGGTAACGGCGAATCGTCTCACGGGAGATTTCATCTCCTTTTTTCACTGGCTTGATCGCTGCCAGGCAAAGGCTGTCGGCAATAAATTGCAGGTTCTCTTCCAGATGCTCATTCCCCCATACAGTGCGGACAAACTCTTCAACACGAGCGGCAATATCATCTTCAAACCAGGCTTCAGAGGTTAGTGGCAGAATACCATCGCTATCAGCAGGGAAACTGGTATAAGTGCCAACTCCAACCAGAGCTTTAAAGCCTTCATTTCCTGCATAAGCATAAACTAACCCTTCACGATCAATGGAATATCGGCCCATCATACAACCGATGATGTAAGAAATGAGCTCAGAAATTGTGTCGCTTTGAAGCATGTTTTCAAGTTCTTGATTAGTTCTGATGCCTCCGTAGCGATAGTGCGGGTTGCACATTAACGTTATTTCTTTAAGGGGAACCTCTGGCTGGAGCTCTTCCTGTAAACTATAAGCATCAATGAAGCTACGATTATTATTCTCTTCTAGTTGACGAGTTTCATATACTATTTTTTTCCAATAAACGCGAAGTTTTTTATAAGTGTTTTTAATTAAGGGTTGACGATGAACTGTGCTGGTTATTTCAATTCCATTAAAATCCCATGATATTTCATGTGAGTCCCAGTCGGCCTTTGTGTTATTAATTAAATCCTCAATGCCAACTGCATTTGAATGTAAGTATGGCGTATCATTGATTTGCCCTGGCAATAGGTTTAGAGTTGGGTTTATGCTCTCCAAAACGATAGTTCTTAAAGGTGAATTTAAATATGACAATAAATTTAAATTTATTTCATTGTTATTTCCGACAATGAAGCAGCTTGCATCATTATGAATCAACCCACCCGATATATATCGGAATGAAATTGTGCCTGAGCCAATTCGAGACCATGTTATACACGGTAGAAAATACAGCGATTCATTTCTTATTACGGCACTTGGTACATTTTTTTTTTAATGCCGCACCATTATTTTTCCAAAGGATAACATCTAGTCCATTTCCATACCATTTTCGATATTCTCCTCCTTTATTGCATTTATACCAAATATGTTCTGATGAAGTATCATTTTCGTGACAGTTTATATCATGAAAGTTCACTTCAAACCAATAACGAATATATTGACTGTTGTTTCCAGTTTGGAGTCCGACACCAACTTTACCATACTCGGATATTTTTTTATTCAAAAATAGATTTACTTGTGCATCAGACATCCAATATGCAATTGGACTACTTGGAATTTTATAAAAATCTGAGGCAGATGCACGGTAAAAGCATTTAGCCAAATTTTTATTTTCTTGCTGGCTCATTATGAGTCTCCTTTCGGTAATTCTTTTCTGCTATATGCCATATCCTGAGCAAATCCGTCTGGAACGGGCTTAAAGGGTTTTCCTGGTGAACGGTGGCTGGACTGGAACTGGCGCAAGGCCGTGATGTCAATTTCACCGGTGATGCAGTAATCGTGATTACCACCTTTCACGCGTAACAAGTCACGTTGATAGCGTTCTTTATAAGGTGCACGAATACGGCTATCTCCATAAAGGCGATTGTTACACTGGATGATGTAGGCATGGATATCAAGCGCAGCGGATTCTACCAATGCATTAAACGTATCGGTATCAGGGTTCCATTCTGGTACAAATAACGCATCGACTTTACCGCGCAGATCTGCCCGGTAGCGAATATTGGTCAATTCACTGCAGATCATTAATGCAAAACGAAAATCGCCATGTTGCACAATCGGGGGTTGTGTCCATTGTGAGGCAGGGCTTAATTCAAGTCCTGCAAGGTGGAAGAGCTCCTGTTCTTCATGTAATGCTGGTCGCTGCTTATCTTGTCGGTAGAGCATCAGAGATGGGAAGCCCAGACCATCATGACTCAGTGAGGCCCAAACCTGATTGCGTACACGCTTTTTCGGAGCATGCAGATATTCCACACCACTGATAAATGAAATACCACGCCCCTTAAGTTTGTGGGCTATGCGGATAAACCACTGCGGCGGTAAAGCCAGTTCCGGTAAAATGAGATATCCACTATTATCAGGTCTGGAGATCAGTTCGTTGATCAGACGACTAAGTCGCTGATAACGGCGACGACTATCAGGATCGGGTTTGTTCATCACCGCTGCGACAAAACTCGGCCCACTAGTTTCCCAGCTAGATACCGCGATTGTATGCTTAGGCTTAGGTTCCCCATCAGGAATCTGAAGTACTCTCTTACTTTTATCCCAATGCGGCATTTTGTACTTGGTCAGCTCAAAACCACGTAGTGCCTGCATCACCTGGTTCAGCTTAGCGCAGTGAAGCGAATTAAACGGGTCTGGTGCTATCAAATACAACTCATTAAGGCTAAAAGGGCGAGTAGCAAAATTTAGACCTGCTGGAATCCCTCTTTTAAATCTAAGCCAATGGACGAGAATACGGATACCTTCCACTATGTCGCCATGAAGTAACTCATGTGCATCTGAGGTGATTAATTTGCTGCGTGCAACGATACCTCGCTGACTCACCATCTCTTTGGGCAGGCCGATGAAGCGAAGTGGAATATGAGCTAGATCGTAACTGAATAGCCGGGTATGAGCTCCCTGTAAACCACTGCGGCCGACAATTTTTAGCAGACTAGATTCTAAGTGTTTTTTAAACTGTAAGGTATTACGGAATTCATCCCAGGCATTCTCTCCTTCACCACATAGCTTGTGTGGAAAAGATGAAATAATGCTTTCAGCAACAGCATCGTAAAGTGTTTTCCACCACTCATGTTGTTGATATTGAAGAGAGGACTGCAGAGCCTTAATCGATATAGTACAATGATCTTTGACCGTTTCCGTTAGCTTATTTAGAGCCTTAATCATTTTCCCAAGATAGCTAAAATCTCCACAAGCGACAGCCATGCGAATGATACGTGGCAGGTATTGAGCCAGTTCGAAGAATTTTATCGGTGTAAGCAAATGACCTGTTACCGCATCAAAAAAAGCATGGCGGTGTTCTTTCCAGGAATCAGGCGGAAGATCGCGCTCATAAGCTTCATAGTCACGCAGATTGAGAGCGAAGCTGGCGCGATGCAGTGTCAAAGCATCAGTTTTACGCAGATTATCGGCTTGTTCACCAATATGACTGGTTGCTTTAAGCAGATCGGTTGCCACTGATTCAGCTGAATCAGGAAGGTTGGGTAACGAGCGCCATTCGCTTGCTCGTTGATTAATCTGCTCAGTGATAGCATTTACTAAAGCAATACCAGCCGCGCCAGACAGAACGAATAATTTATTTTTGTTGTTTGTAAACGCGATACGACTGGAGCATGTTTCAAGGTAATCAGGCTTGAAAAGAATAGCCTGTTCTTTTGAGCTATCAGAATGTTCCCACTTAAATAGCTCTTTGCCGCCATCCCGATTAAAGATCCAATCCCAGAACTGATGCGTATTTTTTATCTTACTGGTATTTTCCATCACCAACAGGATGTCATCCACATAGCGACCATAGTAGAGCGGAACAACCTGCTGTTCGATAAACTGATCGAGCTTAAAGAGTGCTGCATTGGCAACAACAGCAGAGGCTGGCAAACCAACGGGTAAGCCTTTTCCGAGTGGTGTTAGTTTTGCCCAAGCTTCAAGTGCAGTAATAAACAATTGATGCAGTTTCGTCTGACTCTGATCCAATTCGACGCCGATCAGTTGTAAAAAGGCCGGATCTTGCATAAAGCCAGGATTTAGTTCATGGAAAAAACTGCTCACATCAGCTGTAAGAGCTAAGACCTCTTTTTTATCTTGCAGTGCTGAACGCATAGCGTTGATGCCGCCATCACGCCAGTCGCGAAAAGGTTTGAGGTAAGGAGTAAATGATCCCAGTGCTAGTTCGTTAATTTGATCATGGCGATTACGACGTAATCGGCTGCCATGGACATTGCTACTTAGTTTTTTATCAAAAAGGGAACCCACCTTGAGCATCCAAAGAGCTGAAAGGACATGGAAGTCCAAACAGCAGCAGGCCATCAAACGGAATTCTGCTGTGACTTCTTTTTCAGCTTCTATTATCTCCTGCCATTCATCATCAGGTGACGCGAAAATTAGTCCTGTGCCGTCATCTGTTTTCTTCGTTTTAATGGCTTTAGGGACCAGAGACCAACCTCCCAGGAAATCTGGGTTGTATATCCAATCTTGGGCTTCTCCATTGATTCGTTCTTGCAAATCAGTGAGGTTAACCTGCAGCTTATCCTCGTAGTCAGCAATGGCAAATAGCGACGGAGTCGTTGAGTAATAGAGGTCTACTTTAGCCTTACGATAGGCGAGCCCTAGATCTTCTAATGTGAAACTCATACCGCGGCTCCTTTCCCTGTTTTTGTTTTGCTACTGCTTTTTGTTTTTTTCAGATTTTTAGCTGCATCAACAAAGCACCAGAAGTCAGTCTTTTTCATCTGACAGATGAGTTTGAGCTGGTTTTTATAACGATGTTCAATGCGGTACCAGATCGGTTTTCCTTCAATTCGCTCAATATCGGCGTGAGCAGCCGCATTACGCAAGTGGTAAAAAATACTCTTTAAAATGTTACCCTTCGCGTTATGAAACCAGATCAGATTTTGCTTGTTATCTGCAGTAGGTAGGGTTGATGTCGCCAGTTCTCTTTCAGTCGAGAAAGGCTGGATTTGTAGACTAAGTCCACTCTTTAACTTGCGATATCCTTTAACCTGAGTTGATAACAGCTCAGATGTTAGCCCCTGGTGCTGCTCGTAATAGAGCACCAATTTTTCATAGATATCGGCTAACTCGGCGCGAGTCAATTTGCTAGGGTTAGAATTAGACATTATCTGCTTAAGCCCTACTTCTTTAAGCAATAGCTGCTTTAAACATGGCTGCTTTTTCTGTTTCAGAGTTGCCATCCACTAAACGGAGATAAGCGCCCTGATACCTTGAAAGGTGAAAATTCCCTAATACGAATGCAGTAGTTGAGACGACTTCTCCACCGATACTATCAAATCCTCTTGCCCCAAGATGGGCCATACTTAGGATAGTGTGTTGATTCAAAATACGGGTACGCAATGCCTCGTATGAAGAGAGGAACATCCAGCTTTGCATGGTGATCATCGCTACTAAACCAGACTGGTTTGTTAAATCCAGATTTCGCTCGATAAAAATGGCAAACAGATCTGATTTGCTATTAGGGAACTGCTTTTTCGCGAACTCTTTCAGATCCGCATTCATCCCCTTACTGCCCATATACGGTGGATTTGCGACCACCGCATCATAGCGTTTAGCTAATAGTCGGGCTTGTGCCAGCAGCGGCAATAATTCTTTAGCAGCGAGTTTCTGCATGGCATCGCCCTGATCGTTTAATTCCAGCAGCGTGGAATAAAGATCATCAATAGCAGATGCTTGCTCAGCAGGCACGTCAATCAGGGAACCTAAGGTCTTGGCATCAAGAAAACTATGGTGCAGGTCGGCCAGCAGAGTCTGGCGTGGGTCATTAGAGGCTAACGCCTCAGGTGCTTGCGCAAACAGATCCTGAATCTGGCCATGATTAGTATCGGCATTGAGATTCAGTGCTTGCCAAAGTTTCGGAATATTTAGGTGACGGCTTTCCTTTAGGGCATGAATATTCATCATCACGCCACGGGAAAATAGACGACGATCATCCTGACGGGCACGCATCAGCAGAGCAAAACCCGCCAGCTGTGCGGCACGGTCATCGATATCGAGACCAAACAGATTGTTACTGAGGATCAGCTCTGGGATTTCGCGACTGCGATAACCACGCTCTTCATAAATGCGATAGAGCAGATTATAGGCTTCCACCAGGATATGGCCGGAACCACAGGCGGGGTCGAGCACGTGGATCGATTCAGGCTCGATGCTGGTGAGGGTGAGTTCAGCGAGTTGTGCCACTACCTCGGGAGTTTGTTCACCCGGTTCGATATAGTAGGGCATCGAGCTTTTGAGTATGGACTCAGGATAGGTTTGCAGCCAGTGACGCCCCACCGAATTTTGCACCAAATATTGTACTATCCAGTTAGGGGTGAACAGTTGGGTAGCGGCAGGGATATCTGCGGATTTAACCACCTTGCCGATGACCTGATCCTTTTTCTCGCTGATATAGAACTGATACAGCCAGCCAATCACCTCTACTTGTTGCCAGTCTGGTTCCGGGATTTCATCTACCAGCTCGCGCCAGAAGGCATCGGTGCGGATAAGGCCAGTAGGCAACAGTAGCTCAGTTTCATCATCAATGGCTTCAAACAAAAACGGCATCGCTTGATGCAGCCGGTGGCACTGACCAAGTAATAGTTCACGAAATAGTGCCTCCTGCTCATTACCTGCCAGCAATAGATCCAGCAGAGCAGGCTTATCGAGACTCACACCTTCACCTATAAGGGAGTCGATTACCTCTGGGGCGCGATCCAGCACTTCAAAGCCTTGTGGCTGAGATGGGTGTGATAGCAGACGCACGCCGTGTTCTAAATAGCTCTCTTCGGTTTTCAGTTCCATAAACCGGATGGCACAGAAGCGGTTAAACCAAGTGTAAGCTATCTGTTCTATCAGAGTTTCATAACCATCGTTTGCCAGACGTTGTCGCAGGCGCTTGAGGGCAGAGGCACTGCTGGCAGGATGGGTGAATCCAGCGACTTGTAAAACTTCACCACTAACTACTGGCTCTGCATGGCCTTTGGCAGTGATACCAAATTCAGCAGCACGTGCTTTGATAGCTGTAATAAATGCAGTACGGGCCCGAGGGGCAATTCTTTTTAGATTGGCAGTGTTCATTAAGGCTCACAAATTGTTTTGTCCGGGCGGAATTCCGCCCTTCAGAATGCATTGTCAGATGGCTGAAACTCACCTGAAACAGAAATTATGCAGTAATAGGTTCACTCAAAATGTGACGCAAACGCGCCAATAATATTTCACGACGCTGGTGATAGAATCCCCCAAAATCAACCAAAGTCTCGGGTAGTGAGTCGATTGCCTGTAAGTGAAGATGATTAGCACGGGCAGTTGGCTCTGGCCACATCATTTCGTACCATTCATGGGGTAATTTCTCACGTTTTTCATTGTTCTGGCTTCCTTCCAACAATTGCAGGTTAGGTAGTCGGTTGGCCATGACAATCCACTCTTCAGCTTGTGTGTCATCAGTGACCCCTGCCTTTTTCAATTGTTTTTTGGTAAAGCGGGCTTTAGGGAATATGTGATCTACATGGAAGTGGTGGGAGAAGTCATGTCCCGGAAAGAGCAGAGATAACAAGGCAAAAGTGCGGCGGTTACCATAGTCGAGTTCAACCAAAGACTGTAGCTCTTCTTCTTCAAAGCGTAAGCTCTTACCGCGTTCTGTCATCGCGATGGACATTTCTATCAAAGGAAACTCTTGCTGACCATGTTCCTTGATCTTGCTTCGCAAGCTAGTCAGAAGCGTATCAAGACCACTTCCCCAAATACCGGATTGTTTGAGGATAGAGCGAATGAGCCAACCTCTGAGCCCCTGCCTATCAGCAGCATACTCGCTACGGGATAGATAGCTGTTATCCAGATCTCGATGGTAGAGGTAATAGGCTATGGGGAGTAGGGCACTGTCCGCTCCCAAGTTGTAACTGTTGAAACCGAAACTGCTGAGTAGATTGACTGCAAGAAGTAAAGCTTTACGAATGCGTTCCCAATTATCTTCCAGCTTGCACATGTTCTCTTTGCTAAAGTTCTCGACTTTAAACCCAACGCTGCCGATATCACTAAGCATCAAACCTGCTTTGAGTACCAGGTCTTTGCTAAAGGCAAAGCCGTTACCTATTTGGTTCATTTCATCTACTAGCTTGTGAATTTCATCACGAGCATCCAACGTGCTCCATTGCGTTACGGCGATGGAGAGCAGCAGATCTGAATAGGAGAGTGTTGTTCCACCACTATTCATACGGATAAAGATATTGAGAACCTTGGATAGCTCCTGACCTTCTTCCAGGTAGTAACTGATCAAGGGTTTGTTGTGAATGATGTCATGGAAACGGGAAATAACTTTTCCTGCAGCTGGCTTGCGATCATCAGGCATATTCATTTCCATGACTGCCATCATTACGTCATAGGCATTCATACCGAGAATACGGGAGACTAAAAACCAGTGGTGTTGTTCATCGTTGTGACTTGCCTCATCCTCGCTTAAAAACTCGAACTCATAACGCGTTCCACTTTCAGGGTCTGTGCATTCAAAAAGGTTGAGATAGAGTCGACGTTCGATGAAGGCGTCCGCACTTGACCACCATTTCCCCTGAGTCTTCCAACTATAGGAACCACGTAACCCGATGTTAAGTGCAGTCATTCGCTGCTGGCCATCAAGCACCGCGATGCGATCATTTTCACCGATGATATCTAGCTTTTTACAGTGGACTTGATCACGCTGGTGGTAGTTACGCATAAAATCATAAAATTGATACTGGCGCAGATTCTCAGTTTTAATTTTCCAAAACAGGAAGGTACCAAACGGGTAGCCTTGTAGTAGAGAGTCAAACAGTTGGCAGATTTGATCTGGCCGCCAGACAAATTCTCTCTGGATTGCAGGCAAAATATATTCATGCTGTTCAACTTTGTTCAGCAGTGTTTCGATGGTGCCACCGGTTTGGTACATGTTTTATTTCTTCCTGTATGGTTATCTTCGGAGCACTCTTTACAGCCCAGCCCATTTTGATGAGAAAAGAGGCTGAGCGTTTTACATCCTTGATTTAGGACACACTCTTACTTAATCCGCACTCGTTTACCCTGACCTATCGCCTGTTGCAAACGGCTGCGAAGGGTCGCGAGATAGGTGTCGATATCCTGCTCCGTTTCTATAAAGATGTGGCTGGCACCGAGTAACTCAGCGGGTGAAACCAGTTCAATAGGTTTAGGTATTGGTTTGTGGCTGACCACTGTCGCAGCAGAGTTACTCGAAGCGGTAGTTAATGAGCCTGATGGTTCAGGTTCGCGTAAAGTACCCTCATCGCTATTAGGCGGTTCAGCCGCTTTTTTCCGAGCTGCGGCTTGCTCCGCTTCCAGACGAGCTTGAAGTTCGGCGCTGTAGCGGTTGATCAGTTCTAAGACCTTATCTTCTTCATCATCAGCCTCTTGTTGCAGGCTGACAATCTCATGTAAGGACAGGCTGTTACTGATCCGTTCTTTTAACAGGTTAAAGGGACGCATTGCCTGGTTTTGTAACTCAGCCGGTAAGTCAGCAACCAGCGGCTCAACACCTTGCTGGGTCGCATTGATCGCCTCCAAGGCGGTGGCTCGTTTCTGTTCCACCAGTTGCAGATTAATGGCGATGAGTTGATCAATTAACGATCCCACCTGGCGCAGTTTGCTATACGGAGATTTATCATCGTAGATAGCCTGCAGTGCAGCTAATGCTTTAGCCGCTTCCGGGTTTTGCTCTAGTGCATGGCGATTGGATTTGAATTGATCGTTGAGGGCGCGACGCAACTGTTGCCAGATATCAAACTGGCGAGTGAAGAACTCCTCGACCTCTTCAAAATCTTCGGCAAAATCCTGCCATTCATTGCTCTGTTGGCAGAGGCCATCGATCAGGGCATAACTGTTGTTGCCCAGCTCAAGCAGGCTGGCGATCAATCGACTGCCGGTAAGCAGGGTGCTTTTCCCCGGACAATTTCCATCTTTAGCTTTAAAATCAAATTCTTTAATTAACCGCTGCCACTCGACCAATACATCAAGAAGCTTATTCGCCAGCTCTTTTTCGCTGCTCTCGAAGGGTTTATTAAAAATATCTTTCGCCAGTTTAGCCGCTTTGGCGACTTGCTGTTCTGTATGCTGACGTACTCGGCGAATTCGCAGTGTGTTGTGGCTACGTACCGAGGTAAAATGTTCGTAACTGCGTTTGAGGGGCAAATCGCCATTCGGTGTAGAGAGCGCAGCCTTACCAAGCAAGACCAGATGAGTCACCTGAAGCATTACTTCGTCACGGTTCCAGCCAAAAGGACGAGCACCGAATCGCTCTAGCAACTCTTTAAGGTAAACCGGCTGATTTTTTTCATCTGCGACATTTAAAAAGAGTTCAATCTCCTTTTTGGCAGCAGCATTTGGGTCTTTTTCACCGAGATTGATATTTAGCTGTGCCATGTCATCAGCCATGATCACCGACTTCAGCTCTTGCACCGGGTTGTTACCGCAGCTTTGTAGTAAAGAGAGCTTTTGGAATGAGTTTTCGATTACGTAGGCACAAGCTTCATCAAGCATATTGCTGACACTGGCCGATTTGCTTTGCAGCTCATTACCGAGTGCGAAGATCTGCGCTTGTTTCACCAACTCATCAAATAGCACTTTCAGGCGGCTGCGACGCTGGGTGTTTTCTAGTGCTTTTTCCGCCAGCAATTTCTCTTGCTCAGGTCGTTTACCCCGTATCCCTGCCAAGAATTTCTCGGTCTTCAACCACGTATCAAATTCAGCCCAGATCCGCTTCTCACTCGACAGGCGTACCAGAATACAACCATTTCCTTCCTGGCTCAGTGCCTTGTAGGATTGTTCATTATAACTTTCAAAATTGGCATCCAGTGGAGAAATGACTTTGAGAACCAGATCTGTTTGTTGGCTGCCGTCTATTGAATGGCCGTTACAAAAGCGAGTCAGTGGGTAATCCTGCTTGTTTACCGGGTAGCGATACTGACGGCGATTGCCCATAACCTCTTCAAACACCAACCGGGCCAGTTGCCGGTTCTCTTCAGTTGCTTCAACCTGAGTGTGTTTGATCTCCTGCTCGACTTCTTTTTCTTCATTAGTCAGGAATACGTATTCATCGCCATTTCTGACAATCAATAGCTGGTTTTCAAGACGCTGTAGACTGGCTTCGATTCGACTTTTCAGCGCCACTTTATCTGTATCTATTTCTTCAATAGAGAGAGTGACCAGATTATCAATAGTGGATTTGACTAGATCGACATAGCGGATCAAAAACAGCGATTTAAGAATATTAATGTCGTAAGGATCGAGGCTTGCTTTCTCAGCCGCTTGTTCGAAGATGCGTTTAACGTTGGTATCGAGGAAGGATTCGATTGCCGGATAAAAGGCATGGAAAGGCACCAATACACCGATCTCTTTGTTCATCTGCTGGCGTGCGGCATTCTGGAATGCATCCAGCAGAGAACGTTCACCACGGGAGAGATGTTTACCGGTAGCCCCCACTTTGCGGATCGCTTCGAAGACCTTTTGTACCAGCAGATACTGATAGGGAATAAAAGGGTAGTGATCAACAAACTCGACATTATCACTGTAGTTAGCAAGCTCAGCTGTGGTACTGGTATCAAAGGTCAACTGGTTGCGAAGGATGTCGCCTTTTTGACTAAACAATTCGGCCAGGCAGTTTTTGGCTTCTTCGCTTTTTTCGAGCAGACGTTTCTGTATCACCTCATTGGTGTTGGACGAGGAGAGGGAAATCCTTGTGTGAAAGCGTCCTTGGATCTTGGAGAAGTCCTGGCCTTTTCTGGCACTAAGATCCCCCAGTACAGCATCGATATCTTCTTGTGAGGTGACGATCACCCAAGCTCTGCCCCCACATGCGGTACCGATATTTTCGGTTATCGTCTGCAGCTTGAGCATCATCTGAGTGTTGTTGCCGATAAACTGTCCGACCTCATCCACCAGAAAGACCATGCGATTACTGTCGCCAGATTGATCGCTGCGATCGAGATATTCCCGCACCCATTTACAGAAATTAGCAATGTCGAGGGTAAACATGGATTCGAGATTTTCCATGCTTTGCACCGATGATGCATCTGACTGGCCTGTAGCATAGGCCCAGGCTTTTGCCATTTCATCACGACAGAAACCATATGCATCACGCTGTTCTTCCCAGCTTGAGCCAGTGAGTTCAGCAAATTTTGCTTTGAATGGCTTATATTGGCCACGGGAATCTAACTCACGTTCCAGGTGTGCAATATGAGGATGGTCAGCGCAATATCCCAAGCGTTCATTGAAGACGCGCAGGAATACTTTAAGAATGGCATCTTCTTTATCTTCAGTATCAGCACGACTGTCGATATTAAAGAGGATCACTTCAGTATTGCGGTTAACGGCGGCGTGAATATCGCTATAGAGAAGAGGATCGCTGACTTTCTCTTTGAAAAACTCGATGGCTGCTTTGGTCTGACCATTGTGAACGGCTTTCTGATTGCCTAACAGATAAGAGAGTATCTTGATAAAGTGGGATTTACCGGAACCGAAATAGCCAGAAACCCAAATCCCAATTTTACCCGCCACACTAGGATCATCTGGGTGGCTGACACCAGGCAGGTAGGTCTCAAAAAAGTGACGCAGGTGGCGGTCCAGTTCACGGGTCACCACATATTCGTCAAGCTCAGTCCAGATGATCTGCTCATCCAGTTGTTCAGCTTTCACCACACCATTGATTGGGCGATCTAGTTGTTTGGTAAACAGCTCTCTTATCTGCATTGGAAATTCCATCTCTATCATCCAGCGAGGCTCTTGTGCTCGCTACAATGTGATAACTCTTTCGCGGCCAGGAAAGTGGTTTGAGTTTTCTCAACAGGACAAGCCACGGCAGCAGTATAAATTTCAGTATTTAGAAGCGTGTGGCACCAACTGAAAAGCGCGATAGTAGTTGGCGGTTGCCACTTCTGCACTATCCAAATCAAAAGGGTAAAGCTCGAGACCGTTGTAGCTGCCAGGATAAAACAGTACCAGCGGTATCGCACCCATGTGGGCGTGTAATGCGTTAAGTAGGCTATGACCACGTAGCAAAGGCCAGCATTGGCCAAGTCCTGATAACAATACAAACTGAGGGGAGGCTGGAAGCACTTTATCTATCAGATGTTTGGCAATTCGACCCTGCTCAAGTGGCCCTTTCAATGCTTTGGCTAACTCATCAGTCCCTTTTTTGATCTCCAGATCAAAAGCTTTATCCAGCAATTTACGCTCTTGCAAAATTGCCAGTATCTCTTCGAACAGATTGAGATGAACGAAATTCAGCCCCTGCCGGGCCAGGCGAGGCAGGGTCAATTTCAGATATTCCCGTACGGTTAGTTCAAACTGAGGTGGGTAATCAAAGATATAAAAACCAATCTCACCACCGAGCTCTTGGTTTTTCAGGAAGCCTTCACTTTTAAGCCGATCTTCAATTTGTTCCAGACGAGCTGACAATTGAGGCTTACTGTCCAATTGTGCCCTCATCTTACGGACTCCATCACATCGTAGGTTTTTTGGCAGTCCAGACGAATCGCCCACTCCCTTATCTGGGGTAGCACATAGACATTTTTCAGCTTTTTACTGCGGCCTGATTCCAGATACCCGCTATCCGCGAGGATCTTAAACACATTGCTACCCATTTTCTGGATTGAGCTTTCTGAATATTGCTCCAGACCGACAATGGCACGCTGGCGTGACAGGATAAATTCCTGCCAGTCATCGCTTCGCAGTGATTCACGGTACATCTGCCGGGCATCAGACAGTGTGGTCGCCATGAAATCGGTCAGTACAGGAGACTGGCACATGGTTGCCAATAGCAACATTTGCCGGGCTGTATCGTCAGAGACCTCTAATAGTTCAGTCCAGAATGCTTCACCCATTGAATGAAGTCTTTTGCGCAAAGTAGAAGCCATACGCTTGGCACTGTGCACAGATGCTTTCTGCAGGATATTGTCATTCACAATGGCATCAAGCCACTTATCTTCATTTGGTGAGGTTAACAGCAGCTCCGCGATGACTCTGCTTTCACGCAACATCAGACTGCCACCAATGATGTCACCCAGATATTCTTTGGCGGTCATAATGGCTCCACGATTGAGGGATTAACAAACCACGTTATGATACGCGAAATTGAGGTATATGACTTTATGACAAAACACATTTTGCCTTTGCTATCGACAACCGTGATTTTTTTCTCTTTCAGAGGAAAATAGTCTTAATTAACGGTCATGGCTTTGGAGCAAACCATCACCATCGTTGATGGTAGAGAAAGTGAGCGTTTGCAATCACTACTGGTGGTACTGATGATTCAGCCACCAGTAGTGATGGATTTTATAGTCGATGTGCGGAATCCCGTACGTCAGCAGTTAAAGATAACTCAGCGTAAACTGCTGATACGAATTTGTTGGTGCAAATCTGTGCCTCCAGTATGAACTCAGTGGGTTCTTCAACTCTTCCGCTAAAAAAATGGATAACCGCCTTATTAAAGTTAAAGCACTGGCCGAAGCTGGGTACCAATGGGAAGGCGGTGCTCGGCTTCAAAGATAACGTTGTTTTCATGGTGACTTCATTTTTTTGTTATACATTAGCAATAAGAATTTAGGGTATACAACAATGTAGTATCCCTTCGAGCTTGCTATTCATTGCAATGCTTCAGGAGAGTAAAAAGCAAATACGAAGACAAATTTCAATTTTCAGCGTTATCACAGAGAATTAGGTAAAATAATGAACATTCCTCAATGTTGACTACAGCCAAACGACCGTATCTCGCGGCTGTATGACTTCGTCCGTTCTTTTGCGAAGTAACTTAACCTGAAGCTCAGCTCATCATAAACCTGCCTGAAGTTACTGGCGTTGATGTTGAGGAAATAGCGCGGGTTCTCGGGGAAATGGACCAGTGTTCGATACTCATTGAAATCACTTATCCGAAGGGCACTCAACCATGCATTCTGTATCAGTGACGCTAAACCCGTTCCATTCTCTTCATAGCTTCCCAGACTCATAAAGGCATCTTTATTAACGAACAGCACGACATGGTAATGCGGTTTTCCATCCTCGCAGAATTCTCGTACCCATGCATATCTGAGATTACAGGGGCGTACTCTTATATCGTTTCTCCTTTTTCTTTCCAGATGAGCGTTTATTCTGGCATCCAGCGATTCAATAAATCGCTTCATCACTCCCGTATGGAGATAAGCCTCATGTGCAATGCTATCCCCTATATCCCGGCATTCTGGTAAATGAAAATCAACGCGTACAGCCATTGTTCTTGGATATTCTGTCAATGCATTATCGATTACATTCGAGAGTCTATCCAGATAACGCTGTTTTAGTGAGCCTTGTGTTTTATCAATACTATTAAACATATTAATATCCTGAAGTAATTTTAGTTATTGCAAGTCAGTTGGATTTAATCCTGCAATTAATAAAGGAGATGAGTTAATGGAATGCTCCAGAGTAATAATAGCTCTGGAGTATATTGCATGTCGGTAATTAAGCCTGAACAATCAGGCAATACACACACCCCTGATTCAGAAACAAGAGAATACATACCTGATTAGCAGCAACTTATTAAACCAGGCGAGCCATGAAAGCCTATGAGTTGAAGTGTGTGTTGATTATTACTTTAGAAATATCTACAGTTAGTCATCTGTAGATTCCAGATTAGTTGAATGACTATTCTGATATTGATTGCTCATACTAATTCCTCCGAGCGTTACTCATTACGTATGATTATCATCAATGCTTACTTGTGCATGAGTATTAAGTGTGTTTATTAAAGAGTGTATATATTACCAACCCGCCATCAACATCTGTATAAAGTAATGCCCTGGACATTTAAATAGGTCAGTTATTTCGTTATTTTTACTCCGAAGTTATGAATCTCAACGTTAAAGGAAAAACACTTTGTTTTCTTTGTCTATCTGGAATACTGCCATTAGCTGAGAAGGGTTTTAAACTCATTAAATTTGCAAACCATCTGGATATCTAAGCCTGACATTGAAATTAAAATCAGTCTGATTATTCCCTGAAAGAAACGGAAGCCTTATTAAAATTTGCTATGCTCATAGCCAAATAATATTAAGACATACTAATGAAGCTCACATCAATATCAAAGTTCATCAACATCAGAATTACTGACGAGATAACTCTACTTTTTCCTGCACCCAATTCTTTACTTCACTTTTGAACCAACGTGAAGCGCGCCCCAGCTTTACTGGCTTGGGAAACTCACCATCCTGAATAAGCTTGTAAAACCACTTGTCTGTAAGGCCAGTGAAAGCCGTTATAAACTTCATATCTACCATTTGATCATTTAATAAGTCAGTCATTTGAATGCTCTCCAACAGGAAGTTATAGGGGGAGGCATTAGCACGGTGAGTGTATGGGGTGTCACGGCGTGCTATTGCTCATGCTATTGGTGAGAGCTGTTAAAAATGACATTACAGTTCCTGAACATCAGCTTTCGTTGCCGGCTTCAGATGCAGATGAACGAGAAGAAGGTGTGATTTGAAGAAATGGCTGATTGATAACCTTACTATAAATCGCTAAGTCATTGTTATTTTTTATCTAAAATAATACTTTATAACGAAAGTAAGACATAAAACGCTACACAGGCTTTACTTGATTAACACTACTTTTTATACTGTTTCCTTACGCAGAAAACAACGTTGAGAACTACGCAGTAATCAACATAAATAATGAATATCGCTGCTAAATGCATGTGACGTGGTCACAGAGATATTACAGGAGTAAAAATGGGTTATCTGGAAGAACTAAAATCATTAAATCAGGGGAAAAGATTCTGCCAGTCTTATCTTCGCTTTATTAAAATCCAAAACACCAATGTGGATATCAGTCTCCTGGATAACCCTGGCTTTAATTCTTTCTTCAATTACACTTCTGACATAATAAAAACATTTCGAATGAGTGAGAAAGAACGTATTGATTTTGTAGTAAGAATGAGATCATATGCCAATGACCTTATCATTGAGGATAGTTATTTTGAATGGGTTAAGAACGACTATGCCATTTATTTTTTATGGATGTATTTCTTCCTTAACCCATTAGGTTCGACAACTAATGCCGTATTCTGCCCAGCAGAATACGGCAAGCTATATATAGATAATAAAGCATATCAACATTTGAATTACAATTCACCATCCAATAATACAGAGCGGTTAAACGCAGTAATATCCCATATTGATTCATTACATCTTAGCAAAAACCAGAAGTGTAGTGCCATATACATGGCCAAAGAGGCTTGGGGAAAGCAAAATAGCTTAATATCAAAGATGAAATTTCTTGATATTAAAAATCAGGAGCAATCCATTTGGCTTTGGGAATACATTACTAATTTCATTAACAATAAACCCCAGGTAATCTATTTTGAATCTGTAAAACCGTTTGATTCAAGAGACAAACACTTCCTTGCTGTTGGAATATTACTTGCCCATAGCTTTAATAAGCCTGCCGTAGCTGAACTGGCAATCATGTCTGCGACAAAAGCCTGGAACCAGAAAAAATACCGTGACAGTGTCAAAAACAAGAAAGCACTCAACACTTACATATCAACGACTGCGAAAGATAAACTGGATAAACTGGCTTCTGCGAATAACGTTAAGATTAATGAAATGCTGGAAAAGCTCATCAATGATGAATATTCTCTTATGGTCATGAAATAAAAGCAGCAAATAAAAACATTTAAAACCCATATCACTGTAATGAACTGCGTGGCTGAATATCCCGTCACGTATCCCTTACGGTCTGGTTTTAAATGAGAATGACATGTCTGAAAACTCTAATGACTTTTCCCTGCCCACCCTGCTGAACTGGATTTATCAGCAGGCCATTGAAGGAGCGGCAGGGTTTGATTCCGCTGAACAACTGGCCCGCCAGTATCTGAATGATTACCCCTCCCCTGAAACCGCTGTCGATAAACTTATCTGCCACGAATCCCTTAAAAATGCGTCCTGCAGTTTTATTACCGGGCTGGGCGGCCCCGCACTTCTGCCATTAAGTCTTCCGGTGAATGTTTCCGGGAGCTGGTATTTCCAGCTGAGAATGAGTGCTGCCATTGCCATTATTGGAGGGCACAGTGTTAATGCGCCCGAAATACAGTTACTCGCCGGTATTTGCCTGGCCGGTGATGTGGCTATCAGCCTGCTCTGTGAACAACTGCTGCGCCAGCTGGTGGCCCGGCAACTCGCTCCGGTGGCAGCGGCAGCACTGACCGGCTCACTGACCTCCCGCCTGTGTGCTCTGCTTTCCCGTCTGCTGCTGACCTCCGGCAGTGGCCTGTGGATACCCCTGATTGGCGGGCTGACCTCCGGCTCCAGGGGATATCTCACCGCCCGCGCCACCGGTGCACTGGCACGGCAGATTTTTATCTGTGACGACTTCCGTCTCTTTCAGTCCTGATTTTCTCCGCGTTTGCGTTGTCCTTTTCTTCCCCCTTTTATGCCGGTGCATTGCCACCGGCTTTATGCCGTTTTCTGAATAAAGGAGTCTGTTATGACCCGTTTAGCTTCCCGCTTTGGTGCCGCGAATGTCATTCGTCGTGACCGTCCACTGACCGACGATGAACTTCGCCTGACGGTGCCAAGTGTTTTCAGCGAGGATAAACATGCCTCACGCAGTGCCCGTTACACCTGCATTCCCACCATAACCCTGCTCGACAGTCTGCGTCGTGAGGGCTTTCAGCCGTTCTTTGCCTGCCAGACCCGTGTCCGGGACCCCGCACGTCGTGAGCACACTAAACACATGCTGCGTCTGCGCCGTGAAGGACAAATCACCGGGCAACAGGTGCCGGAAATCATTCTGCTCAATTCCCATGATGGCTCCAGCTCCTACCAGATGTTGCCGGGGTTATTTCGCCAGGTTTGCCAGAACGGTTTGATTTGCGGTGAGACCTTCGGTGAGGTGCGCGTTCCACATAAGGGCGATGTGGTCAGCCAGGTGATTGAAGGGGCCTATGAAGTGCTGGGAATATTCGACCGGGTGGAGGAGAAGCGCGAGGCGATGCAGTCACTGATACTGCCGCCTCCCGCGCAGCAGGCGCTGGCAAAAGCCGCCATCACTTACCGCTTTGGTGAGGAGCATCAGCCGGTCACTCCGGCACAGGTACTCAGTCCACGCCGCTGGCAGGATGAAAACCACGACCTGTGGACCACCTATCAGCGGGTGCAGGAGAATCTGATAAAAGGGGGACTGACGGGCCGCAATACAGCGAACCGCCGCATGCAGACCCGGGCTGTCCGGGGCATTGATGGCGATGTGAAGCTTAACCGTGCGTTGTGGGTGATGGCGGAAACCCTGCTGAGCCATTCAGGGGGTTAACTGTGGTAGTGGAATGCGTTACCGGTGTGTTGATGGTTGTTAATGAACCTCTGCTGTGCGGACAGGTGGTGTCCGCACGCCACCCTGTTCCTGTCATGGGTTTCTTCCTTAACGCCCCAGTCCCCTTATTGGGTGCGGGATGAGCGGGGATTTACCGTTACGGTAAATATTTTTTCACGCGGTCATACCCTGTCCGGGGTGGGGCTTAAGGTGATGGGCAGATAATTTCATTCCCTGAAACCGGAGTCTTCCCTGATGGCCATTTACCGTGCCGATCCCGATCTTCACTTCTTAAGTCTTGTTGATAACACCGACCTGGATTTACTGGTGAGCCTGCTCATCCGTGACCCACAGGACGGCAATGCCCGGGTGGCTGAAACCCTGACATCAACCGATGAGTACAAACAGCATGCCCCCGACCACCAGCGCTACTGGCCGTCTGTGGCTGCCGAACTGCAGACCTTTGGGGCCAACAGTCTGGTCAGCCTGTTCCGGGGCGGCCAGGGAGTCCCGTACCGGGAAGTGCTGTGTGATGCCTGCGACAAAATGAAAGTGAATTACAACAAGAACGCCACCACCGAAAACATCGAACTCAACATGCTGCTGAAGGTGCTGGAAAACAGTCTGGCGAAAATGTCAGAGCAGGACCTGCGGGAGCTGGCGAAAGAGATGCAGGTGGAGATTTCCAACCCAACTCCCCAGCTGATGCTGATGGCCGTGCAGACCGCCATACGGTCTTCGGGCTTTGCCGCTTACCGCATGACCACCATGCTGGTGAGTATTCTGGCGAAGAGCCTGCTGGGACGGGCCCTGCCATTCGGTGCCTACGTCATGCTGACCCGCAGCATCAGCCTGTTGACCGGACCGGTAGGCTGGGTGCTGAGCTCAGCCTGGCTGGCAGCCGATATTGCAGGCCCGGCTTATCGGGTGACCATTCCCGCCTGCATGCTGGTGGCCTGGATGCGTCAGAAGACCCAGTGCCAGTCACACTGATGCAGCAAAAATAAGGACACCGTTATGTATGAAGAAAGTGCCCGGGACCGGCTTGCCGTGCGGTTATCGCTGATTATCAGCCGCCTGCTGCAGGGAGAAGCCCTGTCAACCGGGCAACTGGCCGGTGAGTTCAATGTCTCGGAACGGACACTGCGCCGCGACTTTAACCAGCGGCTGGTGTATCTGGACCTCGAATGCGAGAACGGCGTTTACCGCCTGGCAAAAGGGCGTAACGGTATTCGCAGTGACCGGGACATTATCAGCTTCGCCCGTCTGACTCACGTCGCCCAGGTGTTTCCGTCCCTCGACAGTCGCCTGTTATCCCTGCTGTTAAACGGGCAGCACGACTCCCCCTTCATTGTTTACCACAAACCGCCCGCCAGTATGCCGACCTTATTTGGTGGTTTTTACCGGCTGACTCAGGCCATTGTTGACCAGCGTCGGGTCAGTCTGCGGGTGGGCGCAGACTATTTCCCGGAACTGGCACCGTACCGGCTGATTTACTTTGACGGGTACTGGTATCTGGTGGGAGAGCATGCCCGGCAGGTACAGGTTTTTCTGTTGAGGGATATCACCGATGTCACCCTGATAGGGCCCGCCTTCCGGCGCAGGGAGTCACTGACAGAACTGACTACCGGGCCCGGGTTTATTCACGCACTGCCCCATTTCCGGCTGATACGCGATGTACTGACCCGTTTCAACGAGACACCGGCTCCCGGGGAATAACCTTCCCCCAAGACACTTTTACTCACGCTGCGTGCTCAGGCACAGCGGCTCAGTGGGCTGCGGCCCGAAAACAGGAGAACACAATGACACTCTGGTATTACGAAAAGAACGGCACACGCTCTGACAGCATCACGGAAGCGGAAATGATCACCTTCATCAGTCAGGGCGGGTTGTCGTCCACCAGCCTGCTGTGGTGTGAAGGTATGGACAACTGGCAACCGCTGGCACAGACCTTACTGGCGGTGCATCTGCCACAACGCAGTGTCACGCCACCGCCTCTGCCGCCGGTATTACCGTCGCTGTCGGGCACGGGTACAATACCTTCAAATATCAATAACGTGCTCGTTTATACACTGGCCCTCTCCCCCCTCATCGGTCTGCTGTTGCGGGCCTTTCTGCTGGGGTTGTCCGGTGTGCCGGAGGAGTATATGGATTCGGCTATCACCTCCTCAGAGTACTGGTATGTCCCGCTCCTGCTTACGGTCGGACTCAGCTACCTGGATGCCTGGAAACTGAAGCAAGCCGGTATCGATACCCGTCAGTTCAGCAATATCACCTGGCTGGTGCCGGTCTGGTTGTGGAAACGCGCACAGCTTCTGAAGCACAAGCCGGTCTGTTTCTGGATATGGATTGCCAGCTTTGTTCTCACGTTATGTGCAACCGCCAGTTGATTAAAGGTCAGTCTGACACCGTTTCCTTACATTCTTTATTTCTCAACAATGAGCATCATGAAAAAAATACTCACGGCTTTTATCCTGTTGGCTGGTCTGTCTGTCACCACCACTTATGCTGCTGATATCGTGCGCGTACGAACCACTGAAACACCGAACCCGTTCATACCCGGCACGGTCGTCAAGCGGGTTGTTATTCAGTCGCTTGAAAACAATCTCACCATCACCGGGGTCAGCATTAACCGGGGCAACTGTGATATTGCCTTCTTCCATGGCAAACCACCGGTAAGGGTGAACTACGGGCAGGAATTTATTGTCAGCGTCAACCCACGCTGTCACCCCGCCGAAATTCACGTCGATACCAGCATCGGCAGTGAAGATTTCAGCACTCAACAGTAAACCAACTTTAAGGAATCTCTCTTATGCGAATCACCCTTCCGGCGCTGATTGCCGTGACTGCTGTACTGGTATCGGCTTCTGTTTCCGCCATGACGAAAAGTGAAGTCGGACAGCTGATTAACAATCCTCAGGCCCTGAGTCAGTTCGGTAACATCACCGAAGATTCACTGGCACTCACCGGCAGTGAAAGCGAAAAAACGGTGGTCGCCTACAACGACACCTTTGCCATTATCCATGTTGATAATTTCACCATGGCCTGCCAGGGAGGGGCTTACTATGGGCTCAACCACCAGGACAAAATATTTATCAGCCTTGACTCACCGGCATTCTGCGACCAGATAACGAAAGTGACGCTGACAAAAGACCACGTGATGATGTACCAGGATAAAGCGCTGTTGTTTGCATCAAAACTCTATCGCTGAGACCCCACGCGTTACGACGCAGTAACGCGACGTCGCTTTCTTCCCTGCACCCCGGTGACCACACTCACCGGGGTTTTTGTTATTAAGGAGCAGACATGACATCACTTTCTCTGTTCGCCACCTGCCCGCCACGCGAGCAGCGCATCATTCATCTGGCCCTGCGCCTGTTGGAAAAACATCTCAGACAACCCGGTGACGCTTTTCTCTCCACACACATGACCCGCGACTGGTTACGCCTGCAGATGGCGGGCCTGGAGCGGGAAGTCTTTATGGTGCTGTATCTCGATAACCAGCACCGGTTACTGGACAACGAAACCCTGTTCCTTGACACGGTCAGCCACACGGAAGTGCATCCCCGGGAGGTGGTGAAAGCGGCACTGCGCCATAACGCGGCGGCAGTGATACTGGCGCATAACCATCCTTCCGGTGAAACCACCCCCAGCCCGGCGGATAAAACCCTCACTCACAAACTGGTACAGGCCCTGGGGCTGGTGGACATCCGGGTACTTGACCATCTGATTACTGGTGGGCGTGAGGTATTTTCCTTTGCCGAGCACGGGCTGCTGTGAGGAAAAATGAACATTATCAGCACGAAAGAAGCACGGACCGTATACCGGCCTGATGAGTCTCACACTGAACTGAAAACAGGAGCAAAACCATGCCAGACAAAGAGATGAACGAATGGGGACTGCGGCGGGATATCACTCCTCGCTTCGGGGCAAGGCTGGTACAGGACGGTCCTCGCCTGCATTTTCTGGCGGACCGCGCCAGTATCACCGGGATTTTCAGCGAAGAGACATCCGGTCATCTGGACCAGGCCTTTGAGCATTTTATCCGTCACCTGGAGCTGATGCTGCTTTCAGGCAAAATCACTCCGCGCCATGCACAATGTGTCACGCTGTACCGCAACGGACTGACCTGTGAGGCCGACTCATTAGGCAGTTGTGGGTATGTGTATATCGTCATTTACCCGACGCCTGCCGCTGACACCTGATACCGCCCCTGTTTTACTTACCCCCCCTTTCCATTCTGACTTAAATCACAAGAGAGATTCACAATGCAGACTTTACCTTCGCCCATGGTGCAGGCGGGACAGTGCTGTCCGTCACCGGTTACCGTCTGGCAGACATTACTCACGTGCCTGCTGGAACAGCATTACGGCCTCACCCTTAATGACACCCCGTTTGGCGATGATGCGGTTATTCAGGAGCATATTGATGCCGGTATCTCACTGGCAGATGCGCTGAACTTTATTGTAGAAAAATATGAACTGGTACGGACTGACCGCACCGGCTTCACGGTAATGGAACAGTCCCCCTTTATTAACAGCATTGATATTCTGCGGGCCAGGAAGGTGAGTGGTCTGATGAAACGTGAGGGGTATCAGGACGTCACAGCAATAACCTGCGGCCAGAGCCACAGGCAGGGACAGAATCAATGAAGATATCACTGAATATTGAAGCGGACAGCGTCAATGTGCGGGCCCTTAATATGGGCAAAATTGCCGTTGAAGTGGACGGTATTGAGCTGGCTGAACTGATCACTGCTGTGAACAGCACTGGTGATATTCTCATTATTGGTAAAGAACCGGGCACCTTCATTATTGCTGACCCCGGCTCACCACAATAAATCAGCCGGAATACCAAACGTTATCCCCTCCAGGTCTCTGCATTAATAAAACCAATCCACCATTCGCGTATAAGCGCCAGCCCTCTCTGGCTGGCGCTATTTTTTATATTAAGGAAACAATGATGTCTGACATTCCTGATGAATCCTCGGTCCTCACCGGCCATACCGATGTCATCTGCTCCACCAGCATTGAACGCATCGTTACCGGAAGAAATGTGGCACTTGAACGCATTAAAAGCGTTATCCAGCAACTCGATGATTTATCAATACTGACCGCATCTATTGGCGGCGGAACCGCAAAAGACTGGGCGATGCGCCAGGGCCATCGCTATGACTGCTGGCTGACTGAAAAAACGCAGGCCGCGATTAAAGCTATTACCTGCAATATCGATCGCAGTGTCTGGCGTGACCTGATGCTGAAATCCGGCATGCTGGCATTGATGGACGCTCAGGCTCGCGACCAGTGGTATAAGAGTCTTGAAGGCGATGAACTCCCTGCCATCAGCGAAGATAATATCCTCTCCACCTTCAGACAGTTACATCACACCAAACATGAGGTTTTTGAGCGCGGAATTATCAATGTGTTTAAAGGATTATCATGGGATTATAAAACCAACAGCCCGTGCTGCTTTGGCAGGAAAATCATTATCAATAACTTGGTGACACATAACCGCTGGGGCTTCAGTCTGAACTGGGGATGGCGAAGGGATCAACTGGCCGACCTCGAGCGGATGCTGTTTTTGCTTGATGGTAAACCTGTTCCTGACAATCGGGGTGATATCACCACCCGACTGATGGAGCATATTCGTGATAACCCCGGCCTGTCTGTTTACGAAGATAACTATTTTGCTATACGTTACTTTCAGAAGGGAACCGGACATATCACCTTCAGTTGCCCGGTGCTGGTGGATAAAATGAATGATATTGTGGCAAAACACTATCCAGGGATGCTGGCGAAAGAGTTGTAATGTTTTTTAGCAACCACTTGGTATTTCTGTAATGTATATTAACTTTGATTTCTTCGATAAATGAAGTTTCGGTATTGCATGATTTTTGTACGGTTTTTTATTTGTGGGTATAAGTGCGGGTACAAAGACCGATGATTGTTAATGAATGACTTTTATATCAGAGTATTAGATCTTATGTGCGAGTCCGGCCTTCGCACCATATGTATGTAAATAGACCTCAACTGAGGTCTTTTTTTATGCCTAAAATCCAGTCCCCGCAAGGCTTTTCCCCGCTTTTCAGTCAACCGACGTCAATCTGAGTTACCCCACATCAACATGCTTTTGAGTATCCTCGCCGTCAATGGCCCGCCGGGAACAGAGAAAACCACACTGGTTCTTTCTATTATTGCCACTGAATGGGTAAGAGCCGCTCTTAACAAAACTGAGCCACCAGTCGTTATTGCTACTTCAACGAATAACCAGGGTGTCACCAATATCATCGAAGCGTTCGATAAAGACTTTGGTAAAGGCGCTGGAACAATGGCCGGGCGTTGGCTGCCTGAGCTGAAAAGCTATGGCGCTTACTTTCCATCTTCGGGCCGGAGGGCCGAGGCCACGAATAAATACCAGAGGGATGATTTTTTTAACCGAGCAGTTCGCGCAGCTTAAGCAAATCGAACCAGTGTGGAACAATCTTAACTGCATTCGTCAGGAGGATGGAGGGCAAAATATCTATTTGCTTCAGAAGCATTGCATTGCAGTTTGAGTTCCATCAGCGAAAAGATTCAGGCGCTGCATAAATGCAGATCTCTACCTTGCATGGCATGGCGCAGTGTCTGATGTAGGGCTAACCCCGGTATGGTACAGCTTCATATTGAGAACCCATCCATCAAAGTACCGAAAGCTACATATATAAGGGCATATAGATGAAGAATAGTGCCGATAGCCTGCGCGAATTTGTATTGTGATGGGAATGACTTCAACAGAAATACGGGCTCTTTGTGGATAACTTTGTGCACAACTGCGTATAAGGCGGGGTTTTGCTGGGGATTGCAGCAGTCAGTCAAATTACTGCATATTTAGGGTTGCAGCCTCAGAAGAACTCCCTATAATGCGCCT
>NZ_QZWH01000049.1 GCF_003601925.1 Buttiauxella izardii
CGGCAGCTTTGTGCCGCTGTTGCGGGTGGAGCAGATGAGAGCCGAAGACCGCCACAGCCCACTGGCCGAAAAGCTCGAACGTGACGCGGAAGTCACCTTCCCGCCGGTATTGCATCAGCGGCTGAACGTCATTGAACAGGAGTTGCGCAAAAACCAGCTCAGTGACGACACGCTACAGTTCCTCAACTCCACCGGTCTGAAGGCGGAAAACCTCGCCCTGTGGCTGGAGCCGGAGCCGGAAAGTGACCGCCAAATCCATCTGTACCACTGCGACCATCTTGGCACGCCGCTGGCACTGGTCAGCACCGCAGGCAGCGTCGACTGGCACATCACCCTCGACCCGTGGGGTAATGTGCTCAGTGAACACAATCCGCAGAAACTGCACCAGCCGCTGAGAATGCAGGGCCAGCAGTATGATGAAGAGTCGGGGCTGCACTACAACCGCCACCGTTATTATGATCCGCTGCAGGGAAGATATATTACGCAGGATCCGATTGGGTTGGCAGGGGGGTGGAATGTTTATAGTTATCCACTAAATCCTTTACAAGGATTCGATCCAAGAGGATTAAATGGGTTAGGTATATTTGTTAGTCAGCCCGGAATCCAGACTTCAGCTTCTGGTGTAATGTCCGACTCCATGGATAATATCGATCCTCCGGTATCTCTGCGCCCTGATGGTAAACCTTGGGGAGCCGGCTGTGGTGACGTAAAAACAGATGCATATGTCCCTGATGTTCTTTATGGCGTTGACTTCGCGGCAGCCTGTCAAACTCATGATGAATGCTATGGAGAACTAGGTAAGAATAAAGCAATCTGTGATACCCAATTAGGAAATAACATTGCACTAGCATGTGATAATCAACTCCACGGAATACCCCACTCCGAAGAGGTGCTACCAAGTTGTCATATGGCGGCAGGCATTTATCAGTCCGCAGTAAAAAATTTAGGTGGTCCGGCTTATGAAGCGGCACAGAAGGCAGCTACAGTAAGCACCAAATAATCTCAACTTGCCACAACTGAGGTCAGTATTTTGCCAAAATGGATTGTAATACCGTTGCTATTGGTAGCTATTACCATTTCCGTACTTGTCGTAAATGTCGGTAAAAGATATTCGAATTATTTCTTGAGTCCGTGGGCCAGTTCAGCCAAATCGATAAATGGATTAAAAAGAACATGGTATTTTTGTGAGCGATGTCTGAGTACTGGAAAATGTGAGGATGATGATATCAAACAATGCAAAACTGTAACTCTACCAGACAGAAATAATGCCCTTGATGTAGCAGTAGGAACAGCTAACATTGAAGCTATTTTTTTCCTGGTTAATGTAGCTAAAACGGATGTAAATATTTCCACAGGAGATTCACATAGAACCCCTTTAATGAGTGCAGCTTATTATGGAACTAAAAAACACCAAGAAATTGCTGAGTTTTTACTTCTACACGGAGCAAATATTAATGCAGTAAGAGAAGAGTCCCCGATTAACACTGCATTATTGGTTGCAATTTGGAAAAACAATCTCGAATTTGCAAAGCTCCTCATACAAAAAGGTGCAGACCCTTCGCTAATATCGACAGGAAAAAAAGAACATGCTGCATGTAAGGTTGCATTGGGATATAACCGCCGTGAAATTGCACCCATAATCCCTGGTTGTTGTTCATTGATAGCTCAAAATCCTGAGTTGATGATCGGAGCTAAAAATATATGCCTATACCCTAAATAACTCGAGTTGCAGGAAAACCAACACACATGCAACTTGAAGTATATTTTAAACAGACGCAATGTTAGGACTGAACACGAACGGTATAAGTATTTTGGCCGAAATTAAAGGGGGTAATTTATAGAATAAATAGTAAAACCAGAAGGGTAGTAGCTTAATAATCTAGGGCCAGAAGGTTTATGAAGAATCGGGCCTGCATTAAAACCGCCATCATTATTACAATCCGCTGCAGGGACGGTATCACATAGGATCCAATTAGGGTAGAGGGGGGCATTGATATACAAGCAATCCAATTCGACAGGTCGATCCATTAGGATTGGAGGGTATGGATGGATTCGGAACTGGGTTTGGGGATTATTGTCGTGGAATTGAGAGTGCAGGTTCTTATTTGCCACGCGAAGATGCAGAGGGTTATATACACAATGCTGAAACAATGCACAATGTATATAACCTTCTCGGGGGAATTTATCTTGAAGGGGGCAAGGGATTCCCACAGGATTATCAACAATCTTATGCCTGGTATGCAGTGGCAGTAGCAAATGGATCGCATAAGGCAAAGGAAATGCGAGAACGTGTTGTGAAAAAATTAACAGATGAAGAACTCAAGCAAGCTAAGTTAATTGCAGAAACATATATTAAAAAATACCCATCACCTTTAGATGAAAATGATACAAATAAATCAAATACTGACTGTAAATATCCATAAGTATTATCAGCGATCTTGGCACATCATTGCCTCAGCTCTGCCAGTATTGGGTAGGGCTGGATGCGTGGGTAAAACGGTGGACGGTAGTATACCGATGCAGATTAATCGGCTTCAGAAAATCCACGATAAAGAATCGGGGTTGCACTACAACCACCACCATTATTATGATCCGGTTCAGGCTAGCATGTGATAAAGAACTCAAAGGAATACCCCACTCCAATGAAGTTCTTTCAAGCTGTCATATGGCGGTAGGTATTTAAGAGTCAGCGATACAAAATTGGTTGGTTCAGCTTATGAAGATGCCCAGAAGCAGCTAAAGCTAATCAAAATTAGTTACGGCATACCACATGAGGGGCAAGTATGTTACCAAAATGGATTGTCATCCCATTACTTTTGGCAGCGATCACAATATCCGTGCTTGCCGTATATGGTGGAAAAAGATATTCAAATTATTACTTGAGCCCACTAGCTAGCTCCCCACAATCAATAAATGGATTAAAGCGGACGTGGTATTTTTGTACTAAATGCTTAAATGGAGAAAAATGTGAAGCTGAGGATATCAGGCAATGCAAGACAGTCACGTTCCCAGACCGAAATGATGCTCTGGATGTTGCTGTAGGTACAGCTAATATCGAAGCCGTTTATTTTCTTGTCAACATTGCCAAAACAGATGTCAATGGAGTTAGTGGATATTTTCAACAACCACCACTTATGGCTGCAGCCTATTACGGGACTGAACAACATCAGAAAATTGCTTCTTTTTTAATTTCACATGGAGCAAATATTAATGCCACTGATTTAACTGGAAGCTACACTGCGTTACTCAAAGCCATTTGGAAGAATAATATTGAGTTTGCAAAATTTCTTCTTGAAAATGGAGCAAATCCGAACCAGCTATCTCCACATATAAGGGCTCGAAGCGCCTGCACGTCTGCAATAGTTTATGGTAGGAAAGAAATAATACCGTACATCCCAAATTGCTGCTCAATAGCAAAAAATAGCCCAGAGTTTATCTCCGGCCCAATATTCGAGTGTGAATAGAATTTTTAAGATCTTAAAAACTGAAGGTATTAACAAAAAAAGGCCACCCAAACGGATGGCCAACCATGTCGAACATTTATTATTAGTTCTGCTTACTGAGGCAAAATAGCTTTCAGTGCGTCACCGATGTCAGCCAGGCTGCGTACGGTTTTCACGCCTGCGGCTTCCAGCGCTGCGAATTTCTCGTCCGCAGTTCCTTTACCACCCGCGATGATGGCGCCCGCGTGGCCCATACGTTTGCCTTTCGGCGCGGTAACACCCGCGATATAACCCACAACCGGCTTGGTCACGTGCTCTTTGATGTAGGCTGCCGCTTCTTCTTCTGCGCTACCACCGATCTCACCGATCATCACGATAGCTTCAGTTTTCGGATCTTCCTGGAACATCTTCAGGATATCGATGAAGTTAGAGCCAGGGATCGGGTCACCGCCGATACCAACACATGTCGACTGGCCCAGACCGATATCAGTGGTCTGTTTAACCGCTTCATACGTCAGCGTACCAGAGCGAGAAACGATGCCCACTTTGCCCGGCAGGTGAATATGACCCGGCATGATGCCGATTTTGCACTCGCCTGGGGTGATAACGCCTGGGCAGTTTGGCCCAATCATGCGCACGCCAGCTTCGTCCAGTTTCACTTTCACAGTCAGCATATCCAGTGTCGGGATGCCTTCGGTGATGGTGATAATCAGTTTAATGCCTGCGTCGATTGCTTCCAGAATGGAGTCTTTGCAGAACGGTGCCGGGACGTAGATAACAGACGCCGTTGCGCCCGTCGCTTCTACCGCTTCGCGCACGGTGTTAAATACTGGCAGGCCGAGGTGCTCGGTGCCGCCTTTGCCTGGCGTCACACCGCCAACCATTTGCGTACCGTATGCAATCGCCTGCTCGGAGTGGAAAGTCCCCTGGCTGCCGGTAAAGCCCTGGCAAATCACCTTGGTGTTTTTATCGATCAAAATGGACATTATTTCCCCTCCACGGCAGCAACAACCTGCTGTGCTGCATCCGTCAGACTTTTCGCTGCAATAATATTCAGGCCGCTATCAGCCAGTTTCTTCGCACCCAGTTCCGCGTTGTTACCTTCCAGACGAACAACCACTGGAACGTTAACTCCCACTTCTGCCACCGCGCCGATGATGCCGTCTGCAATCAGGTCGCAACGCACGATGCCGCCGAAGATGTTCACCAGAACCGCTTTCACTTTGTCGTCAGACAAAATGATTTTGAATGCTTCGGTCACGCGCTCTTTGGTTGCGCCGCCGCCCACGTCCAGGAAGTTAGCCGGTTCACCACCGTGCAGTTTAACGATGTCCATGGTGCCCATTGCCAGGCCCGCACCGTTAACCATGCAACCGATGTTGCCATCAAGTGCGACGTAGTTCAGTTCCCACTGTGCAGCCTGAGATTCACGCGCATCTTCCTGGCTTGGGTCACGCATTTCACGCAGCTCTGGCTGGCGGAACAATGCGTTGCCATCAGCGCCCAGTTTGCCATCGAGGCACACCAGGTCACCCTGCTTAGTGATCACCAGCGGGTTGATTTCGATCAGCGCCAGGTCGCGGTCCAGGAAGATGTTCGCCAGACCCATAAAGATCTTGGTGAACTGCTGAACCTGTTTACCTTCCAGACCCAGTTTGAACGCCAGTTCACGGCCTTGATAAGGCATTGGGCCTGCCAACGGATCGAGGGCAACTTTGTGGATCAGGTGTGGGGTTTCTTCCGCCACTTTTTCAATTTCAACGCCACCTTCGGTGGACGCCATAAACACTACGCGACGCGAGCTACGATCAACCACCGCGCCGAGATACAGTTCTTTATCAATGTCAGTGGCAGCTTCAACCAGAATCTGGTGAACCGGCTGGCCATTGGCATCTGTCTGATAGGTCACCAGGCGTTTGCCCAGCCAGTGTTCAGCAAAAGCACGGATGTCTTCTTTGCTGTTAACCACTTTCACGCCGCCCGCTTTACCGCGGCCACCAGCATGAACCTGACATTTTACCACCCACGGACCTGCGCCAATTTTAGAGGCTGCTTCTTCCGCTTCACGTGGAGTGTTGCAGGCGTAACCGACTGGAGCCGGCAGGCCATATCGAGCAAACAACTGTTTCGCCTGATACTCGTGTAAGTTCATGAGTTCTATCCATCCTTCAGGGTAATCGTTATTCAAACCTGTAGACCGGTGCGGTTTTCGTGCCGGATGGCGCTACGCTTATCCGGCCTACAGTGCAGGTGATGCTTTTAAACTAAACGTCCAGCAACAGACGAGTTGGATCTTCGAGCAATTCTTTGATTGCTACCAGATAACCCACTGACTCGCGGCCATCAATCAGACGGTGATCGTAAGAGAGCGCCAGATACATCATCGGCAGGATCTCAACTTTACCGTCAACCGCCATTGGGCGATCTTTAATGGCGTGCATGCCAAGGATCGCGCTCTGCGGCGGGTTGATGATCGGAGTCGACATCAGGGAACCGAACACACCACCGTTGGTGATGGTGAAGTTACCGCCAGTCAAATCTTCAACGGTCAATTTACCGTCACGGCCTTTCACAGCCAGTTCTTTGATGCGTTTTTCGATGTCAGCCATACCGAGGGTATCGACGTCACGCAGGACTGGGGTTACCAGGCCACGTGGAGTAGAAACCGCGATGCTCACGTCGAAGTAGTTGTGGTAAACCACGTCTTCGCCATCAATAGATGCGTTCACTTCCGGGTAACGTTTCAGCGCTTCTACTACCGCTTTAATGTAGAAGGACATGAAGCCCAGACGCACGCCGTGGCGTTTCTCGAAGGATTCGCCGTACTGCTTACGCAGTTCCATGATTGGCTTCATGTTCACTTCGTTAAACGTGGTGAGCATGGCGGTAGAGTTTTTCGCTTCCAGCAGACGCTCAGCAACGCGTTTGCGCAGGCGAGTCATTGGAACGCGTTTTTCGCTACGGCCAGCCAGTGGCGCAACCGGAGCTTTGGTTTCTTCTGCCGCTTTAGCTTGTGCAGGTTGAGTCGCTTTCGCCTGAGTCAGATGTTTATCCACATCTTCACGGGTGATACGACCGCCAACACCGCTGCCTTTGATGGCGTTGGCATCGAGAGAATGTTCTGCAATCAGGCGGCGAATCGCCGGGCTGAGTGCGTCATTGTTCTGCTCTTCCAGAGAAGCCTGCTGGCGCTGCGCCGGGGTAGATTCTTTAGCGTCTGCTTTCGCAGAAGTCTCTTTACCCGCGCTATTACCTTCACGCAGGCGGCCCAAAATTTGACGAGAAGTGACGGTTGTCCCTTCATCTTCCAGTACAGCATCCAGGATACCATCTGCAGACGCCGGTACTTCCAGTACCACTTTGTCAGTTTCGATTTCCACCAGCACTTCGTCACGGGTCACGGTGTCACCCGGTTTTTTATGCCAGGTGGCAACAGTCGCATCGGCAACGGACTCAGGCAGGTCAGGAACTAGAATATCTACGCTACTCATTTTTTATCCTTTAATTAATCGACGTTCAGCGCGTCATTAACCAGATCTTGCTGCTGTTTCTGGTGAACGGACAAGTACCCTACCGCAGGTGATGCGGAGGCTGGACGACCTGCATAACGCAGGGCGGATCCAAATGGAATCACTTCACGGAAATGGTGCTGGCTACAGTACCATGCGCCCTGGTTAAGCGGCTCTTCCTGGCACCACACAAAATCATGTACGTGAGCAAATGGTTTTAATGCTTCCTGCATCGCTTGATGCGGGAAGGGATAAAGCTGTTCGATGCGCACAATCGCGACATCTTTTTGGTCGTTTTTGCGACGCTGTTCCAGCAAATCGTAATAAACCTTACCAGAACACATCACCACACGTTTCACCGCTTTAGGATCCAGCTCGTCAACTTCGCCAATCGCAGGCAGGAAGGTGCCGTTCGCCAGTTCTTCCATCGTGGAAACAGCCAGTGGATGACGCAACAGAGATTTAGGTGACATCACCACCAGCGGGCGACGCATACCGCGCAGCGCCTGGCGACGCAGCATGTGGTAAACCTGCGCTGGCGTTGAAGGCACACATACCTGCATGTTCTGTTCAGCACACAGCTGGAGGTAACGCTCCAGACGCGCGGAGGAGTGCTCTGGGCCCTGGCCTTCGTAACCGTGCGGCAGCAGCATTACCAGGCCACACATACGGCCCCATTTCTGCTCGCCGGAGCTGATGAACTGGTCGATAACAACCTGAGCGCCGTTGGCGAAGTCGCCGAACTGAGCTTCCCAGATAGTCAGCGTACGAGGTTCCGCAGTGGCATAACCGTATTCAAACGCCAGAACCGCTTCTTCAGACAGCACGGAGTCCCAAACTTTGAACTCGCCCTGGCTGTTGTGAACGTGTTGCAGCGGGGTGTAAGTCGAACCGTTGGTCTGGTTGTGAATCACAGCGTGGCGGTGGAAGAAGGTGCCACGGCCCACATCTTCACCAGAAAGACGCACAGAAACGCCTTCATCAACCAGCGTTGCGTACGCCAGATTTTCTGCCGCGCCCCAGTCGAATTTCTTCGCGCCATTCGCCATTTCCATACGGTCGCTGTAGATTTTCGCTACGCGTGACTGCATTTCAACGGTATCAGGTGCGCCGCTGATGCGTTTCGCCAGTTCCTGCAAACGCTTCATTTCGACCTTGTTCGGGTAGCTCTCATCCCACTCGTGGTTGAGGTACGGCGACCAGGTGAAGGAATGCATGTTCATTGGGCGGTATTCTTTCACCACACATTCGCCAGCATCGAGCGCGTCACGGTAGAGGTTCACCATTTCGGTGGCATCTTCCAGCGTGGCGATTTTTTCCTGCTCCAGACGGTCGGCGTAAATTTTACGCGGCGTCGGGTGCTTTTTGATTTTCTGGTACATCACTGGCTGAGTGGCACTTGGCTCATCAGCTTCGTTATGACCGTGGCGACGGTAGCAAACCAGGTCGATAAACACGTCGCGCTTAAAGGTGTTACGGAAGTCCAGCGCCAGACGAGTCACAAACGCCACCGCTTCCGGGTCATCTGCATTGACGTGGAAAATCGGAGCCATCACCATCTTACCGATATCGGTACAGTACGGCGTGGAACGCGCATCCAGCGGGTTGGAGGTGGTGAAACCAATCTGGTTGTTGATCACGATACGAACCGTACCGCCCACTTCGTAACCGCGCGCTTTGGACATGTTCAGGGTTTCCTGAACCACGCCCTGCCCGGCAACCGCTGCGTCACCGTGAATGGTGATTGGCAGAACCTGGTTGCTGCCTGGTTTATCCAGACGATCTAAACGAGCGCGTACAGAACCGATAACCACCGGGCTAACGATTTCGAGGTGCGACGGGTTAAACGCCAGCGCCAGGTGAACCAGGCCGCCTTCAGTTTCCACGTCAGATGAGAAGCCCATGTGGTACTTCACATCACCGGTGCCAAGGTGTTCTTTATGTTTACCGGCAAATTCGTCGAACAACTCCTGCGGTTTTTTACCCAGGACGTTGATCAGCACGTTCAGGCGGCCACGGTGCGCCATGCCCAGAACCACTTCGCGCGTGCCGCTCTTACCCGCATGGCGAATCATCTCTTTGAGCATTGGCACCAGTGCATCACCGCCTTCCAGCGAGAAGCGTTTCGCGCCCGGGAATTTCGCACCCAGGTAACGCTCAAGGCCTTCTGCTGCGGTCAGTTCACTCAGGAAGCGCTTTTTCTCATCCAACGTAAAGGTTGAATGCCCCACCACCGATTCGATGCGCTGCTGAATCCAGCGTTTTTCTTCGGTGTTGGTGATGTGCATATATTCCGCACCGATCGAACCACCGTAAGTCTGCTTCAGCGCACTGATCAAATCAGACAACTTCATGGTTTCTTTGCCGCTGGCAAAAGAACCCACGTTGAAGGTTTCCTGAAGATCGGCGTCCGTCAGATTGTGGAATGCGGGATCCAGATCGGGAACCGCGTCCTGTTTCCACAGGCCAAGTGGATCAAGGTTTGCAGCCTGATGCCCACGGAAACGCCAGGCGTTGATCAGCTGCAATACTTTGACTTGCTTGACGTCGGTGTCAGGGTCGGTGATTGCGGTGGAATAACGTGAGGCATCCTTCGCCAGACGACGGAAATAATCACGTGTTTTGGAATGGAATTGATCCGGTCTGGCCCCGGTTCCAGGTAATTGCTGGAACATTGAGCGCCAGTGCGCATCAACAGAGTCAGGATCGGTTAAGAAGTCTTCATAGAGCTGCTCTATCCAGGACTGGTTTGCACCTGCCAGGTAAGAGGAATCCAGCCAGGCTTTCATTTCGCCGTTCTGCATCGTGATCCCTTAAGCATTTATATGCTTATTTCGCCGTGAATAACTATTGCGTACACATCTGGTACACATTACCGGGGTTCACAACTACGAGCCTTTTTCCTTTCCAGGCGGCTCGAGAAGGAACCTTTAAAAACTGTCGCAACAGGGCAGTTTTTAAAGGTTTCCTGCATTGAATCCCCTCTCCCATCGGGAGAGGGAACGAAAAGCTAGGCACTCTTTTGCAGCAGCATCGACTTAATGTGGCCGATGGCTTTCGTCGGGTTCAATCCCTTAGGACAAACACTGACGCAATTCATGATGCTATGGCAGCGGAATACGCTGAAAGCATCACTCATACCGTCCAGACGACTTGCCGTTTCGGTATCACGGCTGTCAATCAGGAAGCGATACGCCGCCAGTAAACCTGCCGGGCCGATGAATTTGTCCGGGTTCCACCAGAACGACGGGCAGGAGGTCGAGCAACACGCACAAAGAATGCACTCGTACAGACCATCCAATTTCTCACGCTGCTCAGGAGATTGTAAATGCTCGCGAGCCGGTGGATTTTGCCCATTATTCAACAGGTAAGGCTTAATCTTCTCATATTGGGCATAGAATTGTCCCATGTCTACCACCAGATCCCGCACAACCGGCAATCCAGGCAGTGGACGGATCACAATCTTCTGCTTTCCGTTACCCAACGCGGAGATTGGCGTGATGCAAGCCAGGCCGTTTTTACCGTTCATGTTCACGCCATCGGAGCCACAAACCCCTTCACGGCATGAGCGACGGAAAGAGAGCGTCGGGTCTTTTTCTTTCAGTTGCATCAGCGCGTCAAGCAACATCATGTCGCGCCCTTCTTCCCCTTCCAGGGTGTACTCCTGCATACGCGGAGCATCGTCAACATCCGGGTTGTAGCGATAAATAGAGAATTCGAGTTTCATCACTTTGCTCCGCTATTAATAAGAACGCACTTTCGGTGGGAATGCCGGACGCAGTTTCGGCTGCATGTTCACCTCACGGCGCGTCATGCTTTCCGACTCAGGCAGATACAGGCTGTGGCACAGCCAGTTGGCATCGTCACGTTCCGGATAGTCGAAGCGGCTATGCGCGCCACGGCTTTCGGTGCGGAAGTTAGCGGAAACAGCGGTTGCGTAAGCGGTTTCCATCAGGTTATCAAGCTCCAGGCACTCAACACGCTGGGTGTTGAACTCGCTTGAAGTGTCATCCAGACGGGCGTTTTTCAGGCGTTCGCGGATTTGCTTCAGCTGCTCAAGGCCTTTCGCCATCGCATCACCTTCACGGAATACCGAGAAGTTGTGCTGCATACATTCCTGAAGCGCTTTACGGATTTGCACCGGATCTTCGCCGTTACGGTTGCCGTTCCAGCGGTTCAGGCGCTCCAGAGCGGCATTAATTTCGTCTTCGGTTGCGTCACGCAGCTCGCCCTGTTCCTGGATAGACTCCAGCAAATGCATGCCCGCAGCACGGCCAAACACCACTAAATCCAGCAGCGAGTTGCCGCCCAGGCGGTTGGCTCCGTGGACAGATACACAGGCGATTTCACCGACGGCAAACAGGCCAGGAATCAGAACGTCTTCGCCCTGCTCATTGACTGTCAGCGCTTGACCAGTCACTTTGGTCGGAATACCGCCCATCATGTAATGGCAAGTTGGGATAACCGGAATAGGCTCTTTAATCGGGTCAACGTGAGCAAAGGTACGAGACAGCTCAAGGATGCCCGGTAGACGGGATTCCAGAACTTCTTTACCTAAGTGGTCAAGTTTCAGTTTGGCGTGTGGACCCCATGGGCCATCGCAACCGCGACCTTCACGGATTTCAATCATGATGGAACGCGCAACAACGTCACGACCCGCCAGATCTTTCGCGTTCGGCGCGTAGCGCTCCATGAAACGCTCACCGTGTTTGTTCAGCAGATAACCGCCTTCACCACGGCAACCTTCTGTGACCAGAACGCCCGCGCCAGCAATGCCGGTTGGGTGGAACTGCCACATTTCCATATCCTGAACTGGCACGCCAGCACGCAGCGCCATGCCAACACCGTCGCCGGTATTAATGTGGGCGTTGGTGGTGGATTGATAAATACGGCCCGCACCACCGGTTGCCAGAATGGTCGCTTTCGCTTTGAAGTAAACCACTTCGCCGGTTTCGATACACAGCGCGGTGGTACCGACTACTGCGCCATCGGCGTTTTTCACCAGATCGAGTGCATACCACTCGGAGAAAATGGTGGTTTTGTTTTTCAGGTTTTGTTGATACAGCGTGTGCAACAACGCGTGACCGGTACGGTCAGCCGCTGCCGCAGTACGTGCCGCTTGCTCGCCGCCGAAGTTCTTCGACTGGCCGCCAAACGGACGCTGATAAATAGTGCCATCTTCAAGACGGGAGAACGGCAGACCCATGTGTTCCAGTTCCAGAATCGCTTCCGGGCCGGTTTTACACATATATTCAATGGCGTCCTGGTCACCGATGTAATCGGAGCCTTTTACCGTGTCATACATATGCCATTCCCAGTTGTCTTCGTGGGTGTTACCGAGTGCTACGGTAATACCACCCTGCGCAGACACGGTATGGGAACGGGTTGGGAAAACTTTAGACAGCAAGGCGCAAGTCTGGCCGCCTTGTGAAATTTGCAGTGCGGCGCGCATACCTGCACCACCCGCACCGATGACGACTGCATCAAACTCTCTGACTGGTAAACTCATTACACACCCCACACCACAACGAATCCATAAATGACGTAAACCAGCAGTGCCACAACAATCACGAGTTGCAGGCCAAGGCGAATCGCCACTGGTTTAACGTAGTCGGTCAACACCTGCCACATGCCAATCCAGGCATGGATCAAAATTGAGAACAGTGTCAGCAGGGTGAATACTTTGGTGAAGGCAGAGCCGAAGAAACCACTCCAGATCTCATAGGTTAACTCGCCGGAGGTGGCGAAGAACCCAATCATATAAATGATGTACAGGGTGATTACGATGGCGGAGGCACGAACCAGAATATAGTCATGCACACCATTGCGACCTAATGCGGAGGCATTGCTTACCATACGAGGACTCCTGCGAGAATTGAAAGCACGACAGTAATAACAAAGGAAATCATTGCGGATCGTTTGCCCGCTATAAAGGTTTCTTCCAGCAAACCGGTGTCCATCATGATGTGGCGGATACCCACAACAACGTGATAAGCCAGCGCGGTGAGGATGCCCCACATAATGAATTTAACAAAGAAGCCACTCATTATGGAGTGAGCAACGAGGAAGCCTTCTGGAGAGGAGAGTGACTGGCCTAACAACCACAATAGAATGCCAACAGCCACAAAGGTGATCACGCCGGATACACGATGGAGGATGGAAGCGATTGCAGTGACGGGGAACCTCATCGTTGTGAGATCGAGGTTTACAGGCCTTTGTTTTTTCGCATTTTTTATCATGAATAGCGCCCACATGCTGTTTTTATTGTTTCCTTCCTCCGGGTCTGCAGGCGGGGTCAGACAGCGTGAACTTTCTATAACTGTGCGTCATGCAAAAACAGCTACATCCAGATGCCAAAAAACTGGCTACAACGCTGGGTGGCTCCCGGTGGCAGGGTATTCCGGAGACCTGGCGGCAGTATAGGCGCTTCACAAATTCATTACAATTAACCTACATATAGTTTGAAGGGTTTTGTCCGGAACAGTGAGCAGGATCACGATAACAACATTATTTTAAATTTTAATCATCTGATTTGACAAAACTTAAACATTCTTGTTACAAACAAGGCCAGAAAAGCCGTATAATTCGTAAAAGTTATAGGGTCAGCCTTTCACCTGAGAATAAGTTATGTAACAGTGTGATGGTATTGACCCAGCCGATAAGGGCAAGTATTAGTGGTACACAGGTTTGAATGATATGGACTGCTAACACCTTGATTTGCTAATTTTTCGTCTGCATGACTTGAGTTACCTGCAAGCGCCCATTGCTCTGTACCCTGCTTTACATTGATATCCAAACAGAGCTGAGAGCCAAATAAAAAACTGGTAGAGAGTCGCGGTTGGTTTAAAAGCAAATCGGGCATCCCGCAGTCTGATGAATAAGGCGCTAAGGAGACCGTAAATGTCTGATAAAAAAGCAACCCTCACCTACAATGGTGATGATGCTCTGGAACTGAATGTGCTAAAAGGCACGCTCGGTCAGGATGTAATTGATATCCGTAGTCTTGGTTCTAAGGGTGTATTTACTTTTGACCCGGGTTTCACCTCTACCGCATCATGCGAATCAAAAATCACTTTTATCGACGGTGATGAAGGTGTTTTATTGCACCGTGGTTTCCCGATTGATCAACTGGCGACACACTCCAATTATCTCGAAGTCTGCTACATCCTGCTGAATGGCGAAAAGCCCACTCAGGAGCAGTACGAAGAATTCAAAACTACTGTCACTCGCCACACCATGATCCACGAACAAATTACCCGTTTGTTCCACGGTTTCCGTCGTGACTCTCACCCGATGGCAGTAATGTGCGGCGTGACCGGTGCTCTGGCAGCGTTTTATCATGACTCCATGGACGTGAATAACCCACGTCACCGCGAGATTGCCGCGTTCCGTCTGCTGTCCAAAATGCCAACCATGGCGGCGATGTGTTACAAATATTCCATCGGCCAGCCGTTCGTTTACCCACGTAACGACCTGTCTTATGCCGGTAACTTCCTGAATATGATGTTCTCCACACCGTGCGAAGAGTACGTGGTGAACCCAATTCTGGAACGCGCAATGGACCGTATTCTGATCCTGCACGCCGACCACGAACAAAACGCTTCCACTTCCACAGTGCGTACCGCTGGTTCTTCCGGCGCTAACCCGTTCGCCTGTATCGCAGCTGGTATCGCATCCCTTTGGGGACCTGCACACGGCGGCGCAAACGAAGCTGCACTGAAAATGCTGGAAGAAATCAGCAGCGTTGAGCACATCCCTGAATTTGTCCGTCGTGCGAAAGACAAGAATGACTCTTTCCGCCTGATGGGCTTCGGTCACCGCGTCTACAAAAACTACGACCCGCGTGCCACTGTAATGCGTGAAACCTGCCATGAAGTGCTGAAAGAGCTGAATCTGAAAGATAACAGCCTGCTGGAAGTGGCGATGGAACTTGAGCACATTGCGCTTAACGACCCGTACTTCATCGAGAAGAAACTCTACCCGAACGTGGACTTCTACTCCGGTATCATCCTGAAAGCGATGGGCATCCCATCTTCCATGTTTACCGTGATCTTCGCGATGGCGCGTACCGTGGGCTGGATTGCACACTGGAACGAAATGCACGACGACGGCATCAAAATTGCCCGTCCACGTCAGTTGTATACCGGCTACGAGCAGCGTGATTTCAAATCAGATTTGAAAAAATAAGTTCGTTTATGGAAACAAAAAACGCGCCAAATGGCGCGTTTTTTTATGCTTAATTTTTGACGCTATGCCTGCGGGTTTTCCGTCAAATTAGTAATGCTCACGCCCTGCGGTGCCGGTGTTTGCGTGTCAGTCTGCGGCGGAGTCGTTGGCGACAACTCGGTGACTGTTGGCGTTTCCTGCGTGGCGACTGGCGCAGCAGGTGCTTCAGCCTGCGTCTGTTCGGTTACGGCAGGCGTTTCAATTTGATTAGGCATAACCGGAACGGGTTCTGCCGGAATCGATTCTGCCTTCGGTTTCGGAACCGGGGTTGACGCGCGGACCATAAACGTCGGTTTGCCGCTCGTCACCGAATAGGTCACATGGCTGATAACATCGCGCGATGTCGACACTTCAACAGGCGCTATCGTCACGCGGCCAATCAGCGTGCGGGCATAACCGCCAACTTTATGTTTGCCTTCTGGCAGTTGTACCTCAAGGTTCCCTCCCGTCCCCAACGTACCGGCATCCTTGCTATCAATAGTCACGTAAATTGCAGTGCCATCGTCGGTTTTCGTCGGGATATGCGTCACGGTCACTCGCGAGGAACCGAAATCGAAAGCGGGTGCCGGCTCGGCAGTTTTCGAATTTGTGCATCCTGTGAGGGCCAGAACGGCTGCCACGGCAGCAAGGGCGAAACGATAACTCATAGTGCAACGTCTTCCTGTAAGATTTTTTTGTGATCTGCGTCCCAATATACCCGATCTCTGCCCGGTGAGATAAACGCATTCTTCGGGATTATTTAATGCTGGCAGCCAGGGCACCAGTAAAACGGCCTCGATGAAAGCATCGTTTTCTCGATTATCCCGCCGCAGCGCTCGCACTTCTCCCCTGCCCGATGAAAGACTTTGAAGCTAAAAATCGCCCCGTGATGTCTGTTTTCATCCACGTGTCCACGCGTATTGTAGGAATGTCGCGGAATATCCAGCAGCGCGTGAGACAGGTTTTCGAGCTGTTCCGGCGTTAAATCCTGTGCTTTATGCTGCGCCAACAACCCCATCGCCCAAAGAATTTCAACGCGCAGATAGTTTCCTAATCCTGCCAGAAATGCCTGGTCCAGTAACAGCCCGCTGAACTGGCGCTTGCGAAATCTCGTCGACAATAAACGCTCTTTCACCTGTTCAGCGCTCAGTGTGAGATCTAAAACATCCGGCCCGACACGCAACAAAAATGGATGTTTCGCCAGGCCGTCTGCGTCGAGCATTTCAATATCCGAAGCGCTATACAGCAAAATGGCTTTATCGGCTGTCTGCAATTTCACGCGCAACACTCGCGTGGTTTCTGGCACTTTCCCTGCGTTTACTACGCGCCACACGCCATAAAGCTGGTTGTGGCTATACAGGGTTAAACCGCCAGAAAAATGCGTCAGCAGCGCTTTGCCGCGCGTTTCGATACGCTCAATTTTTTGCCCCACAAGCGCTTGTTCAAACACTTTTAATTCAGGGAAAGCGAACCACGCCGCAGTTAAAGGTTTATCTAAAACTGCGGCCTCAAGTTTATCTGCGGCTCGTCTTATTTCTGGGCCTTCTGGCATCCCTTTTCCCTAAGATCAATCTTCGTTATTGAGTCGCCAGGCCAGCTGCTCGAGATAGATATGCTGTTCGCGACGCGCTTTGAGCGCCTCTTCCAGCGTACATTGCACAAAATGCACCGCTTCGCCGAGTCGGATTTGCGCGAGGTTAAACATATCGGCTTCAATCACGCAGGCAATTCTTGGATAACCACCGGTAGTCTGGGCGTCGTTCATTAGCACGATAGGCTGCCCATTGTGCGGCACCTGCACCACGCCAGGTAATAAACCATGGGACAGCAGCTCGCGGTCGGTGGTGCGCTCAAGGCGTTGCCCCTGCATGCGATAGCCCATGCGGTTACTCTGCGGGCTTAACTGCCACGGCAAACGCCAGAATTCATCTTGTGAGGTTTGCGTAAATTCATGGTATTCCGGCCCCGCCAGTGCGCGAATACGATTTCCCCATAACAACTGTTTCACGCCTCGTGCTTCGCGGAACTGGCGTGTTGCCGGCAACATCGAGATTTCATCGCCATCTTTTAGTAAACGCCCTTCAAGGCCACCGACTTGTGCTTTAAGGTCGGTGCTGTACGAGCCTAAAACTTCAGGCACATCCAGGCCACCCGCCACCGCAAGATAACTACGCATACCGCGTTCAGGGTTTTTAAGCTTCAGTTGCTGGCCTGCTTTCACCGGCAAGCGCCAGCCTGTCCACACTGCGCGGCCATCCAGTTCGGCATGGCAACCCGCACCGGTTAAGGCAAACCAACCATCTTGCGTAAACTCAACGACGCAATGGCCCAGTGTGATTTCCAGCGCCGCACTTTCCGGGGAATTACCCACCAGCAAATTGGCAATCTGTAATGCGGGTGCATCAAGCGCACCGCAACGGCTAACACCCAACTGGCGATAGCCATAGCGCCCGGTGTCCTGCACTGACATGTGCATTCCAGCACGAATAATTTTCAGCACACGCCCTCCTTTTGAGGCACAAAGCGCACGGTATCACCCGGTGTCAATAATGTTGGTTTCTCTGCGGTCGGGTTGAATAATTTCAATGATGTCTGGCCGATGATTTGCCAGCCGCCCGGCGTTGCCAGCGGATAAATTCCGGTCTGACTACCGCCAATTCCCACCGATCCAGCGGGAACCATCAAACGCGGTTCCGCACGGCGCGGGGTAACAAGCGTTGGCGCAAGCCCTGCGAGATAAGCAAAGCCCGGCTGGAAGCCGAGGAAATAGACTATGTATTCCGCCGCTGAATGTTGCTCCACTACCTGGCTTACGGATAGGCCGCAGTGTTCAGCGACTTCCGCCAAATCCGGGCCGTGGATGCCGCCGTAAATCACCGGAATTTCCACGGATCGCGACGCAGGAACCATGGCTTCGCTCTCTTCCCACCAGCGTTGAATCCGTTCGATGCCATCCAGTGCCAAGCTCTGCGGCTCGCGCAGCACCACGGTGATGTTGTTCATCCCAGGAATGACTTCCGAAACAGCAGGCGATTCCAGCAGGCGTTGGGTTAATCCCCAGATACGTTGCTGACTTTCTAACGATAAAGGCGGTTCCAGCTCGAGAACAACTGCGCTTTCGCCTAACAGGTAACACCGTGCTCTTTGCACTTTTTCTCCTCGGTCTTGCGTTATGCCGGGTTCGGAATATCAATAAAGGTGACGTCTAAATCAGTTTCGCTGTTCAGCCAGTCACTCAGTGCCTGGATGCCGCCGCGCTCTGTGGCGTGATGCCCTGCCGCATAAAAATGCAGGCCTTGTTCACGCGCAGAATGAATAGTTTGTTCGGAAACTTCGCCGCTAATAAACGCATCCACGCCAAAGCGTGCTGCGCTATCAATAAAACTTTGCCCACCGCCAGTACACCAGGCCACGCGACGAATCTGATCCGGGCCGGTATCGCCAGACCACAATGGTGTGCGCCCAAGGCGCATTTCAATCCACGAAGCCAGCTCAACGCCAGAAAGCGGTGTTGGGAACTCGCCCCACGGCACCAGCGGCTCAATTTCACCTTTGGTTTCAATGCCCAGCAGCGCGCCTAATTGCGCGTTATTACCCAGTTGCGGATGCGCATCCAGCGGCAAATGCCAGCCAAAGAGGTTGATATCGTTAGCCAGCAGCGCTTTCAGGCGGTTGCGTTTCATGCCGCGGATCACCGGCGACTCACCTTTCCAGAAATAACCGTGGTGAACAATAATCGCATCGGCCTGTTGGCGTATTGCTTCATCAATCAGCGCCTGGCTTGCCGTCACACCCGTGACAATTTTGCGGATTTCTTCGCGGCCTTCGACCTGCAAACCGTTCGGTGCGTAGTCGCTTATCGCAGCACTGTTGAGTTTCTCGTTAATCAGGCGTTCGAGTTCACTATTTTTCATTTTCTTTCTCTTCAGATTTACGTGCCGCTTCATAGGCGGCGAGTGTCGCGATACGTGCTTGTTTATGTTCGACAATCGGGCGCGGATAGTCCAGCGGCAATTGTTCTTTATCTGCCCACAGCCATGGGGTGTGAACATATTTATCAGGCACATCGCCAAGCTCTGGCAACCACTGGCGTATAAACGCCCCTTTCGCATCAAAACGCTCACCCTGAGTGGTCGGGTTGAAGATACGGAAATAAGGCGCGGCGTCAGTGCCTGTCGACGCTGCCCATTGCCAGCCGCCGTTGTTAGCCGCCAAATCGCCATCTATCAGCTGTGACATAAAGTAGCGTTCACCCGCGCGCCAGTCGATAAGCAGATCTTTTACCAGAAAACTGGCGACAACCATACGCAAGCGGTTATGCATCCAGCCCGTCGTATTCAGTTGGCGCATTGCCGCATCAACAATCGGATACCCCGTTTTCCCTTGCTGCCACGCATCCAGTAGCGCTTCATCTTGTTGCCAGCGCACGTTGTCTGTCCATAGGATAAACGGCTGATGGCGGCAAAGTTTCGGGTACGCCACCAGCAAATGACGATAGAACTCTCGCCAGATTAATTCGTTTAACCACACGCTTCCGCTCCCTCCGTCCAGTACCTGCGGATGCTCTTTCAATAAACGGTGTAAACACTGGCGCGGCGAAAGCACGCCAAGTGCCAGATACGGCGACAAACGGCTGGTGCCTTCGATCGCCGGGAAATCACGCTGCTCGGGGTAATCCGCAGCAGGATGCTGGCAAAACTCACGTAATTTCGCGATAGCGGCCCGTTCACCGATGGGAAACAGCGAGGAGTCGATCTCCACACAGGGATAATCAAACGGTTCTACTGGCATCACTGAAAGTGCCTCACCACGCGGACGTGGAGCCACAACGCATTCCGGTAAGCCTTCGCGCAGCCTCTTAATAAACGCTTTGCTGAACGGGGTAAACACTTTGTACATTTCGTGATTACCCGTCGTCACGCTGCCAGGCGGCAGCAAAACGCTGTCATCAAAACCCTGGCAAATCACTTTTTTACCGAGACCACGTTCAACCGTAAGGTCGCGTTGGCGTTCGTTCAGTTCGTATTGATAGTTGTAAAACAGCGCGTCGATATTTTCGTTCTCACAGAACTGCACGAGGCATTCTACGGAAGCGGCAAAATCAGGCACCTGCCTGATACAAAGTTCGATGCCGCGCTCCGCCAGCGACGCTTGTAGCGCGTCTAAATGGCTATGAAGAAACTGCGCCTGGCGTGGCGACATATCGTGTTGCCGCCATTGTTCAGGTGTGGCGATAAACAGCCCCACCACCCGAGCGCCAGGGTCACGACAGGCTGCCGCCAGCGCCAGATTGTCATTGATACGGAGATCATTACGAAACCAGACCAGATGCGTGGTCATACAACTCCATTTTTATTTGCCGAAGCTAAAAGTTTTCTTAAGTGTAGCAATTCATTGAAATAAAAAAGGCTACCCATTTGAGTAGCCTTCAAAATGGTGGATGACGCTTGCGCTTATCCACCCGACCTACAAAACCCACTTACATCATCGGTGTCGCCATTCGCACCAGCGTAATCAGCGGTTGTGGGTAAACACCCAGCAACAGCACCAGCACGGCGGAGATCAGAACCACCACGCCGCCCGCTGTGAACGCCCAGTTAGTTGGCGCATCACGGCCCGGCTGTTGCGGTGCGTTCAGATACAAACTCACCGTCACACGCAGGTAGTAGTAAAGACCAATCGCACTACCCAGCACCACAGCGCCCGTCAACCACCACAGGTGAGACTGCACGCCGACGGCGATGATATAGAACTTGCCGATGAAGCCCAGCGTCATTGGAATACCCGCCAGAGACAGCATCATCACGGTCATTACCGCCGACAGAATCGGCTTGTGCCAGAACAGGCCACGGTACGAGTACAGTGAATCTGCATCCGGGCCACGGTACGGGCTGGACATCAGGCTAACCACACCGAACGCGCCGAGGCTGCTGAACAGATAACCGGCCAGGTAAACGCCAACGGATTCCATCGACATATCGCCGCTTTGCAGCGCAATCAGCGCCACCAGCAAATAACCGAGGTGCGCGATGGACGAGTAACCGAGCAGACGCTTGATGTTGGTCTGGCTCAACGCCATCAGGTTACCGACGATGATCGAGGCGAAGGCGATAATGCCCAGCACCACACGCACTGCTTCGCTATCGCCGACTGGCGCGTAGAGGAACAGACGCATCACCACACCAAAGATGGCGATTTTGCTGGCGGTCGCCAGGAAAGTGGAAACCGGAGCAGGTGCGCCCTGGTAAACATCTGGCGTCCACAGGTGGAATGGAACCAGTGACAGTTTAAAGCCGAGGCCAACAATCATCAGGCCCAGACCCGCCAGCAGCAGCGGCTCGTGCAGCATGTTGTCTGCCAGGCTCTTACCGAGGCTCACAAACGACAGGTCGCCAGATTCCGCATACACCAGCGCCATACCGAACAGCAGGAACGAAGACGCTGCGGCAGACAAAATAGTGTACTTGATGCTGGCTTCCAGCGAGCGTTTCTGGCGGAAAGCGTAACCAATCAAGCCAAACAGCGGCAGAGAAATCAGTTCGATACCGAGGAACAACGCCGCCAGGTGGTTAGCGTTTGCCAGCAGAATACCGCCCAGTGCCGCAATCAGCACCAGCAGGTAAAACTCTTCGCGGTTGTCGGTGTAACCCTGTAACCACGGATAAGCAAACGTACAGGTTGCCAGGCTCGCCAGCAAAACCAAACCGGTGTACAGCATCGCGTAGCCGTCAACGCGCATCAGCGGCGTGACATCCATCGCGCCCGCCTGGCCGACAAACCACAGTGAAACCAAGGCGGCGTTAAGGCCGATTACTGCCAGTGTTGCATTGACAAAATGGTCGCGTCGCCACGCTATGGAGAGCATCACAACCACCACCGTCAATCCGACGACGAGCAGCGGTAGCAGCGCGATCAATTGTTGAGGAGTTATAGTCATGGCGAATTACGGCCTTGTAGTTGGAATTGAACTGGTAAACCACTGCTGAATATTGCTCATCGCGGAATGCGAAGTATCCAGAATTGGCTGCGGGTAGAAGCCCAACAGGACTAACAACACCACCAGCAACAGGATGATAAAGAACTCGCGCAGCGACATGCCTGGCAGTTGTTTATCACTGATTTCACTTTTCGCTTTCCCGAAGTAAGCACGATGCAGCATCGCCAGGGAATAAACCGAGGCAAACACCAGACCGAAGGTCGAGATAATCGTGATCACCGGCACCACATGGAAGCTGCCGAACAGAATCATAAATTCGCCAACGAAGTTACCGGTGCCCGGCATACCCAGTGTTGCCACTGCGAAGAACATCGACAAACCTGGCAGCCATTTGATTTTGTTCCACAGGCCGCCCATCAGGCGCATATCACGCGTGTGCAGACGCTCGTAAATCTGACCACAGATGATGAACATACCGGCCGCAGACAGACCGTGAGCAATCATCTGAATCACCGCGCCCTGGTACGCCAGTTGGCTGCCGGTATAAATGGCAATCAACACGAAGCCCATGTGGGAAACGGAAGTGTAAGCAATCAGGCGTTTGATATCGGTTTGTGCGAAGGCCATCCACGCGCCGTAGAAGATACCGATCACACCCAGCCACATGGCGATTGGGGCAAATTCAGCGGAAGCTTCCGGGAACAGCGGCAGTGCGAAACGCAGCAGGCCGTAAGCCGCGGTTTTCAGCAAGATACCGGCGAGGTCAACAGAACCCGCGGTTGGTGCCTGCGAGTGCGCATCTGGCAGCCAACCGTGCAATGGAACCACTGGCATTTTCACCGCAAACGCAATGAAGAAGCCCAGCATCAACAGCCATTGAACACTGCTCGACATTTCAGTGTGCAGCAGTTGCTCGTAGTTGAACGTCCAGACGCCGGTTGAGTTGTAATGCACGAACACCAGGCCAAGAATCGCAATCAACATCACCAGGCCACTTGCCTGGGTGTAGATGAAGAACTTGGTGGCAGCGGTGATACGCGTCTTCCCGTCGGAGGCTTTGTGGCCCCACAGTGCAATCAGGAAGTACATCGGCACCAGCATCATTTCCCAGAAGAAGAAGAACAGGAACATGTCGATGGCAAGGAACACGCCGATAACGCCACCGAGGATCCACATCAGGTTGAGGTGGAAGAAGCCCTGATATTTTTCGATTTCATTCCAGGAACAGAGTACCGCCAGCACGCCGAGCAGACCGGTGAGCACCACCATCAGCAATGACAGACCGTCAATGGCTAAATGGATTTCAATCCCAAAGCGTGGGATCCACGGCAGGATAAATTCAGACTGCCACTGCGGCAAACCTGCGGATTGCGTCAGCGTGTAGCCACCCTGCAACCACAGTTGCAGCGAGAGCGCCAGTGTCAGTCCCATCGTTACCAGCGCAATCCAACGCGGCACTTTTACGCCGAAGCGTTCAGTCTGCCAGCAGAAGAAGCCGCCAATAAAGGGGATCAGTATCAGCCAAGGTAATAACATAGCTCAGTATGTTCCTTATCTTTGCTCCTGCTCAGGCTATCTTGCTCGCCATACTGAACCCCGGCTGTGCTCGCAATCCTCACGTACTTGAGTACGCTCCGGTTGCTGTGCGCAGGCGGTGTCCAGTCTGGCTTCGCCGATGACGCCTGTCCTTCAGGAACAGTTACTTAAAATTCATTTTTATTGTGAAACGATCTTCACTCAAAAATTACAATACTCAACGCAAGACCAGCAGCAAGCCCAGAACAACCACCGCGCCGATGCTCATTGATGCCACATACCAGCGCAGATAACCGTTCTCGCTCACCAGCAGGCCACGACCTGCGAAGCGGGAAAGCACTGCTGGAATGTTCATCAGTGAGTTCAGCGGGTCGCTCTTAATCAACCAGGCGATACCCAGGAATGGCTTCACGAACACTTTGTCATACAGCCAATCGAAGCCCCAGGCATGGAACCACCAGGTGCCGAAGAAGCGGCCCGGCGCGCTGTTCGCAATGGCAGTAACCAGAGTGCGCTTGCCAAGCCACAGCCAGGCGGCAATCAGGATACCGGCGATAGCAACAACGCCTGAGGTAATCTCAAGAGTCAACACGCTACCGTGCGCAAGCTCAGTGGTGGCTGGCAGAACGCCCGCTAATGGCGGAACAATCATTGCGCCCACGAAGGTGGACAGCACCAGCAGCACAATCAGCGGTAAGTGGTGAGTAATGCCTTTCAGCGCATGGGCGTGAATCTGCTCTTTACCGTGGAAGACGATGAAGATCATGCGGAAAGTATACAGCGAGGTCATAAACGCACCGACCAGACCTGCAACCATCAAATTCACATGACCATTCGCCATCGCACCGGCCAGAATCTCATCTTTACTGAAGAAGCCCGCAGTAATGAGTGGCAGCGCAGACAACGCGGCACCGCCGACCAGGAAGCAGATATACACCAGCGGAATGGACTTACGCAGGCCACCCATTTTGAAGATGTTTTGTTCGTGGTGGCAGGCAAGAATCACCGAACCAGACGACAGGAACAGCAGCGCTTTGAAGAACGCGTGTGTCATCAGGTGGAAGATTGCCGCATCCCACGCTTGCACGCCGAGTGCCAGGAACATGTAACCAATCTGGCTCATGGTCGAGTACGCGAGTACACGTTTGATATCGGTTTGAACCAGTGCCGCAAAGCCTGCCATCACCAGCGTAACCGCACCCACGATGCCGACTAAATGCAGCACTTCCGGCGTTAACAGGAACAAACCGTGAGTACGTGCAATCAGGTAGACACCCGCAGTAACCATGGTGGCTGCGTGGATCAGCGCTGAAACTGGCGTTGGGCCAGCCATCGCATCCGCAAGCCATGTTTGCAATGGCAACTGTGCAGATTTACCGACCGCACCGCCTAACAGCATCAGGGTTGCCCACATTAGCATCTGGTTGCCCGCCGCAAAGTGCTGCGGAGCCAGTTCAACCATTTCGCGGAAGTTCAGCGTGCCCAGTTCGTTGTAAAGAATGAACAGTGCAAAAGCGAGGAACACGTCGCCCACACGGGTCACCACAAAGGCTTTCATGGCAGCCGCGCCGTTCTTCGGATCGGTGTAGTAGAAACCAATCAGCAGATACGAGCACAGGCCCACGCCTTCCCAACCGAGGTACATCAGCAACAAGTTGTCGCCGAGCACCAGAACCACCATGCTGGCGATAAACAGGTTGGTGTAGGCGAAGAAGCGCGAATAGCCCTCTTCCCCACGCATATACCAGGACGCGTACATGTGGATCAAGAAGCCAACGCCGGTCACCACTGACAGCATGGTCAGTGACAAGCCGTCGAGGATCAGGTTGAAGCCGATATTAAAATCGCCAACCGACATCCACGTCCACAGCGGTTGAGTGAACGCCTGTTGCCCGTTGTTGAAGAAATCAACACCGACAATCGCCGTCACTAACGCGGTAAGGCCAATCGAGCCCACGCCAACCGTGGCAGAAAGGTTTTCTGACCAACGGCCACGAGAGAACGCCAACAATAAAAAGCCAATAAACGGCAAAAGAATGGTTAACCAGAGAAGGTTCATCCACGCATCTCACTTACTGAATCGATATTCAGGCTCTGGCGACGACGATGGAGCTGCAATAACAGCGCGAGGCCAATACTGGCTTCGGCGGCAGCTAAGCTAATCGCGAGAATATACATCACCTGGCCGTCAGCCTGGCCCCAATAACTCCCGGCGACCACGAACGCGAGCGCCGCGGCGTTGATCATCACTTCCAGGCTAATCAGCATGAAAAGCAGGTTGCGACGAATCACCAGCCCGGTCAGCCCGAGGACGAACAAAATGGCAGCAAGGATTAGTCCATGTTGCAGCGGAATCATACGTGCTCCTCCGTTTTTCTTTTCGCAGCCTGGTCAGCCTGGCGATTGCTCAGCACTTCACCCGGACGGTCTTCACGACCCAGGTGGAAGGCTACAACCAGACCCGCCAACAGCAGCATTGAGGCTAATTCCACTGCCAGAACGTAAGGTCCGAACAGCGCGATACCCACTTGTTTAGCACTGACGGAAGTGCCGTCGATTCCCTGGTCATTCAGACCCAGAATCGCGTAAACCAGCACCGCCAGCAGGACAGCAGACAAAACGCCAGGGCCAATCCACAGTTGTGGTTTCAGCCATTGGCGCTCTTGTTCAACAACCGAGCCACCAAGGTTAAGCATCATGACCACGAAGACGAACAGCACCATGATGGCACCGGCGTAAACGATAATCTCAAGCGCTGCGGCGAAGTAAGCCCCCAGGGAGAAGAACACCCCGGAGATCGCCAGCAGCGAGATGATCAGATACAGCAAGGCATGCACCGGGTTGGTATGGGTGATCACTCGAAGAGTGGTCCCGACCGCGATGATTGCGCAAATATAAAAAGCGAATTCCATTGCCTTGCTCCTTTAAGGTAATAGGCCTTTGACGTCGATAGGCTTGGCTTCGTTTTCCGCTTCGCCCTTATCTTTGCCGTCGATTGCCATACCTGCCATCCGGTAGAAGTTATATTCCGGGTATTTGCCCGGACCGGAGATCAACAGGTCCTCTTTTTCGTACACCAAATCCTGGCGCTTAAACTCACCCAGCTCGAAGTCTGGAGTCAGCTGAATTGCCGTGGTTGGGCACGCTTCTTCGCACAGGCCACAGAAGATGCAGCGCGAGAAGTTAATGCGGAAGAATTCTGGATACCAGCGGCCATCTTTTGTTTCTGCTTTTTGCAAAGAGATACAGGCCACCGGGCAGGCTACCGCACACAGGTTACAGGCTACGCAGCGCTCGGAGCCGTCCGGATCGCGCGTTAACACGATGCGGCCACGGTAGCGCGGCGGTAAATAGACTGGCTCTTCCGGATACATCTGCGTTTCGCGTTTGGCAAACGCATGCAAACCGATCATCCAGATACTGCGTACCTGGGTGCCGAAACCAACCGCTAACTCTTTCAATGTCATGGTTTTTTCACCCCTTATGGTGCCTGATACAGAATGACCGCGGCGGTCACCAGCAGATTGACCAGTGTCAACGGCAGGCAAATTTTCCAGCCGAAGGACATCACCTGGTCATAACGCGGACGAGGCAATGAAGCACGAATCAAAATGAACATCATCATGAAGAACGCAGTTTTCAGTGCGAACCAGATGAACGGCGGTAACCACGGGCCATGCCAGCCACCAAAGAACAGGGTCACGATCATCGCTGAAACGGTGACGATACCGATGTATTCACCAACGAAGAACAGGCCGAATTTCATGCCTGAATATTCGATGTGATAACCATCGGCCAGCTCTTGCTCTGCTTCCGGTTGGTCAAACGGGTGACGGTGACAAACCGCAACGCCTGCGATAGCGAATGTGATAAAGCCAAAGAACTGCGGAATCACGTTCCACAAGTTCGCCTGGTTATCGACGATATCGCCCATATTGAACGAACCCGCTTGCGCCACAACGCCCATCAGCGACAGACCGAGGAACACTTCATAGCTCAGCGTTTGTGCCGAAGCACGCATCGCGCCGAGCAGTGAGTATTTGTTGTTACTTGACCAGCCAGCGAACAGCACGGCGTAAACCGCCAGACCCGCCAGCATCAGGAAGAACAAGATACCAATGTTCAGGTCGGCAACCACCCAGCTCGGGCTGACTGGCACAATCGCAAAGGCCAGCAGCATCGAGGTGAAGGCAATCATCGGTGCCAGGGTAAAGATGACGCGGTCCGCAAAGCGCGGCGTCCAGTCTTCTTTAAAGAACATCTTGATCATGTCTGCGACTAACTGGAGCGAACCGCCCCAGCCAACACGGTTAGGCCCGTAACGGTTCTGGAACAGGCCCAGCAAACGGCGCTCACCAAAACTCATGAACGCGCCGCAAGTCACCACGACCAACAGGATCACGACCGCTTTGAGAATGCTCAGCAGAATGTCGATAACATCCGGTGTTAACCAACTCATTGGCCAGCCTCCTGGAGATTTTCAAGACGCGCACCCGCCAGTACCGGAGCAATGCCAGGCATACCCATCGGTAAACCGACCTGCCCTGCTGCCAGACCTTCGGAAAGTTGCAGCGGCAGACTCAACGTCTGGCCTTCGTAACTAAACGAAATCAGGCTTCCTGCATTCACGCCCAGTTTTGCGGCGTCTGCCGGATTGAGCTTGATGTACGGATCTGCCATGCGGCTCTGGAAGATGGGTGAACGCTGGGACATTTCATCGCTGCCAAACAGATGGTAGTAAGGCGCAATACGCCATTTCCCTTCTTCGGCATGGAAGATTTCCGGCACCTCGGTGAAGTAATCAATACCCGTTTCTGAGGCTTCAATCAGACGCACGCCAGGGTCGCCGTGACGCAGTTTGCCACCCACTTCAGCCTGGAATTTGTTCCATGCCTGCGGTGAGTTCCAACCTGGCGCCCATGCAAATGGAATTTGCTGACGGTTTGCCGACGGGCTGTTGTTCCCTTCCATAGAGAAGGCGAACATGGTGTCTTTATCCTGCGGCTGACGCGGTTCGTGCACGCTGATGTTGGCACGCATTGCCGTACGACCACTGGAGCGGATTGGAGAACGCGACAGTTTCTGACCACGAATACGGAAGCTGGCATCAGGTGCCGCATCTTTAATTCCGGCCAGTTGTGGCAGCGCTTTCACACACGCGTCGATCACATGGTCAAGCTGCGTCCAGTCCACTTCACGGCTTTGAACCGTGCTGTGCAGGGAGTGCAACCAGCGCCAGCTTTCAAGCATCACAACGGAATGGTCGTAATACGCCGGGTCATAAACCTGGAAGAAACGCTGTGCGCGGCCTTCGTTGTTGATAACCGTACCGTCGCTTTCAGCGAAGCTTGCAGTGGACAGCACCAGATGGGCTTTGTCCATAATCGCACTGCGCTGATGGTCAATCACCATCACCAGCGGCGCTTTAGAAAGTGCCGCGTCAACGCGCGCTGCGGAAGCATGGCGATGCAGATCGTTTTCCAGCACCACTACCGCATCGGCAGCACCGCTTTCCAGTTCACTTAACGCTTCTTCCAGCGAGCCGCCGCCAATCAGGCCGAGGCCAACGCTGTTAACGGCGCGAGCCACCATCGTGATACCGACATCAGCACCACGGCCTTTCAGCGCTTTCGCCACGTTGGCAGCCGCCTGAATCACCGCTTCGCTACCGGCGTTAGTACCGGAAACGATCAATGGTTTTTTCGCACCCGCCAGAGCTTGAACGATCACGTCGACTTTGTTTTTCAGGTCACGATCTAATTCAACGGCTGGGGAATTGCTGTCCAGCGCATTGGCAATCGCGAAGCCCAGACGCGCCTGATCTTCAACCGGCGCACGGTAAGTCCATGCGGCGATGTCGTCCAGACGAGTGCTGTCGATGTTAGTGACAAAAAGCGGATGTTTAGCGTGCTGGCCGATGTTCAGGATGGCCGCAATCTGCCAGTCAGCCACTTTCTGTGCTGCTGCCATTTCACGTGCTTTACCTTTCACCGCCTGACGCACAGACAGCGCAACGCGCGCGCCGGTCTGGGTAATGTCTTCGCCTAGCACCAGAACCGCATCGTAAGATTCGATTTCACGCAGTGCCGGAGTGTGAACGCCGCTTTCTTGCAGCACTTTGAGCATCAGTTGCAGACGTGCTTGCTCACCGGTTGCGATACCAGTGTAGAAGTTATCCGCACCCACCAGTTCACGCAGCGCGAAGTTGCTTTCAACGCTGGCGCGTGGGGAGCCGATACCGATCACTTTCTTCGACTGGCGCAGAATATCTGCCGCGCCCTGCATCGCTTGTTCAGCGTTCAGTGTGATCAGATCGTCGCCACGGCGTTGGACCGGCTGGCGTGGACGATCCTTCAGGTTCACGTAGCCATAACCGAAGCGGCCACGGTCACACAAGAAGTAGTGGTTCACGGTGCCGTTATAGCGGTTTTCAATACGACGCAATTCGCCGTAGCGCTCGCCTGGGCTGGTGTTACAGCCGATGCTGCACTGCTGGCAAATGCTTGGCGCGAACTGCATGTCCCACTTACGGTTATAACGCTCGGAGTGCGTTTTGTCCGTGAACACGCCGGTCGGGCAGACTTCTACCAGGTTACCGGAGAATTCGCTCTCAAGCGTACCGTCTTCCGGGCGACCGAAGTAGACGTTATCGTGCGCGCCGTACACACCCAAATCGGTGCCGTCAGCGTAGTCTTTGTAGTAACGCACACAGCGGTAACAGGCGATACAGCGGTTCATTTCGTGAGAGATGAACGGGCCGAGATCCTGATTACGGTGAGTACGTTTAGTGAAGCGATAACGGCGGAAGCTATGACCGGTCATGACCGTCATATCCTGCAAGTGGCAGTTGCCGCCTTCTTCACAAACCGGGCAGTCGTGCGGGTGGTTAGTCATTAACCATTCCACAACGCTTTCACGGAATTCTTTTGCTTCGCCATCTTCAATCGAGATGAATGTGCCGTCAGAGGCCGGTGTCATACAAGACATCACCAGGCGGCCGCGAAGATCTTCTGCGTTTTGATATTGCTTCACCGCGCACTGGCGGCAAGCACCGACGCTGCCTAGCGCCGGGTGCCAGCAAAAATAAGGAATATCGAGGCCGAGTGACAAACATGCTTGCAGCAGGTTGTCTGACCCGTTTACCTCATATTCTTTGCCGTCTACATGAATCGTAGCCATAGTCAGCATGCTTCCAGTTGGCCTGAGTTATCCCAGGCATTAATCAAAAATTCTTGTGCGAAACCACCCTCACCCTAACCCTCTCCCTGAGGGAGAGGGGACCTTCAGGTTTTCCCTCTCCTTGGTGAGGGGACCGTCAGCTTTTCCCCCTCTCCTTGGGGAGAGGGCCGGGGTGAGGGAGTCAAATCACCAGCGTGCTTTTAACAAGTTCGGCTGAATACCGCTAATCGCGCGGGTGTTACCGAAATCTTGTTTGGCAATGCCTGCTTCGAATTCTTCGCGGAAATACTTAATCGCACTCTGCAATGGCTCAACCGCACCTGGCGCATGCGCACAGAAGGTTTTACCTGGACCGAGGAAACGACACAGTTGCTCAAGTGTCTCGATATCCCCAGGTTGGCCTTCGCCACGTTCCAGCGCACGCAGAATTTTCACGCTCCACGGCAAACCATCACGGCACGGTGTACACCAGCCGCAAGATTCACGGGCAAAGAACTCTTCCAGGTTGCGAACTAGCGGGACCATACCAATCTCGTGGTCTACGGCCATCGCCAGTGCGGTGCCTAAACGGCTGCCTGCTTTGCCGATGCTTTCAAATTCCATCGGTAAATCAAGGTGTGATTCGGTCAGGAAGTCAGTCCCTGCCCCACCCGGCTGCCAGGCTTTGAATTTCAGGCCATCGCGCATACCGCCCGCGTAATCTTCGAGGATTTCACGTGCGGTGGTGCCGAACGGTAATTCCCAAACGCCAGGGTTTTTCACACGACCGGAGAAGCCCATCAGTTTAGTACCGGCATCTTTGCTGGTAGAAATGCCCTGATACCACTCCACGCCATCAGCCAGAATCGCCGGGACGTTACACAGCGTTTCGACGTTGTTAACGCAGGTCGGTTTACCCCAGACACCGCTTGATGCAGGAAATGGTGGTTTTGAACGCGGGTTCGCGCGGCGGCCTTCGAGGGAGTTAATCAGCGCGGTTTCTTCACCGCAGATATAACGCCCGGCACCGGTGTGCACGATCAGTTCAAAATCAAAACCAGAACCGAGAATGTTTTTGCCAAGCAGGCCCGCTTCGGTAGCTTCAGCAATCGCGCGGCGCAGATGTACAGCCGCTTCGATGTATTCGCCACGCAGGAAGATGTAGCCGCGATACGCTTTGAGCGCAAACGCAGAAATCAACATGCCTTCCACCAAAAGGTGCGGCAGTTGCTCCATCAGCAAACGGTCTTTATAAGTGCCCGGTTCCATTTCATCAGCGTTACACAGCAGGTAACGGATGTTCATGGACTCGTCTTTTGGCATCAGGCTCCACTTCAAACCGGTGGAGAAGCCCGCACCGCCGCGCCCTTTCAGGCCAGCGTCTTTAACACGGTTAACGACTTCATCTGGTGCAAGGCCAGTCAACGCCAGACGTGCACCTTCGTAGCCGTTTTTGCTGCGATATTCATCCAGCCAGACCGGCTGTTTGTCATCACGCAACCGCCAGGTCAGCGGATGAGTTTCGGCAGTACGAATAATGGTTTTCATTTGTACTGCTCCAGCAAATCAGGGATCGCTTCCGGCGTCAGATAGCTGTGAGTGTCCTCATCAATCATCATGGTCGGCCCTTTGTCGCAATTGCCCAGACAGCAAGTTGGCAGCAGGGTAAAGCGACCATCAAACGTGGTTTGACCCGGTTTGATGTTCAGTTTTGCTTCGATAGCCGATTGAATGCCCTGGTAGCCCGTAATGTGGCAAACCACGCTATCGCAGTAGCGAATTACGTGGCGGCCAACCGGCTGGCGGAAAATCTGGCTATAGAATGTGGCAACGCCTTCGACGTCACTGGCCGGAATACCCAGCACCTCAGCGATGGCGTAAATAGCGCCGTCTGGCACCCAGCCACGCTGTTTCTGTACGATTTTCAGCGCTTCGATAGACGCTGCGCGAGCATCTTCGTAATGATGTTTTTCGTGCTCAATCGCATCACGCTCGAATTGACTCAGCTCAAAGGCTTCTGCCTGGGGTTGTTGTTTATCGTGCATAGTTAGCGATCCACATCGGACATTACAAAATCGATACTACCCAGATAGACAATCAGGTCAGAGACCAGGCTGCCACGAATCGCTGCCGGGATTTGCTGCAAGTGCGCAAAGCTCGGAGTACGAATACGGGTACGGTAGCTCATGGTGCTGCCGTCGCTGGTCAGGTAGTAACTGTTAATCCCTTTCGTCGCTTCAATCATCTGGAAGGATTCGTTAGCCGGCATCACCGGGCCCCACGAAACTTGCAGGAAGTGAGTGATCAGGGTTTCGATATGTTGCAGCGTGCGCTCTTTCGGCGGCGGCGTTGTCAGCGGATGGTCAGCTTTGAACGGGCCAGCAGGCATGTTTTTCAGGCACTGATCAAGAATGCGCAAGCTCTGGCGAAGCTCTTCTACTTTCAGCATCACGCGGGTGTAGCAGTCACTGATGCCACCGCCAACCGGGATTTCGAAGTCAAAGTTTTCATAGCCAGAGTAAGGGCGAGCTTTACGGATATCGAAATCGACACCGGTAGCACGCAGGCCAGCACCGGTCGTGCCCCACTCCAGCGCTTCTTTCTTACCGTAAGCGGCAACGCCCTGAGAACGGCCTTTCAGGATGGTGTTGCGCAGTGCCGCTTTCTCGTAGGAATCCAGACGTTTCGGCATCCAGTCGAGGAATTCTTTAAGCAGACGTTCCCAACCGTTTGGCAGGTCGTGCGCCACACCGCCGATACGGAACCAGGCTGGGTGCATACGGAAACCGGTAATCGCTTCGACGAGGTCATAGATTTTCTGACGGTCGGTAAAGGCGAAGAACACCGGAGTCATCGCGCCCACGTCCTGAATAAACGTGGAGATGTACAGCAAGTGGCTGTTGATACGGAACAGTTCAGATAGCATGACGCGAATCACGTCTACGCGTTCAGGAACCTTGATACCCGCCAGTTTTTCAACCGCCAGCACGTATGGCATTTCGTTCACGCAGCCGCCGAGGTACTCGATACGGTCGGTGTACGGAATGTAGCTGTGCCAGGACTGACGCTCGCCCATTTTCTCAGCGCCACGGTGGTGGTAACCGATGTCCGGTACGCAATCGACAATTTCTTCACCGTCGAGTTGCAGAACAATTCGGAATGCACCGTGCGCGGATGGGTGGTTTGGACCGAGGTTCAGGAACATGAAATCTTCATGCTCGCTGCTGCGCTTCATGCCCCAATCTTCAGGCTTGAAGGTCAGCGCTTCCATCTCGAGGTCTTCTTTCTGTTTGGTCAATTCAAACGGATCAAACTCGGTGGCACGCGCCGGATAGTCTTTACGCAGCGGATGGCCTTCCCACGTTGGCGGCATCATGATACGCGTCAGGTGCGGGTGACCATTAAAGGTGATGCCAAACATTTCCCAGGTTTCGCGCTCATACCAGTTCGCGTTCGGGAACAGTTTGGTGACCGTTGGCACGTTGAGATCGTTTTCGGACAGCGCAACCTTGAGCATGATGTCGCGGTTACGGTCGATAGAAATCAGGTGGTAGAAAACGGAAAAATCCGCGGCCGGTAAACCGTCGCGGTGGGTACGAAGACGCTCATCCATACCATGCAAATCAAATAGCATGACGTAAGGTTTTGGCAGTCTTTTCAGGAAATCGACAACTTCCAGTAATTGTTCACGCTTAACCCAGGCCACTGGAACACCAGTGCGGGTTGGCTGAACGGTAAAGGCATCCGGCCCAAAACGGTTACGCAGTTCGCCAATAACCGGATCATCAAGATGGTCACGGGTTTGCCAGGCTGGCTGGTTGGCATCATGCGCAGTTAAATCGGTCATAATTCTCACCATTGCAAATGGTACTGTGGTGACTGTTGGTCAGCGGCTTCGCGCTAATATTATTGATATGCGAAGTAAACTCACGCCGACCACAGGCGCAAATTAAATCTCGTCTGGTGTGCGCAAGTTGGTGACAGCAATACGCTCACCACGTTTACGCTCGCGCTCGGATTGCATATTGGCGCGATACACACCTTGATCGCCAACTACCCACGAGAGCGGACGACGTTCTTTACCGATAGATTCTTGCAGCAGCATCAGAGCCTGCATGTAAGCTTCCGGACGCGGCGGGCAGCCTGGGATGTAAACATCAACCGGCAGGAATTTATCCACGCCCTGCACCACGGAATAGATGTCGTACATGCCGCCGGAGTTGGCGCAAGCACCCATCGAAATAACCCATTTTGGCTCGAGCATTTGGTCATACAGACGCTGAATGACCGGAGCCATTTTGGTAAAGCAGGTTCCTGCAATTACCATCAGGTCAGCCTGACGCGGAGAAGCACGCAATACTTCGGCACCAAAACGTGCCACGTCGTGCACGGCGGTAAACGAGGTCACCATCTCAACGTAGCAGCAAGAAAGGCCAAAGTTATAAGGCCAAATTGAGTTTTTACGACCCCAGTTCACCATATCGTGCATGGCATGTTCGAGCTTGCCCATGTACACGCTACGGTTGATTTCTTGGTCAAGAGGATCGGTCACGATCTCCTGTTTTTGCAGGGGGTAACGGTCGTTCTCACCGTCGGGGTCTATGCGGGTGAGCGTATAGTCCATCTTATTGCCTCGCTGTTACTGCTGACGGTTAGTGATACTGTCGGTTTCCGGGTTGATTTGGGCACGGCGCGAACGCGCAGGTGTCCAGTCAAGCGCGCCAATACGCACCAGATACACCAGGCCTGCCAGTAGCACTAAAATGAAAATTGCGGCCTCGACGAAGCCTACCCATCCACTTTCACGGATGGAAACTGACCACGCATAGAGATACAAGGCTTCCACGTCGAAGATAACGAAGAACATAGCAACCAGGTAAAACTTGGCGGATAGACGTAAGCGCGCTGTACCAACTGAGTCGATACCTGACTCGAAGGGAGTGTTTTTGTGCCGACCCTTAGCTCTCCCGCCAAGGAACCAGGCCCCGAGAAGCATTACGCAACACAGGCCTATGGCAACAATAAGAAAAACTGCGAACGCCCAATGGTGAGCGATAACTTCAGTGGATGTTGACATACTCATTGCTTACTCATCAAAAGTGGCGCCAAAGTCTCTGCTCTTGCTGGCAGATGAACACCACATCGATTCATGGGGAGGAACAATTAACCTTACAATTTCTGCCGGAATCAAAACTTTTCCTGCAAATTGATGGGGTTTTTTACTCCTTTCTATAACCTTTTGTCAACTTTAACAAAAGTATCCACACATTAATTTACATGACTCCACTTTCATTAACATTTAGTGCCCTAAACGTTAGTTCCGCCGAGTGATTAACTCGGTATTAGTGAAGGTGAATCGTGTCCGTTAAGGTGGGAAAAAATAACTACTGTTCTATTTTGGCAGGAATTCTCAACTATTCATCCCCCCTATAGGGAGTATTTTCTTGATCTGAGACACGCTTTTGTTAATCCATCTCAAAAACCAACAACATTGCGGCCTATTTTTTAACATTTAACCGTGAGTTGATTCGTAGGTATAGGGAAGAAGGTAGAGGTTGAGGGAGGTACGGAGTGGTTTGTTTTAAAACATGTTTTTACAAAACAGCAATAAACATAACTTGCGCTGATTAAAAAACGAGCCACTGAGCGAAAAATCTCCCCCAGTGACCTGTTTTCGAATTTCATATTTTGTTACCAACTACCCTTCACGTGTTACTCGAAATCGCGTTCCATTAACACAGTGTCATCATCTTCATCTGAAGAAGCTAAATAGCGATAAGGATTAGGGTTGGATTCCAGCGCACTAAAAATAGCCTGCGCTAAATCATTGGTCGTATGCATATTACGGCACAGCAGATACTGGGTTTCTGGCATCGCGGGTAAACCATCTGCACTACCCAGCACACGCAATTCCGGGCTCATCATTTCTACAGGGCGGGCTGTCACGCCCAAACCGGCTTTAACGGCAGCACGAACGGCTGAAAGTGTTGAAGCAACATAGGCAATACGCCATGGAATGCGCTCTGCATTCAAATGCTCCAGCATCATATCGCGGTAAGGACTAGGATCGTCGAGCATTACCAGAGGCACCGTTTCACCTTTCTGGAACACATAATCTGCCGCGCAATACCATAATGTCGGTGAAGTCCGTAAAACAATAGACTCAAAATGCGCAGGCTTCGAGGTAGTCACCACCAAATCGACTTCCTGCTGGTTTAGCATTTCAGCCATAAATGGATTGCGCTTAACACGCACATCCAACGCCAGCTTTGGATAAACAGAACTTATCCGATTAAGCAGGAATGGCAGAATGGTATCTGCGGTTTCATCAGAGGCACCAATGGTCAGCACACCTTGCAAATTGCTAAACATCAGCGAAGTACAAGCTTCATCATTAAAACGCAGAATTTTTCGTGCGTAGCCCAGAAGCTGAATTCCATGCTCTGTCAGCAGTTTATTACGGCCATGGCGTGCAAAAAGCTCTTTCCCTACTAACTGTTCAAGGCGCTGCATCTGCTGGCTAACTGCCGATTGAGTCCGGCAAACCGCAACTGCTGCCGCTGCGAACGTATTGAGATCCGCTACGGCAACAAAAGTCCTTAGCAGATCGAGGTCGAGATTTAATATCGGACGATTTGCGTTAATCATAATTTTTTCACTAGTAGGTTGCTCTTACGAGTCTGCCTTAGTTTTATTGCTGTGATTTATCAAAAAGATAAAGCAATTCCCTTTTACAGAACGTCCCCGTAGGGCTACACCGTCATCCTGACAGTCGCTCTGACTTTTATTTTCACTCACCCTGACTGGCGCGAATCATTAATGTGATTGGCGTATTCCGGGAGATATTATACTGACGTATCCAACATACAAACATTCGTCTTAACGTACTAGTCGCTTAAATTAAAACTGAGTAATTATTGTAAATCCACTTCAATAATGAGTTTTATTTATTCAACACACAAGATCTATGAGTGTTTGACGGATGAAAACCTTCGTAAGATTACTATCCAACTTGAGTATTTCATTGCGCAGAATGACGAAATGCGAATCTACAATAAAACATAGAGTTGCGTAATATTCAACAAGTCACACTAACCATAAACTGTTAGATATCTTACCGCAAATCCTCCCTACCCATAACTTTTGTTGCGAATTATCTGATCTCATTCTCTTTTTTAATTAATTCTTCAACCGATTATTACCAAAAATGGACAAGTTCATTGCAGATGAATGAGAAGAAACTCAAATCTATTAACTGGTTATATTAATGAGATCATCTGTTATTTTTTATACATATTATTAACTCGCACTAATGTATTCATTTTAACCTTAAGCATGAATATTCAATTTTCCTTAACTATTACTCAATTTAATTCGCAACTAACACAGCATCACCGACTACGATTACCCGTATTGATGTAGCGAATGAACTTGAAAATCGACTGATTATCTATATTTTAAATTGAAAATGCTTCTTTATACAAAATATAACACCATAAAAATCCCATTCACCTGGCGTTCTCTCTTTCTCAGAAATCGAAAGATTAATTACTGTTAGCCGCTTCGCCCACCTTCAAATCTGGGCGCGGCAGGAGTACATTGATGCCTGGTCGCTTCCACGGCAGGAAGTGACGCTAACATTTAAGGTCAGGTTCATGTCCCCTATCGAAAAATCCAGCAAACTTGATAACGTCTGTTATGACATCCGTGGCCCCGTGCTCAAAGAGGCCAAGCGCCTTGAAGAAGAAGGGAATAAAGTTCTCAAACTGAATATTGGCAACCCTGCGCCATTTGGTTTCGATGCACCGGATGAAATTCTTGTCGATGTGATTCGTAACCTGCCAACCGCGCAAGGTTACTGCGACTCAAAAGGACTTTACTCCGCACGCAAAGCCATCATGCAGCATTATCAAGCACGTGACATGCGGGATGTTACGGTTGAGGACATCTACATCGGTAACGGTGTCTCCGAGCTCATCGTGCAATCAATGCAAGCTTTGCTTAATAGCGGCGACGAAATGCTGGTTCCTGCTCCGGATTATCCTTTATGGACGGCGGCGGTATCACTTTCCAGCGGTAAAGCAGTGCATTACTTATGTGATGAGTCTTCCGATTGGTTCCCGGATCTTGACGATATTCGCGCTAAAATCACCCCGCGCACTCGCGGTATTGTGATTATTAACCCGAACAACCCAACCGGCGCGGTCTACTCTAAAGAGCTGCTGCTGGAAATCGTCGAAATTGCGCGTCAGCATAATTTGATTATTTTTGCTGATGAGATTTACGACAAGATTCTGTACGACGAAGCCCAGCATCACTCCATTGCTGCGCTGGCACCGGATTTGCTGACTGTCACTTTTAACGGTTTATCTAAAACTTACCGTGTTGCCGGTTTCCGTCAGGGCTGGATGGTTTTGAACGGGCCGAAAAAACACGCTAAAGGTTATATTGAAGGTCTGGAAATGCTGGCCTCCATGCGCCTGTGTGCCAATGTTCCGGCGCAACATGCAATTCAGACGGCGCTGGGCGGTTATCAGAGCATCAGTGAATTTATTGCACCTGGCGGGCGTCTGTATGAGCAACGTAATCGTGCATGGGAACTGATTAACGATATTCCTGGTGTGTCATGTGTGAAGCCACGCGGCGCGCTGTACATGTTCCCGAAAATCGATGCTAAACGCTTCAACATCCATGACGACCAAAAAATGGTGCTGGATTTCTTGCTGCAAGAAAAAGTGCTGTTGGTTCAGGGTACGGCGTTTAACTGGCCGTGGCCGGATCACGTGCGCATCGTGACTTTACCGCGCGTTGATGAACTGGAAATGGCTATCAACAAGTTTGGCCGTTTCCTCGGACACTACCACCAGTAAACCTTCAGGGGGAGATGTTTGCATCTTCCCCTGCCCCCCTGCACAATGGTTTTCTTTGCAGTAGACACCGAGTGTACCTATGAGCCAGAGCCATTTCTTCGCCCACCTTTCACGTCTGAAATTAATCAATCGTTGGCCGCTGATGCGTAATGTGCGTACCGAAAATGTTTCGGAGCATAGTTTGCAAGTTGCGATGGTCGCTCACGCTTTGGCCGTCATTAAAAACCGTAAATTTAACGGGCAGATTAATGCCGAGCACGTTGCGCTGTTGGCGATGTATCACGATGCCAGCGAAGTGCTGACCGGGGATTTGCCCACGCCGGTGAAATATTTTAACTCGCAGATTGCCCACGAATACAAAGCCATCGAAAAAATTGCCCAGCAGAAATTGATTGATATGGTGCCGGAAGAGTTACGCGATATCTGGGCGCCGCTGATTGATGAGCATCAGAGCAGCGATGAAGAAAGAGCCATCGTGAAGCAGGCCGATGCGCTATGCGCCTATCTGAAATGTCTGGAAGAGTTGTCTGCCGGGAATAACGAGTTTTTGCTGGCGAAAAGCCGCCTCGAGAAAACGCTGGCTGACCGTCACAGCGAAGAAATGGATTACTTCATGAATGTGTTTGTGCCAAGTTTCCAGTTGTCGCTGGATGAGATTAGCCAGGATTCACCATTATAGTTATATGCCCTCACCCTAACCCTCTCCCCCAGGAGAGGGAATTATCCGGTTTTCCCCCTCTCATGGGGTGTGGGAATTCTCCGGTTTTCTCCCTCTCCATCAGGGAGAGGGCCGGGGTGAGGGTTGTTTTTAGCTAGTTAAAACGGAAATAGCATCGGCACCATCACCACACTTACCACCATCACAATCACCGTAAATGGCACACCCATCTTCACAAAATCGCTGAACTTATAATTCCCCGGCCCAAGAACCAATGTATTCACCGGAGAAGATACTGGCGTCATAAACGCGGCAGAGGCAGCGAGCGCAACGATCATGGCAAATGGATAAGGCGAAACGCCCATTGATTTTGCCGCCGCCAGCGCTATCGGAGCCATCAAAACAGCAGTCGCGGTATTTGAGATAAACAGCCCAATCGCGGCACACATAACGAACAGGCAAATCAACATCAGATGCGGCCCGTAGCCGCCGCCCATGCGCATCAATCCGTCCACAATCAAATTCACCCCGCCGGTTTTTTGCAGCGCAAGGGCAAATGGCATCATGCCGACAATCAAGATAATGCTCGGCCAATGCACCGCTTTATACGCGCTCTCCATGTCGATACAGCGGAATTTACCCATCAGCAAACAGGCGATAATCGCGGCAATCGGATTGGGAATTTCATCGGTCAGCATCAGGGCGACCATTAATGCGAGGCAGAAAATCGCGTGGGGGGCCTGGCTATGGGCAGGCGAGGCTTCGCCCTCTTCCACCGGCAAATTCAGCACCAGAAAATCGCGGCCTTTAAGCTGCAACTGGCTAATCAGTTTCCAGTCGCCCACCACCAGCAGAATATCGCCAAGCTGCAAAAATTCATCGACCAACAAACCTTCCATCGCTTCACCGTTGCGACGCAACCCGACGACATTCAGGCCGTAGCGCGTGCGAAAGCCGATTTCGCGCAGCGTTTGCCCGATGAGCTCAGACTCAGGGATCAGCGACACTTCCGCCATGCCGACGTCCAGCGCCTGGTCGGAAAAATACTCGCCGCGCAGCACCATCGGCTCGAGCATCTGCTCGCTACAAAACTCGCGTAAATCGACTTCAGAGGCGGACATATCAATCAGCAAAACGTCGCGGGCGCGAAATTCTGTTACGCCGGTGACATTAACAATGACGCGGCGGAATTTGCGCCAGCGTTCAAGGCCAATGACGTTTGCGCCATAACGTTCACGCAGCTTTAAATCATCAAGACGACGACCCACCATTGGCGAACCCGGGCGAATCGTCAGGCGGCGCGCGCGCCCCGTCAGCCGGTAATCTTTGATCAAGTCGCGGAAAGTACGGCGTCGCCAGTCCTGTTTGCCGTCATCTTTTTTCTGCCCGTTGAGCGCAAAACGCATCACCAGCATGTAGCCGATACCCAGCAGTAAAATGACCAGCCCGATTGGCGTCACGCTAAAGAAGTGAAAACCCTGTAAACCTTCGCGCAGCAGTTCGCTGTTCACCACCAGGTTTGGCGGCGTGGCGACCAGCGTCATCATGCCGCTGATCAGCCCGGCAAAACTGAGCGGCATCATCAGGCGCGAGGGCGAGGTTTTCATTCGCATAGAAACACTGAGAACAACGGGGATAAATATCGCGACAACGCCCGTCGAGCTCATAAACGCGCCCAGGCCCGCCACGGTTAACATCAGCAAAACCAGCATTTTGGTTTCGCTACTTCCCGCCACGTCCACCAGCCAGGAGCCCATTTTGGTGGCAACGCCAGTTCGCACGAGTCCATCGCCAATGATAAACAGCGCGGCAATCAGGATAACGTTGGGATCGCTAAAGCCAGAAAAGGCTTCACTAAGAGTGAGCGTGCCGCTGAGGACAAACGCAATGATGACAAGAAGTGCAACCGCATCCATACGTACTTTTCCAGTGGCGAACAACACCACCGCTATCGCTAGCAGCGATAAAACCCAAATGAGTTCCGAGTTCAAAACAAGTCCCTGTAAGTTGTCTCTGGGCCAAAAATCATGCCATAAAAAAGCCCCGCAAGAGCGGGGCTAAATCATGTGTTTAGTGTTTTCTGAACACTTCAACAGTGCCATCAGGCAACTTCTGCACCAGCAATTCGGTTAACGAATGCAGCGCATAATCGACATGTTCAAGGCGTGGCGTGTCAGCCGGAGCGTTAACTGCAATCACATGGCAACCCGCCGCAAGGCCAGAAAGCACGCCCGCTGGCGCATCTTCCACCACCACGCATTCTTCAGGCTCAAGCCCGAGTAACTGCGCGCCGAGCAGGTAAGCATCCGGCTCAGGTTTACCACGAGCTACACGTTCCGCAGTCACCAGTACTTCTGGCGCGGGCAATCCACCCGCCGCGCGGCGCGCAGAAGCTACCGGCAGCGAACCCGACGTGACGATGGCCCACGGAATACCGGCTTCGTTCAAATGAGCCAATAACTCAACGGCACCCGGCAAAGCCACGATACCGTCAGTGTCTTCTGACTCGATTTTTTCGAGACGCAAGAATTCCTGTTGGATTTCTTCTTCAGAAGCACCCGCCATAAAGTGACGCAGCGAAGTTATCGCCTGTTTGCCATGAATGAAGCCCAGTACTTCCTGTGGCGAAATATCGAAACGCTTTGCCCAGTTAATCCATGCACGCTCAACTGCTGGCAGGGAATCAACCAGAGTCCCATCCAAATCAAACAAGAAACCTTTGCACTTCACTACGCATCTCCCCTCAGGCATTAATAATTTGCGCGATCTCGTTCGCACTTAAATGATACTGACGCGGGCATGACTGCCACGCACTCATCATTCGCTGGTATTTTTCCCACATTGGGGTCTGAGCGTTAAAGCCGTGTGTACCCGCATCAAAATGTGCGTAACGGCCTTCGATGTTCACCATGAAACGAACATAACCAAGGAAGCGTGCTTCGGTCGCCGCATCGAAGCCGAGGAAGGTGACTCGACGTTCGTCAATTTGCTGTTTGTCTTTCAGGTTCGTCCAGGAAACATGCAGCGCGTGGTACATTTCCATAATGTCGATAACCGTACGGCAGGTTTCTTCCTTAAGCTCACCGAAATCACGATCCAGTTCGCGCATTTGCAAGCCGTAGCCACGTTCGATGATTGTTTGCAGGCGACGATAACGCTCGGCGTTGTCCGGATCGAGCATGGTCATCATCTTGTACTGATTTGATAAAATCAGACGCTGGGCGTTAGTCATTTCCATTTCTTAGCTCCTGTTACGCAGGGTGGATTAGCCCCTACGAAAAATAATCCTTTCTATATATGCGAAACGGCAGGGATTTTACAAATCATCAAGAAAAGTTTTATCCAACTGCTTAAACGCACGTTTCAGAACTTCGGCCAATGCCTGGTAATCTGGCTTGCCTTCAATCGGCGCTAACGCCTGCCCGGATTCCTGTAATTTGCCGCGCACTTCGTAAAACCAATTCAGAATGGATGGCGGCAATGGCGTTACGGAACGTTTACCTAACCACCATAAACCTTGCATCGGCAGGCTACAGGCGAATAACGCGGTGGCGACAGCGGGGCCAAGTTGGCCACCAAGGGCAATTTGCCAGGTCAGCGTAAACACAGCGAGTGGAGGCATAAAGCGGATGGCGAAACGCGTGGCGCGGATGACGCGGTTTTCAACGAAGATCGGCGCGAGGCGTTTATCGACAGGCCAGGTCTTAGAATATTGCTGCCCGCGACTGAACATACTGAACCAGCTTGCGTGGCTGTTTAGGGGTGTCGACATGACGTTACCTCAACTTCACATATAAAAAATAAAATTTTTGTGCAATTTAACAACTCTAAATTACATGGTTCAAAATCTTTTGTCTTTAACCATCGCAATCGGGTATCCTGTGCCGGCCTTGATGGCCGTAGAAGGGAAACCGCAGGTTGTCAATTTTTTGCTCAGTCCGCCATTGCCAGGAAAACACGCAATATGGCGTAAACTCTAGAGTATTTATTCGTTGTGCCAAAAAAACACTTCTGGCATGACGTTAATCATAAATGTCAGGCTCATCATGCGCTACGCTGAGAGACTATCTGACGTTTTTTTAGCCACAATTAAAAGTAGGTACTTCCATGTCGAGTAAGTTAGTACTGGTTCTGAACTGCGGTAGCTCTTCACTGAAATTCGCAATTATCGATGCTGTTAACGGTGACGAGTACCTCTCTGGTTTAGCCGAATGTTTCCATCTTCCAGAAGCACGTATCAAGTGGAAAATGGATGGCGGTAAACAAGAAGCGGCTTTGGGTGCAGGCGCCGCTCACAGCGAAGCTCTTAACTTTATGGTTAATACCATTCTGGCACAAAAACCTGAATTGTCCGAGCAGCTGACCGCTATCGGCCACCGTGTTGTTCACGGCGGCGAGAAGTACACCAGCTCCGTTGTTATCGACGAGACCGTGATTCAGGGTATCAAAGATACCGCTTCTTTTGCACCTCTGCATAACCCGGCACACCTGATTGGTATTGCTGAAGCGCTGAAATCTTTCCCTAAACTGGCTGATAAAAACGTTGCTGTGTTTGACACCGCGTTCCACCAGACCATGCCAGAAGAATCTTATCTCTATGCTCTGCCGTACAAACTGTACAGAGAGCACGGCGTTCGTCGCTACGGCGCACACGGCACCAGCCACTACTATGTGACTCAAGAAGCCGCGAAAATGCTGAACAAGCCAGTGGAAGAAGTGAACATCATCACTTGCCACCTGGGCAACGGCGGTTCTGTTTCTGCCATCCGTAACGGCAAGTGCGTTGACACCTCTATGGGTCTGACTCCGCTGGAAGGCCTGGTCATGGGCACCCGTTCTGGTGACATCGATCCAGCTATCATCTTCCACCTGCACGATTCCCTGGGCATGAGCGTTGATGACATCAACAAAATGCTGACTAAAGAATCTGGCCTGTTGGGTCTGACTGAAGTCACCAGCGACTGCCGTTATGTTGAAGACAACTACACCACTAAAGAAGATGCTAAACGTGCTATGGACGTGTTCTGTCACCGTCTGGCTAAGTACATCGGCTCTTACACTGCGCTGATGGAAGGTCGTCTGGACGCAGTAGTGTTCACTGGTGGTATCGGTGAAAACGCAGCAATGGTACGTGAACTGTCTCTGGGCAAACTGGGTGTTCTGGGCTTCGAAGTTGACCACGAACGCAACCTGGCTGCACGCTTTGGCAAATCAGGCTTCATCAACAAAGAGGGTACCCGTGCTGCGGTGGTCATTCCGACCAACGAAGAACTGGTTATCGCTCAGGATGCATCTCGCCTGACCGCTTGATTCTCCTTACCGCCAGCCTTCGCTGGCGGTGTTGTTTTCTGAGTCTCACAAGCTCCGCTTGTGCAACAAAGAGGTTATACCGTGTCCCGTACAATTATGTTGATTCCTACCGGAACTAGCGTCGGCCTGACTAGCGTCAGCCTGGGTGTTATCCGTGCTATGGAACAAAAAGGCGTTCGCCTAAGCGTTTTCAAACCTATCGCTCAACCACGCACTGGTGACGATACTCCAGATCAAACCACCAGCATCGTTCGTGCAAACTCCAGCATCCCTACTGCTGAGCCGCTGCACATGCACCACGTTGAGTCGCTGCTTTCCAGCAACCAACAAGATGTGCTGATGGAAGAGATCATCGCCAACTTCCACGCCAGCAGCAAAGATGCTGAAGTGGTTCTGGTAGAAGGTCTGGTTCCGACTCGTAAACACCAGTTTGCTCAGTCTCTGAACTACGAAATCGCTAAAACGCTGAACGCTGAAATCGTCTTCGTGATGTCTTTGGGTAACAACTCCCCAGAGCAGATGAAAGAACGTATTGAACTGGCTCGTAGCAGCTTCGGTGGCAGCAAAAACACCAACATCACTGGCGTTATCATTAACAAACTGAATGCCCCAGTTGATGACCAGGGCCGCACTCGCCCTGACCTGTCCGAAATTTTCGATGACTCCACTAAAGCGAGCATCGCAAACATCGATCCTAAAGAACTGTTTGCTGACAGCCCGCTGCCAGTTCTGGGTTGTGTGCCGTGGAGTTTCGACCTGATCGCTACTCGCGCGATTGATATGGCGCGTCACCTGAACGCCACCATCATCAACGAAGGCGACATCAAAACCCGCCGCGTGAAGTCTGTGACCTTCTGCGCGCGTAGCATTCCGCACATGCTGGAACACTTCCGCCCAGGTTCACTGCTGGTGACTTCAGCAGACCGTCCAGACGTGCTGGTTGCAGCGTGCCTGGCCGCGATGAACGGCGTAGATATCGGTGCGGTTCTGTTGACCGGTGGTTACGAAATGGACCCACGCGTCAGCAAACTGTGTGAGCGTGCATTCGCCACCGGCCTGCCGCTGTTCATGGTTGATACCAACACCTGGCAGACTTCTTTGAGCCTGCAAAGCTTCAACCTGGAAGTCCCAACTGACGACCATCAGCGTATCGAGAAAGTGCAGGAATATGTGGCAAGCCACATTGATGCCAACTGGATCGAATCCCTGACTGCAACTTCCGAGCGCAGCCGTCGTCTGTCTCCTCCAGCATTCCGTTACCAGTTGACTGAGCTGGCGCGTAAAGCCGGTAAACGTGTTGTTCTGCCAGAAGGCGAAGAACCGCGTACTGTTAAAGCTGCGTCTATCTGTGCTGAACGTGGTATCGCAACTTGCGTACTGTTGGGTAACCCGGATGAAATCACCCGTGTTGCTGCTGCACAAGGCGTTGAGCTGAGTGCCGGTATCGAAATCGTGGATCCAGAAGTGGTTCGCGAGAGCTACGTTGCGCGTCTGGTTGAGCTGCGTAAGAGCAAAGGCATGACCGAAGCCGTTGCCCGTGAGCAACTGGAAGACAACGTGGTGCTGGGTACTTTGATGCTTGAGCAAGACGAAGTTGACGGCCTGGTTTCCGGTGCGGTTCACACCACAGCGAACACCATTCGTCCTCCGTTGCAGCTGATCAAAACCGCTCCAGGCAGCTCTCTGGTTTCTTCTGTGTTCTTCATGCTGCTGCCAGAACAGGTTTATGTTTACGGCGACTGCGCGATCAACCCGGATCCAACTGCTGAGCAACTGGCAGAAATCGCAATCCAGTCTGCGGATTCCGCTGCTGCATTCGGTATCGAACCACGCGTTGCGATGCTGTCCTACTCCACCGGGACTTCTGGTGCGGGTAGCGACGTTGAGAAAGTACGTGAAGCGACTCGTCTGGCACAGGAAAAACGTCCTGACCTGATTATCGATGGTCCGTTGCAGTATGACGCCGCGGTTATGGCTGACGTTGCGAAGTCCAAAGCGCCTAACTCCCCTGTTGCAGGTCGTGCGACCGTGTTCATCTTCCCAGACCTGAACACCGGTAACACCACTTACAAAGCGGTACAGCGTTCAGCAGACCTGATCTCTATCGGGCCAATGCTGCAAGGTATGCGTAAACCTGTCAACGACCTGTCTCGTGGCGCACTGGTAGACGATATCGTGTACACCATCGCTCTGACTGCGATTCAGTCTTCTCAACAAGACTAAGTCTTTTAGAGAAGCAAAAAGGCCGCATTGAAATGCGGCCTTTTTTTATGGGTGCCCGGAAAGAAAGAGCTTAGAAATTATTCAGCCGCAGCAGCGTGCTGGGATTCATTCTTCGCGTTGCGGGTCATCCACAGAGCCAGGGCTTTCAAAGAATCAGGGGTGAAGTCGTCACAACGCGCGGTAATTTCCTCAGGAGACATCCAGCAGACTTCGCTGACTTCTTCTTCCTGTAAGGCAAACGGGCCGTGTGAAACGCAGCTGAACAGGCTTCCCCATACTCGGCAGTTGGTGTCCTCAAAATAGAACTGACCGTGCTCCGCAAAGGGTACTCCCGCGATGCCCAACTCTTCTTCCGCTTCGCGACGTGCGGAGTCCAACAGTTGTTCATCAGCCTGAACCACACCACCGGCAGTGGCGTCTAACATGCCCGGCATGAAATCTTTGGTTTCGGTACGGCGCTGTACCAAAATTTTACCCATACCATCATGAACCACGATATAAGTCGCGCGGTGACGTAAGCGCTGTGCACGCATTTGCTCGCGGCTTGCCTGCGCGATGACTTCATTGTCTTCATTGACAATGTCTACCCATTCCGTGCCAACAAAATGACTCTGTTCCGCCATTGGGGAAACCTTATTCAGGGCGCTCTTTGGCGCGTTATCGGTTTAACTAACGGTAAGTTACGGGGTAATCTCTACCTGTGCAATAACCCCTGCGTTATTCAGTGCGTGAACGCTCAGAACACCATCGTTTAGCATGCCGTAACTCGCTTCAAAGCCACCTTTTGGGATGCTCACCGAGCCTGGATTAAACAAATAAATCGAGTCTTGCTTCTCTGCCAAAGGCAGATGAGTGTGGCCAAAAACCAGCACGTCGTTTTCTGCCAGCGGCGGCAATTTATCGGGGTTATATAAATGGCCATGCGTGACAAATAAACGCTGCTCATCCATCAAAATTTGTTGCCAGGGAGAGGTAATCGGAAAATGTAGCAGCATCTGATCCACTTCGCTGTCGCAGTTGCCGCGAACGGCAATAATTTTATCCGCAATACTGTTAAAACGCTCCGCCACGGCACCGGGGTTGTAACCCGCCGGTAAGGCGTTACGTGGCCCGTGATTTAACACGTCACCCAGCAATATCAGCCATTTAGCACCGCTACGTTCAAATTGATCCAGCACTTGATCGGTTGCGGGTAGCGAACCGTGAATATCCGAGGCAAACATCAGCTTCATAAAACCACATTCCTGTTAGTGATAAGCAAAATTATCATAACGAATTATGGGGACTGTCAGCCAGAATGCTTTGCGGAAAGTGCCAGAAAACGCTGCACGGATGCGCGCTGCCACTGGAATGCAGCATATTCTTGCAGGCGTTCAGGAACCTCATCGCCATTGAGTATCAGGCGATTAAGCATCAGTGCCAGATCGGTATCCGCAAGCGACCATTCACCAAAAAGATTCTGCTGGCCGTCTGGCAATAAGCTTTCGACGGTCGTGATAAGTTTTTGCGCCGCGGCTTGCCCTTTCTCGCTTAATGGCGGTTTCTTCACACCAGCGAAAATCACATCGGTTGAGCGTTCTTCGCGAATCGGCATTAAATCGCTGCGAACCCACGCCTGAATCTGGCGGGCACGGGCGCGTTTTTCGAGGTCATGGGGATAAATACGCTCCCACGTTGGAGGCGCGAAACGATCTTCAAGAAACTCGGTAATGGCGGAAGATTCCGTCAGTAAAAAGTCATCCACCGCAAGCACCGGAACACGGCGCGTAAGATCATATCCTTTCCAGCCGGGTTGCAGATGCTGCCCGCTGTTCAAATCAACCGTTTGCAGAGTAAAGCTCAGACCTTTTTCTTTAAGAGCAACATAAACGGACATCACGTACGGACTAAAAAAGTTAGCGTCGGACCACAGTGTTATTGTTGGCTGGCTCATAGTATTCCCATCATTCATTTACCCAGGTTATTGAACATATAGCGGAAATTAACGCCTGTCACTTGAACAAAACTCATCCACCCGGCAAGTTTTTCAAAAAGTCTATACTCCATAGGTTTACGAAAAATGCTGACATCAGGATGGGCATAACATGATTGACCTTTACTATGCACCGACGCCAAACGGCCACAAAATCACGCTTTTTCTCGAAGAAACGGGTCTGGACTACACCCTTCATCGTATTGATATTGGCAAAGGAGATCAGTTTCAGCCTGCCTTTTTGGCGATTTCCCCCAACAATAAAATCCCGGCAATTATCGACCACAGCCCTGCCGATGGCGGCGGCCCGCTGAGTTTGTTTGAGTCTGGCGAAATCTTGCTTTATCTGGCAGAAAAAACCAACGAATTACTCAGTAAGGATCTGCGCGAGCGCACCCACACGCTGCAATGGTTGTTCTGGCAAGTCGGCGGATTTGGCCCGATGCTCGGCCAGAACCATCACTTCAACCACTTTGCTCCGCAGCCCGTTCCTTACGCGATTGAGCGTTATCAGGTAGAAACCCAGCGTCTGTATGGTGTTCTCAATAAGCAGCTTGAGAAAACCCCGTGGCTGGGCGGCAACGAATACAGTATTGCTGACATCGCCACTTACCCGTGGACGGTTTCCCATGAGCGCCAGCGCATTAATCTGGCTAATTTCCCTGCGGTGCAAAACTGGTTTGAACGTATTCGTTCTCGCCCGGCAACTGAGCGGGCTTACGAACAAGCGCAAAAAAGTTAACACTTATGCGCCCGATATGGGCGCAATGTTCTTCCTCATGTATTCTAAGAGCGAAAATAACAACATGGAGGAAACCTGCAATGTCATCCACACAGCCAGACGCGATTATTCGAATCAAAAACTTACGCCTGCGCACTTTCATCGGCATCAAAGAAGAAGAAATTGCCAACCGTCAGGATATCGTCGTTAACGTCGCGATTCACTATCCGGCAGACAAAGCCCGCGCCAGTGAAGACATCAACGATGCGCTGAATTACCGCACCATCACCAAACAAATCATCCAGTTGGTCGAGAATAATCGCTTCTCGCTGCTGGAAAAATTAACTCAAGATGTGCTCGATATCGCATGCGACCATCCGTGGGTATCTTATGCTGAAGTAGAAATAGACAAACTTCACGCGCTGCGTTACGCCGATTCAGTCTCGATGACCATGAGCTGGCGAAAGTAGCCGCAAACAGCGGGAGACAAGCATGCAGATACTGATTACCGGCGGAACCGGCTTGATTGGCAGCCACCTGATACCGCGCTTGTTGGAACTGGGGCACGGCATAACCGTCGTGACCCGTAACCCAGACAAAGCTCGCGCGTTATTTGCCCCCCAAGTCACGCTCTGGAAAGGGCTAAACGACCATGCCAATCTTGATGGTTTTGACGCGGTAATCAATCTGGCAGGCGAACCGATTGCCGATAAGCGCTGGACGGAGTCGCAAAAACAGCGCTTATGCCAAAGCCGCTGGCAAATCACCGAGCGCCTGGTTGAGATGTTCAAAGCCAGCCAGACGCCGCCTGCGGTGTTTATCTCCGGTTCTGCCGCAGGATATTACGGCGACCTCGGCGAAGTGGTGGTTAACGAAGATGAACCGCCACACAATGAGTTTACCCATAAACTTTGCGCCCGCTGGGAGCAAATCGCCTGCGGCGCACAAAGCGAACAAACCCGTGTTTGCCTGCTACGCACTGGCGTGGTGCTGGCACCCAAAGGGGGGATTCTGGCGAAACTGTTGCCGATTTTCCGTTTAGGGCTGGGTGGCCCGATGGGCGATGGCCGACAATATCTGGCCTGGATTCATATCGACGATATGGTCAATGGCATTCTCTGGCTGTTGGATAATGACCTGCGCGGCCCGTTCAATATGGTTTCGCCCTACCCGGTTCGCAACGAACAATTCTCTCACGCGCTCGGCCATGTGCTGAAACGCCCGGCGTTTATGCGCGCGCCTGCTACTGCGGTCAGACTGATGATGGGTGAATCGTCGGTGCTGGTGTTAGGCGGGCAACGAGCACTGCCGAAGCGGCTTGAAGAGTCCGGGTTTGGGTTCCGTTGGTATGACCTTGAGGAAGCTCTTGGGGATGTGGTGCGGTAGGAAACGCCCTCATCCCAGCCTT
>NZ_QZWH01000050.1 GCF_003601925.1 Buttiauxella izardii
GAGGGGCGGGGTGAGGGTGGCATCACCAACCCCGGAGCCTGCCACATCGACGTCGTCAAACCGCTATCCACCAACGTCAGCTGATCGGCATACACTTTTAACCACTTGCGCTTCATCTCGTCGTATAACGCCCGATGTTCCTGATTAGGCGTAAATTCCCGCTGCCATTGCACCAGCCGCTCACCTGCATCTGCCAGATTATTAAAAATCCCGGCACCGACGCCTGCCGCAATCGCACAACCGAGTGCCGTCGCTTCTTTAACCACCGGCACCCGCACCGGCAAACCGGTTACGTCACTCAGTATTTGGCTCCACAACGCGCCTTTTGAACCGCCGCCAGCAAACACCAGTGACTGAAACTCAATGCCCGAGAAACCCGAAATCTGCTCGAGATTACACGCCGAGACAATCGCTGCATTCTCTTCAAGCGCCCTGAAAAGCGTGGCTTTGTTGCATTTTTCCGGGTCAATGGAGAGGTTAATAAACGACGGCGCAGCGTGATACCACTGTTTAAAATGCATCGCATCCGAGAAAATCGGCATCACGCCGTGAGAGCCAGCAGGCACTCGTGCGGCCATATCCTCGAGCAACGCATAGGTATCAATGCCCAACCTTTCAGCCAGCAACTTTTCTTCAGCGCAGAAGGCATCGCGGAACCAGCGCATCGTCAGGCCGGTGAAGAAGCTAATCGACTCCGCCTGCACCATATTGCTGATAACGTGAGGGTTAATGCGAATGTTCATATCCGGGTCGGTTTTAATGGCGGGCAGATTCACCACCTGCTGCCAGAACGTGCCGCCCAGAACCGCTGCTTGCCCGGCGCGCACCACACCAAGCCCGACGCAGCCTAGTTGCACATCGCCACCGCCCATTACGACCGGCGTTCCCGCCAGCAAGCCACTTTGCTGCGCCGCATCGGGCGTTACGCCCCCCAGCACGGTGCCCGTTTCTTTTACCGGAGAGAGGATATCGGCGCGCAAACCCGCCATATCCATTAATGCAGGCTGCCAGTCGCGCGTTGCCAGATCCAACATGCCGGTGGTTCCCGCGTTGGAAGGATCAACCGCCAGCTCACCGCTGAGTTTCGCCGCCAGCCAGTCGCTGATCATCGTTACGGTTGCCGCCTGGCGGTAAATATCTGGCCGATGGTGCGCAAGCCACAGCAGGCGTGGCATGGCGCTTAGCGCCAGCGTCTGCCCGGAAACCTGGTAAACCTCGGATTCAAACTTGTAGTCGTGGATCTCTTTTAACTCGGATACTTCGCGGCTGGCGCGGGCATCGACGTTGGCACATGCCCAGATCGGATCGCCGTTGCGATCGTAAAGCACGATCCCTTCGCGCATTGAACAGCAGGAAACCGCGCTGATCGCTCCCGGCGGCAAATGCGCTTTTTGCAATGCTTCGCGAATACACTGGCAGGCGAGCAGCCAGTTGGTGGTGAGGTCAAACTCCATCGAGCCGGGAACATCCACAACACTTAAGTGCTTCCATTCAGCCAGGCCGACAGCAATCTGGTGGCCTGATGTATCAAAGATAACGGCGCGAATACTTCCGGTTCCAGCGTCTAAAGCCAATAAGTAACTCATTGCTTATCCCCTTCGCCATCCGTTGCTCGTTAATCGCTCATAGGTAACCTTAATAAAACGTAGGCCATCTGTTCGAAGGAGCGGGATAAGAAAATGTGAAGCGCCCGGCAAAAAGATCATTTTGTAATGCAAAGGGTTTAACCGATCGTGATCTTTACCTGGTCGTAGATCCCAGCCTGCGTCTACGCTTTTGAATATTGCTTTCTTTGATCCAATTCTGGAGTGGGAAATGGCAGATCTAGACGATATCCGCGAAGGCAAAGAGTACGGCATTGGCCGCCCGCAGGAGAACAAAGCATTTTACCTGAAGGGCAGCGGGGCGCTGGACTGGGGAATGCAGTCGCGGCTGGCACGCATTTTCAACCCGACCTCCGGGCGCACCGTGATGCTGGCGTTTGACCACGGCTATTTTCAGGGGCCGACGACGGGTCTTGAGCGTATCGATTTGTCGATTGCGCCGCTGTTCCCGGAAACCGATGTGCTGATGTGTACGCGTGGCATTTTGCGCAGCGTGGTGCCGCCCGCCACCAATAAACCGGTGGTGTTACGCGCATCCGGCGGCAATTCAATTCTTAGCGAACTGTCGCGTGAAAGTGTAGCGGTGACGATGGAAGATGCGCTGCGCCTGAACGCTTGCGCAGTGGCGGCGCAGATTTATATCGGCAGCGAATACGAACATCAGTCAATCAACAACATTATCAAGCTGGTGGACGAAGGCACGCGCTATGGTATTCCTACGCTTGCCGTGACGGGCGTCGGCAAGGAAATGGCGCGGGATGCGCGTTATTTCTCCCTCGCCAGCCGCATTGCCGCTGAACTCGGCGCACAGTTTGTGAAAACCTATTTTGTTGAAGAAGGTTTCGAGAAAGTCGCGGCCAGTTGCCCGGTGCCGATTGTTATCGCCGGAGGTAAAAAATTGCCGGAACAAGAGGCGTTGGATATGTGTTTCAGAGCCATCGACCAGGGCGCATCGGGCGTGGATATGGGGCGCAATATCTTCCAGTCTGACGCGCCGCTCGCCATGTTAAAAGCGGTGAAAAAGGTGGTGCATGAAAATGTTCCCGCCCGCGAGGCCTATCAATTCTGGCTGGATGAAAAACATCATGGAGGCACAGCATGAACGTGACGCTGGTGGAAATTAATATCAAACCGGAGCGCGTGGACGAGTTTATGCACGTGTTCCGCGCCAATCACGAAGGATCGATTAAGGAGCCGGGAAATCTGCGTTTTGATGTGTTGCAAGACCCGGATGTGGCCACGCGATTTTTCATCTACGAAGCGTATCAAAACGACGAGGCGGTGCTGGCGCACAAGCAAACGCCGCATTACTTAGCGTGTGTCGATAAGCTCGAAGGGATGATGTCGGAGCCGCGTAAGAAACGCAGTTTTGTGGGGTTGTTGCCTTAGCATTGTTCAGCCCTCACCCCTGCCTTCTTTTAAGGCCAGGGGGAGGGTGAATAATCAGTCACTCTTCAACTTCTATCATTTCACGCTGCTTTACGCTCAGACCCTGAAGCGCCTTCCGCGCACAACTCAACACATGTTCACACTGCTCAATCGTGATCGTCAGCGGTGGCTCAATGCGAATGGTCTTCGCATTATTGAGCGTCCCGGCGACCAGCACCTGCTGGCGGAACATTTCACTGGCAAAGTTATAGCCAATTTCGTTGTCGCTAAACTCGATGGCAATCAACAAACCTTGTCCACGCGCATCCACAACCAGCTCCGGGAACTCGCGTTTCAGTGCCTGGAATCCATCCACCAAAAGTTGCCCTTTTTGTTGCGCCTGAGCAGGAAGATTTTGCTCGAGCAGAACATGGATGGTGGCAAGCGCTGCCGCACAGGCCAGCGGATTACCGCCAAAGGTGGTGGTGTGCAGGAAAGGATTATCAAACAGCACAGAGAACACTTCTTCTGTGGCAACGGTTGCGCCAATCGGCATTACGCCACCGCCGAGGGCTTTGGCGAGGCATAAAATATCAGGCTGTACGTTTTCGTGTTCGCAGGCGAACATTTTGCCCGTACGTCCCATACCGGTTTGCACTTCGTCGAAAATCAGCAGTGCGCCAAATTCGTCGCAAAGCTTACGCACCGCAGGCAAATACCCGGCTGGTGGGATAATCACGCCGCCTTCACCCTGAATAGGTTCAAGGATCACGGCTGCGACATCATCACCGGTTTTACGGCATTCACTTAACATCGTGCGCATCGCATCGATATTGCCAAACGGAACGTGCCTGAAGCCCGGAAGGAGCGGCATAAACGGCTTACGGAAAGCCGCTTTTGCTGTTGCGGACAATGCCCCGAGAGATTTGCCATGGAACGCGCCGCTGGCGGCGATAAAGGTAAATTTCCCACGCGGAGATTGATACGCTTTGGCGAGTTTAATCGCCGCTTCAACCGATTCTGTCCCGCTGTTGCTAAAGAAGCTGTATTTGAGTTTGCCCGGAGTGAGTGTCGCAAGCGTTTTGGCAAGCATCGCCCGTAAAGGGTCGAGCAGCTCCTGACTGTGCAGGGGTTGTTTTTCTAGCTGGTGCTGTACGGCGGATACCACTGTTGGATTACGGTGCCCCACGTTAAAAATGCCGAACCCACCCAGACAATCTAAATATTCCTTACCCTGGGTGTCGACAAGCGTATTCAGACTGCTCGCTTGCCACTCTACGGCTCCGTAATCCCCGCCGGCGGTCACTGATTTGCGATACTCAAGAAAACCCGGATTCACATGCTGTTGGAAGTTTTCGATAACCTCGCGGTTTAGCGCTTTCATCTCCTCATGGGTGAGTGTCTTCTTTTCGATGATGTTCAAAGCGTGCGCTGTGCAGGCAAGAGCCGAAGCGCTAGTCGGTAACCTGTTCAAAATGTGCTCCTGGGAATGGCGTATCACGCGATACACAAAATAAGTATTGCAGGGAATACGCCACTTCGCTTCCCCTAACAAAAATCAGGATAAACGATCTGGGGGAATTGGGATTGCGTAATAATTAATCACAAAGAGTCACGTTTTGCGGTTAAAAATGCTGGTCAGAAGCCAGTTTGCTGTGTGATATGTGGTTTTTTTGCACCATAACCATGCGTCATGCTACTTAGTGGTGCGTTTAGACAAGATGCCGCTTAAGCGGCATCCATGCGGTGCTCTCCGCCGACGAGAGCGGCGCGGTCGAACTCATGTTGAATCACGCCATCTGCCATATAGGCCGCCCGGTCTGACATATGCGCAATCACGTCAGTGTCGTGGCTAACGAGCAGGTACGTCATGCCAAACTGTTGTTTCAGGCGGTTGAGCAAATTCAGAATTTCAGCCTGTACCGACATATCCAGCGCCGAAGTGGGTTCGTCCAGCAGCAGGATTTTAGGACGCAGTAGCAGCGCACGAGCAATGGCGACGCGCTGGCGCTGGCCGCCGGAAAGCTGGTGCGGATAACGCTTCATGGCATCGACGGGCAATCCAACCTGAACCAACGCTTCTTCCACGCGCTCGGTGATATTCGCCTCGCCGTGAATTTTCAGCGGCTCGGCAAGCGTGCGGTAAATCGTGTGGTTCGGATGCAAAGAGGCGTACGGGTCCTGAAACACCATTTGCACATTCCGGCGCAAATCGCCCTGAAAACGTGAGCCGGGTTTAATCGCACCATTGAGCAATTTCACATTGCCTTGCCACTCGCGTTGTAACCCCGCGAGCACACGTAAGATGGTGGATTTCCCACATCCTGACGCGCCAATTAAACTGAACGTTTCACCCTGATTAATCGTGAAAGTTGCGTCACGCACCGCAGTTTTAAGCTGGCCTTTTGCCTGAAATTGCACGCTCAAATGACTGACTTCAACGAGGGCCATGGTTATCTCCTTGCAGATTCTGGCTGCGGTCGAGTGTCGGCAGCATCATGCCGTAGGTCGTGGCATTCGGGCGGCATGTCCAGAGTGTGCGGGTGTACGGATGTGTAGCGTTAGCGAGTCGGTCGGCGGCCATTTCATCGACTTTTTGCCCCTGATACATCACCAGTACGCGCTGGCAATGTTGAGCCACCAGCGGTAAATCGTGGCTTATCAGTAACATCGCCATCTGGCGTTGCTCGCATTGTTCAACCAGCAATTCCAGAATCTGGTTACGCAAACGCGCATCCAGCGCGGAAGTCGGTTCATCGGCAATCAGCACTTTTGGGTTGTTGACCAGCGCGATAGCAATCATCACGCGTTGCCCCATACCTCCGGAAAGTTCCGCCGGATAGCGCGGCAACACGGTTTCCTGCAACCCGACCGCGTTAATCACTTCACGGATGCGTTCCCGGCGCTGTGCACTGGAGAGTTTTTGATGCAGGCGCAGCGCTTCGTCAATTTGTTGAGCGACGTTTTTCACCGGATTGAGCGCATAGCGCGGGTCTTGCAACACCATAGAAATGTCGTTGCCACGCAGGTTTTGCCAGCCACGGTTGTGCATCGTCAGCAGATCGTTGCCCAGCACGTTAAGCTGAGCGGCGCTGACTTTACCCGGTTTACGCACCAGCCCCATCAGCGCTCGCGCGGTCATGGATTTACCCGAACCGGATTCACCCACCAGCGCCAGCCGTTCGTTACCGAGCGTAAACGAGAGATTATTCACCACGCGCGCGCCGGGGTAATCAATGTTCATATCACGAACTTCAATGCGATTCTCAGTCATGTCCCGGCTCCAGCACGTCGCGCAATCCATCGCCCAGCAAGTTAAACGCGAGGCTACTGATTAAAATGGCGGTGCCAGGGATCGCGGCAATCCACCACTGGTCGAAAATAACCTGCATTCCATCGGCAATCATAGAACCCCATTCTGCCATTGGCGGCCTTGCCCCCAAACCTAAGAAACCCAGCCCGGCTGCGGCGAGAATAATGCCTGCTAAATCAAGCGCCAGGCGCACAATCGCCGACGGTAAACAGAGGGGCAGAATATGGCCCACGAGCAAGCGCTGCCCGCGAATCCCCATCATTTCTGCCGCCGCAAGATAATCGCTGTGGCGCAGGCGCTGGATTTCGCTGCGTGCCTGGCGTGCGTATGCAGGCCACGTTGTGAGCGCTAATGCCAGGGCGCCATTCACCAGCCCAGGGCCAAGCATCGCCACAAAAGCGAACGCCAGAATCAGGCGCGGCATCGACATCACCACATCGGTAAAACGCATTAATACACGTTCGAGCCAGCCGCCGTAATAACCAGAAAGAATGCCGATTAGCAGGCCAACGGGGAGGGTGATCACTGTCACCAGCAACACCAGACCGACCGCCGGGCGAGCGCCATAAACCAGGCGCGAAAGCAGGTCGCGCCCATAGCTGTCGGTGCCCAGCCAGTGATGAGCATTTGGTGCTTGCAGGCGGGCGGCGGCGTCTTGCCAGTTCGGATCAAACGGCGCAATCAGCGGGGCGAAAACCGCAATCAGCACCAGCAGTGTGATAATAACTAAGCCGCAAAGCGCCGCAGGGGAGCGCAATGTACGGCGTAAAAACAGGTAAGACGGCATCAGTGCACCCTCGGATCGGTGACACGCACCAGCACGTCAGTCAGATTATTGATAATGACAAACGACACGCCAATCAGCAGCGTGCCGCCCATAATGGCGGTGGTGTCTCCGGCGAACAGCGCGGTTGTCAGGTAACGCCCGATGCCCGGCCAGGAAAACACGGTTTCGGTCAGTACCGCGCCTTCGAGCATGCCGGTGTAAGCCAGCGCGATAACCGTAAACAGCGTGCCGCGAATGTTGGGCAGGACGTGGCGCATCAGAATCGTCATATCGCCAGCCCCTTTGGCGCGGGCAAGCGTAATGTACTCTTTGTTCATTTCGCTCAGGCAGGCGGTGCGCGTGAGGCGTGTAATGCTCGCCAGCGAGTAATAGGCCAGCAGTAACACCGGTAAAGTCAGGTGGTTGATGGCGTTCATAAACGCGTCTCGGTCGCCGGATAACCAGGTATCTATCAGCACAAAACCGGTTTTGGCTTCGACGCTGTACTGGTAAATATCATCAAGGCGACCCGGCCCGGCGCTCCATTGCAGGCGCGCGTAAAACAGCGCCAGCATCAGCAGACCCAGCCAGAAGATGGGAACGGAGTTACCCAACAGTGTGAAGGTGCGCACCGCTAAATCCCACGGTGAGCCAACGAAACGGGCGCAAAGCACGCCAAACATCACGCCTAAAATGCTGCCAATGATCAGCGCGAGGGTAGCGAGTTCCAGTGTTGCCGGGAAGGCGGCGAGTAAATCGTGCAACACGGGTTGGCCTGTGGCACTGGCGGTACCTAAATCTCCGTGCGCGAGTTGGGTCAGGTAATGCCAGAACTGAACCGGAAGCGGTTTATCCAGACCGAGTTGGTGGTGGACTTGATCGTAAGTGGCCTGGCTTGCGTGATCGCCGACGATTTGTAGCACGCGGTCGACGGGCGAAAGTGCCGAAAGGGCAAAGGTGATGAGCAGCAGGCCGACAAGTGTGAGCGCCAGGGTAAATAGCCCTTGGGCGAGGGTGAGCAAGGGGCGGCGAAATGAGACGTCAGTCATGGGTAACTCTTATGCTGGTGTTCGAGAAAGCCGCCCTCATCCCGACCTAAAACCGTAAGTCCCCTTTCCGTTGGCGAAGGAGAAAACCGTAAGTCCCCTCTCCTGGGGGAGAGGGTTAGGGTGAGGGCGTCCAGTACTTATTTACTCACGCGATCGTAATACACCATATCCGCATTCAAACCCTGCTGATAACCCTTCACATTTTCACGCACCACAATCTGAGTTTTACCCTGATCGACAAATACATACGGTGAATTGTGCTGAACTTCTTCCTGGATTTTCTTATACAGATCCAGGCGTTTCGCCGGGTCAGCTTCGGCAACCGCCGCCAGCGTTTGCTTATTCAACTCAGGAATCTGCCAGCCGTTTAAGCCTGCAACGGTACTCGCTTTACCGTCGTTATAGGCAAAGGCGCTGGCATTGGAGTGCGCATCAAAGTAATCCGGGATCCACAGACGAATCGCTGCCTGGTGCTGTTTCGCACGGACGCGTGCGTACACCTGGCTACCCGCGGCTGGCAGAAGATCAATCTTCACGCCGCCCTGAGCGAAGCTCGCCTGCATTGATTGTGCGATGGTGATAAATGGCGGTTTGTTTTCGACATCCAGCGTAAAGTGCGCGTCTTTGATTCCCGCTTTGGCGAGAATTTCTTTCGCTTTGGCTGGGTCAAATTTGAATGGATTGTTGTCCAGCGCACCCGCAAAACCGACCGGCAGGAAGCTCTGGTGGATAAAATACTGGCCTTTCAGCAGGTCTTTGGTGATGCCTTCGTAATCTACCAGGTAGCGAGCGGCTTCCCAAAGTGCCGGATTTTTCAGCAGTGGATTCGCGCTATTACCTGCGTTGAACACCATGTAATTCTGCTCGGCAGAAGGGATGCTCAACACTTTCACGCCCGGTTTGCCTTCCAGCGCGCTGGTCTGATCCGCACCCAAATCACGCGCAATATCGGCGTCGCCTTGCTGTATCAGCAGGCGGCGAGCGGCAGGATCGGGCACGTTTTTGATAATGATGTTTTTAACTTTCGGAGCGTCGCCAGGGGATGTTGGGTTCGCGTCCAACACAATCGCCTGGTGCGGCTGGTACACACGCATTTTGAACGGGCCGCTGCCTGCCGAATGCATCTTCAGCCATTCGTTACCGAAATCACCGGCTTTGGCATTGGGTGAAACCGCTTTTTCATCGACGATAGAAGCAATCGGCGTGGAGAGAATATTCAGTGCTACTGCCGGGCTGACATCTGCCGTCCAGTGCAATTCCAGCGTGTGGTCGTCGACCTTTTTCAACTGGCTGGTGATGTTTTCGGGCTGCCAGCCAAGCACGTTGAGAATAAACGCCGGGGATTTATTGAGCGTCACCGCACGGGTGTAAGAGAAGATGACGTCTTCCGGGCGCAGTGGGTTGCCCGATGAGAATTTGGCATCCGGACGCAGTTTAATCGTCAGTTTCTTATTGGCCGCATCGCCCTGCCAGCTTTCAGCCAGTACCGCGACCACTTTCGCCGGGTCATCACGGTCGGCCTGAACTAGCCGCTGATACAGGCTTGGCACGGTTTGAATACTGGAAAGCTCGTTCGCTTCAGCAGGATCAAGGCTGACGATATCATCCAGCCCCTGGGCAACAATTAAAGTATTTGGCGGTGTAGCGGCAAAGCTGCTGGCGGAAATAGCAGACAGCAGCAGTAACGGCAGTAATTTTCTTTGCATGTGGCACCCTGCGTAAATGAAGGAAATTTATATGAGTTGTTATTCTCTGAGCGACTTACGTTAGGTGAGTTATGACTATTCACAAAGTCCAAAAAATACTTTGCTTATAAACATAAGGTATATCCCATTCCCTCCAGGAATGAGGGGGAATACAGAAATGAAAACGCCGGGCACTCACCCGGCGTTTTTGCAGCTAACAGACATTACTCGTTGATGCGTGGGTGCTGGTGCACCAGGTTGGTACGCTTCGCCTGTAATTCTTCAATTTCACGGTCGATATCTTCGATTTTCTGCTCGATGTTATCGTGGTGTTCCTGAACGATTTCTCGCGCTTCGGCAATGTCAGACGCCGCAGGCGTAGCGCCTTTCAGCGGTTTATTCGCCGTCTCTTTCATGGTCAGGCCGGTAATCAGACCGATTGCCGCCACCACCATCAGATAATACGCTGGCATCATCAGGTTTTCGGTGGATTCCACCAACCATGCTGCTACGGTTGGCGTCACACCGGCGACCAGCACCGAAATATTAAAAGCACTCGCCAGCGCGCTATAACGAATATGCGTCGGGAACATCGCAGGCAGCGTGGACGCCATCACCCCGGTGAAGGAGTTCAGGATCACAGCCAGAATCAGCAGCCCGGCAAAAATCAGCCCCAGCACATTACTGTTGATCAGGATGAACGCCGGAATCGCCAGCAGCAGTAACGCGATGCTACCGCCGAGAATAAACGGACGGCGGCCATAACGGTCACTCAACAAGCCAATCACCGGCTGCACAAACAGCATCCCAATCATGATGGCGATAATGATCAGCACGCCATGTTCTTCGGAATAATGCAGGTTGTGCGACAGGTAGCTCGGCATATATGTGAGCAACATGTAGTAGGTGACGTTGGTCGAAATCACGATACCGACACAGGTCAACAGGCTGCGCCAGTGTTTGGTCGCGATCTCTTTAAAGGAGACTTTTGGCCCATCGGCCAGGCCTTCTTTATCGCCCTGCTCGAGCTTATCAATGTGCTGCTGGAACGCCGGAGTTTCTTCCAGCGCATGACGCAGATACAAGCCTATAATCCCTAATGGTAACGCCAGGAAGAACGGCAAACGCCAGCCCCATTCGAGGAAGTTAGCCTCACCAACAATCGCGGTAATCAACACAACCACGCCCGCGCCGCAGACAAAACCGGCAATCGAACCGAAGTCCAACCAACTGCCCATAAAGCCGCGTTTACGGTCTGGCGAGTATTCCGCAACGAAGATGGAAGCCCCGGTATATTCACCACCCACTGAGAACCCTTGCGCCATTTTCGCAAGTAACAACAGGATTGGCGCCCAGATACCGATAGTCGCGTACGACGGAATCAGGCCAATACAGAAGGTACTCAATGACATAATGATGATGGTGATAGACAGGATCTTCTGACGCCCATACTTATCGCCGAGCATGCCGAAGAACAGGCCACCTAACGGGCGAATCAGGAAGGGAACTGAGAAGGTACCGAGCGCGGCAATCATCTGCACGCTTGGGCTGGCATCCGGGAAGAAAACCTTACCGAGGGCGTAGGCAACAAAGCCGTATACGCCGAAATCAAACCATTCCATCGCATTGCCAAGCGATGCGGCGGTAATCGCCTTTTTCAGACGACTATCGTCAATGATGGTGACGTCACTGACCTTAATAGGTCTGACTTTCTTTTTCCTTTTTAACATTATTATCCTCTTTTTCCTTACGGGGCTAAAACGTCCCCATACTAAGTGTAGTGTGCCGATTGCAAATTGAAGGTCAAAACTCCAGCACTTAGCGTCACTATGACATTTTCATTAATAACTTCATGAAATTAATAGGAAATGTGCTCCCCATCCAAAATCATTATAAAAAATATGGCTTAGTTAAAAAAGTGTGATCGCCGTCAAGTTTACCCGCTAAAGGAAATTTTTGCAGCGCCGAAATAACAATGCCACCAAAAATATTAACAATTGGATAACCTGCCAAGGGAGTTGCTATGACTGCGCGCACGGCTGCAACACAGCATGAATACCTGCTTGATGACGACACGACATTGATGTCGACTACCGATTTGAACAGCATCATCACCCACGCCAACGATGCGTTCGTGGAAGTGAGCGGTTACCCGCTTCACGAACTCACGGGTCAGCCGCACAATTTGGTGCGCCACCCTGATATGCCCAAAGCTGCTTTTGCGGATATGTGGTTCACGCTGAAAAAGGGCGAGCCGTGGACCGGTATTGTCAAAAACCGACGCAAGAATGGTGATTATTATTGGGTGCGTGCCAACGTTGTTCCGGTGGTGCGCAACGGGAAAACAACCGGATACATGTCGATTCGCACCAAAGCGAAGCCCGAAGAAATTGCCGCCGCCGAGCCGCTCTACAAGGCGCTGAGAGAAGGGCGTTGCAAGCGACGTCTGTTTAAGGGGCTGGTGGTCGGTAAAAGCGGGCTGGGGAAAATCCCTGCGATGCCGTTACGCTGGCGCATTCGCTTAATAATAAGCAGCGTTTTTTTGCTGATGATGGCCGCTTCTTTATCGTTAGGCTTGGGGGCGCTGCCGGTGCTGATTAGCGCGCTGGCGAGTGTGGTGGCTTGCTTGCTCCTTGAATGGCAAATTGCGCACCCGCTGGAAAATGTCGCTCGCCAGGCGCTGGAAGTGGCGACTGGAAACCAGCAAAGCGTGCAGCACCTGGCGCGAACCGATGAAATCGGTATCACGTTACGCGCCATCGGCCAGCTTGGATTGATGTGCCGCTGGCTGATTCATGATGTCAGCCATCAGGTTGAAAACGTGCGCAGCGGCAGTGAAACGCTGGCGCAGGGCAATGTGGAATTAAACGAACGCACGCGCCAATCCGTGGTGAATGTGCAGCAAACTGTCACCACCATGAGCCAGATGGCGGTATCTGTGCAGACCAACTCAGAAACAGCCGCCGCCGCAGATAAACTGTCGAGTTCTGCGAGCCAGGCCGCAGCCCACGGCGGAAAGGCGATGGAAACCGTGGTCACGACGATGGACGATATCGCCGACAGCACGCAGCGTATCGGCTCCATTACCAGCCTAATCAACGACATTGCCTTCCAGACCAATATCCTGGCACTTAACGCGGCGGTAGAGGCGGCACGCGCCGGAGAACAAGGCAAAGGTTTCGCCGTGGTTGCCGGTGAAGTGCGTAACCTGGCGCAACGCAGTGCCACGGCGGCAAACGATATCCGCAAACTGATTGATGCCAGCGCCAGTAAAGTGCAGTCCGGCACCGTTCAGGTTCATGCTGCCGGGCGCACCATGAATGACATCGTTGAGCAGGTGCGAAACGTTACGCAGCTGCTGGGGCAAATTAGCCAGGCCACTTCCGAGCAGGCGGAAGGGCTTTCTGATTTAACGCGCGCGGTCGCAGAACTGGACGCTATCACGCAGAAAAATGCGGCGCTGGTGGAAGAAAGTGCAGAAGTCTCTGCGATGGTGAAGCACCGGGCGACGCGTCTCGAAGATGCAGTGACGGTTTTGCATTAGAGGTAAAAAACCGATAACCGCACGTTTTTACCCCTGCGGCGGTTTTTTTTAGCTAGTCTGGGACAGATTGACCGTTCATTCATGACCCAAATCTATGGAGAGAATTATGACGCAGTCGTCCCAAACTAACCGCCGCTTTGTACTGGCGCAACGCCCGCAGGGCATGCCGACGAATCAAGATATCCGTCTCGAAGAAGCGCCAGTCCCGCAACCCGCAGCAGGCGAATTGCTGCTGCGCACGCTCTATTTATCCCTCGACCCGTATATGCGCGGGCGCATGGACGATGTGGAATCGTATACGCCGCCGCTCGCCATCGGCGATGTGCTCGGTGCCGGTACTGTTTGCCGGGTCGAAAAGTCCGAACATGCGGATTATAAAGCGGGCGACCTGGTGCTGGCGTATACCGGCTGGCAGGATTTTGCGTTGTCCAATGGCGAGGGTTTACAGAAACTTGACCCGAATATGCAACATCCTTCGTATGCGCTCGGGTTGCTCGGCATGCCTGGTTTTACCGGCTATATGGGCCTGACCGATATCGGTAATCCGCAAGCGGGTGAAACCGTGGTCGTAGCCGCAGCCAGCGGTGCGGTTGGTTCGGTTGTCGGGCAAGTGGCGAAACTGCGCGGAGCCAAAGTGGTGGGGATCGCAGGCGGTGCGGATAAATGCCGTTACGTCACTGAAACGCTGAAATTCGACGCCTGTATTGATCACAAGGCACCGGATTTCGCAGAACAACTGAAAAAGGCCTGCGACAAAGGCATTGATGTTTATTTTGAAAACGTCGGCGGTGCGGTGTTTGATGCGGTTCTGCCGTTGCTCAACACCAAAGCGCGAGTTCCGGTGTGCGGCGTCATCAGCCAGTACAACGGCGCGAATAGCGCGTTTGAGCAGGATCGTTTGCCGCTGTTAATGGGCACCATCCTGAAAAAACGCCTGCGCGTTCAGGGCTTTATTATCTCCCAGGATTATAACGACCATTATCCTGAATTCTTTAAGCAGATGAGCCAATGGCTGGCGGAAGGCAAAATCCAGTTCCGTGAGGATATTGTTGATGGCCTTGAGAATAGCGTTGAAGCATTCCAGGGTTTATTGAGCGGCAAGAATTTTGGCAAAGTGATTGTGAAAGTGGCTGAATAAAACTCGTCGGATGACGCTGCGCTTATCCAAACTTCGGAAAGCCATGGTAGTCATCCGACAATTTTTTACTTTATATATGGCCCATCTATTACCGAATTTCTGACTAATAAATCCGAGGTAAATATATTCTCTTTGGATAAATACCCGCCGTCTAACATCGAAATTAAACGGGTGATCACTTCGCTGATCATTTCGCTAACCGGATCTTTAACGCTCGATAATGCCGGAGAAAGATAAGGGGCGGTTGGAATATTATCGAAGCCGATAATGGATATTTCACCCGGAACCGAAATACCCATTTCGTTTAATTTTTTCATTGCACCGACTGCCATTTCATCATTACTGGCGACAATCGCACTGACCTTTTGTTGGCGCGAAAGCAACGTTTCTACTGCTGCCACGCCGCTGGCTGGTGTCCATTTCCCTTGCACAATCAGGCTTTCATTCACGCTGATATTGTATTGATTTAACGCTTCTTTATAGCCGGATAAACGATCAATGGCGGTGGGGGAATCCATCGAACCGGTAATAAACGCAATCTCACGATGACCGCGCTCGATGAGATGTTTTGTCGCAAGGAAGCTGGAACCTTTGTGATCACAACAAATACAGTGGCTTTGGTGTTTTCTTAATTTTCGGTTCACCACCATAATAGGCTGTTTGTGTTGATCGATAATGTCGTCCATTTCATCAATGGATAAAAAACGCGGATAAATAATGACCGCATCACAGCGTAAATCGAGCAGAAATTGAATCGCTTCCCGTTCTTCTTGTGCGCTGTGTTTACCGTCCACCAGAATTAGCTGGCGACCGTTGTCTTCTAATTTCTTCGCCGCCTGAGACAATATTTCGCTGAAATAGCTGCCGTGATAAAGCGTGTTAGTCACCACCAGACCAATACATTCTGATTTATTGGTTGCCAGATTTCGCGCCAGCAAATTGGGCCGGTATCCCGCCTCTTCAATGGCTTTATAGACCTGCTCTTTGGTGGCTTCGCTCACGTATCCCTTGCCGGATAATACGCGTGAAACGGTGGCTTTTGAGACACCGGCTTTTTTTGCCACTTCTAGCATTGTCGACATGAAAACTTCCTGGCTTTTTTGAATGCGCCCATTTTACACATTCCGCCGCGACAAAATACTGCTCTGAAAGCGGTGCTGATGACGTGCATAGGCTGTTTATGGCGATCGTCATCACAAAATTAATATTCCATAAAATTAGTGTTTGATCTGTTCGTTTTGCCTGGTCAATCTAATGTGGAACCGGTTACCTATTTCTCAGAACCCTACAAGTTAGTGTGATGCTACCGGTAAAAACATTCACAACCGCATGAATTTAAATAAGAAAGAGTGGTAGCTCATGGCTAAGAATTACGCAGCAGTCTCTCAGTCGATAATCGACGCAATAGGTGGCGCAGGAAACGTGGGCGCAGTGACACACTGCATGACGCGTTTGCGGTTTGTATTAAACGACGACAGCATCGTGGACACCGCGAAACTGAAAGCGATCAATGGCGTATTGGGTGTGGTGCGCAGCGAAAACCAGTGCCAGGTGATCATCGGGAATACCGTTTCTCAGGCTTATGCCGAAGTGCTGAAACTGCTGCCAGAAGGCATGCAACCAGCGGTTCCGGCGAACGGCAAAAATAAAATCACCCTGAAACGCATCGGTGCCGGGATTCTGGACGCACTGATTGGCACCATGTCGCCGTTGATTCCGGCGATTATCGGCGGTTCGATGGTAAAACTGCTGGCCATGATTCTGGATATGACCGGCGTATTCGGCAAAGGCTCGTCCACGCTCATCATTCTAAACGTGATTGGCGACGGCGCATTCTTCTTCCTGCCAATCATGGTTGCGGCCTCTGCCGCGATAAAATTCAAAACTAATATGTCGCTGGCGATTGCCATTGCTGGCGTGCTGGTTCACCCGAACTTTGTTGACCTGATGGCGAAAGCCGCTCAGGGCCAACACGTTGAATTTATGGGCATGACAGTCACGGCGGTGAAATACACCTACACCGTGATTCCTGCGTTGTGCATGACCTGGATTCTGTCGTACATCGAGCGTTGGGTTGACCGTATCACGCCTGCGGTGACCAAAAACTTCCTCAAGCCGATGCTGATTGTGCTGATCTCCGCACCGATTGCCATCATGCTGATTGGCCCGCTGGGCATCTGGATTGGTACCGGGATTTCTTCCCTGGTTTATACCATTCACCACTATTTAGGCTGGTTATCAGTGGCGATTATGGGCGCGCTGTGGCCGCTGTTGGTGATGACCGGCATGCACCGTGTATTCACCCCGTCTATTATTCAAACCATTGCCGAAACGGGCAAAGAAGGCATGGTGATGCCGTCTGAAATTGGCGCTAACTTGTCGCTGGGTGGTTCATCTTTGGCGGTTGCCTGGAAAACCAAAAACCCTGAACTGCGCCAGACGGCGTTGGCTGCGGCGGCATCTGCGATTGTGGCAGGCATTTCCGAACCGGCGCTTTATGGTGTTGCGGTGCGCCTGAAGCGCCCATTAATTGCGGCATTAATCAGTGGCTTTGTTTGCGGCGCGGTTGCCGGAATCGGCGGGCTTGCCAGCCATTCCATGGCGTCACCGGGTTTATTTACCAGCGTGCAGTTCTTTGACCCGGCCAATCCGATGAGCATCGTTTGGGTGTTTGGCGTGATGATTCTGGCCGTGGTGCTCTCTTTCATCCTGACATTGGTGCTGGGCTTCGAAGATATCCCGGTTGAGCAAAGCGATGAGAAAGAACAAGTCCAGCCAACTGTCGCAGTGGCATCACAACCTGCTGCCGCAAACGCGAATTAATTTAGAAGAGGAATCTCATGAGCGACTCTATTTTCCCGAAAGATTTTTTATGGGGCGGTGCGATTGCGGCGAACCAGGCTGAAGGCGCTTATCTTGAAGGCGGTAAAGGGCTGACCACGGTCGATACTATTCCCCATGGTAAAGACCGTCTGGCGGTAAAAACTGGCCTCGAAAAGCGTTTTACCCTGCGTGACGACGAGTATTACCCGAGCCACGTCGGCATCGATTTCTATCACCGCTACAAAGAAGACATCGCGCTGATGGCGGAAATGGGCTTTACCGTCTTCCGCACCTCGATTGCCTGGAGTCGTATTTACCCGAATGGCGATGAGTTAACGCCAAACGCGGAAGGCATCGCGTTTTATCGCGATATGTTCGCCGAGTGCAAAAAGTACGGAATCGAACCTTTGGTGACGCTGTGCCACTTCGATGTGCCGCTGTATCTGGTGAAAGAGTACGGTTCGTGGCGTAACCGCAAAATGGTGGAGTTTTTCACCCGCTATGCGCGCACCTGTTTTGAAGCGTTTGATGGGCTGGTGAAATACTGGCTAACCTTTAACGAAATCAACATCCTGCTGCACAGCCCGTATTCAGGCGCAGGTCTGGCATTCGAAGAAGGCGATAATAAAGAACAAGTTAAGTACCAGGCGACGCATCACGAACTGCTGGCAAGTGCGCTGGCGACCAAAATTGCTCACGAAGTGAACCCGAATAACCAGGTCGGCTGCATGTTGGCGGGCGGGAATTTTTATCCGTATTCCTGCAAACCTGAAGACGTGTGGGCGGCGCTGGAAAAAGACCGTGAGAATCTGTTCTTTATTGATGTGCAGGCGCGTGGCGCGTATCCGTCATACACCAAACGCGTGTTCCGCGAGAAAGGCATTACGTTAGAAATCGAGCCGGGCGATGACGAAATCCTCAAAAACACCGTCGATTTTGTCTCGTTCAGCTATTACGCCTCGCGCTGTGCGTCGGCGGATATGAACGATAAAAACAGCAGTGCAGCAAACATCGTGAAATCCCTGAAAAACCCACACATTCAGGCGAGCGAATGGGGCTGGGGCATCGACCCGCTGGGCTTACGCATCACCATGAACATGATGTACGACCGCTACCAGAAGCCGCTGTTCCTGGTGGAAAACGGCCTCGGTGCGAAAGACGAAGTGAACGAGCAGGGCGAGATCAATGACGACTACCGCATCAGCTATTTGCGCGAGCACATCAAAGCGATGGCGGACGCCATCGACGACGGCATTCCGGTGATGGGTTACACCTCGTGGGGCTGCATCGATTTGGTAGCGGCATCCACCGGTGAAATGAGCAAGCGCTACGGCTTTGTTTACGTTGACCGCGACGACCAGGGCAATGGCACTTTGGCTCGTACACGCAAAAAATCGTTCTACTGGTATAAGAAAGTAATTGCCAGCAACGGCGCTGATTTAAGCTGATTGGCGAATGATTGCGGCCAGGTTTTAGCATCTGGCCGCATGACTATTTTCACACCCGCACCACCATTTCCAACGCATCGCTATCTTGCAACCAGTCACGCGTGTTTATTCGCAGCATCTCCATAAAGGTATTTCCAGCCGTGGAAAGACGGGCAATATTCGGGCACAAAATGCCGATACTGCTGGCTGGTAACACTTCGCGCAGCACCAGCGGGCGCAGGTTCGGGCTGTAACCAGGGAAACGCAGACGCACCGACGTCCACATACTGATCGCCTCGGTTTGCTCCATCATGCGCGCCATTATCCACGGCGATGAACAGTGAATAATGTTTTGCGGCAGCGGCAGGTTATAGCGGCGGAACACTTGCCCGAGAATCGAATGTTCACCCGGTTCGTCCCAGTCCAGCCACGGGTAATCCATCAAGTTTTTCAGTGACGTCGTGTGCGTGACGGGATGCTGGTTCCCGGCAATCACCGTGTTGCTCAGCGCGTATAGCGATTCGTAATACATGCTGTTTTGCGAGGCATTATTGGCGGTGGTGATCACGGCGATATCCAGCCGTTGGTTTTCCAGCGCATCGTGGATTTGCTGCGGGCGGCCTTCCATCACGATGAGTTTTACGCCGGGATAACGCGCCTGGAACTGAATCAGCGTGTTGGTAAATGGCCCGTAGGAAGCCGCAGAGGTGAAACCGACGCGCAACTGGCGCATCGCTTTGCCAAGTAGATTGTCGATTTCGTCACGCGCTTCATGCAAAGAACGGTCGATATCGCGCGCGTGGCGCAGCAGAACTTGCCCATACTCATTTAACGTTACGCCGCGTGACGAGCGTTGCAGAATCGGCATGCCGATTTCCGCTTCCATTTCCTGAATGGTTTTAGAAATCGCCGGTTGTGTGAGGTGTAACGCCTTCGCCGCTTTGCCAATGCTGCCTTGCGCAGCAACTTCCAACAAAATATCTAACTGATTTAGTTTGATTTTCAATTTTCCGGCCCGCCTGGATCATCACCGTGGTGCAAAATTTGCTCTCTCACAATACAAATAAGATAACCAAAGGCATAACTAATTTTTATGATTGCGATGTTCTTTTTTTATGCAGATAGTTAAATCAACCCCAGTTTGTTTACATCTAAGTAACAAAAAAGGACGTGAGCATGAAACAGCGTGTCAGCTATGCCCAGGTGGATGCCGGAGTCACTTCCGCGCTTCCGTATGATGCGCCGTTGGTCCCGGAGCGCGCTAACGCTAAGTCGTTGGTGGCCGTCACTCTTGGCAATGGCCTCGAGATTTACGATTTTGCGGTTTACAGCTTTTTCTCGGTGATTATTGGCCATCTCTTTTTCCCAAGCACCAATGACTACACCTCTTTGTTACTGGCGGTGGCGACATTTGGCGTCGGGTTTGTGATGCGTCCGCTGGGGAGCCTGGTTCTGGGGAATTATGCCGACAAACACGGGCGTAAAGCCGCGATGACACTGATCCTCGGCTTGATGTCTTTAGGCGTGATGATGGTGGCATTTGCGCCGACTTATCATCAGGTTGGCATTCTTGCGCCAATCGTGTTGGTCGCCGGGCGCATGTTGCAGGGCTTTTCTGCGGGCGGTGAAGTGGGGGCGGCGACTTCCTGGCTGATGGAAGCGGGGCATAAATCCAGCCGGGGTGCGCGAGTGAGTTGGCAGATGACCAGCCAGGGCGGGGCGGCACTGTTTGGCGCAGCGATGGGCGCGGGTTTGAGCCATGTGCTGAGCGAACAACAACTTTACGACTGGGGCTGGCGTATTCCGTTTATTGTCGGCCTGGCAATTATGCCGATTGGGTTGTATATCCGCCGCCAGCTGGCTGAAACACACTCGGTGACGCCGACGGTCGTGACAGAAAACCCGGCTTTAACGTTATGGCGTGAGCATCGCCGCGCGTTGTTGCTCGGTATTTTGCTGGTGATGAAAGGCACCACCACGTTTTACATCATCATTTATTACATGCCCGCTTATATGGTGAATACGCTGCATATGCCTGCCAGCACCTCATGGTGGGTGAGTTTGACCGCCGCCGCGCTGACGCTTTTAGTGCCGTTCTTTGGTGGCAAACTGGCGGACCGGTTACCGAAACGCAAGCCGATACTGATCGCCTGCGCGGTGGGATCGTTCATTCTGATCTGGCCGATCTTCGCGACGATTTTGCATGGTGCGCCGCTAGGCGTCACGCTGGCGTTGATAGCCCTCGATCAGATCCTCGCCAACATCAGCTCCGCTGCCTTTTTCTTGTTGATCCTCGAAGCGTTCCCCAAAGCGGTTCGTGCCTCCGGTATGGCGCTGGTTTACGCCATCGGCGTGACGCTGTTTGGTGGTTTCGCCCAGTTAATCGTGACCTGGTTGCTCAAAGTCACCGGGGAACCGATGGCTCCTGCCTGGTATTTGATGTTCTGCGCGGTCGTCACTTTCGCGGCATTACTGGCCTGGCATGAACGCGAAACTTTCTGTGATGAATAAAAAGGAATAACCCTATGCTTATTAAAGAAATTCTTGATAACGAAGCAGAAATGATCGCCATTCGCCGCGATTTCCATCAGCACCCGGAGTTAGGTTTTGAAGAGTTCCGCACCAGCGACCGTATCGCACAATTGCTGACAGGCTGGGGTTACGAAGTGCATCGTGGCCTCGGCGGAACGGGCGTGGTGGGAACGCTAAAAGTAGGAAGCGGCGGCAAGCGTCTGGGGATTCGCGCCGATATGGACGCGCTGCCAATGCAGGAGCAAACCGGGCTGCCGTGGGCAAGCGTGAATGAAGGGAAAATGCACGCCTGCGGGCATGACGGACACTGCGCCATTTTGCTGTCGGCGGCGCGTTATCTGGCGGAGCATCGCCCGTTTAGCGGCACGTTACACCTGATTTTCCAGCCGTCGGAAGAGTCGATTGGCGGCGCAAAACGTATGATTGATGACGGCTTGTTTAAGCTGTTTCCGTGCGATGCAGTTTTTGGCCTGCACAATTTCCCGTTGTTGCCTGCGGGGGAAATCGCCACCAAACCCGGCGCGCTGATGGCTTCGTCAGACAGCATGACGATCACTCTCGAAGGCAAAGGCGGACACGGATCGATGCCGGAACATTGTATTGATCCGACGGTTGCCGGGGCGTCGATCGTCATGGCGCTGCAAACCATTGTTTCGCGCAATGTAGATCCGCAGGATTCTGCGGTGGTGACGGTAGGGAGCCTGCAAAGCGGCACCACGCATAATATTATTCCGCACAGCGCGGTGCTGAAACTCAATATGCGTACCTTTAAATCTGAGGTGCGGGATGCGGTGAAACTGCGCATTCAGAAACTGGTTCACGCGCAGGCAGAAAGTTTTGATGTGAAAGCATCGATTGCGGTGGATTTCGGCTACCCGGTGACGGTCAACGACCCGCAGCAAACTGAGTTTGCGATGCAGGTGGCTCGCGACGTTTTCGGGGCTGATAAAGTCGCCGATCCTGCGACGGTGAAAAGTGCGATGGGCAGCGAGGATTTCTCGTTCATGCTGGAGGAAGTGCCGGGCTGTTATTTATGGCTGGGGACGGCGACCGGCAACAATGACTACTCGGTTCACCACCCGTTATATCAGTTCAACGATGCCTGTATTTCCAGCGGTGCGACCTATTGGGTCAAGCTGACCGAGTCTTTCTTACGTTCGTAAATTACAACTTTCTGCTGACGGTAAATAACCCTGGGTTTTCTAGACTGAAAGAAAACGTCAGCAGAGGTTTTACATGTCCTGGCAACCTTTTCTCACCGTGATCCCCGGCTCTGTGCCGGCGGATCTTGCCATAAAAAATATCTCTTGTAGCGACATAAGCGATAGCTGGCCGATGAAGGATCAGGTTGCAGAACAGATCGATGATATCAATCAGCAGCTCGTCAGCGATTCGACGCTTGAAGCACCGGAGATATTCCTGGATAACCAGGGAATGCGGCGAATACGCTGTCGCAATAAACTCTCTGAACTTGCCTTCCATAATCGACCTGCCCTTCAGGAGTGGCGTTGCCAGTTGGTTCCAACCGCGCTGGCGCTTTGGGCTGTGCAGCATCCGCTAGCGGAACGCTTGATCAGCGGCGGGGAAATGGATGTTCATAGCCGACCCTGGTTTATTCACGCCAATGATGCGCGGGGGATTCGTTCCCGCGCCAAAGTGATGGCGGACATTGCCGATATTCACCTGAATAACCGTGTTTCTGGAAACTGGATAAGCCTGGCTTGTGGCGCGGCGGTGCCGGTTTTAAAGACCTTACGCGGCGCAAAACTCAGGTCGCAGAAATTCACTTTGCTGCTGGTTGATCATGACCGGCAATCGCTGAAATTTGCTCGCGGGTTGGCGACACAATATGGGCTGGTGGTAGGCCATCATTTTGCTTTGTTGATGCGCAATTTATTTGACCGGATGGTGGTCAGCGACAAACTGGTTCAGGAGTTGGGCGAGCAATCAGCTGAACTGGTCGATGGGTTGGGGATTTTTGAATACTTTTCGGAACCGGAAGCGGTGAATTTTATCCGTCACGCCCTGCGTCTGGTGAAACCGGGCGGCGTGCTGATTATTTCAAATATGCTCAAAACCAGTCCGCAAATTGATTTTGTGTTGCGCTGCGTAGGCTGGACGACGATTTATCCGCGCACGCTTTTCGAGCTCAGGGATATTGTTCTGGCGGCAGGAATTGACCTGAAAAATGTCACGGTGACGTTACCCAGCGATGGGGTTTATGCGGTGCTGGAGATTAATGTGAAGGAGTAAAATTCAGATTGCGGCAAAGGTTGATGAGCGGGTTTTGTCGGATGACGCTATCGCTTATCCGACCTACGTGGGGATTGCTTGCAAAGGGTTTTGTAGGGTGGATAAACGATAGCGTCATCCACCATTTACGCCGGTGTTGTCGGATGACACTGCCGCTTATCCGATCGACAAGGCCTGACTTTTAAGACAGGTAGTTCATGCCTTGTTTCAGCACAAAATCACACGCCTGAGTTTTCACTTTTTCCGCAATCGGTGAGCTGCCGATGCTGTTCAGATTCAGCTGCTGGCCTTTGCCAGTATTGAGCAGGCCCATCAAACCCTGGGTGTAATCCTGAGGTTCTGTTTGTTTGGTGCCGCTATCTAAACCGAGTTTGTCGAGCAGCTGATTTTTGACGTTTTCTGGATTGGTGGCGGAAACCAGTTTGTTCTTCATGCAGTATTCTAAAATACCGGCGGCATTGGTCATGCTGTTAGAGCTTAATGCGCTAGTACCGCCGCCGAGCAGGCTGGTCAGTGAGGCCAAAGAGTTACCGGTGGTGCCAGTAGTCGTCGTGCCTGTACTGCTGGTGCTGGTGGATTTGCTTAATTCATTTGCTGCGCTGGAAAGCTGATCCTGCCAGCTTGCGGCCATCGCCTGGCCAGCAAATACCGACGTTGCCAGCGCCAGAGCGCATAAAACCTTTTTGCTTGCTTTCATCTGTTTATACTCTTTTTCGGAAGCCTGCATTGCAGGCGAATTTTCGTCGAGTATACCGCTTTCTCCCGGCCTTTTGAGGTTCGGAGAGTTCTTAAAGCATCCCAAAAATACGGTTATTTACGGCCCGATGTAGCGCAGCACGACTTTTACCGCCATTTCACGGTAATGGCTGGTGCTGTCAGTCGGTTCGGCTCCGTCTTCAAAGAAGTTGGAGAAGGTGTAACTGTTGGCGACATGATAGAAGCTAAAACTACTGATCAGGCGGTGAACGTCTTTGGCGGTAACAAGCTTATTAAACAGCTGTTTTTCTTGCCCACGGGTCAACACATCTTCCAGTAATTCCAGCGCGCTGCGGTTTATTTCACGCAGGTACGCCGACTCTTTCACAAAGCGCCCGCGCTGCATGTTTTCCATGCAGATAATACGAATGAAATCCGGGTGCGTGGCGTGGAAATCAAATGTCCATTCCACCAGTTCCACCATCGCTTCGACGGGTGGTTGATGGGAAAGATTGAGCTGGCGTTCACAGCTGCGAATTTGGGTGTACACATATTCAAGCACCTGAACATAAAGCAGTTCTTTGCTTTTGAAATGATAAACCACCATGCGTTTTGTGGTGTTAGCCTTTTCGGCAATTTGCTCCATGCGTGCGCCGTTAAGGCCAAACTCAGCGAACAAACTAATGGCGCTGAAGAAAATCTTTTCTTTCAAACTGGCGTCATCGAAACGCTCAGGAAGATAAATTTCGTGGGTTTCCACGCAAGGCTCCTTAATGTCATCAGGCCGCTGGTAACGCCCAGGCCAGATGACATTAAAACAAGTTTGCGCGGGCAAAGCACTGATGAGTTCGCGAAGCCCTGAAACACATCACACTCGTGGGCGTTTGCGGTACAGCCACAGCCCCGGAATGGATAGGCCAATCGATAGCGCACCGACGATAAAAGACGCTTTCAGGAAGTTGGTCAGCAGTTGAATCATCAGGTCTTCGGTGTAACCAAAGTGGCTGAGTTTTACCGCTGAAATCATCGCGGTGTAAGCTGAAATCCCAGGAAACATCGGGATCACGGCGGCGACGGTAAACACTTTCGGATGGGCCAAATACCAGCGTGACCATTGAATACCGATGCTCCCGACCAGTAGCGAGGCGATAAACGTGCTCCATTCGATGTTCAGGCCTGCCGTCATCATCGCCATTCTTGAGCCGTGGCCAATCGCACCGAGCAAGGCGCAATAGGGCAAAGCACGTTGCGGGACATTAAACACCAGTGCGAAACCGGCTGCGGGGATCGCCGCCAGCGCCATGTCTTGTAACAGCGCGAGTAAAAAGTCGATTATTCCCATCCTTTTAACCCCCACACGGACATCGCCATCACCACGCCAATGCAGGTGGCAAGCGTGAGTAAACTCGCCATTGCCCATCGGGCAAGCCCGGTGTTGACGTGGCCTTTAAACATATCGGCCACGGCGTTGATCAGCGGAAAGCCCGGCACCAGCAGCAATACACTCGCCGCCATCGCAATATTTGAAGTGTTGGCAAACGGCCCTTTGGCGATAAGCAAACCAGAAATAGACGTGGCGACAAAGGCCGTAATGCAGAAATTAATTTGTGGGTGTAAATGGCGCGCGGTGAGCACTAATCGGACGTACATTGCCACCGAACCGGCCAGAAATGCGATGAATGCCCCATCCCAACCGCCATGATTGAGCTTACAGAAACAGCCGCAGGAGAGGCCGACCATCAACACCACTAACCAACGGGGATATCGCAGCGGTTTAATATGCTCAAATCTTTTTAAAACATCTTTGCAATCCAACAACTTGTGTTCAGCCATGATCACAATATGTTGGACTTCCGTCACCACGTGCATGTTGATGCCACGGTCGATATTTTTGCGCGTGGTGGTGAGGCACTGGTTATCTTTGATGGTGCTCAGAACAATGGCGTTCGCTGAAATTGAGCTTTCAACGCTATCCATTCCCAAAGCGATCCCTAAACGGCTGGAAAGTTCTTCAACCAGCGAGCTTTCAGCGCCGTGTTGCAGCAAGAAAAGCCCGCACTGAATACACAGCCGGGTGACATCGCGCTGTAAGTTTACGTCTGTCGACATGCCTGTCCTATAAGAGGTGAAAAGCGACGCTAATCGCTCAATTTTTAACATCCCCCAGTTTTAACATAGGCCGCCCCCTCTACTCAGGCGGGCCAGATCAACATTTAGCCAGATAATCAATTTCGCACACTTTTTCGGCGAAATATGAACTCGTCCACAGTCTCGGTGTGAGTTTCGAAAAGTGCACGTTTTGCACCGATATTGGCCTTCTTTTTCCCTCCTGTGACGATAAAAATGCACATTCGAACATTTGCTAAACATAAAAATAACATTTAAATAACCGGCATTGAGAGAGCGTATCCTATGAAAACTCAAGTTGTGATTATCGGTGCTGGCCCGTCGGGCTTGCTGTTGGGGCAATTGCTGCACAATGCCGGGATCAGCAATATCGTGCTCGAAAGACAAACGCCCGAACATGTTTTGGGGCGCATTCGCGCAGGCGTTCTGGAAAGCGGGACTGTCGATTTGCTGCGCGAGGCGGGCGTTAGTGAGCGAATGGATGCGGAAGGATTAGTCCACGAAGGCGTTGAGTTTTTGGTGGATGGCAAACGTATTCCGGTTCCGCTCAAAGAATTGACCGGTGGCAAGACCGTGATGGTGTACGGCCAGACAGAAGTGACGCACGATTTAATGGATGCGCGCCGGGCAACGGACACTGTCTCAATGTACGGCGTCAGCGATGTGCAATTGTTTGATGTTAAAAGTGATTCGCCGTATGTCACTTTTGAAAAGCAGGGCGAAACTTATCGTATTGATTGCGACTATATCGCGGGTTGCGATGGGTTCCACGGTGTTTCGCGCAAAGCGATTCCGGCGGAGATCACCCAGGAGTTCGAACGTGTTTATCCCTTCGGCTGGCTTGGCTTGTTATCTGACACGCCGCCTGTGAATCACGAGCTGATTTATGCTCATCATGAACGTGGATTTGTGTTGTGTAGTCAGCGCTCACTAACCAGAAGCCGTTACTATTTGCAGGTTCCGCTCAGTGACAAAGTGGAAGCCTGGCCTGATGAACGCTTCTGGGGTGAGCTAAAACAGCGTTTGCCACAAGAGCTGGTCGATAAGTTAGTGACTGGTCACTCACTTGAGAAAAGTATCGCGCCGCTGCGCAGTTATGTCGTCGAGCCGATGCAGTACGGCAAACTATTTCTGGTCGGCGATGCCGCGCATATCGTGCCGCCGACCGGCGCGAAAGGGCTGAATCTGGCGGCGTCGGATGTTAATTATCTCTACCGAATTTTGAAAAAGGTTTACCACGAAGGGCGAACGGATTTACTGGAAACCTATTCACCGATGGCGTTGCGCCGGGTCTGGAAAGGGGAACGCTTTAGTTGGTTTATGACTAATCTGCTGCATGATTTCGAAGACATGAGCGCGTTTGACCGCAAGATGCAGCAGGCAGACCGTGAATATTATATGGCATCACGCGCGGGGCTGACGACCATTGCCGAAAACTACGTTGGGCTGGACTTCGAATCTGTTGAATAAACTACACTTGTTCAACAGAGCATGGGTTTTTTAAGCTAAGAGGGTGAAATGAGCCTGAACACCGGTATTCCGGTATTTAAACTTTATGGTGAAAACCGAATCTGGCCTGCGGCGGATTTGCTGCATTGTGAGTCTATTCACAGCCGCAGCAGCCTTTATGAATGGCACATTCGCATTCATCAGCATGCGGATTTGGTTCAACTGCTTTATCTGCATAAAGGGCAGGTGGAGATAGATATTGAAGGCGTGAAACATCACGTTAATCATGCCTGCCTTCAGGTGGTGCCCGCATTGTGCGTGCACGGCTTCAAATTTTCACCCGGTGCTCAGGGTTATATTCTTTCATTTTCCGCGCCCTTGATTGCTCAGTTTGAACAGCAATTTGGTCGGCCTTTGCAGGTCTTAGCCCAGGCGGCTTGCGTGCCGGTGAAAGGCTCGCGCAGGCAAATTAATACCTTGTTTAGCACGCTTCAGAATGAGTACGAAGGGCAGGGCGAAGCGCGAGATATGATGCTGCATTCGCTGATCAGCGCACTGTTAGTTTGGCTTAATCGCCAATGCGCTCCGGCCCCGAGCGGCAGTTCGCGAGTTGAACGCAAACGCGCCGTTATTCATCAGTTTAATCAATTGGTTGAGCGTCACTATCGCGAGCAATTATCAGTCACGCATTATGCGAGTGTGGTGGGTTTATCGACCGTGCATTTGAACAACTTGTGCCATGAATTCTATGGCTGCAGTGCGCTTAATGTTCTGCACCAACGTGTTCTGCTCGAAGCCCGGCGTAGTTTGCTTTACACCAGCATGACCATAAGCCAGATCTCAGAATATCTGGGATTTAGCGATGCGACTTATTTTTCACGATTTTTCCGCCGTTATACCGGCTCGACGCCAAAAGATTTCCGCCATCATCCAATCCATGAGTTGTAATGTATTTAATAATAATTAATTCAATATTAATTATGGCTAATTTTAAATGGTATGAAGTTGTAAGAAATGTCACTTTCAGAAATAATATTTCATCATTAATATTTCTTTCTATTTTTAATATTCACTTAGAAGACTTATCCTCTCTCTTTTATAGTTTCACATATATTAGTCAAAGGAATGATATGGAAAATATTATCACTGCAAGTAATCCTTCCAGCACGATAATGGTAGTAGTTCCTTGTGTATTAACCGCAGCGGGAATTGTTACTAAGCTTCAATCGAACTCGAAAGTTAATGGATTAGTTAAGGTTATCAATAGGATTGATGAAGCTTATTCAGGAGTGTTAAAAACATCTGATGTCACTGTTATCTTAAATATCAGTGAATCAACCAGCCAGCTTGCCGAAGAGATAAAGTTTATTAACTGGTGCCGCACCGTTCAACCTTCGGCGGTAATCATTGCTTACACGCGCAATCATAAACTTAGCGTGCTTAATTATATTGCTGCGCTGGGTGTGAGAATTATTATTTCTCAATATGAGTCATCCGCCACTTTTTCAGATTTCATCAATAAATCATTTAATTCAAAGGTGATGTTGTGTAGCCCAATCATTAAAAGCATCCTGGAAGAAAGAATGATGGCCGAGTTAACGGTGTGCGAAGTTCAGGTAATAGGGCAATTATTTCTCGGCCACAATGTGAGCCAGGTGGCGCATAACCTGGGGCGCGATATCAGAACCGTCAGTTCGCACAAAAGACATGCCATGGAAAAGCTAGGATTGCACTGCGAGAAAGATCTTCACCTTTTGGGGTGTGCGTTGTCAGGAAAGTGATTTTTTTATAAGGAGATAAAAAATGCAGGAAAGCAAAACACGGATTTTTTTGCGTAACCCTTTTTGCCGCGCGGCCGTCGTCAGTAAACGGCCATTAATGCGTGACGGTTTGCAGTTCATCATGGCACAGAGAGCGCCGCAGTCATCAGTCGTTTTACTGTCTGACTACTCGGAATTGAACCGCGAGATGCTGGCGAAAATTGATGTGGTGGTGCTTGAGTTGGATAGCTCGCTACAAGAAATCTTTGGCGAATGTGAATTTCTTAACTCGCTACACCATCAATATCGGCAGATTCAGTGGATCATCATGTTGCCCGCGCATTTGACCAATATTGCCATCGAACGTCTGCTGAACTCTAAAACATCGTTGCTTTCTTTATATGAGCCGATGAGCAGTATTATCGAGCATGTCTTTAACAGCGGTGGCGAAGTCGAACGAATTAGCCGGCTTTTGTTGCAGGAGAAAGCGGCGCAATCTTCCGCTACAGAAGTGCCCAGTAATAGTCTGACTTTTTCCGAGCGTAGAGTTTTACGATTAATCAGCAAAGGTTGGCAGTTGACGCAAATTGCGACGTTACTCGAGAAAAATTATAAAACCGTCAGTGCCCAAAAAAGCAGTGCGCTACGCCGCCTGGGATTGAAAAGTGATGCCGAAATGTTTGCGTGGATGATCAGCGAAAGCGGTATGCAGGAGCTGAATTTGCCACCGGATAATGCAGTAGGATGATGTTTGTCAGACAGGACTGAGGAGCGTTGGCTGCTCCTAAGTCTGCTGATTATTGGCAAACATCGACCCAGTGAGCGGCGGTCAGTTCAGCCAGTCGAGTCGGGGAAATCCGCACCGCGCTATGAATCGCTCCAGCGGCTGGCAAAACTTCTTCGTATTGTTTCAGAGAAATATCGCAATAAACCGTTAAGGGATTCTCCAGACCAAACGGGCAAACGCCGCCTACGGGGTGGCCTGTCCAGATAACCACTTCATCGCTGCTTAGCATGCGGGCCTTGGCCCCAAATACGGTTTTGAGCTTTTTATTATCCAGGCGTGCATCGCCTTTCGCGACAACCAGCACAACCCTGTCTTTCACTTTCAACGACAATGTTTTGGCGATTTGACCCGGTTCAACACGATGAGCCGCTGCGGCCAGCGCAACCGTTGCGGTGCTTTGGTTTAGTTCGATGATGTTGATATCAGGGGCGTTTTCGGCAAAAAATTGCCGGACAGACTGCAGGCTCATGCTTTTCTCCCATTTTAGTCAGCAAATAATTTGGCATAAGTCTGTGCTATATGTAAACCAGTGAAATTCGCCCTGCGAATGCGGCATGAAAGCGCGATGTTGTGACGTGAAATACCTAAAGAACTCAAACTTTCAGTTATTTTTCGATCTTCTTCACAATCACTGCAACCGGTTTCAGTAACCGGTTGCAGTCGGTGAAATAGCGATGAATACTGAAATGGTCACCTACCTGTATCCAATAATAAGAGCAGCCTATGTCTACGAATCATGCAGCCTTTAATTTGATATTCCGCTTTGTAGAAAATTACGTGAGTCCCGTCGCTGGGCGAATTTCCTCACAACGTCATGTTATGGCGATTCGTGATGGGTTTATTTCGGCGATGCCATTTATGATTGTCGGTTCGTTCCTGCTGGTGTTTGCTTATCCGCCGTTCTCACCAACCACCACCTGGGGTTTTGCCCGTGCGTGGCTGGATGCAGCAAAACATTTCGAAGGTCAAATTCTGACGCCGTTTGATATGACGATGGGCATTATGTCTATCTACATTTGTGCGGCTATTGCTTACAACCTCGGTAAACATTATGTGAAGTCGCACGGCCTGGATCCGTTCATGTGTGCGATGCTTTCTTTGATGGCTTTCCTGCTGGTCGCGGCTCCGAAAACCAAAGGCGTTATGCCAATGGATAGCCTGGGTGGGACGGGGATCTTTACTGCGATCCTGGTAGCGATCTACTGCGTTGAAATGATGCGCTTCCTGAAAGCACACAATATTGGGATCAAACTTCCTGACCAGGTTCCACCGATGATCAAGAACTCCTTTGATCTGCTGATTCCGGTGCTGGTGGTGGTTCTGACGCTTTATCCGCTGAGCCTGTTGATTCAGTCACAGTTCGACATGCTGATTCCACAAGCGATTATGTCGGTGTTTAAACCACTGGTTTCTGCTGCTGACTCATTACCTGCGATTCTGCTTGCAGTGTTGATTGGCCACCTGCTGTGGTTTGCAGGCATCCATGGTGCGGCGATTGTTTCCGGTATGCTGCAAATGTTCTGGCTGACCAACCTCGGCATGAACCAGAGCGCACTGGCGCAAGGCGCACCGTTGCCACACATCTTTATGGAAGCGTTCTGGACGTTCTTTATTGTGGTCGGCGGTTCTGGTGCCACCATGGGGCTGGTGATTTGCTATCTGCGCAGTAAGTCAGCGCACCTGCGTTCGATTGGCCGCCTGAGTATTGTTCCAACGTGCTTTAACATTAACGAGCCGGTGATTTTCGGTACGCCAATTGTAATGAACCCGGTGTTCTTTATTCCGTTCCTGCTGGCGCCAATGGTCAACGCTGTGCTGGCGTGGGGCGCAATGAAAATGGATCTGATTGGGCGTGTTATTTCAGTGGTGCCGTGGACCGCACCTGCACCAATCGGTGCCGCATGGGCGCTGGGTTGGGACTTCCGTGCAGCAATCCTGGTCATTCTGCTGGCTGTGGTTTCGGCGATTATCTACTTCCCGTTCTTCAAAGTGTACGAGAAGCAGTTGCTGGAGCAGGAAGCCGAAGAAGCACAGAAAGCTTCTGGCGAAGAGAGCCAACAAGCCGCTTAATCAGGGTGTAATCAATGAGATGAAACGGTGGGGAAACCCACCGTTTTGCTTTTTACTTTAAGGTGCAGTCACCGCAGCGTTGAACGTCTGGCAGTTTATAGCGTTGGCAGCAGGTGCGACGTACCAGCATTCCTTCACGAAGAATCACGGTGCGATAGAGCGGGTTATCCTGACCATCGCGCAACTGCTTCTCAAAGAAACAAGCATGGCGTAATTCGGCAATCGTCGATTCATCCAGCAACTCTCGCAGCTCGCCAAAAAACCAGTTCAGCAAATACCCGGTATTACTCCAGATGAGTTTCCCGTTAATCTCACCGCTATTTTCTAGCGCATTCACCACCGGCATTAACCCGTTGATAATCAATTTCTCAAGGCGTTGAGCTAACGGTTGAGTGGTAGCGACTCTATCTTCCTGAACGTCTATCCAGAAAGTGGCTGCTCGACCTGTTTCGTGAAACTCGACGTGGATTCGCTGGGGATCAATATCCAGCGCGCGCGGTTGGGTAATCAACGCCATGACTAACGGCGGAACCAGCAAACCCAGATACCATTGCGCCCACAGTGATTTTAGCGGTTTTCCTTCCCGCTCGAGCTGTGGCTGATTGCGATAAATATGGTCGCTGTAGCAGGCGAGAAGCGAAGTTAATGCAGTAGGTTGCGCCCATTGATGCAGAGTCAGGCTGGAGGCGGGGGCATGTTCATTCAGTTTAATGATGTCGTTGAAGTACGGGCGATGCGCCGTGAAATGCGCACGCAGCTCATCCGCAAGCGTTGATTGCGTGCTCGTGAAAGGCGGTTGCCATGCCTGGAAATCATCAAACTGTGTAGACTGAAACGCCATCGACAAACAAGACCACTAATACAAATGATAATGATTGCCAATCCTATCTATAGGCAAAGCCTTTAGCAAGGCCATTTTATGCGCAGGAAGAGTGGGATCAGGTAAGTCGTTGTTTGGCTTAGTTTGTGAGCAGCGAATCGCTAATCAGAATGCTATTACGGCCCTGGCGTTTTGCACGATACAGAGCAGCATCCGCCTGGCGTAACGCTTCTTCAATATCTGATTGCTCAAGTGGCGCGATACCGATGCTGGCTGTCACATGCGTGGCGACGTCTTCATTAAACAGGTGAGGGATTTTTAAATCATAAACACGCTGGCGAATTCGCTCGGCGGTTTGCATGGCACGCTCGGCGTCAATGTCCGTCAGCAACACCATAAATTCTTCGCCGCCATAGCGGGTGACGACATCGCGTGAGCGAACCGTATCGCGAATTGCGGCTGAGATGTGTGTCAACGCCTGGTCGCCCATGCTGTGGCCGTAGTTGTCGTTGTAGGCTTTGAAATGGTCGATATCTAACAGCAGCACGAAGTGCTGACCGCTGCCTAACGCCAGAATAGTATCGAGACGGTTACGAAACCCACGGCGGTTATACAAGCCGGTGAGCGGGTCCAGCATACTCAAATCAGTCAGCGTTTCTTTTTCTTCGAGTAACTTATCCATCAGGCGACGGGTAAAATTATCATTACGTTTCTGAATGATATGCTGGATCGTAATACCAAAACCAGGAAGAACAACGGAATACAGTACACGTGGCCAGTTAGCGCCCTGGTCGAGCCATAAAATCACAGCCGTTACGGGCAGGCAGGAAGCCAAAAAGGCCTGGATATTATTGATAAAAGAAATCGAGCCAATAAATAATATGGCTAATAAAGCAATAATCAGAAAATTAAGATCAATAACGGACATCGCACTGACTTTTATATAGATATGCCATGCCCAAAGTAACCCAATTATTAACGAAATGGCGTTAATGTTAATTAGCTTCTTTTTGTTCACGAACTGCCAGAGCAGACACGACAGGCTAACAGCCAGCACCAGGATGATAGGGACCGTGAAACGTTGTGTGTTAACTGATGGCGACACCATACTAAATCCCGCAGAAAAGGCGTTTAGTAATAAAAATAAACGCAACGAGAGTTGATGTTTCCCTTTCAGTAATGCGCGCCAGGTTGTTGCTGTCATATCACAAAATTCTTTCGACTCATGCTCAACGTTATATTGTTGAATATATTATAAAAAATACAGGGAAGGTGATTGCTTGATGCAATTATCTATTTTCTAATCATGGGTTTAACATCGCTGCTCAATCTATCACCTTAACGAAATCATGTCATCTGATGATGAGGAATGCTTAACATTTCTAATGTAAAACAGTGAATACACCGCGCTGACAAACGAGAAATTATATCATATGATATTGGTTATCATTTTCAATTGGTGCGATAGCGATGATATTACAACGTCAGTTAGAAAGCGCATGGGGGGTGTTGATACCGGGAGGCATTGTCGCGGCATTGCTATGTCTGGATTTAACGTTTAGCCAGTGGCGGGGATTGATTGTATTGGGGTTATTGGCGACAACAGGCATGCTGTACCATAAGCGGTTACGTCATTTTGTCTTGTTACCATCATGCGTAGCGGTTGCCAGTGGGCTTGCATTGGTGATGATGAATTTGGAAGCGATGAAATAGGGAGGTAACGCTGAGAGTGTTGCAAGAAGAGAGTGATAAGAATTGGTGCGAAGAGAGGGACTTG
>NZ_QZWH01000051.1 GCF_003601925.1 Buttiauxella izardii
TTGCCCCAGCGTTCCCCATAAATCAGGGTTGAGCTGCCGGGAGCAGCGAAAGAGAGCGACCCTGATGTTGGGGATAAGCTAGGGTTTACCGCGCAGCGGCAATTTAATGACCGGGCGACGGGGTCGCCAGGGGGATGTCGTTATCCCACTGGCACGTTCATCGTTTTCTGGAATTAAAGTGATAACTGAACGCACGGGTGAACGGAAAATCAGCAAGGCTTGCAAATCTCACCCTGACAAAATTTCCCGGGTGAGTTATGGATAAGAGACAACCAATAGTGAGGGTAATCCCCAGTAACATCTGCGTGTTTTGTTACAAGTCACCGAATTAAGTGCCACTAACCCGCCCTCTGGATGTCATTAACTCTTGTGATCTGAATCACATATATTTGTAACAGTTATCCATCTATTTGCTTAAATTCACGAAGCAGATAGAATCTCGCCCGTTTTTAATGTGCGCAAACGTGAACGCAATCGATTACGCATGTGTTGATAATGTGAAATGAAACATATTTTTGTGAGCAGGGATTTCTATAATAGGCGCGTCAATAAGAAACCAGCTGAATGGTTGATGACTTTAGGTGATGAGTCGCCCCCTGCCCTCACGGGAATCATGAAAAAACAGTGGCATATAAAATTATGAAAAAAATTATTTTGGCGGCTAGCACCGCCCTGGCGCTTTCAAGCTCTTTCACGGCACACGCCGACGATACTAAAAACTCTGAGTACGTTTCCGACTGGTGGCACCAGAGCGTTAACGTTGTGGGCAGTTACCACACTCGCTTCGGGCCAAAACTGACCAACGACGTTTATCTGGAATATGAAGCGTTCGCTAAAAAAGATTGGTTAGATTTCTACGGTTACATCGATATTCCAAAAACCTTCAAATGGGGCAACGGCAACGATAAAGGTATTTGGGATGACGGTTCACGTATGTTTATGGAGATTGAACCACGCTTCTCTATCGACAAGCTGACCGGCACCAGCCTGGCGTTTGGTCCATTTAAAGAATGGTATATCGCGAACAACTATATCTACGATATGGGTGCTCATGGCGACGACGCCAGCAAGCAAAACACCTGGTACATGGGTCTGGGCACCGACATCGACACCGGTTTGCCGATGAGCCTGTCTCTGAACGTGTATGCAAAATACCAGTGGCAGAACTATGGCGCGTCTAACGAAAACCAGTGGGATGGCTACCGCTTTAAAGTGAAATACTTTGTACCGATTACTTCCCTGTGGGGCGGTAACCTGAGCTACATCGGTTTCACCAACTTCGACTGGGGTTCAGATCTGGGCGATGACAACTTCATCGATAACAACGGCAAACACGCCCGTACCAGCAACTCTATCGCTTCCAGCCACATCCTGGCGCTGAACTACGATCACTGGCATTACTCTGTGGTGGCTCGTTACTGGCACAACGGTGGTCAGTGGGCGGATAACGCCAGCCTGAACTTCGGCGACGGTGATTTCAACGTGCGTTCTACCGGTTGGGGTGGTTACTTCGTAGTTGGTTACAACTTCTGATAACTGTCTGACTCAGTGAAAAGCCGATCCGCTATTTGTAGATCGGCTTTTTTATTTCTGGCAAACAGCCCTCCTGGCTTTGCAAACGGATGAAGTCAGCCAGTGAACGATCCGGCCGTTCAGCAAAATTTTCGCCAGTGGGTGTGACAGCGATACAACGGTCTAACCGAAAGCTGCGGTAATCTTCACGCGTTTCACACCACGCCACCAACAACCAAACTTCACCCCAAAAGGTCAGCCCAAGCGGATGGACTTTTCGGCTCGATACGCGACCTTTATGATCCTGGTAGCTCAGATTCAGAATTTGAAGATTGCCGATAGCAGCATGAAAAACATCAAACCAAATTTTGACCTGTGGATACTTATTAAAATCCGGCGAGATGATACGGCAGCGCTCCGCCACCGCGCGACGTTGCGGCGTGAGTATTCCCAGTAACTTTTCTTCTGCAGTTCCGGCATTTTGCGCCAGTGTTTCACCGCTCCATGTTTGCACTAAACGAATCGCTGCGATTAAAGCTTCCACTTCTCCGGGGGTAAACATCAGCGGTGGGAGATCATAACCGGGCAATAGACGGTAGCCGCAACCCGCCTCCCCTTCGACAGGAACGCCAGAAAGAGAAAGATCACGGATATCACGATAAATAGTGCGTTCAGAAACCTCGAGCCGCTCCGCAAGCAGCGCTGCCGTCGATAAACGACGCCCTCGCAGAATCTGGACTATCTGAAACAGGCGGTCTGCTCTGCGGCTCATAGGCACCCTTTCGTAATGGTTATGCCTGCCGACAAATCAGCAGGCATTTATCGTTGAGTATATCTGCCCTTACACCGGTTGATGCAACCCGACTCGATTCCCTTCGCTATCTAAAATCAGCGCAAAAGTACCGATATCATCCGGCAAAACTTGCGGGCCAAAAACGCATTCGCCCCCAGCTTTTGCAACGCGTTCAAGCATGGCGGTTAAGTCGGGAGCATGCAGGTAAACCACCGAACCTTGCGCAGCAGGTTTAAACGCATCGGCTTTCAATAGTGCACCGCCAGGATTGGGCTTTTCGTGTGGGAAAATAGCCATCTCCATTCCGGGCATAGACTCACGATGGAATTTAGTAGCAAAAGCAGCTTCATAAAATGCGGTGGCGCGTTCCAGATCCTGCACCGGGATTTCAAACCAATTGATGATAGTGTTCATTTTTGACGCCTCAATGGTGATGTTCAACATTGAGTCTACCCAGCCCCTACTGACAGCATACTGTCAGGAGACTTTTGCACAGGCGAAAAAAAACCGCAGCACCAGGGCTACGGTTTTTATTATCAGTCAACGACCGGATGATTAAGGCAGAATCGACGGCTGATCCGCACCTTCTTTCTCTACTTTCTGCTGCAACATGTGCTCGCGCTTCATGCCCAGTTTCAGCGCCAATGCAGACGCCACGTAGATAGAAGAAACCGTACCGATAGACACACCGATAAGCATCGTCAGGGAGAAGCCTTTCAGCATTGCTCCACCGAAGAGATACAACATCAGAATCACGACTAAGGTCGTACCAGAAGTGATCAACGTACGATGCAGAGTCTGCGTCAAAGAAACGTTGAAGATTTCATATGGCGTACCACGGCGAATCTTACGGAAGTTCTCACGAATACGGTCAGATACTACGATACTGTCGTTCAGTGAGTAACCGATAACCGACATCAGTGATGCAACGATGGTCAGGTCAATCTCAATGTGGAATAACGACAATACGCCCAGCGTAATCACCACGTCGTGCATCAACGCGATAACAACACCAGCAGCCAGACGCCACTCAAAGCGGAAGCCGACGTAAACCAGAATCGAAATCAGTGCTGCTAACAGCGCCAAAGCGCCATTCTGCGCCAAATCCGCACCCACGCTAGGGCCGACGAATTCGATGCGTTTTACACCGGCATTCTGGTTAGTCGCTTCGTTAATCACCTGAACAACTTTGCTGCCCAGCACTTGCCCGCCGGTTTCCCCTTGAGCAGGTGGCATGCGCACCATGATGTCGCGACTGCTACCGAAGTTCTGAACCAGCGGCTCAGCAAAGCCCGCTTTCTGTAGTGCTTCGCGCATCTGGTCTAAATCCGCTGGTTTTTCCAACGAGATTTCGATAACCGTACCGCCAGTGAAATCCAGACCCCAGTTAAAACCTTTCACGCCGATGATCACGACAGAAAGGATTAACAGGAAGCCGGAGATACCGAAAGCCCAGAAATCCCAGCGCATAAAGTCATGGACTCTACGGCCGTAGTTCAATTGTTCAACAGTATATTCCTGTGCCACAACGCACTCCTCAGATAGACAGCTTGTTGACGCGTTTGCCGCCGTACAATAGGTTTACGATGGCACGAGTACCGACGATAGCGGTAAACATGGACGTCGCCACACCAATACCGGTCGTGATCGCAAAGCCTTTAATTGCCCCGGTGCCTACGGCATACAGGATGATGACCTTGATAAGCGTCGTGATGTTGGCATCGAAAATTGAGCTGAACGCGCCCTGGTAACCTTCGTGGATAGCCTGCTGTACCGAACGCCCGTTACTAAGTTCTTCCTTAATACGTTCGTTTATCAGTACGTTAGCATCCACCGCTACCGCAAGGGTTAACACGATCCCCGCAATACCTGGCATAGTGAGCGTCGCCCCTGGTAGCAGGGACATAATCCCAACAATCATCACCAGGTTAACCAACAGTGCTGAAGTCGCAATCAGGCCAAACTTCTTATAGAAGAACAGCATAAAGATGATTGAAACAGCCAAACCTGCCAGACACGCTTCCAGACCTTGCTTGATGTTTTCCATACCCAAAGTTGGGCCGATGGTACGCTCTTCAACAATCTGAATTGGCGCAATCAAGGCACCGGCACGTAACAGCAAAGAGAGCTGACGCGCTTCGTTCGGGTTGCTGATACCGGTGATACGGAAGCTGTTACCCAGACGTGACTGAATGTTCGCCACGTTAATAACTTCTTCTTGTTTCGCCAGAATCGAGCGACCGGTTGCATCTTTCTTACCGCTGTCTTTGTACTCCACAAACAGAGTCGCCATCGGCTTACCGATGTTGTCTTTGGTGAAGTTAGACATGATGTTACCGCCAGCGCTATCGAGTGAAATGTTCACCTGAGCCTGGTTGTATTCATCGGTGCTGGAAGTGGAGTCAGTGATGTGGTCACCGGTCAGAATCACACGTTTGTACAGGACAACCGGTTGACCTTCACGCGTGTCTTTCACTTCGGAGTCGCCCGGCACGCGGCCAGAAGCAACAGCGGAAGCATCCACGTTAGTGTTCACCAGACGGAACTCAAGCGTTGCCGTCGCGCCAAGAATTTCTTTTGCACGAGCGGTGTCTTGAATACCAGGCAGTTCAACGACGATACGGTCAGCACCCTGACGCTGTACCAGAGGTTCAGCCACACCCAGTTGGTTTACACGGTTACGCAGAATGTTGATGTTCTGCTGAACAGCATATTCACGCGCTTCGCTCAGGCGAGCATCTGTCATCACAGCACGCATTGCGTTGCTGCCCTGAGCAGAAATCACCAGATCACGGTGGCGTGGAGTCAAATATGAGATAGCGTCATCGCGCGTTTTGCTGTCACGGAAGACAACGTTAACACCATAGTTATCGGCTTTACGCACGTTGGTGTAGGCGATGCTCTTGTCGCGCAAATCAGTACGCAAGTTATCAATGGTCTGCTCCTGGAGTTTACTCAGGGCGGTATCCATATCTACTTCCATCAGGAAGTGCACGCCACCACGCAGATCAAGACCGAGTTTCATCGGTTCTGCGGAAATGGCAGATAACCAGCGTGGAGTAGCCGGGGCAAGGTTGAGAGCGACGACGTATTTATCGCCAAGAACGCCCATCAGCGCTTCACGAGCGCGCAGCTGTGTGTCGGTTGTATCAAAGCGTGCAAGAATCGCACCCTCTTCCAAAGCCACAGACTTAGCGGGTATTTTTTCTGCGTTTAAGGTGTTCTGGACCTGGATCAGCGTTTGCTCACTGGCGGCGACGCCGCGCGCGCCAGTGATCTGAACTGCCGGATCCTCACCATATAGGTTGGGAAGTGCGTATAGCAGACCGACGATAAACACGACGATCAGCATGATGTACTTCCACAAAGGATAGCGGTTTAGCACGGTAGTTCCCTTAGGGAAAAACGAATATTACAGCGCCTTCATAGTGCCTTTCGGCAGAACGGCAGCTACGAAATCACGCTTGATAACCACTTCAGTAGTGTCGTTAAGCGCAATAGAAATATAGCCAGTTTCAGCTACTTTCACTACACGACCAACCAGACCACCGGTAGTCAGCACTTCATCCCCTTTAGAGATGGAGTCCATCAGCTTTTTATGCTCTTTAGTACGTTTTTGCTGTGGACGCAGGATCATGAAATAGAAGATCAGACCAAATACCACCAGCATAAGAATCAAAGAGTACGGGCTACCTTGCGCAGGTGAAGCACCTGCGGCTACCGCATCAGAAATAAAAAAGCTCATTAAAAATCCCTCATTATTAAATTAATCAACATTCAAAGGTGGAACTGGTTTACCGATTCGCTCGTAAAAATCACTCACGAAGTGCTCTAATTTACCCTCTTCAATGGCCTTGCGTAAACCAGCCATTAAACGCTGGTAATAGCGCAAGTTATGAATCGTGTTGAGCCGCGCGCCGAGTATTTCGTTACAACGGTCAAGATGATACAAGTAGGCACGTGAATAATTGCGACACGTATAACAATCACATTCTGAATCCAGCGTCGAAGTGTCATCTTTATGCTTCGCATTACGGATTTTCACTACGCCATCGGTGACAAAAAGGTGGCCATTACGTGCATTACGGGTTGGCATTACGCAGTCGAACATATCAATACCGCGACGAACGCCTTCAACCAAATCTTCCGGTTTACCTACGCCCATAAGGTAACGAGGCTTGTCAGCAGGGATTTGCGGGCAAACATGTTCCAGAATACGGTGCATGTCTTCCTTCGGCTCACCTACCGCCAGGCCGCCGACAGCGTAGCCATCAAAGCCAATCTCTACCAGACCTTTTACCGAGATATCTCGTAAATCTTCGTAAACGCTGCCCTGAATAATGCCGAACAACGCATTTTTATTCTCAAGCGAATCAAAGCGATCGCGGCTACGTTGCGCCCAACGCAGAGACATTTCCATGGAACGCTTCGCGTAATCCCAGTCAGCAGGATATGGCGTACATTCGTCGAAGATCATCACGATGTCGGAACCGAGATCGTATTGAATTTCCATGGATTTCTCTGGATCAAGGAAGATCGCGTCGCCGTTGATCGGGTTACGGAAATGCACACCCGCTTCGGTGATCTTACGAATATCACCGAGGCTGAAAACCTGGAAACCGCCGGAGTCGGTCAGGATTGGGCCTTTCCACTGCATGAAATCATGTAAGTCGCCATGCAGCTTCATGATTTCCTGGCCAGGACGCAGCCACAGGTGGAAGGTGTTGCCCAGAATAATCTGCGCGCCAGTGGCTTCAACTTCTTCCGGCGTCATCCCTTTTACGGTGCCGTAAGTGCCAACAGGCATAAAAGCAGGCGTTTCGACTACGCCACGGTCAAACACCAGGCGGCCACGGCGAGCGCGTCCGTCGGTGGTATCTAATTCAAATTTCACATTTCCTCCAGCATCAGAGAAACAGTCTGATGGTTAAGACAAAAACGCCGTCGGCGTTAGCCAGCGGCGCAGAATTCAATGATTAAGCGCCTGGGCGCTCATTAATCGCCTGCGGATTGTACGTGATGTACATCGCATCCCCGTAACTAAAAAAGCGATATTCGGAACTTACAGCCTGTTTATAGGCATTCATGGTGTTTTTATAACCAGCAAATGCGGAAACCAGCATGATGAGCGTCGATTCCGGCAGGTGGAAGTTGGTCACCAGCGCATCAATCACTTTGTATTGATAACCTGGATAGATGAAGATTTGGGTATCGCCAAAAAATGGCTCAATCAGCTCATTTTTTGCGGCCTGCGCCGCACTTTCCAGCGAACGTACCGATGTGGTGCCGACGGCGATAACGCGATTGCCACGCGCTTTACAGGCTAAAACCGCATCAACCACGTCTTGTGGCACTTCCGCATATTCGGAGTGCATGATGTGATCTTCAATGCTATCAACGCGCACTGGCTGGAATGTCCCGGCTCCTACGTGCAGCGTAACAAACGCCTGCTCGATGCCTTTATTGCGCAGCGCTTCGAGTAACGGTTCGTCAAAGTGCAGCCCCGCCGTTGGTGCGGCTACCGCGCCTGGTTTCTGGCTATAAACGGTTTGATACAGTTCGCGGTCTGAGTCTTCATCCGGGCGGTCGATGTACGGCGGCAACGGCATATGTCCGATGCTGTTTAAGATATCGAGCACGCTGCGCTCGTCTTCAAACTGCACTTCGAACAGAGCATCATGGCGCGCAACCATCGTGGCATGTACGCTTTCATCATCGCCCAGCAGCAACTCAGCGCCCGGTTTCGGTGCCTTAGAAGCGCGGATATGCGCGAGAATGCGTTTGTCATCAAGCATACGCTCGACCAGCACTTCAATCTTGCCACCGCTGGCTTTACGGCCAAACAGGCGCGCCGGGATTACGCGGGTATTGTTAAAGACCAGCAAATCTCCAGGGTTGAGCTTATCGAGCAAATCGGTGAAAGTGCCATGCGCGAGGTCACCCGTCGGCCCATCGAGCGACAGCAAACGACAAGAACTGCGTTGTGCTTGCGGATAGTGAGCAATCAGGGAGTCAGGTAATTCAAAGGAAAAATCGGCAACACGCATGGTTTAGAACTCAAGACTTAAAAAGAGGCGCTACAGTCTAGTGCCGGGGGGCTTTCCCTGCAAGGAATAAGCCGCCCTTACGCCATTTACCCATAAGGTTACTATGAATTTTCTCGCCCATTTACATCTCGCAAGCCTTGCTGACAGCTCACTTCTGGGGAATTTACTCGCGGATTTCGTGCGTGGTAACCCGGATGGCAGTTTTGCTGACGATGTGGTGGCAGGTATTCACATGCACCGCCGGGTTGATGTGCTTACCGACGGTTTGCCGGAAGTCGCGATTGCACGCCAGTGGTTCCGCCCGGAAACCCGCCGCGTCGCGCCGATTACGCTCGATGTGATGTGGGATCATTTTGTCTCTCGCCACTGGCAAACCCTGAGCCCAACGGTTCCTCTACCTGAATTTGTCGCTTATGCGCGCGCCAGAATCGAACCGTTCTTGTCAGAAACGCCGCCACGCTTTATTAATCTTAATCAATACCTGTGGGAAGAGCGCTGGCTGGAACGTTATGGCGACATGGCCTTTATTGCTAACGTTCTCAACGGGATGGCATCGCGTAGACCAAAACTCGATGCTTTGCGAGCTTCGTGGGGCGATCTGGATGCTCATTATGATGAGCTTGAAGAGTTGTTCTGGCAGTTTTACCCGCGCATGATGGCGATGGCCGAGCAAAAGAATTTGTAGCCTGTCGCAGCCTCAGGATTAAATTCTTGCCCTTTTACAAAAAAGGGCTATTTTGGATCGCCGCTGTGCCAATATTCATTTTTTGATAGGTAAATCCTATCTGATTAATCGGTGCAGTGTGCTTGAGTTAGAGGGATTGCCACCCCTATACTCCCCCCCGTTGCGTTAACACTCACTTTAACAAAATTAACAGGAGTACATATGGTCCTGGTTACTCGTCCAGCCCCTGACTTTACAGCTGCAGCCGTTCTTGGTAGCGGTGAAATCGTTGAAAACTTCAACTTCAAAGCACACACCAATGGTAAAACCACCGTTGTGTTCTTCTGGCCAATGGACTTCACTTTCGTTTGCCCGTCTGAGCTGATTGCTTTTGACAAGCGTTACGAAGAATTCCAGAAACGTGGCGTAGAAGTCGTTGGTGTATCTTTTGACTCCGAGTTCGTTCACAACGCATGGCGTAAAACCCCTGTTGAAAACGGCGGCATCGGTGAAGTGAAATACGCGATGGTTGCTGACATTAAGCGTGAAATTCAGAAAGCTTATGGCATCGAACATCCAGACGCAGGCGTTGCGCTGCGTGGTTCTTTCCTGATCGACAAAGCCGGTATCGTGCGTCACCAGGTTGTTAACGACCTGCCGCTGGGCCGTAACGTTGATGAAATGCTGCGTATGGTTGACGCGCTGCAATTCCACGAAGAGCACGGCGAAGTGTGCCCAGCTCAGTGGGAAAAAGGGAAAGAAGGCATGAACGCATCTCCAGACGGCGTTGCTAAATACCTGAGCGAAAACGTTTCTAGCCTGTAATCGCTAAACGTTTTTGACGAGAAAGGCCGCGCAAGCGGCCTTTTTTATTGCCTTTAGATTGCGCCTAAAACGCAAAACACGAACAGCCCATCACGCCCCAGAAAGCGCCTTCATCAGAAACCTGAATTGTCGATTTACGTGCTGCATCATGTTGATGACCATGTACATTACAACTCCCACAACACTGATGAACCTGCGCCGTCATACCCACTTTTGCCGCAGCGGGTGGGTCAGCGCGATAATGCCCCGGAACGTTAACCACCGGCGACCATTCAGGTAGCACAGGAATCGACGGCGGTGCCAGTGGCGTAAACGCGCCTGCAGCGTAAACCACTTTGCCATCCACCAGCGTCAACACCGATTCGATGCCTTTGATCTCTTCTTCCGTCACCTTGAAATAATCTTTTGAAAGAACGACTAAATCCGCCAGTTGCCCGGCTTTAATGCGCCCTTTCTTGCCTTGTTCGCTGGAAAACCACGCGCTTCCCGCCGTCCATAGCTCAAGCGCCACGTCACGCGACAGGCGATTGTTGTCGTCGTACATCTGCATTCCGCCGACGGTGCGCCCGGAAACCAGCCAGTACAGCGCCGTCCACGGATTATAGCTGGCGACGCGTGTGGCATCCGTCCCCAGGCCGACAGGTAATTCCGCCGCCAGCATTTTGGCAATCGGCGGGGTTTGTTTTACGGCTTCCGTTCCGTATCGCGCGGCATAATATTCCCCCTGAAACGCCATGCGATGCTGTACGGCAATCCCGCCACCCAGCGCCTTTACGCGCTCGATGTTCTTCTCGCTGATGGTTTCCGCGTGGTCAAACAGCCAGTGCAAACCGTTAAACGGAATATCACGATTCACCTTTTCGAACACATCCAACATGCGACTGATGGACTCGTTGTAGGTCGCGTGAAGACGGAACGGCCAGCGATGCTCAACCAGATGGCGCACCACGCGTTCCAGTTCTTGCTCCATGCCGTCGGGCAAATCCGGGCGCGGCTGCAGGAAATCCTCAAAATCAGCGGCGGAAAACACCAGCATTTCACCCGCGCCGTTCGCACGATAGAAATCCGTTCCCTGCCCCGGTTTCAGCATGTCCGTCCATTTTTCAAAATCTTCCAGCTCATGCTGCGGCCGCTGGGTAAACAGGTTGTAGGCAATGCGCACCGTCATCTGTTTTTGCGTGTGAAGCTGGTCGATAATCTGGTAATCCTCCGGGTAATTCTGGAACCCGCCCCCGGCATCAATCGCGCTGGTGATGCCGAGTCGATTAAGTTCGCGCATAAACTGGCGCGTGGAATTGACCTGCATTTCCAGCGGAAGTTTTGGCCCTTTTGCCAGCGTCGAATACAAAATCATCGCATTCGGTTTGGCAATCAACATTCCGGTTGGGTTGCCGTTGCGGTCGCGCATGATTTCACCCCCCGGCGGATTGGGCGTCTCTTTGGTGTATCCCACGGCTTTTAACGCGGCCTGGTTTAACAGTGCGCGGTCGTAAAGATGCAACACAAAAACCGGTGTATCCGGTGCCGCCTCGTTGAGTTCTTCAAGCGTTGGCATACGACGTTCGGCAAATTGAAATTCCGTCCAGCCGCCGACCACACGTACCCATTGCGGAAATGGCGTGCGTAACGCCTGCTCTTTCAACATGCGCAGCGCGTCGGCAAGGGAAGGCACGCCTTCCCAACGTAATTCGAGGTTGTAGTTCAGCCCACCGCGAATCAGATGCAGATGCGAGTCATTGAGGCCGGGAATGACGGTATGGTCTTTGAGATCCACCGTTTGCGTTTGCTCGTCAGCAAAACTCATTACCCATGATTCGTTGCCCACAGCGATAATTTTGCCATCTTTAATCGCCGCCGCTTGCGCCAATGGCGCTTCGCTATCAAGCGTGTGAAATTGACCGTTCGTGAGAATTAATGAAGCTGATTGCGACATAACCTGTTCTCCGCAGTGGAACGTTATTTTTTCAACCAGCCCGCAAACAGCCGCGTCATGATCGGCATCCACAGCCATACCACCAGCGCAACGACCAGCGCATCGTTGATAAAGTGCAGTAACAGCGAGCCGTGCATAGAGGGAAAAATCAGCGCGGTGATTCGCGGAACGATATTGGTGCTCGGGAATATCACCGCCAGCGTGATCAGGAATTGCTTCCACTGCGCCGGACGTTTAACGGTCGGGGTTTCCGGCGTGAACCAAAAAGCGTTTTCCGTGCGCACTTCCAGATGATCGTCGAGGCTCAAGATCGGTTTGATCTCTTCAACCAGCGCCTCGCGTTCGGCTGATTTCGTCCAGGCCGTCAGGTTTTCCAGCGTGTCGAAGCGGATAACGATGTTGTACACATCGTTTCCTGCCGTCGGGCGAATGACATGCACGCCGCGGTGCCCTGGATAACGAGCAGCGGTGGGCATGATTTTCTCAAGCCATTGCTCATAACGCGCGGCCTGCCCCGCTTTCAGCGCGTGAGTAATCACCAGCGTAACCGTGTTGTTGTCCGCCATCGGTCAGGCTTTCCGTTCCGGCGCACCATGAACCATGGTGTAGGCATAATCAACGCCAATGCCATACGCACCGCTATGCTCGCGCACCAGATCCATTACCGCGTCGTAAGTGTCACGTCGCGCCCAATCGCGTTGGTATTCCAGCAACACTTGCTGCCAGGTGACAGGAACCGCGCCCGCCTGCACCATACGATCGATTGAGCGCTCGTGCGCATCCACCGAAGTACCACCCGACGTATCGGTCACCACGTAAACTTCAAACCCTTCTTCCAGCGCCATTAATGCCGGAAAGGTCAGGCACACTTCCGTCCACAGCGCAGAAATAACCAGTTTTTTGCGCCCGGTGGCTTTCACCGCAGCGACAAAAGCCGCATCTTCCCAGGAGTTCATCGAGGTGCGTTCAATCGGGGTAATTTCGGGGTGAACCGCCAGAAGCTCAGGCCAAATGTAACCGCTAAAACTTTTGGTTTCGACAGAGGTAAAAATGGTAGGAACGTTAAAAATCTTACCCGCTTTTGCCAGCGCTACCGTGTTGTTTTTCAACGTCTGGCGGTCGATATTGGCGACGCCAAAAGACATTTGCGGCTGATGGTCGATAAAAATCAGAGTGGAATTGGTAGGGTCGATAAGTTCGCGTATAGACATAAAATTTTCCTTAAATTTCATCTAATTGATTAAGGAGTTAGCCCAAGCGGCTATCTCCCAAACGGTATGAGATCTGGAAATGTCTAACTTAAGAGGATCTTATTGAAGGGAACGAAAACTAAGAATAGCACCGGTTTTCCCCTTCGCCTGGCAAAAGGGAAACCGGTTTCAGGATTACGAATTACGCCATACCGAAACTGAAACTGCAGGCAGCGACAGTTCGCTGTTTTCAAACGTCGCTTCGCCTTCAAGCTGCGTCCAGACTTTATCGTTTAACAGCGGTTCCCACGGCAGCGTGACTGCGGTTTGTTCACCACGGTTAATCGCCACCAGCACGCGTTCGCCCTGATAAACACGCGCAAAGACCACCACGTCGCCTTCAGCGAAAATGACCTGGCAACCGCCGTGGCGCAAAGCGCGGCTTTTGTGGCGCAATTTGCCAAGACGCTGGTAAAGCGCCAGCAAATCCAGATCCTGATGATCCGGGTTCCACGGGAAAGGTTTACGGCAGAAAGGATCGTTGTTGCCATCCAACCCCACTTCATCGCCGTAATACACGCAAGGCACGCCAGGCCAGCAATACAGCCACACCACAGCCAGCGGCAAACGTGCTGCGTCTTTATTACCCAGAATGGATTTGAAACGTGCGGTGTCGTGGCTATCAAGCTGGTTAAACATGCGCAGTTGCTGTTGATGGGAAAGCCCGGCGCGATATTCATCCATCCATGCCATGCAGGTTTGCGCGTCGATATGCTGAGGATCGTAGGAAATATCGGTATTTGCGAGGAATCCCCAGATTGGGAAAGTAAAACCGCGATAGTTCATCGCCGCATCTTCGGCATCGGTTTGCAGCCACTGGCGCGCATCGCCAAAATGTTCACCCAAAATATAGGCTTCAGGATTCGTTTCTTTTGCCGCTTTGGTAATGCCGCTGACGTGCAGCAAATTGTTCTTCGCCCCGCCCGCTTCACCAAGCATATGCACCACATCAAGTCGCCAGCCGTCGATGCCCCAGGGCTCGCGCAGCCAGTGACGCACAATGCTGTCTTCGCCCTGGTAAATTTCATCCACTAACGTGGCTGACTGGTAATCGAGTTTTGGCAAACTGGAATAGCCAAGCCAGTCGAGCGCGCGCCCATCTTCGTTATAGCTGTAGAAATCGCGCCATGGTGATTCTGGGTTGTGACTCGCGCCGCTGCCGTGAGTTTGCTGGCGGTCAAACCATTGATGAGTATCGCCGCTGTGGTTGAAAACCCCATCGAGCATCAGGCGCATTCCGTAACGCTGGGTATTTTTCCGCAGCCGTAAGTACGCGTGATCGCCGCCAAACTGCACGTCGACGTGGCGGTAATCCTGGGTATCGTATTTATGCACACTCGGCGCGGTAAAGATCGGATTGAGATACAGCGCGGTGACGCCCAGCATTTTGAGATAGGGCAGGTTTTCGCTGATACCGTCCAGATCGCCGCCATAAAACGTTGATCCCCCCGCATCGGCAATCAGCGGCTCGTCCCAGTCACGCAAAATGATGTCGCGTTTGGCCGCGTGGTGGTAATAAACCTGATCCTGCTCTGGCGTGCGTTGTTCGCTGCGGGCAAAACGATCGGGGAAAATTTGATAGAAGATCTGATCCTGCACCCATTGCGGGCCGTCATCGGGAAGATCGACCGCAAATTGCTCAAGCCGCGCCGGAGGGAACGACCCCAAGCCTTGCGGTGTGAACCAGCGCTGTTTATCCAGCCACAGCAATTTAAAGCTGTAACGGCGGCGCGGTTGGCCTTCGGATAAATCAATCACTCCGCGCCAGGCGACAACGCCGTCTTCGGGCGCTGCTTTCTGCCGGGTCATTGGCACCGACGTTTCTTCGTTATCCTTTTCATAGCGCAACACCACGCGCTGCGGCAAATCATCACCTGAAACCCATAGCGTGATGTGCAGCGTATCTTTACGTGTTTGTATGAAAGGGGGCACCGGAAGGTGCCAGGCATTCAACATAATCGTATCCCCAGATAATTAATTTGCGCCACCTTGCCACAGCGTAGCTGGGGATCACTCATCATTGCTATTTTTATTGGGGGAGGAATGCGGGGGTGGAGAAATTAAGCCGTTTGCTTAATAAGTTAGCGCTACCTATAGTGAGAACATTCTCACTCTCTGAGGAAATTGAAATGTCTATCGCCCGAAACCTCACTCTGTTTCTTTGCCTGGTCTATTCTGCCCACTCACTCGCCAGCTCGCCGTATGAAGGCCTGGAATTTGGTAAATACAAACAACAGATTACGGCTGACCTAAAAAAGACCTGCCATCCGCAGAAGAAAATGTCCGATGAGGTTTGGGGGAATAAAATTCTCTCTAACGAGGATAACAAGCGGTATATCAGGGACGCGAGGATTGCTCTGGAGCGCAATAACGAGAAGAACTATTGGGATGCGATAAGTAAAGTAGAGTGCCCGGAAATGTAGTGAGACGGCGGATGACGTGTTACGCCATCCACCGTTTTAAGTCATTAAGCTTCGCTTGAGGCGATAATCTGTCGACGCTTAAACATCCAGCCCACCAGCAGCATCACAATCCACACACAGCCCACATACAGTGAGATACGGGTGTCCGGGTGCCAGCCAATTAGCGCGATGATAAACACCAGGAAGACCAGGCCAACCAACGTGGTGGCAATGCCGCCTGGAACCGGGAATTTCAGCGCTTTGGTTTCTTCAGGAGAGAGTTTGCGGCGGAAAGCAATCTGCGACAGCAGAATCATAATCCACACCCATACCGTGGCAAATGTCGCCAGCGACGCAATCACCAGGAAGACGTTTTCTGGAATCAGGTAGTTCAGCACCACCGCCAGTAGCAACGCGAAGCACATCACTAAAACCGTCACCCACGGGATGCCGTTACGTGAGGTTTTAGCGAAGACTTTCGGCGCACTGCCCTGCTCCGCCATGCCGTGCAACATGCGGCCCACGCCAAATACATCGCTGTTAATCGCAGAAAGTGACGCGGTGATGACCACAAAGTTCAGGATCCCTGCCGCCGCCGTAATCCCCATATGCTGGAAAGTCAGCACAAACGGGCTGCCTCCGGTTCCCACCAGGTTCCATGGATAAATCGACATGATCACAAACAGCGTGCCCACATAGAACACCAGGATACGCAGCGGTACGGAGTTGATGGCGCGCGGAATAGATTTTTCCGGGTCTTTCGCTTCGCCGGCAGTAATACCAATGATTTCAATGCCGCCGTAGGCAAACATCACCATCTGCAACGACATAATCATGCCTATCCAGCCGTTGCTGAAGAAGCCGCCGTGACTCCACAGATTGTGTATTCCTGTCGCCTGGCCGCCGTTGCCAATTCCCCACACGATGATGCCGATACCGGCAGCAATCATGATGATGATGGTGGCGACTTTAAAGAACGAGAACCAGAATTCCAGCTCGCCGAATACTTTCACGCTCATCAGGTTGATGGCGCAGATAATCAACACCACGCTCAACACCCAGACCCAATGCGGCACCGCCGGGAACCACAGCCCCATATAAATGCCGAACGCGGTGACGTCTGCAATGGCGACAATCAGGATTTCAAAACAGTAAGTCCAGCCGGTGATATAACCCGCCAGCGGGCCGAGGTTATCTTGCGCGTAGCGAGAAAAAGAGCTCGCAGAAGGGTTATGCACCGACATCTCACCCAACGCACGCATTATAATATAGGCCGCCACACCGCCGATGATGTAAGCCAGCAACACACTTGGGCCAGCCATTTTGATAGCGTCTGCCGAGCCATAAAACAGCCCGGTGCCAATTGCCGAGCCCAACGCCATAAAGCGTATGTGCCGGGTACTCAAGCCGCGCTTGAGCTTATTAGCGTTTTCCATTAATTCCACACCCTGCTTAACAATAAAAAAACCACGGAGCAAAGCCCCGTGGTTAAAGAAATCTTAGAATTTTAGTGGGCGGCTGAAGCCACCTGTCGCCCTGCGGCGCGGTCCCAAATGATGGCGAGAACCACCATGATGACCGTTGGCGCAAGCCATGCCAGACCCTGGTCGGCCAGCGGCAAGCGCGCCGTCCAGGCAGGCAAAATATCGCTGATTGCCGAGGATTTAATCCCATCAAGGATACCGAACAAAGTGCTGATAAGCATCGCCGGAGCAATCACGCGCGTTGAGTTATGCCACCACGGACGGGTGAAACTCAACACCACCAGCGCGATACACGGCGGATAAATCGCCGTCAGCACCGGAATAGACACTTGAATCAAATGGCTCAGGCCGAGGTTAGAAACCACCATTGAGAACAGGCCAAGGATAAACACCAGCGAGCGGTAAGACAGCGGCAGATACTGGCTGAAGAACTCAGCACACGCACAAGTCAGGCCAATCGCCGTCACCATACACGCGAGGAAAATCAGTGCTGCGAGGAAGAAGCTACCGGCACCACCGAAGGTATGAGCCACATACGCATGCAGAATTGCGGCACCGTTCGCGTTTTGATCAGCGACCAATGTTGCGCTATCTGAACCCAGGCGGAACAGCGCCAGGTAAATCAGCGTTAAGCCAACACCTGCAATCAGACCAGCCCAAATGGTGTAGCGCGTCAGTAGGCGAGATTCCGTCACACCGCGTGAACGGGCGGCATTAACGATAACAATGCCGAACACCAGCGACGCCAGGGTATCCATGGTCAGATAACCATTCACAAAACCGTTGGAGAACGCCGCAGTTTGGTACGCTTCGGTCGCGGTGCTGATCCCGCCCGCAGGCCACAGCATTGCGCCCACCGCCAGCGCCAACAGCGCAACGATTTTCACCGGAGCCAGCACATGGCCGACGGTATCCAGCAGTTTGCCCGGATAAAGTGAAACGCCGATTACAATCGCGAAGTAAACCAGGCTGTAGATAAACAGCGGCAGCTCACCCGTCCCTACCAGCGGAGCAATCCCGACCTCAAAAGAGACGGTGGCGGTACGTGGCGTGGCAAACAGCGGGCCAACAGCCAGATAGCAGATTGTCGCTAACAGCACCCCGGCGCGGCGGCCGATTGGCGAGCTAAGGCTATCAATGCCCCCGCCTACGCGAGCGATAGCGACAATCGTCAGCACCGGCAAGCCTACGGCAGTCACCAGGAAGCCTAATGATGCAATCCAAACGTGTTCACCCGCTTGTAACCCCACCATAGGAGGGAAAATGATATTGCCTGCGCCGACAAACAGCGCAAAGGTCATAAAGCCCAATGCGAGGATGTCTCGAGATTTCAAATGATGGGTCATAGAATATTTGCAGCCTGTGGATGTGTGGTGTTGTGTTGAAAGTATTCAAATTTTTATGTCTGGAAACTCAGCATAAAACCGGTGTTCAGCAATCACGACAGCGGAAAATCCTTTCCGGGATCGGTGGAGAAGAATAGTTGTTTGAATTACCACTCATATCCAGTCGGTCTGCCAATCACAGGGCGGCAATTAAAACGCTTATAGCGTTTGAAGGCAAGAACGGATCCAGAAACCAGATTGATATCCTTTAATTAGCAGCATCTTTAGTGAATCTGATTAATCATAAGAAAAGATTATGGTCTTTTGTATGGTCAAATTATAAACAATCGGGGTTTTTTTATTAACATGTGGACAAAAAAAAGACAGGCCAGAAAACTGGCCTGTGGAAAGTTATTTTGACACTATCCAATTCGTAAACGAATTTTGGAGGGTGGATAAGCGCCAGTGTCGGATGACGCTTCGCTTATACGACCTACGAAAATTAATTATCCGTGGCTTTTTCGTTGACGATTAAGCGTTCCGGCAAAACAAAGGAAAACGTCGAACCTTTGCCCGGCAGGCTTTCGATACTCAGACGCGCATCATGATGGCTCAAAGCATGTTTCACTATTGCCAGCCCAAGCCCGCTGCCGCCGGTCTGGCGCGAACGCGCTTTGTCGACACGGTAGAAACGCTCGGTCAGACGCGGAACGTGCTCTGCCGCAATGCCTGGGCCGTCGTCAGACACGCTAAAGTTCGCCCCAGCAGCCACTTTCTTCCAGCTCACCGTAATATGCGTGCCTTCCGGCGTGTGGTTGACTGCGTTATACACCAGGTTTGAAATCGCGCTGCGAAGCTGTTCGTCATTGCCAAACACTTTTAGCGTCGAGTCGATATCAAACTGTAGCGTCTGGCGATCATGGCTGAGGGTTTGCGCTTCTCGCTCGACCACGCGCAGCATCAGCGGCACATCAATCTTTTCATTGAGCACCATGGCTGGAGCCGCTTCAATTTTTGACAGCGTCAAAAGTTGCTTAACCAATCCTTCCATGCGCGAAGTTTGCTCACGCATCGTCCCTAAGGCTTTCTCGCGCAGCGGCCCTTCCAGCGTCTGGTCTTGCATCATTTCCAGATAACCTTGCAGCACCGTGAGCGGCGTGCGTAGTTCGTGGCTGACGTTGGCAAAGAAGTTGCGGCGCGCGCCTTCAAGCTGGTGCATTTGGGTCACATCACGCGCCACCAGCAACCACTGTTCATCGCTGTAAGGCATCACGCGAAATTCCAGATGGCGGCCATTATTGAGCACCAGCGTTAACGGGCGCGAAAACTCTTTTTGCGACAGATAGCGAGTAAATTCCGGGTAACGCAATAAGTTAAGGATGTTCTGCCCGTTATCGTCCGGCCAGCGTAATCCCAATAATTGTTGAGCCAGGCCGTTACACCAAAAAATCGTCCCTTCTTCGGTGGTCAGCACTACGGCATCGGGCAGCGATTCTGCGCCGCTGCGAAAGCGTTTGATCAGATTGCCTAACTCTTTACGGCGCTTTTTGTTGCGCAGCTGCATTTGATGCAGACCGTACAACAGCGGATCCCAACTGCCGCGCCCCGGCGGCGGCGTCATACTGCGATCCACCCACAGCCACCACGACAGACGCAGCAAATTCCAGAAATGCCAAACCAGCAGTCCGGTGACTGCCAATAATAAAAACCAGGGTAAATGGCCAAAAATCAGGCCCAAAATGGCGGCAGGTATGCAACAAAGCACCAGCTCCATCACCAGCCTTTTCCATGACAACCGTTCCAGCACGCGTCACTCTCCTGAGAAGGAATTAAAAGCGGGTTGAGAACCGATAACCCGTACCGCGTACTGTTTGTACCATCCTGTCATGTCCGCTATGTTCGAGCGCTTTGCGTAACCGCCGAATATGTACGTCCACTGTTCGGTCTTCGACATAAACATTGGTGCCCCATACATGATTAAGCAATTGTTCACGGCTATACACCCGCTCCGGGTGCGTCATAAAGAAGTGTAATAACTTAAATTCTGTAGGCCCCATATCCAGGGGGTTTTCACCGGTCATGACGCGGTGCGATGACGGGTCCAGGCTCAGCCCATGCATCTCAATCACCTCTTCCACCGCCATCGGAGAGATTCGGCGCATTACAGCTTTGATACGCGCGACCAGCTCCTTCGGGGAAAACGGCTTGGTAATATAGTCATCGGCCCCGACTTCAAGGCCGCGCACGCGATCTTCTTCCTCGCCACGCGCCGTCAGCATCATCACCGGGATTTCACGGGTTAATGCCTCACGTTTCAAATGCTTGATGAATTGAATACCCGAACCACCCGGCAACATCCAGTCCAGTAAAATCAGATCTGGAAAGGGTTCGATAAGCAGATTCACTGCACTGTCATAATCTTCCGCTTCTACAGGATGAAAACCGTTTTGCTCGAGCACAAAGCTCACCATCTCACGGATTGGAGCTTCATCTTCTACGACTAAAATACGCTTCGCCATGGTTTGCCCTGCTTAAGGAATAATTATTGTTGTTTCAATGCGGTGCCATTATGCGTCAGATTTATGACAGATTTATGAAAAACATATATGCCCGGTGACTCATCACCTTGAATTATGACACTCAATTGTGTCGTTATTGCGCATCCGTTTTATAATCGCCGCCTTGCTACGAGGCTATGGGACAACTAATGCGCATTATTCACACATCAGACTGGCATCTTGGTCAAAATTTTTATACCAAAAGCCGCGGGCCAGAACACCAGGCGTTTCTGGATTGGTTGCTGAAAGCCGCAGTCGAACATGATGTGGATGCGATCATTGTCGCAGGCGATATTTTTGATACCGGTTCGCCGCCGAGTTACGCGCGCGAACTGTATAACCGTTTTGTGGTGCAACTTCAGAAAACCGGTTGTTCGCTGGTGGTGCTGGCTGGAAATCATGATTCCGTCGCCACTCTCAATGAATCCCGCGAGTTGATGGCCTGCCTGAATACGTATGTTATCGCCAGCGCGCGTCACGATGCCAGTCAGCAAGCCATCGTGCTGAAAAACAGAGCGGGCGAACCTGGCGCTATTCTCTGCCCAATTCCATTCCTGCGCCCGCGCGATATCCAAAACAGCCAGGCGGGACTCTCCGGTCACGAAAAACAACGTTCATTAATGGAAGCCATCAGCGAGCATTATCAGCAATGTTACAGCGCTGCCTGTGAATTAAGGGCTGATGCGAAGCTACCGATCATCGCCACCGGGCATTTAACCACCGTCGGCGTGACCAAAAGTGACGCGGTGCGCGATATTTACATCGGCACGCTCGATGCCTTTCCGGCGCAACATTTCCCGGCGGCGGACTACATCGCCCTCGGCCATATTCACCGCGCCCAATTGATTGGCGGCACCGAGCATATTCGCTACAGCGGCTCGCCGATTCCTTTAAGTTTTGATGAAACAGGCAAAAGCAAAAGCGTGTATCTGGTTGAGTTTGCCGCCGACAAACTGGCGAGCGTAACAGCACTGGAAGTCCCAATCAGCCAACCTTTAGCGGTCATCAAAGGTTCATTGGGCGAAATTGAGCAACAACTTGCGCAGTGGCGCGATGCCCCCGCCGAACCGAAAGTGTGGCTGGATATTGAAATCGCCACCGAAGAATATCTGCATGATATGCAACGCCATATTCAACAACTGACTGAAACTCTACCGGTTGAAGTCGTTCTCCTGCGCCGCAGCCGTGAACAGCGCGAACGGGTGATTGCTCAACAACATAAAGAAACGCTGAGCGAGCTGACGGTTGAAGAAGTGTTTGAGCGCCGCCTGGTTCAGGAAGACACCACCGAAGAACGTGCACAACGCTTACGAACGCTGTTTGCCCAAACGGTTTCCAGCCTGCATGACGCGGAGGAACAAGCATGAAAATCCTCAGCCTGCGCTTAAAAAATCTAAATTCCCTGAAAGGGGAATGGAAAGTTGATTTCACTCAGGAACCGTTCGCCAGCAACGGTTTGTTTGCGATTACCGGGCCGACGGGCGCGGGGAAAACCACGCTATTAGATGCGATCTGTCTCGCGCTTTACCACCAGACGCCGCGCCTCAATACCGTCACGCAATCGCAAAACGATTTAATGACGCGTGACACCGCCGAATGCCTGGCAGAAGTGGAGTTTGAAGTCAAAGGCGTGGCCTACCGTGCATTCTGGAGCCAGAACCGCGCGCGCAATGCGGCAAACGGCAATCTACAAGCGCCACGCGTCGAACTTGCCGAAGTGGCAAGCGGCAAAATTATTGCCGATAAAGTAAAAGATAAACTCGATGTCACGGCCAAACTCACCGGCCTGGATTACGACCGTTTTACTCGCTCCATGATGTTATCCCAGGGCCAGTTTGCCGCATTTTTGAATGCTAATGCCAATGACCGCGCCTCTTTGCTTGAGGAACTGACCGGCACCGAAATTTACGGCACGGTTTCTGCGGCAGTGTTCGAGAATCATAAAAATGTGCGCAGCCATCTTGAGAACCTACAAGCGCAAGCTGCGGGTGTGGCGTTATTAAGTGAAGAGCAGCAACAGCAGCTCTCAGAGAGTTTGCAGGCGCTTACTACAGATGAAAAAACGCTGCTCGCAGAACAAACTAAACTCCAGCAACATCAACAATGGTTAGGCCAACTCACTCAACTCACGCAAAACCATGCGCAGGCACAACTCGCATTAAATGCGGCGACCCACGCAATAGAAGCGGCAGCGCCAGATTTAGAGAAGCTGACTCGCGCACAGCCAGCGGAAAAACTGCGCCCGGACTGGCAACGTTTGCAGGAACTTCAAGCCACGCTGAAAAATACACGCACTCAAAGCGAAGAAGTGAATGCTCGCTTACTTGCCGCGAGAGTGCGCCGCCAGCAGACGCGACTCGCAGCGGCAAGCCAGGCGGCAAAACTGAATGAAGAAAATACTCAGCTACAAAGCTGGTTAAAAACTCATGACCGATACCGCTTGTGGGGAGCGGAACTGGCGGGCTGGCGCATGGCGTTTAGCCATCAGCAGCGTGAAGCTGAAAAGCTCCAGGAGTTGCAGCGTAATATCGACGCAAGCCAGAAAAAACTCGAACTCCTGCCCGTGGTTGAACTGACTCTTAATGCTGATGAAGTAAGTGACCACTTACAAGCAGCGATGGCGGCACGTCCGCAGCGCCAGCAGCTTGCCACATTACAACCTCAGCTTTCGTCGCTTCTCAAACGCAAAACGCTGCAACAACAAGAGATTGCCGCGCTTGAAACACAGATTACCCAAGGTGATGCGGAGCTGGCGCTCAAACGCCAGCAATATAAAGAACGCCGCCAGCACGAAAGCGACCTGGAAAAAGTATGCGAGCTGGAGAAGCGTATTGTCAGCCTCGAAGCGGAACGCGCTCGTCTGCAACCCGAGCAACCGTGCCCTTTATGCGGTTCCACGCAACATCCGGCAGTCGCGGATTATCAGGCAATTAAACCTGGTGAAAACCAGCAGCGACTTGAGGAGTTAAAGCGTGAAGTGGCGAGCCTTGCGGAAGCGGGCTTTGCGATGAAAGGCCAGCTTGATACACAACGCAAGCAGCACGAGAGCCTGCTCGCCGCTATAAATGCTCTGAATGAAGAAGAAGCCGCGCTACGTGTACGCTGGCAACAGCTTTGCGCGAATCTGCAACTAGCACTTGCGCCGGAAGACGATTTGCAGGAATGGCTGGAAAGCGAAGAAAAACGCGAACAGCAGTTACATCAGTTGAGCCAACGTATCGTGCTGGAAGAACAACTTTCACAGGCTCGCGCTCAATATACGAAACTGGCCGCTGAGATTACCGCTCAGCGCGAAACGCTTAATGCCGCGTTAGAAAATGTCGGCCTGCAACATCCCGCCTCTGGCGAAGAAAATAACTGGCTGGCAGAGCGCCAGCAAGAATCTCAAGAATGGCAGCAACGTAGCGAGCAAATCCCACGCTTGCAGCAGCAACTGAGTTTGCTGGAAAATGTAATCAGCACATTCATTGATGATGGCACCATGCCAGCGCCGCTGTCCGAAAATGAACAAATTGCGGCACTGCAGAACTGGCATAGCCTGCACAGCGACTGTGTCGCGCTGGAAAGCCAGTGGCAGACGCTGCAACAGCAACAAAAACAAGAAGAGGCTCGTGTGGCACAGGCGAGCGAGCAATTCCAGGCGGCGCTCGCTGCCAGTCCGTTTGCCGATGCGGAAACATTCCAGGCGGCATTGCTGACCGAAGCCGAATGCCAGCAACTTGAGCTGAAAAAACAGCAACTTGAGCAACAACTGCAACAGCAAACGGTTCTTTTCCAGCAGATTGAAAAAGCACTGGCTGAACATAAATCCGCACGCCCGGAAGCACTCGCCGCTGATGCTGAGTTGAGTTTGCTGCAACAACAGCTTGCGCAACTTAATCAACAACTGCGTGAAAACACGACGCAGCAGGGGCAAATCCAGCAGCAGCTTCGCCACGATGCAGAAAACCGCCAGCGCCAGCAAGGGCTAATGCAGGCCATTGTTGAGTGCCAGCAGCAAGTTGAAGACTGGGGTTATCTGAATGCGCTGATTGGTTCGAAGGAAGGTGATAAATTCCGTAAGTTCGCCCAAGGGCTGACGCTGGATAATTTAGTCTGGCTGGCAAACAACCAACTCAACCGTCTGCATGGTCGTTATTTGCTGCAACGCAAAGACAGCGAAGCGCTGGAATTACAGGTGGTCGATACCTGGCAGGCCGATGCGGTGCGTGACACGCGCACCCTTTCCGGCGGCGAAAGTTTCCTGGTCAGTCTTGCGCTGGCGCTGGCACTTTCTGACCTGGTGAGCCATAAAACGCGAATCGACTCGCTATTCCTAGACGAAGGGTTTGGCACCCTGGATGCCGAAACGCTGGATACCGCGCTGGACGCACTCGATACGCTCAACGCCAGCGGCAAAACTATCGGCGTGATTAGCCATGTCGAAGCAATGAAAGAACGTATTCCGGTGCAGATTAAGGTGAAGAAGATCAATGGGCTGGGAGTGAGTCGGCTGGCGAAGGAGTTTGCTATCGGGTGATGTTTAGCCTGTGACATGAAACGGCTTCCCTTTGCGGAAGCCGTTTTTATATTATTACCCAATGTTGACTGTTCCAGTTCCAATCACAACACCACCACAATCAATTGAGTCGCCCGCTCTGGCTGCAGGCAGTCCATCAATAAACACGGTACCTGAGCCACTTGCAATTTTACGAGGATGCGGTGGATGTTCAGGTTTATCATGAGGTGTCAACGGATCGCCCATTCGGGCGGCGGGTAATCCATCAATCGATACGGTTGGCGAACCTGCAGTAATCTCGGTTTCACGGTAACCATCGTGCTGGGTGCCTTTGTCGGCGAGTTTTGCGGCTAGGGGCATATTTATCTTTCCTTGAGTGAAATAATATATTAAATGGATAGTTTGCTTTTTTTAATTTGAAAATCGGGTGGTGCCCATATCATAAGGAGATGTGAGTTTATCTCCGTCTATTTCTATAATTACTTGATTGGATCTAGCCTCGAAGTAGCTATCAGTACTTAATCCGTAATAGCTAAATTTCCTCAACAGACCTTCGGCAGTATCTTTATTCCAAGGGGTGGTGAATTTGCATAACTCATTAATTTTTTTAAAAAAATAACTATATTTATTTATTTCACAATTTTCAAATTTCCAGTTAAGTATTGAGAAAATTTGATTAAAGATTCTCTTCTCATAAAAAAAAGTATCATTAGCCATGAAGAATTCTAATGTTCCGATATTGTAACGGCGCTTTCCAGGCGGAAACAAATAGGCATCATTAAGTTTTACTGTATAAGAAAAATTTTTCCCTGGACTGATTTCCACCCAATCAGGTTTTTCATCATTATCCTCATCTTCAAATTGACAGCGCCACCCCAGATAAACCAGGCTAATGCCTTCGGTTGCTATTGAAAATGAATCACCACATAAGGATTGCTCTTCTTCTTGAACAAGTCTGCTTCTGTGCACAAAATATGCTTGCATACTTCTGTTATAAAAACTGACAGTTGCGAATGTGGAACTACTCTTTTGTTGAATAGTCAGATGGATATCAACTTGGTGTTTGTTTTGTTCCATTTTATTTTCATACTCTCCCATCTCGTAATAGGGATATATCTTAATGTCACCTCCATCTTCTTTTAAATCTGTGTACGGTAATAGTTCTATTACCGCAGGGAGATATCTCTCTCCTTTGACTTGGCTAAATTGGCGCAATCCATAAAGGTATTTTTGAAGAACCATATCCTCACTTGCTGATACAGAAGTTACAAAAGACATTAAAGCAAAAAACATCACTATTATCTTCACATAAAATAAATTCATTATAATAACCCTGAGCTTGTTATAAAAATTCACGCCACCTCATTGAAAATATTGCATTTCCACACAACGCTGAATAACGAAATTTGCCACGCATTTATTTTGCGTTTTTCATAATTATTTATAACTCAATTTCAAAATACTGTTCTACATTATAAGAATTCTTGAAAACATATTGGCTTTTCCATTTTTTTAGTATAGATGCAAACTCATAATATTTTTTATTTGGGTCATACCCACCTTTTGTTGGCATATCTTCTGTTCCCATCCCACCATCTTTGCCATTCTCCCCACTCCGATAGAAATGAGATAATTCATGGCAAAGGGTAGATACCTGAGAGTCAAATCCCATTAGAGATTTACACACAAAATTCTGGAAAATATTTATCTTTAATACTTCTTTATATCTATCAGGATCTAAAAAAGAGGTCTGATCGGCTGTTACACTTGCAGAACCCTTCTTTAAGTGGGTTTTATTAAAAAAGTTACCATTAAGAGTTGGATCATCATTTTCCGCATTCCCTGTGGTGGATATTTTTTCAAACATAGCGAGTAATCGCTCGACACTTTCTTGCACAAATTCATGAGCTGAAATAGTTCGTATCTCAATAAAAGGATCCATCGGGCTACCCGGGTCCGCAGCCTTGGTCTTTTTCTTCTCATCTTCACCATCAACACTTATAATTGAGCTCCCTTGTATGCCAAATATTTCTTCAAACTCCGCCCTCTTTGCATCATTCCATCCTTCTTCACTGAGATCCTTTTTTCTTTGCTCCAGGACTTTTTTGGTCGCCTCCAGAGCTTCATCCATCATTTTCTTGAATTGATTAGTAACCTTGGCTTCCTTAACGCACTGCTTCTTCTTTTCACTTGTGCCCTTTGTACTTTTTCTTTCATTACTCATTTACGCCTCCCAAAATCATATCAATGTTCTGGCTCAGTAATCTGACATCAATATCCTGTGCTTCTTCATCAGTATTAAAGCTTTCAGTATATCCCTCATCATCTGTCACACCCTCCACCTGAGAGCCATCAGCAAATTTCGCTATATAGCGAGTCTGACGATAAGGCATCCCATCATCATCTTTAAACAAGAACTGGATGTTATATTGGTCAGGTTCATCATCATCTTCCGGCTCATCCTCTCCCTCAGAACTATCTCCATCGCCGGAACCGCCTGCGCTCTCATCCTTTGGCGGCTCATCTTCCGAATCCCCCTCATCACCCAACGCACTCAGCACCGCCGGTTGCAGCGTCGGAACTGGTTTCCCGGCACTCCCACCACCATTGAGATTGATTTTCACACCCATAATGTCCACACCGGCCGGGTGTATCGCGATGAATGAACTTCCCACCTTCAGGCTAATCTGGCTGCTGCTTTCCAGCACAATATCGCCGTCAACGTGGATACCCAGCGCACCAGTGACCTTCCGCGCTAAATCACCTTTCACTTCCAGGCTGTGCTTGCCTTCCACCAGGCTGATGTGGTTTCCGGTGGTCTTGTGCTCCTGTTTGCCTTTTACCGTCACTTTGAGGTCACGTTCCACATACAGGTTGTCATTACGGCCAGAGTTCACCGTCCGGTCGCGGGTGACTTTCAGCGTCTGGTCATTGCGTACGGTGATATTACGGTCGTGTGCCACGGTGATTTTCTGGTCATGCCCACCCGCGTTTTCCTTCCCGACTTTCACCGTCTGCCCCAACCCAACGCTGATGCTCTGGTTATTGCCGATGGTTTCGCTGTGGTCGACTTTCACGTGGGAGTCGCGGTTATTGAGCACTACCGTTTTCATGTCCTTCTGGGCATGTATCGACAGCAACTCCTGGCCGGTCTGGTCCTCAAACATCAGTTCGTTATACCCATTGCCCTTGTAGGTCTGCGAGCGTATCGCCATCTGGGTTTTGGTGCCCGGCAGGTCGCCCGGTGAACGGTTGGCGGCGTGGTAGGTACGCCCGGTGATAATCGGCTGGTCGGGGTCGCCATTAAGGAAATCGACAATCACCTCCTGGCCGACGCGCGGGATGGCGATATTGCCGAATCCGGTTCCTGCCCACGCCTGCGACACGCGCACCCAGCAGGAGCTTTCTTCATTCGCTTTGTTATAGCGGTCCCAGGCGAATTTCACCGTCACGCGTCCGTGTTCGTCGCAGTAGATTTCTTCTCCGGCAGGGCCGGTGACAATGGCGATTTGCGGGCCGTCTATCAGCGGTTTGAGTAATGGCTGCGGTCGCCAGGTCTGGATGGCAGGAATAACCTGGAATTCGCAGTTCAGCGTGGTGCCCTGGCCGGAGCTGCCGATTAACGCCTGTGGCTGGCTGCCGGTCAGCATGCAGGACACCACCTGCCACACGTCGTTGAGGTCTTCACGCGGGTGGTCGGTCAGTGCGAAGCGGCGTCCGGGCTGGAGCTGCGGTGAGTTACTGGTGCCGCTGGCAAAGTCGACGTTATTGCGCCAGCCTTCCACCTGATATTTCGCAAAATCGGCACCGTGCTGTTCGTCCTTGAAACGCCCCGGATAGTCGAAAATTTCATATTCCGGGCGCTGGTACGCCAGTTTCCTGCCGTACTCATTGTACTGCGCGGGCCAGCCAGGGGCAGTGAAGGTGTAATCCTGGGTGGTGACCTGCGCCGGGCGGATTTGCGCGCTGCGGCGGAAGGTGTTGATGCAGTAGGTGGAGGATTCTGAAGCAGCGTTCGGATTATAGGGCAGTGAACCCAGACTCCGCAGGACCGAGCTGTCATCGGCAAACGTCAGCTTCTGGGCGTTCTCTTTAAGATATTCCTCCTCAAAGAAGAATAGTCCCTCTTCTGCCGCCAGACGGGAGATAAATTCGTAATCCGTTTCCATAAACTGCACACAGAACTCACGCTCAGGATGC
>NZ_QZWH01000052.1 GCF_003601925.1 Buttiauxella izardii
GAATCCCGATGAGCTTACTCAAGTAAGTGATTCGGGTGAGCGAGAGCAGCCAACACACCTGCAAATCGAAGTATGAAGGGCACGCGGAGGTGGATTGTGAGTGCAGGACTGATCGTCGGAGTAGTGCTGGTATTCATGCTGTTGGGCTATTTAATTTATGCCCTGATCAATGCGGAGGCATTCTGATGGCCGCCTCCGCATTTTTACTGATCGCCAGTTTCTTGCTGGTGCTTTTTGCGCTGGCGAAACCGTTGGGAAGCGTGCTGGCGCGCTTAATTGATGGCGAACCGTTGCCCGTTGTCGGGAAAATGGATTCGCTGCTGCTGAATGTTTTGGGAACCGAAACCACCCAGGAAATGAGCTGGAAGCGTTATCTGGCCGCGATCCTGGCTTTTAACGGGTTAGGTTTATTGCTGCTGTTCGTCATCTTATTAACGCAAGGGAGTTTGCCGCTTAACCCGCAACAGCTACCGGGCCTTTCCTGGCATCTGGCGTTAAACACCGCCGTGAGTTTTGTTTCTAACACGAACTGGCAGTCTTATAGCGGCGAAACCACGCTGAGCTATTTCAGCCAGATGGTCGGTTTGACGGTGCAAAACTTCTTGTCTGCGGCAACCGGTATTGCGGTGGTATTTGCATTGATTCGCGCATTTTCCCGTCACAGCGCGACCACATTGGGGAACGCCTGGGTCGATTTAACACGCATCACGCTTTACATCCTGCTGCCGATTTCCCTGCTGATTGCGCTGTTCTTCATCAGCCAGGGCACATTGCAGAACGTCGCGGCGTATCAGCCATTTACCTCGCTTGAAGGCGTGCATCAAATGTTGCCGATGGGGCCGGTCGCTTCGCAAGAGGCGATCAAAATGCTCGGCACCAACGGCGGCGGCTTCTTTAATGCCAACTCCTCTCACCCGTTCGAGAACCCGACTGCGCTGACCAACTTTGTGCAGATGCTGGCGATCTTTTTGATCCCCACCGCGCTGTGTTTTGCGTTCGGTGAAACCGTCAGCGACAAGCGCCAGGGCCGCGCCATTTTATGGGCGATGGGCGTGATTTTTGTTATCTGCGTGGTCGTTGTGATGTGGGCTGAAACCAGCGGAAACCCGCATTTCATGCAGCTTGGCGCTGACAGCAATATCAATATGGAAGGCAAAGAGAGCCGCTTCGGCATTCTGGTCAGCAGCCTGTTTTCGGTGATTACTACCGCCGCATCTTGTGGTGCGGTCAACGCGATGCATGACTCCTTTACCGCACTCGGCGGCATGATCCCAATGTGGCTGATGCAGATTGGTGAAGTGGTATTCGGCGGCGTGGGTTCTGGCCTGTACGGCATGCTGCTGTTCGTGTTGCTGACGGTGTTTATCGCCGGGTTGATGATTGGCCGCACGCCGGAATATCTCGGTAAAAAAATCGACGTGGCGGAAATGAAAATGACCGCGATGGCGATTCTGGTGACGCCAACGCTGGTGCTGCTCGGCACCGCGCTGGCAATGATGACCGAGGCGGGTCGCAGCGGAATGCTTAACCCTGGCATTCACGGCTTTAGCGAAGTGCTTTATGCCGTGTCGTCTGCCGCCAATAACAACGGCAGCGCGTTCGCCGGGTTAAGCGCCAATACCCCTTTCTGGAACGTGCTGCTGGCGGTGTGTATGTGGTTCGGACGCTTTGCGGTGATTATCCCGGTGATGGCGATTGCTGGCTCGCTGGTCACTAAAAAATCACAGGCCGCAGGCGTCGGTACGTTGCCCACTCACGGCCCGCTGTTTATCGGCTTGCTGATTGGCACCGTGCTGTTAGTCGGCGCGCTGACCTTTATTCCCGCCCTCGCTTTAGGCCCGGTTGCGGAACACCTTTCCTTTGTGAATTTGTGATTAAGAGGCTTCCATGAGTCGCAAGCAACAGGCGCTATTTGAACCGTCGCTAATTCGTCAGGCGTTAATAGATTCCTTTAAAAAACTCACACCACAAGTGCAATGGCGCAACCCGGTGATGTTTATCGTGTGGGTCGGCAGTGTGATGACCACCGCGTTGGCGATTGCCATGTTTCACGGTTCTTTGCCGGGCGATGCGCCATTCACCGCCGCCATCAGCGTGTGGTTATGGTTTACGGTGCTGTTCGCCAACTTTGCCGAAGCGCTGGCTGAAGGCCGCAGCAAAGCGCAAGCCAACAGCTTGAAAGGCGTGAAGAAAACCAGTTTTGCACGCAAGTTACGCGCCCCGCATCACGACGCACAAATCGACCACATCCCCGCCGCCGATTTGCGTAAAGGCGACATCGTGCTGGTCGAAGCGGGGGATATCATCCCGTGCGATGGCGAAGTGCTGGAAGGCGGCGCGTCGGTAGATGAAAGCGCGATTACCGGCGAATCCGCGCCGGTGATTCGCGAGTCCGGCGGCGACTTTGCTTCCGTCACGGGCGGTACTCGTATTCTTTCCGACTGGCTGGTGATTCAGTGCAGCGTCAACCCAGGTGAGACGTTCCTTGACCGCATGATTGCGATGGTCGAAAGCGCGCAGCGCCGTAAAACACCGAACGAAATCGCGCTGACGATTTTACTGGTGGCGCTGACCATCGTGTTTTTACTGGCAACCACCACGCTGTGGCCGTTCTCGCAGTATGGCGGCGTGGCGGTGAGCGTCACGGTGCTGATTGCCCTGCTGGTTTGCTTGATTCCGACCACAATTGGCGGGCTGCTTTCAGCCATTGGCGTGGCGGGCATGAGCCGCATGTTGGGTGCAAACGTGATTGCCACCAGCGGCCGTGCCGTCGAAGCGGCTGGCGACGTGGATGTTTTGCTGCTGGATAAAACCGGCACCATCACGCTTGGCAACCGCCAGGCATCCGATTTCCTGCCAGCGCCCGGTATTGATGAAAAAACCCTGGCCGATGCGGCGCAGCTTTCGTCGCTTGCCGATGAAACGCCAGAAGGCCGCAGCATTGTGGTGCTGGCGAAACAGCGCTTTAACTTGCGCGAACGTGATGTGCAAAACCTGCATGCCACTTTTGTGCCGTTTACCGCGCAAACGCGTATGAGCGGCATCGATATCCAGGATCGTATGATTCGCAAAGGATCGGTGGATGCGATTCGCCGCCACGTTGAAGCCAACGGCGGCCATTTCCCGCCACAGGTTGATACGCTCGTTGAAGGCGTTGCCCGGTCTGGCGGCACGCCGCTGGTGGTCGCGGAGGGCGCGAATGTGCTCGGCGTGATTGCGCTGAAAGACATCGTAAAAGGCGGCATCAAAGAACGTTTCGCCCAGTTGCGCCAGATGGGGATTAAAACGGTGATGATCACCGGCGACAACCGCCTGACCGCTGCCGCGATTGCCGCTGAAGCGGGCGTTGATGATTTTCTGGCAGAAGCGACACCGGAAGCCAAACTGGCGCTCATTCGCCAGTATCAGGCCGAGGGGCGCTTAGTGGCGATGACCGGCGATGGCACCAACGATGCGCCGGCTTTAGCGCAAGCCGACGTAGCGGTGGCAATGAACTCGGGGACGCAAGCCGCGAAAGAAGCGGGCAACATGGTGGATTTAGACTCCAACCCGACCAAGCTGATTGAAGTGGTGCATATCGGCAAACAGATGCTGATGACCCGTGGCTCGCTGACCACATTCAGTATTGCCAACGATGTGGCGAAGTATTTCGCCATTATCCCCGCCGCCTTTGCCGCGACGTATCCGCAGTTGAATGCGTTGAATGTGATGCATCTGCACTCCCCTGCTTCGGCGATTTTAAGTGCGGTGATTTTCAACGCGCTGATCATCATCTTTTTGATTCCGCTGGCATTACGCGGCGTGAGCTACAAACCGCTGAGCGCCGCCGCCATGTTGCGCCGCAACCTGTGGATTTACGGCCTCGGCGGTTTAATCGTGCCGTTCATTGGTATTAAAGCTATCGATCTGTTCTTAACGGTTTGCGGACTGGTTTAAGAGGAAAAACAAATGACTACTTTACGCCCCGCTATACTTTTACTGATTTTACTGACTCTGATTACGGGCGGACTTTACCCGTTTTTGACCACGCTTTTGGGCCAATGGTGGTTCCCGGCGCAAGCCAACGGCTCGCTGATTTTTAAAGACAAAGTGGTGATCGGCTCAAGCCTGATTGGGCAGAATTTTACCGATGCGAAGTATTTGCAGGGCCGCCCTTCTGCCACCGCCGAAACACCTTATAATCCAATGGCCTCTGGCGGCAGCAATTTAGCCGGGAGCAATCCTGAGTTGGATAAACAAATTACCGAACGGGTGGCGGCATTGCGAGCGGCGAATCCGCAAGCCAACCCGGCGGTTCCCGTTGAACTGTTGACCACCTCAGCCAGCGGCCTGGACGGGCAAATTTCACCGGAAGCCGCAGCGTGGCAAATTCCGCGCATTGCCCAGGTGCGCAATTTGCCCGTTGAACAAGTGGCGCGTTTGGTCGCTGAAAATACCACGCAGCCGTTGGTCGGTTTTATCGGGAAACCAGTGGTGAATGTATTGCGGGTTAACCTGGCGCTGGATGCTCTCCAGGCGCCATAAAAAATGTCGGATGACGCTGCTGTACGACCTACAACTGCATTTCGTCGCATGAAAAAGGAGCTGTTATGTCGCAGGAACCGCTGCGCCCCAATCCAGATAAATTGCTGGAGCAGGTCAACCGCCCGTCGCGCGGCAAGTTAAAGATTTTCTTCGGCGCGTGTGCAGGCGTGGGGAAAACTTTCGCCATGCTTCAGGAGGCGCAGCGCCTGCGGGCGCAGGGGCTGAATATCCTGACTGGCGTAGTAGAAACGCACGGTCGTAAAGAGACAGCCGTGTTGCTGGATGGGCTGAATATTCTGCCTGCAAAGCGGATTCATCATCGTGGGCGTTGGGTGCAGGAATTTGACCTCGACGCGGCGCTGGCCCGCAATCCGGCACTGATTTTGATGGACGAACTAGCGCACAGTAACGCGCCCGGTTCACGCCACCCGAAACGCTGGCAAGATGTGGAAGAGTTGCTCGACGCCGGAATCGACGTGTTTACCACCGTCAACGTGCAGCATCTTGAAAGCCTGAACGATATTGTTGGCGGCGTAACCGGGATCCAGGTGCGGGAAACGGTGCCCGACCCGATTTTTGATGCCGCCGATGAAATCGTGCTGGTCGACCTGCCGCCGGATGATTTACGCCAGCGCCTGCACGAAGGGAAAGTGTATATCGCCGGCCAGGCCGAACGCGCCATCGAACACTTTTTCCGTAAAGGGAATTTGATTGCCCTGCGCGAACTGGCGCTGCGCCGCACCGCCGACCGCGTGGACGACCAAATGCGCGCCTGGCGCGATAACCAGGGCGAGGAAAAAGTCTGGCACACGCGAGACGCCATTTTGCTGTGCATCGGCCACAGTTCCGGCAACGAAAAGCTGGTGCGCACCGCCGCCCGGCTGGCGGCAAAATTAGGCAGCGTCTGGCATGCGGTTTATGTCGAAACGCCTCAACTGCACCGCTTACCGGAACATCAACGCCGGGCGATTTTAGCCTCGCTTCGTCTGGCGCAAGAACTGGGTGCAGAAACCACCACGCTTGCCGACCCGGCGGAAGATAAAGCGATTTTGCGTTACGCTCGCGAGCATAATCTCGGGAAGATTATTATCGGTCGCCGTAGCCATAAACGCTGGTTCAGCCGTGAATCTTTTGCCGACAAACTCGCCCGCCGCGCCCCAGACCTGGATTTGGTGATTGTGGCGCTGGACGACAAACCCGTCGCAGTTTCTTCCTCCGCACAAGACACCCGTAGCTTTGGCGAAAAATGGCGTGTGCAGCTTCGCGGCTGCGGTGTCGCCGTCGCGCTTTGTGCGGTGACAACGTTTATCGCTAATCAATGGCTAATGGGTTTTGATGCCGCCAACCTCGTCATGCTCTATTTATTGGGCGTGGTGATTGTGGCGCTGTTTTACGGTCGCTGGCCTTCGGTGCTGGCGACGGTGATTAGCGTGCTGAGTTTTGATTTATTCTTTATTGCTCCGCACGGCACGCTAGCGGTTTCGGATATTCAGTATTTGCTCACCTTCGCGGTGATGCTGACCGTTGGGCTGGTTATCGGGAATTTAACGGCGGGCGTGCGCTATCAGGCGCGCATCGCCCGTTATCGCGAGCAACGCACGCGCCATCTTTATGAGATGTCGAAAGCCCTCGCCGCCGAACGCACGCCAAAGGATATTGCCGCCACCAGCGAGCTGTTTATCAAAAACGGTTTTCACGCCCGTGCACAGCTTTTGCTGCCCGATGAGAGTGGCGTTTTGACCCGCGCCAACGGGCAAAGTGAGCCACAAAACTGGGACGAAGCCATTGCCCGCTGGAGTTTTGATAAAGGCCAACCCGCCGGGGCCGGGACGGATACCTTGCCCGGCGTGCCGTATCAAATTCTGCCGCTGAAAACGCCGGAAAAAACACTGGGGTTGTTAATCGTCGAGCCGAATAATTTGCGCCAGTTAATGATTCCCGAGCAGCAACGCTTGCTGGAAACCTTCACGCTGCTGACGGCTACGGCGCTGGAAAGATTGTTGCTGACAGCCAGCGAAGAACAGGCGCGGCTTTCCAGCGAACGTGAGCAAATTCGTAACTCGCTGCTCGCCGCCCTTTCGCATGATTTGCGCACGCCGCTAACGGTGCTATTTGGACAGGCAGAAATTCTTACGCTCGATCTGGCTTCCGAAGGGTCGAAACACGCCCCGCAGGCCAACGACATTCGCCAACATGTGCTGAATACCACGCGCCTGGTGAATAATTTGCTGGATATGGCGCGGATTCAGTCTGGCGGATTTAACCTGCGCAAAGAGTGGCTGACGCTGGAAGAAGTAGTCGGCAGCGCGTTAAAAATGCTGGAGCCAGGACTCGGTGGGCGGCATATTGCTTTGGCGTTGCCAGACCCGCTGTTGCTGATTCATGTTGATGGCCCTCTGTTTGAGCGAGTGCTGATAAACCTGCTGGAGAATGCCGTGAAATACGCCGGGTTTAAGGCGGAGATTGGCATTCGCGCGCAGGCTTCGGCTGATAAACTGGATCTGGAAGTCTGGGACAGCGGCCCCGGAATTCCTGCGGGCCAGGAACAAAAGATTTTTGATAAATTTTCACGGGGTAATAAAGAGTCGGCCATTCCTGGCGTGGGTTTAGGATTGGCAATTTGCCAGGCGATTGTTGAAGTCCACGACGGTAAAATTATTGCGGCTAATCGAGCGGAGGGCGGCGCCAGTTTCCATGTTATTTTACCTCTTCCCCCACCGCCTGAACTGGCTGAAATGAACGAGGCATTGTGATATCGGTTCTGATCGTTGAAGACGAAAAAGAGATTCGCCGTTTCTTGCGCACCGCGCTGGAAGCGGAATCGTTACGCGTGCATGAAGCGGAAACGCTGCAACGCGGCTTGCTTGAAGCCGCCACTCGCAAACCGGATTTAGTGATTCTCGACCTCGGTTTGCCCGATGGCGACGGGATTGATTTTATCCGTGATTTCCGCCAGTGGAGCCAGACGCCGATTGTGGTGCTTTCCGCGCGCAGTGATGAACAAGTTAAGATTGACGCGCTGGATGCCGGAGCCGATGACTATCTCAGCAAGCCGTTTGGCATTGGCGAGCTGCAAGCGCGTTTGCGCGTGGTTTTGCGCCGCCATGCAAGCCTTGCACAACCCGATCCGGTTTATCAGTTTTCAAATATCAGTGTGGATCTGGCGAGCCGCCGTATTACCCGCGATGGTGCGGAGATTCATCTCACGCCGATTGAGTTTCGCCTGCTCGCTACGCTTATCAATAACCATGGAAAAGTGCTGACCCAGCGTCAGTTGCTGAACCAGGTTTGGGGGCCGAATGCGGTGGAACACAGCCATTATTTGCGGATTTATATGGGGCATTTGCGGCAGAAGTTGGAAAACGATCCGGCGCGCCCGGCGCATTTGTTGACAGAAACGGGGATTGGTTATCGGTTTATGTTGTAGATCCGACACATAAAAAAAGCGCCTTGCGGCGCTTTTTCACTTTTGCGAATTACTTCGCGTTTTTCAGCACTTCGCTGACAATCTCTACCGCTTCTTTCTCAATTTGCTGGCGATGCTCAGCGCCTAAGAAACTTTCGCAATAGATTTTGTACGCATCTTCCGTACCGGAAGGACGCGCCGCAAACCAGCCGTTTTCAGTCATCACTTTCAGGCCGCCGATGGATGCGCCATTGCCCGGTGCCGCTGTTAAACGAGCGGTAATCGGGTCGCCCGCCAGAGTGCTGGCGCTCACCATTTCTGGGGAGAGTTTAGACAGCGCCGCTTTCTGCGCAGAAGTAGCAGAAGCTTGCAGACGGTTGTAGCTTGGTGCGCCGAAACGGGCAGCCAGTTCGTCATAATGCTGCTGCGGGTTTTTACCGGTTACTGCGGTAATTTCTGCGGCCAGCAGGCACATGATGATGCCGTCTTTATCGGTGGACCACGGTGTGCCGTCGAAACGCAGGAACGATGCCCCGGCGCTCTCTTCGCCGCCAAAACCGAAGCTGCCGTCAAACAGACCATCAACAAACCATTTGAAACCGACCGGGACTTCGACCAGTTTGCGGCCCAAATCGTTGACCACGCGGTCAATCATCGCGGATGACACCAGAGTTTTACCGACCGCAACATCTTTGCCCCACTGCGGGCGATGCTGGAACAGGTAGTTAATCGCGACGGCAAGGTAATGGTTCGGGTTCATCAGGCCCGCTGGCGTGACGATACCGTGGCGGTCGTAATCCGGGTCATTGGCAAACGCCAGGTCGAATTTGTCACGCAGCGCCAGCAATCCGCCCATCGCACATTCGGAGGAGCAATCCATACGGATCGCGCCGTCTTTGTCGAGATGCATAAAGCGGAAGGTTTGATCGACGTGATCGTTAACGATGGTCAGATCAAGGTTGTAATGTTTGGCGATGCGCTGCCAGTATTCGATGCCGGAGCCACCGAGCGGATCAACGCCCAGTTTCAGGCCTGATTTCTGGATGGCGGCCATATCAACGATATCCACCAGCCCTTCAATAAACGGCTGCACCAGATCTTGTTGCTGGATGTGGCCGCTGACCCATGCTTGATCAAGAGACAGACGTTTGACTTCTTTCAGGCCCGCAGCCAACAGCGCGTTGGCACGATCTTCAACTACTTTGGTGACGTTGGTATCAGCCGGGCCACCATTTGGTGGATTGTATTTGATACCGCCGTCATCTGGCGGGTTGTGCGAAGGCGTGATGACGATACCATCGGCCTGTGCGCCACCTGTTTTGTTATGCGTCAGAATCGCGTGGGAAATGGCAGGCGTTGGCGTGTAGCCATTCGCTTCCTGCACAATGACATCCACACCGTTTGCAGCAAGAACTTCCAGCACGGAGATAAACGCAGGTTCAGATAACGCGTGGGTATCTTTGCCAACGTAGCACGGTCCGGTAATGCCATTTTTTGCACGTTCTTCAGCAATCGCCTGAGCAATCGCCAGAATGTGAGGTTCGTTGAAACTATGACGTGCCGCACCGCCACGGTGGCCGGATGTACCGAATTTCACCGCGTGTTCGCTATTCCCCACTTCTGGCTTCAGCACGTAATACTGAGCTGTCAGTTGGGCTACGTTAATCAAATCGCTCTGTTGTGCTGGTTGTCCTGCACGAGGGTGGTTAGCCATTGGCCTTTCCTTCTGACGCGAGGTGTTAGATTGTGCCGCAAACCTTTTCAATCAATTCCGCCGGGAATTGCATTGATTGCATGATGTGTTCGATCATGCTGCATTTACGACCCGTATTGGTGTTGGTAATGACCCAGTATGGCGTTCCTGGAACATGCTTCGGTTTGGTCTGGTTGCCGTTTTGCAGCAGCGTTTGCTCGTTACCTGCAAAATAGACACGGGTGCGACCGTGCAGCGATTCGGTCGCTTCACCAAAAGCATGAGCATCTAAGGTATACAGAGTGGAAAGCACCATCATGAAACGGTTAACCGCTTTCTTTTGCTCTGCATATTCATCGGATAGCAGCAACTCACGCACCGCACGAACACGGTCACGCGCTTTGTTGGCGGGTTTAGCTTCCGGAGCCGCAGCAGCAGGAGCTGTCTGGCCGGTAGTTGCTGAGGTAGCAGGAGTTTGACCGGCGGTAAATTTCAACATGCGCCGTAAAATGTCGGACGCGCTCTCACCAATGTGCTGCGTGTGGCTGGCAATATAGCGATAGAGCTCGTCATCAACTTCAATTGTTTTCATCTTAATCCAGTGCGATATCTTTTCTGAATACAAGTTGTTGGGATTATATGGAAAAATCCCAACCTCGGGTAGCGCCAAACTTTTGTTACACCACAAAGTCAGACTAGACTGAATGTTTGCGGCACTGCGGGAGAATGCCGACTGTGGCAGAATGCCGTTATAATACCCTAACCCTACGAAGTAAAAAAAAAAGAACTTTGCCATGAAATTGAATGCACGCCTGCAAACTGCGCAACAATTGACTAGTTATTCCCCCATCGTCCTTATTCACGGTCTTTTTGGTAGCCTTGATAACCTCGGCGTACTCGCCCGGGATCTTGGGCAGGATCATGATCTGCTGCAAATCGATCTTCGCAACCACGGCTTATCGCCGCGAAGTGATGAGATGAATTACGCTGCGATGGCGCAAGACGTCGTCGAAACGCTCGATGAGTATGGTTTTCAGAAAGCTATTATTATCGGCCACTCTATGGGTGGAAAAGTGGCAATGGCGTTGACGGCTATTGCTCCTGAACGTATCGATAAACTGGTGTTGATTGATATCGCGCCGGTGGATTATCAAGTGCGTCGTCACGATGAGATTTTCGCCGCGATAAATGCAGTGAGCGCCGCAAATGCGAAAACGCGCCAACAAGCCGCAGTGATTATGCGCGAGCATTTAAATGAAGAAGGCGTGATTCAGTTCTTGTTGAAATCCTTTGCCGATGGAGAATGGAAATTCAACGTGCCGGTGCTGTGGGAGCAATATGAGAATATTGTCGGCTGGGAAAACATCCCGGCGTGGAACGAGCCTGCACTGTTTATCCGTGGCGGCGCGTCGCCTTATGTTGATGAATCACACCGCGAACAGCTACTTTCCCAGTTCCCGCAAGCGCGTGCGCACGTGGTGGCCGGTGCCGGTCACTGGGTTCATGCCGAAAAACCTGATGCTGTTTTGCGCGCTATCCATCGTTTTATCGACGAATCCACAGCAAACTGATTAAAAACAAACCGACTGGCCGCAAGTTGCGGCTAACGCGTTGGCGCGCAAGCCATGCTGATGTATGATTGCGCGCTAAATTGCGCCAGAGCACCCCGCTCCGTGCCACCTGAATTCCCTGTCAGTAGTCTAATCATGGCAAAAGAACAAACGGACCGTACTACATTAGATCTGTTCGCGGACGAGCGTCGCCCGGGGCGACCAAAAACAAATCCGCTAACGCGTGATGAGCAGTTGCGTATCAACAAACGCAATCAGCTTAAGCGCGATAAAGTACGCGGCCTGAAGCGAGTGGAGCTAAAGCTCAATAATGAGGCGGTAGATGCTCTCAACCAACTGGCTGAAGCGCGCAATATCAGTCGTAGTGAGCTGATTGAAGAGATACTACTCGCACAACTAAAGCAGCATCTTAGTTAGTTTTAGCGCTATGCCCTGTTATGCGATGTTGCAGTCTGTGCACACCGGGGCGATAGCAGTTTCCGCACCACGAAGTGTTCTGCTATGATTGCCCTATCTGTGGCCAAATAGCAGCCACCATACCATTAAGTATCAAGAGGTTATTTTACTCATGGCAATCGTAGGCATTTTTTTCGGCAGCGACACTGGTAACACCGAAAACATCGCGAAAATGATTCAAAAACAGCTCGGTAAGGAAGTTGCTGAGGTGCATGACATTGCTAAGAGCAGCAAAGAAGACCTGGAAGGCTTCGATATTCTGCTTCTCGGCATCCCAACGTGGTACTACGGCGAAGCACAGTGCGACTGGGATGATTTCTTCCCGACGCTGGAAGAAGTTGATTTTAATGGCAAACTGGTTGCGCTGTTCGGTTGTGGCGACCAGGAAGATTACGCTGAATACTTCTGTGACGCATTAGGCACAATCCGCGACATTATCGAACCACGCGGTGCGGCAATCGTCGGCCATTGGCCAACGGCGGGCTACCATTTTGAAGCCTCTAAAGGCCTGGCAGACGACGACCACTTTGTCGGCCTGGCAATTGATGAAGATCGCCAGCCAGAACTGACCGCTGAACGTGTTCAGAAATGGGTCAAACAAGTTTCTGATGAACTGAATCTGGCTGACATTATCAACGCCTGATTCTTGATGTGACGCAGCTGTTAAATGAGTTGCGTCACATTGATAGTTATTTCCGATTAAAATAATTGCTACAAATTTTTAACTTTTCAGTTTGTCCCTGTACAATGAACTCCTGATCAAATAGCTAGCAAGGCAAACAAATCGCGACTCAGCCGCCATTTTTTAGCTTGATTATGCATAATACTTGCGGTTCCCATTTAGAAGTGGCAGTTCTATAATGAGACGCATTCATCTTAACGCTCACCCTGAGTCCGAGCGAATCGTTAAGCAACAGGACAATTTCCGCATGACTGACAATAATACCGCATTAAAGAAGGCCGGCCTGAAAGTCACGCTTCCGCGATTAAAAATCCTTGAAGTGTTGCAGGGGCCGGTGAATCACCACGTCAGTGCGGAAGACCTCTATAAACGTCTGATTGATATGGGCGAAGAGATTGGTCTCGCCACCGTTTATCGTGTACTGAACCAGTTTGATGATGCAGGCATTGTGACTCGTCATAACTTCGAAGGCGGCAAATCCGTGTTCGAACTGACGCAGCAGCATCACCATGACCACCTGATTTGTCTGGACTGCGGCAAAGTTATTGAATTCAGTGATGATTCAATCGAAGCCCGCCAGCGCGAAATCGCATCACGTCATGGCATTCGTCTGACTAACCACAGCCTGTACCTTTACGGTCATTGCGCTGAAGGTGATTGCCGTACCGACGAAAACGCACACGAAATCAGCGAAAGGTAATCCGCATCTTTTGGCATCTGATTCAGGTGCCAGATGTAAAAAAAACCGGTGAAGAAGTTCACCGGTTTTTTTATTGCCTGAACACTAAGACTATTTGTTGTTAGCACGAATCTCTTGCCAGATTTTATCGCACTTGGCTTTGACCGCCTGGTCATTACCCGTACGAGTTGCCTGGATGCAGTTCTGGTAATCCAGGGTGCGCACCGTTTCTTTCTTGGCAAATTCCTGGTGCTCTTTTTCCTGGCCTAACACATTTAACACACTCTGGCAGGCCTGGATTTTATCCGGGTTGCCTTCTGCGGTGTTAATACAAGCGCTATATGCTTGTTTTAATTTAGTATCTTCCGGAGCCGTTTTAGGTTGTTGTTGTGCACAGGCACTTAAACCTAACGCCATCACCGTAATCAGAACGACCTTTTTCATGTTTGATATCCTTAAGAAAACCGGGCGTGTTTAGCGCCCGGAATCAAATCAGAAGATGGTGAATGGTGCGATAACGATGAATTTCACGTCACGCTCATCCTGGAAGATGTTGCCGTAACCACCGCCCCAGCTTGGGATGTCGGAATGGTTGTCGTATTGAGTGAAGTGCAGTTTGAACAAAGTACCTTTCGCACGGCCATCCTGAACGGTGTACAACGCATCAAGGCTATACGCAGACTCTTTCAGGCGGTTATCCGCATCGTAGTAACCGTCGGTAGTTGGCTTAGAGCTTGGTTTAGCATCCCATGCATAAACATAAGAAGCACCCACTGCCCAACCTGCCAGATTCCAGTTGCTCAGGTCATACATCGCACCTGCGAATACGGCTTTTTCGCCGTTGGCGTTGAAGTCAGAGCGGTTATCCCACCACACATCAAGACGACCGTTTGACGATGCGTAAGTTGGGGTCATACGTTGCAGGAAGTAACCCTGTTGGCCATCAGCCTTAACCATGGTTCCTTCAAGGCGCAGGTCAACCTGGCCGACTCTGTAACCCAGCGTTAATGCCTGCAACCATGCGGTGCCGTCATACAGATCGTTTACGCTGCCGTCGGAGACTTTGTCACGCGTGCCGTAGAACTGGTAGCTGGTAGTTAACGGGCTGCCAGCGATATCGAATTTATAGCTCGCTTTGGTGAAGTACTGGTCAACATAACCTTCGGCCTGGCCGAATGCGGCTTCGAGAACCAGGTCATTTTTAAAGTCATATTTCGCGCCAAGTGAATGTAAGTATTCAACTTTGGTGTTTTTATCGTTCTGATAGAACTTGTCCATTTCCAGGTGCCACGGAGCTTTATACTCGTTGGTCCACATGTAGGAGAAGCTCAGCGCGCCAGAATCGCCGTAGTCAAAATTAGCCCCGGCTTCCGCGCCCTGGTATGTACCCGGCATGAAGCTCCAGTGTGGGGCTAACAGCGTTTGACCGGTTGGCTGAATGTAACCGCCACGCGCCCAAACCGGGCCGTATTTGAATTTAGCGGCTGCTTTATAAAGGCTGATACCGCTCTTATCGCCGGAGTAGTCTTCGTCGTAAGCTTTGTTAGAAGAGGAAAATGCGATTTCGTTCGGGTGACCACTGTCGCCGTTTTCTGCCATTTCGATAGCAGTAAAGGCCGCAACGTCTAAACCAAACATGTCAGCGGCATAACCGGACTGGAAGTCCAGGTTTGCGTTCCAGGTGGAGTGCGCAAGGTTAGTTTCGTATTTATCCGTGGTGACGTCTTTACGGTCACGCTCACGCTGCCAGTAATAAACGCCGCCGGTCAGTGTTGAATCATCAATAAAACCTGCTGCTGTTGCCTGAGGGATAACAACTAATCCTGAAAGAGCCGTAACACCTGCGATTGCAAGCGCCAGCGCACTACGTTTGCCACTAAACGTACGCATAGAAAGTTCCTCTTTGACGAATTAATAATCGCTGGACGTTAAAAGACGTCATATAGCGAAAAAAGTAAAAATGCCTAACGGCTAAAGCGGTTATGAATATTTGCCCGCATGACTGCTGCCCTTAAGACTATTTTTCGCGACGCGAATTATCAACGACTTTGTAAGAGTTCATTCCGATATTATGACAGAGAGCACATAATTTATGAGTATTTGTAACAAATCTCATTCTGAGAGTTTTCGACCAACATTTAAGAAAAATGGAATATAAAACTCCAGGTGAGAGCGCTCACATTCGTAAACCAAGAGTTTTTTATGTTCTTAGATTGACCGTGGAAAAGAGACAGAAAAGAGGGTAAATAACATTAATTCGCAACGCGAATGTGAAGAAATGTTTAAATGAATGATTATAAAGCGAAAAAAAACGCCGCGATTTGCGGCGTTTTTGTCGGATATTGACTTACTATGCAGGCGGTTATTCGCCCATTTTGGCCCACGTATCACGCAGCCCGACGGTACGGTTAAATACCAATTTATCCGCTGTTGTATAACGGCTGTCGAGGCAGAAATAACCTTCGCGCTCGAACTGATAGGCTTTGCTGATTTCAGCATTTTTCAGGCTTGGTTCGACAAAACCTTGCTTGATAATCAGTGATTCCGGGTTAATCGTTGCCAGGAAATCTTCTGCAGCCCCTGGGTTTGCCACACTGAACAGACGGTCGTAAAGACGAATTTCTACTGGCAGAGCATGTTCAGCACTCACCCAGTGGATAACGCCTTTCACTTTACGGCCATCTGCCGGGTCTTTGCTTAATGTTTCCGGATCGTATGAGCAATGCAGCACGGTGATGTTCCCTGCTTCATCTTTCTCAACACGATCGGCTTTGATCACGTAAGCATTGCGCAGGCGAACTTCTTTACCCAGCACCAGGCGTTTGTACTGTTTGTTGGCTTCTTCACGGAAGTCAGCGCGATCGATATAAATCTCACGGCTAAACGGCACCTGACGGCTACCCATTTCTGGTTTGTTCGGATGGTTAGGCATGGTGACCATTTCTACTTCGCCTTGCGGGAAGTTTTCGATGATCACTTTTACCGGATCCAGAACAGCCATCGCGCGCGGTGCGTTTTCGTTCAGGTCGTCACGGATACAAGATTCCAGTGCCGCCATTTCAACGGTGTTGTCCTGCTTCGTCACACCAATGCGCTTACAAAACTCGCGGATAGATGCCGCGGTATAACCACGACGACGCAGACCAGAAATAGTTGGCATACGTGGGTCATCCCAACCCTCTACAACCTTCTCAGTTACCAGCTGGTTCAGCTTACGCTTAGACATGATGGAGTATTCGAGATTCAGGCGAGAAAACTCGTACTGACGCGGATGCGCAGGGATCGTGATGTTATCCAACACCCAGTCGTACAGACGACGGTTGTCCTGGAATTCCAGCGTACACAGGGAGTGCGTAATGCCTTCCAGCGCATCGGAAATGCAGTGGGTGAAGTCGTACATCGGGTAGATGCACCACTTGGTGCCGGTCTGGTGGTGATCGGCAAACTTAATACGATAGATGACCGGATCGCGCATCACGATGAACGGCGACGCCATGTCGATTTTCGCACGCAGGCACGCAGTCCCTTCGGCGAATTCACCGTTACGCATTTTCTCAAACAGCGCGAGGTTTTCTTCAACGGTACGGTCACGATACGGGCTGTTTTTACCCGGAGCGGTCAATGAGCCGCGATATTCACGGATTTGTTCCGGCGTCAGCTCATCCACATATGCCAGACCTTTATTGATCAGCTCAACCGCATAGTTAAACAGCTGGTCGAAATAATCTGAGGAATAGCGCACGTTGCCCGACCAATGGAAACCTAGCCATTCAACGTCGTGCTTGATGGAGTCTACGAATTCGATGTCTTCTTTTACCGGGTTGGTGTCATCGAAACGCAGGTTGCACTGGCCTTGATAATCTTGTGCGATACCAAAGTTCAGGCAGATGGATTTTGCATGGCCGATATGCAGATAGCCGTTTGGCTCTGGCGGGAAACGGGTGCAAATGCTGGTGTGCTTACCATTGGCCAAATCTTCATCAATAATCTGGCGAATAAAGTTAGTTGGGCGGGCTTCTGCCTCACTCATCGCGGGTTCCTCTGTGCAAAAACTTTAGTTATCGGCACATGATCTTATAAGCAAGCGCCGGAAACAACCTTTAGTTGCATAAATAAGGGTATCGGCGTGGCTGTGACGGGAGGGAATAAAAAAGCGGCTGGAGAATTATTCTCCAGCCGCTAAAGGCACAATCTATGACTCAGGAGCGATTATTTGCCTTTAATTTCGTACAGAGGTGTTTGGCCTGCAACGACTGAACCTTGCGCCTGGATAACCAGACCGCTGTAGTCGTCGATGTTGCTGCAAACAACCGGGCTAATCATGGAGCGAGCATTAGCGTTCAGGAAATCAAGATCCATTTCCAGAATCGGCTGGCCTGCAACCACTTCAGCACCCTCTTCTACCAGGCGAGTAAAGCCCTGACCGTTCAGTGCAACAGTATCAATGCCCATATGGACAACGATCTCAGCGCCTTTTTCGGTTTCAAGACAGAACGCATGGTTCGTGTTGAAGATTTTTACGATAGTACCGGCAGCTGGCGCGACAACTGTTTTTTCAGTTGGCTTAACCGCAACACCATCACCTACCGCTTTGCTGGCGAAGGCTTCGTCTGGAACCTGCTCCAGAGCAACCACATCACCCGTTACTGGTGAAACCAGAGCCGCGATAGTGACCGCGTTTGGTACAGCCTGCGGTTTTGCAGCAGCAACTGGCGCAGCGCTCGCAGTGGCGGCAACTGGTGCAGCAGCAGCAACGTCGCCCGCAGTTTTCATGGAGTTCGCAATCTTCTCAGCCACGAAGCCGACGATGATTTGTACGCTGGTTTTGTTCAGACGAATAACACCGGTTGCACCCAGACGTTTAGCCAACGCTTCATTAACCAATGAAGAGTCTTTCACGTTCAGACGCAGACGAGTGATACACGCATCAATACCGGTCAGGTTAGCAGAACCGCCAACGGCTGCGATGTACTGACGAGCAAGCTCGGATACATCTTGATTCGCGTTGGTGCTGACATTCACGTCCTGGCCATCAGCTTCATCACCTGCAACAGCCAGTTCACGACCTGGAGTCAACAGATTGAATTTGTTGATAGTGAAACGGAAGACCACATAGTAAATCACGAAGAACACGAGACCTTGTGGGATCAGCATGTACCAGTGAGTCGCCAGTGGGTTACGGGTTGAAAGCACCATATCCACCAGACCCGCACTGAAGCCGAAACCAGCAATCCAGTGCATGCTCGCCGCGATGAATACGGAGATACCGGTCAGCACTGCGTGAATCAGATACAGAACTGGAGCCACGAACATGAAGGAGAATTCCAACGGTTCGGTGATACCAGTAAAGAAGGCAGCAAATGCACCCGCCATCATGATACCCAATACTTTGGCTTTATTTTCAGGACGCGCGCAGTGGTAAATTGCCAGTGCAGCACCTGGAAGGCCGAACATCATGATTGGGAAGAAACCAGCCTGATAACGACCAGTAATACCAACGATACCTGTACCTTCAGCGATAGATTTAGCACCGCCCAGGAATTTAGGAATGTCGTTGATACCAGCAACATCGAACCAGAACACGGAGTTCAGGGCGTGGTGCAGGCCAACAGGAATCAGCAAACGGTTGAAGAACGCATAAACACCTGCGCCAACGGAACCCATTTTCTGGATGTGCTCACCGAAGTTAACCAGGCCACTAAACACAACTGGCCAGATGAACATCATGATGAAGGCAACGGCAATCATCACAAAGGAAGTGATAATCGGAACCAGGCGGCGTCCGCTGAAGAAGGACAACGCTTTCGGCAACTCGACGCTGCTGAAGCGGTTGTACAACTCTGCGGAGATAATCCCCACCAGGATACCCACAAATTGGTTTTGGATTTTAGAGAACGCAAACGGAACCTGATCGACCGGAATGTGTTTGATCATGGCAACAGCCGCTGGCGAGCAGAGCGTTGTTAAAACCAGGAAACCGACAAAGCCGGTTAGTGCAGCAGCACCATCTTTATCTTTGGACATACCATAAGCCACACCAATGGCAAACAGAACGCCCATATTGTCGATAATAGCAGCACCAGATTTGATGAGTAACGCTGCTAATGCGCTATCACCACCCCAGCTAACCGGGTCAATCCAGTAGCCAACACCCATTAATATGGCTGCGGCGGGTAATGTGGCAACCGGCACCATAAGCGCGCGGCCAACCTTTTGCATGTAACCTAGAATACTCACGTTAATTCCCCCTATGAGACCCCGTTAAGGCTCGTTCAAAGCAGTTTTATTATTGTTTAACAAACCTTGAAAGCATGGCGAAGATTCACCAACCTTCTGAGTGTGTGAAAAATTAATTCGTATCGCAAATTAAACACCCTTTTTTTGTGATTAAAATCACCAAATATTGTTATTACACTCCCCTTTGGCTAGCTATCGACTAAAACTTATTTTATCATCCGAAAAATCAAGACAGATTGATCCCGTCTTCGCCAGTTTGAAACTGCGTTACCCTTAAAGGGTTCGGACATTCAATCTTTCTAATAACGTTTTCTATTAACTTATGAGGTGAATGATGAGACTGATTCCCCTGGCTACCCCAGCTCAAGTTGGCAAATGGGCAGCACGCCATATCGTTAAGCGTATCAATGCGTTTAATCCGACAGCAGATCGTCCTTTCCTGCTGGGCCTGCCAACTGGCGGTACTCCACTTGAAGCGTATAAAGCGCTGGTAGAGATGCACAAAGCGGGCCAGGTTAGCTTTAAAAACGTCGTCACCTTTAATATGGATGAATACGTTGGCCTGCCAAAAGAGCATCCAGAAAGCTATCACACCTTTATGCACCGCAATTTCTTTGACCACGTTGATATCCCAGCAGAAAACATCAACCTGCTGAATGGTAACGCCGAGGATGTTGACGCAGAATGCCGTCGTTATGAAGAAAAAATTCGCTCATACGGCAAAATTCACCTGTTCATGGGTGGAGTGGGCAACGACGGTCATATCGCATTCAACGAGCCGGCTTCTTCTCTGGCCTCTCGTACCCGTATCAAAACCCTGACTCATGACACCCGTGTTGCAAACTCCCGTTTCTTTGATGGTGATGTTTCTCAGGTTCCAAAATATGCACTGACCGTAGGCGTGGGCACGCTGCTCGACGCTGAAGAAGTGATGATTTTGGTTCTCGGTCATTTGAAAGCGCAAGCGCTGCAAGCGGCTGTGGAAGGTAACGTGAATCACATGTGGACCATTAGCTGTCTGCAACTGCACCCTAAAGCAGTGGTTGTTTGTGATGAGCCGTCCACCATGGAACTCAAAGTGAAGACGCTGAAGTACTTCAATGAGCTCGAAGCAGAAAATATCAAAGGTCTTTAAATACTAACTTATACCCTAAATAATTCGAGTTGCAGCCAACACCCCTGCAACTTGAAGTATGACGGGTATACCGGGGGTAACTATGTTTGCACTAACTCACGGTCGGATTCATACCGGCCATGAAATTCTTGATGATCACGCGATTGTTATCGCGAACGGCCTGATTGAACGCGTTTGCCCGCGCTCAGATCTCCCAGCGGGTATTGAGACTCGTGATGTGGGTGGTGCAATCATCGCCCCCGGTTTTATTGATGTGCAGTTGAATGGTTGTGGTGGTGTGCAGTTCAACGATTCAGCTGACGCGGTAACGGTTGAAACGCTGGAAATCATGCAGAAAGCCAACGAGCGTTCTGGCTGTACTAGCTACCTGCCAACACTTATCACCGCCAGCGATGACCTGATGAAGCAAGGCGTGAAAGTGATGCGCGAATACCTGGCGAAGTATCAGCACCAGGCGCTCGGTCTGCATCTTGAAGGCCCATGGCTGAACATGGTGAAAAAAGGCACGCACAACCCAAGTTACGTGCGTAAACCAGACGCTGAACTGGTCGATTTCCTGTGCGAAAATGCAGATGTAATCACTAAAGTCACTCTGGCTCCAGAAATGGTCGAGCCTGAAGTCATTACCAAACTGGTTGCGGCGGGTATTATCGTCTCTGCCGGGCACTCCAATGCCACCGTAAAAGAAGCGAAAGTTGGCTTCCGTGCGGGTATTACCTTCGCCACCCACCTGTTTAACGCGATGCCATACATTACTGGCCGCGAACCGGGTCTTGCTGGTGCAATTTTTGATGAGCCAGATGTTTACTGCGGTATCATTGCCGATGGTTTACATGTGGACTATGCCAACATTCGTACGGCGAAAAAGGTTAAAGGCGATAAGCTTTGCCTCGTGACCGATGCCACTGCTCCGGCAGGCGCAAATATCGACGAGTTCATTTTCGCTGGAAAAACAATATACTACCGCGACGGTTTATGTGTAGATGAGAACGGTACGCTGAGCGGTTCTGCCCTGACGATGATTGAAGGGGTACGTAATCTGGTTGAGCATGCTGGCATCGCATTAGACGAAGTGTTGCGCATGGCTGCGCTCTACCCTGCTCGCGCAATGGGCGTAGACCAGCATTTAGGCACTATTGAAGCAGGGAAAGTCGCCAACCTGACGACCTTTACCCGCAATTTTAAAATCACCAAGACCTTTGTTAATGGTAACGAGGTCGTAACTGAGTAATTAAGGCATGACGACTGGCGGACAGGCTCAAATTGGTAATGTCGATCTGGTAAAACAGCTGAATAGCGCGGCGGTATATCGCCTGATTGACCAACATGGGCCAATCTCTCGCATTCAAATTGCCGAGCAGAGCCAGCTAGCACCGGCCAGCGTCACGAAAATTACTCGTCAGTTAATTGAGCGCGGACTGATCAAAGAAGTGGATCAGCAGGCTTCCACCGGGGGCCGCCGCGCTATCTCAATTATCACTGAAACCCGCAATTTCAACGCTATTGGCGTGCGTCTTGGACGCCATGACGCCACCATCACCCTGTTCGATCTCAGCGCAAAACCACTTGCCGAAGAGCATTACGCTCTGCCGGAACGCACTCAGGAAACGCTCGAACACGCGTTGCTGAATGCCATTTCCCAGTTTATCGAACTGTACCAGCGCAAAATGCGTGAACTGATTGCTATCTCCGTGATTCTGCCGGGCCTGGTGGATCCTGATAGCGGCGTGATTCGCTATATGCCGCATATCGAGGTCAACAACTGGTCGTTAGTCGATAGCCTTGAAAAACAGTTCAAAGTCACCTGTTACGTCGGCCATGATATCCGCAGCCTGGCGCTTGCTGAGCACTACTTTGGTGCAACTCACGACTGCGATGACTCCATTTTGGTGCGTGTTCACCGTGGTACGGGCGCGGGAATCTTGTCCAACGGGCGCATTTTTATTGGTCGTAACGGTAACGTCGGCGAGATTGGCCATATTCAGGTCGACCCTTTAGGCGAGCGTTGCCACTGCGGGAACTTTGGCTGCCTGGAAACTATTGCAGCCAATGCCGCGATTGAACACCGTGTGCGCCACTTGCTCGAGCAGGGCTACAACAGCCGCCTGACGCTTGAAGATTGCGATATTACCGCGATTTGCAAAGCCGCTAACAAAGGCGATGCGCTGGCCTGTGAAGTCATTGAGCATGTGGGCCGTCACCTGGGCAAAGCCATCGCCATTGCGATTAACCTGTTTAACCCGCAAAAAGTGGTGATTGCCGGTGAAATCATTGAAGCCGAAAAAGTGCTGTTGCCTGCCATTGAAGGCTGCATTAATACGCAGGTATTGAAAGCGTTTCGCAAGAACTTGCCTGTGGTGCGTTCAAAATTGGATGACCGTTCAGCCATTGGCGCGTTCGCACTGGTTAAACGCTCGATGCTAAATGGTGTTCTGCTTCAACGTTTGCTGGAAAGTTAATCCAGCCAGCAGCCTTTTTACGCTATAGTTACGCCTTCCTGAAATGTGAGCAAGAGTAGTTAATGACCATTCAGAATGTAATTTGTGATATTGACGGCGTGCTGATGCACGACAACGTCGCCGTACCTGGTGCGAATGAATTCTTAGCCCGCATCATGGATAAAGGGATGCCGTTGGTACTGCTGACCAACTATCCATCGCAAACAGGGCAAGACCTGGCTAACCGTTTTGCTTCCGCCGGTATCGATGTTCCTGATAGCGTGTTTTATACCTCCGCAATGGCAACTGCCGATTTCCTGCGTCGCCAGGAAGGGAAAAAAGCCTACGTCGTCGGTGAAGGCGCATTGATTCATGAGCTGTATAAAGCAGGCTTTACCATCACAGATATTAACCCTGACTTTGTTATTGTTGGTGAGACGCGTTCCTATAACTGGGAAATGATGCACAAAGCCGCTTATTTTGTGGCGAACGGTGCACGTTTTATTGCGACCAACCCTGATACCCATGGCCGTGGCTATTATCCGGCGTGTGGTGCGCTCTGCGCGGGTATCGAGAAAATTTCTGGTCGCAAACCCTTCTGCGTTGGCAAGCCAAGCCCGTGGATTATCCGTGCGGCGCTCAATAAAATGCAGGCGCATTCCGAGCACACGGTGATTGTCGGCGATAACCTGCGCACCGATATTCTTGCAGGCTTCCAGGCGGGTTTAGAAACCATTCTGGTGCTGTCCGGCGTTTCCACGCTGAACGACATTGATGCCATGCCGTTCCGCCCTTCGTGGATTTACCCGTCTGTTGCCGAAGTCGATATTATCTAATTAATGATTCGCCCGGTTTTCGCCGGGCGTTTTGCCGATTCAACAATCTTTTTCCCCTTCTCTGAATGCCAGCCTGGCGATTTCACCAAAAATTGCAGATCCGCTAATAATTGCGCTCATTTCATCATCATTTTTCAGTAATCAACAATCACCATTGAACTATTTACCCCTTAAAGTCTAAAGGACTTGCATTCCCGTCAATGATTGAGCATTTTCATATTCATGCAACGCAACAATACAATTTAATGGCTCAAAGAAGCATTACGGAGAGAGTTCTATGTGTTCAATTTTTGGTGTTCTGGATATTAAGACCGATGCGGTCGAACTGCGTAAGAAAGCGCTCGAGTTATCTCGCCTGATGCGCCACCGTGGCCCAGATTGGTCCGGTGTTTATGCACATGAAAAAGCCATCCTTTCTCACGAACGTCTCTCTATTGTTGACGTAAATGCGGGCGCTCAGCCGCTTTACAACAAAGCCAAAACTCACGCTCTGGCCGTTAACGGTGAAATCTACAACCACCAGGCGCTGCGCGCTGAATATGGTGATCGTTACGAATTCCAGACCGGTTCTGACTGCGAAGTGATCCTGGCGCTGTATCAGGAAAAAGGCCCAGAGTTCCTGGATGACCTGCAAGGCATGTTTGCTTTCGTTCTGTATGACGAAGTGCAGGACGCTTACCTGATTGGCCGCGACCATATCGGCATCATCCCGTTGTATATGGGCCATGACGAACACGGCAACATGTATGTGGCTTCTGAAATGAAAGCGCTGGTTCCCGTTTGCCGCACTATCAAAGAGTTCCCGGCTGGCAGCTACCTGTGGAGCAAAGACGGTGAAATCCGCAGTTACTACCAGCGTGACTGGTTCGAATACGATGCGGTGAAAGACAACGTCACTGACAAAAACGAATTGCGTCAGGCGCTGGAAGACGCGGTGAAAAGCCACCTGATGTCTGACGTGCCGTATGGCGTATTGCTCTCTGGCGGCCTGGATTCATCGGTTATTTCGGCTATCACCAAGAAATTTGCCGCGCGCCGCGTAGAAGATGAAGAGCGTTCTGAAGCCTGGTGGCCGCAGTTGCACTCATTTGCTGTGGGCCTGGTCGGTTCGCCTGACCTGAAAGCCGCGCAAGAAGTGGCAAATCATTTAGGTACTGTGCACCACGAAATTCATTTCACGGTGCAAGAAGGCCTCGATGCGATCCGCGATGTTATCTATCACATTGAAACTTACGATGTGACCACCATTCGCGCTTCTACCCCAATGTATTTGATGTCCCGTAAAATCAAAGCCATGGGCATCAAGATGGTGCTGTCCGGTGAAGGTTCTGATGAAGTATTTGGCGGCTACCTGTACTTCCATAAAGCGCCGAACGATAAAGAACTGCATGAAGAAACTGTTCGTAAGCTGCAAGCGCTGCATATGTTTGACTGCGCGCGTGCCAACAAAGCGATGTCAGCCTGGGGTGTGGAAGCTCGCGTACCGTTCCTGGACAAGAAATTCCTCGATGTTGCGATGCGCATTAACCCGAAAGACAAAATGTGCGGCAACGGCAAAATGGAAAAACATATCCTGCGTGAATGTTTTGAATCTTATTTGCCAGCCAGCGTGGCATGGCGTCAGAAAGAGCAATTCTCTGACGGAGTAGGTTATAGCTGGATTGATACTCTGAAAGAAGTCGCTGCGGCTCAGGTCACCGATCAACAACTGGAAACCGCAAGCTACCGTTTCCCATACAACACGCCAGGCTCTAAAGAAGCGTATTTGTATCGTGAAATCTTTGAAGAGTTATTCCCGCTGCCAAGCGCTGCACATTGCGTTCCTGGCGGTCCATCAGTGGCCTGTTCTTCTGCTAAGGCTATTGAATGGGATGAAGCGTTCAAAACAATGAATGATCCATCAGGTCGTGCGGTGGGTGTTCACCAGTCAGCTTACAAATAAGCGAACAAAATTAATGACACGGGCCTACGGGCCCGTTTTTGTTTCTGCAAGATTCCTTATCGCTTATCCGGGCTTTTCCCTCACATAAAACCACGAAATAACCGATTTTTGACGAATATTGCATCAAGCTGTTCGTAAGCTAATCAAACAGACAATTTACGCCAATTTTCGGGAAAAAATTGTTGACGCTAGAAGGCCAACTACGCATAATGCGCCCCGCAACGCCGATAAGGTTACGCAGAAAAAAGAAGGCTACTTAGCTCAGCTGGTTAGAGCACATCACTCATAATGATGGGGTCACAGGTTCGATTCCCGTAGTAGCCACCATTAATTCTTTTTTTAGCGCGGGAGTGGCGAAATTGGTAGACGCACCAGATTTAGGTTCTGGCGCCGCAAGGTGTGCGAGTTCAAGTCTCGCCTCCCGCACCATTTAACGCGTTGCACGGATGGGGTATCGCCAAGCGGTAAGGCACCGGTTTTTGATACCGGCATTCCCTGGTTCGAATCCAGGTACCCCAGCCAATTTTTTTGACATAGCAGTTTTCGAAATAGCACGTTAGTTTTGTGCGCCCTTAGTTGGGGTATCGCCAAGCGGTAAGGCACCGGTTTTTGATACCGGCATTCCCTGGTTCGAATCCAGGTACCCCAGCCATTCGAAAAAGCATTCAGTCGAAGAAATAGTTTTAAAATTTGGCTACTTAGCTCAGCTGGTTAGAGCACATCACTCATAATGATGGGGTCACAGGTTCGATTCCCGTAGTAGCCACCATATTTTTGGGGTATCGCCAAGCGGTAAGGCTCTGGTTTCTGATACCAGCATTCCGAGGTTCGAATCCTCGTACCCCAGCCAAAATGAAAAGCTCGCTCAGGCGAGCTTTTTGCTTTTCTGCGTTTAGAAATGTTCAAATAAAAAAGAGCGGTTTCCCGCCCTTCTCCGCAATTCATAATCCTAATGCATACTTCAACGCCTGGCGTTTGAGTACACCACCGCGTTCGGCTGCCATTAATCCTAAGTTACGAATCACCCGCAGCGGCCCTAAACTATTGCTAAAACCGGCGTAAAAAAGATCCATACCGCTTTGCATCAGGAAGTTATCCGCCTGCCTGCGCGTCTGGTAGCGCTTCAACACTCGCGCATCTGCCCAGTTTTCACCATAACTGCGCGCGTTAAGCATCACATCCAGCAATGCGTCTACATCCCGATATCCGAGGTTTACGCCCTGCCCCGCTAATGGGTGAATGGTATGTGCAGCATCACCAATTAATGCCAGACCTTGCTGGGTATATTGCAACGCGTGGCGTCGTGTCAGAGGAAATGCGCCGCTGGCGACCGGCATCACTTTTCCTAAGCGTGCCGGGAAGCTCGCTTCAATCGCTTTTTGCAGTTGCGGCATCGTCATATTCTGCAACTGGCGAATACGTGCCGGTGAGTCGTACCACACCAGCGACGCCCAGTTATCAAACAGCGGTAAAAATGCGTGCGGGCCGTTTGGCGTAAAATGCTGCCAGGTGCTGTCACCCGGCTTTTGTTCACACTTCACGGTAATCAACATGCAAGACTGGCGATATTCCCAGGCATGAATCCCGATTCCCGCCCAATGGCGAACCTGAGAGTTTGCACCGTCTGCACCAATCACCATCGGCGCTGTTAACGTCTGCCGTTCGGCAAACTGTAGCGTCCAATGCCCTGCTTCTTTATGCATACCTGTGAGTTGCGCCGGACAAATCAAAGTGACGTTGGAATGCGCTTCAAGTGCCTGCCACAACGCAAGTTGCAGCACGTGGTTTTCAACCATATAGCCAAGCTCTGGCAGACCCAATTCCTGCGCATTAAAGCTGACGTGTGCGCTTTCCCACTCCCAGGTTTCGAGCTGGCGATACGCATGGCTACGCATTGAGCGAATTGCATCCCAGACGCCGAGTGATTTCAACAAACCGACCGAAGCGCTACTAATAGCCGAAATGCGCACATCGGGCTGGCTTGTGGCATCAAAAGCAGCGGGTGCCTGATGCTCAATCACCGCCACCTTGAAACCATTTTGTGCAAGACCGAGCGCCGCAGCCGCACCGACCATACCGCCGCCGACCACCGCAACATCAATTGACTGGTTCAACATGATGATTTTGTCCTTAAATTGTCTATGCTGATTCTACCGGATTTTTACCCAAGTTTCGTAGGCTGGTCACATCAAGGCCAAAGCATTACAATACGCCGCCTGAATTCCTGGCTTTAACTGAGCAATGGCAAGTCGATGACAAAAAAACTCCATATCAAAACCTGGGGCTGTCAGATGAACGAATACGATTCATCGAAGATGGCCGATCTGCTGAATAGCACCCATGGCTATACGCTGACAGATAACCCAAAAGAAGCGGATGTATTGCTGCTTAATACTTGTTCCATCCGCGAAAAAGCCCAGGAAAAAGTCTTCCATCTGCTTGGCCGCTGGAAACTATTAAAGCGTAAGAATCCCAATATTATCATTGGTGTTGGCGGCTGTGTGGCTTCCCAGGAAGGCAAACTAATTCGCAGCCGTGCCCATTATGTTGATATCGTTTTTGGGCCGCAGACACTGCACCGCCTGCCGGAAATGATCAACAAAGTGAGTGGCAACCGCAGCCCCATTGTTGATGTCAGCTTCCCGGAAATCGAAAAGTTTGACCGTCTGCCAGAGCCAAAAGCTGAAGGCCCGACCGCTTTCGTTTCTATTATGGAAGGCTGCAACAAATATTGTACTTACTGCGTAGTCCCTTACACACGCGGTGAAGAAATTAGCCGTCCGTGTGACGATGTTTTGTTCGAAATTGCGCAGCTTGCCGCACAAGGCGTGCGTGAAGTGAATTTGCTCGGCCAGAACGTGAACGCTTATCGCGGGCCGGCTTTCGACGGTGAGATTTGTTCTTTCTCGGAACTTCTGCGCCTGGTTGCGGCAATTGACGGCATTGACCGCATTCGCTTCACCACCAGCCATCCGATTGAATTTACTGACGATATCATCGAAGTTTACCGCGATACGCCAGAACTGGTGAGTTTCCTGCATCTGCCGATTCAATGCGGTTCTGACCGCGTCCTGAATTTGATGGGCCGTACCCATACCGCGCTGGAATACAAATCGATTATTCGTAAACTGCGCGCCGTGCGTCCTGACATTCAAATTAGTTCTGATTTCATTGTGGGTTTCCCTGGCGAAACCCAGCAGGATTTCGAGCAAACCATGAAAGTCATTGGCGATGTGAATTTTGACGTGAGTTATAGCTTCGTCTTTTCTTCGCGCCCGGGTACACCAGCCGCCGATATGGTTGATGACGTGCCAGAAAAAGAGAAATTGCAGCGCCTCTATATTCTGCAAGAGCGTATCAACCAACAGGCCATGGAATATAGCCGTAAGATGGTTGGCACCACTCAGCGTGTCCTTGTCGAAGGGACATCACGCCGAAACATTATGGAATTGACCGGACGTTCCGAACACAACCGTGGCGTCAACTTTGCGGGCACCCCGGATATGGTCGGTAAATTTGTTGATGTCGAAATCACCGAAGTGGCGACCAACAACTCCCTGCGCGGGAGAGTGGTTCGCACCGAAGACGAAATGGGGCTGCGTATCGCGCAATCGCCTGAGTCAGTGATTGCCCGCACTCGCAAAGAGAACGAAATCGGCGTCGGGATTTATCAGCCATAATTCCACTCAATGCCAGCGGGTTCGCTAACGCCGTGAACCCGCTGGCATTTTCATTTGTTGCACTTGCATTCGGAAGCATCCACCCAAATATCAAAAACCAGGCTTGCGCCATCTGCCCACGCCGTAAATAATCTTTTTATGGCCTGCAATTATGCAGCAATACATTCTACTGGCCCTGTGCGACCCCGAGGATAAGTTTGAATATCGAGACACGTGAAATTACGCTAGAACCCGCAGACAATGCGCGTCTGCTAAGCCTGTGTGGCCCATTTGATGACAACATCAAGCAGCTTGAGCGTCGGCTGGGTATCGAGATCAACCGCCGCGACTATCGCTTCAAGCTGACGGGTCGTCCAATTCTGGTCAACGCCGCCGCAGATATTCTGCGCGATTTATATGTCGATACCGCGCCGCTGCGTGGTGAGATTCAGGACATCACTCCAGAGCATATCCACCTCGCGATTAAAGAAATCCGCGTGCTGGAACAGTCTGCTGAGAGCGTGCCTGAATACGGCAAAGCGGTGAATATCAAGACTAAACGTGGCGTGATCAAGCCGCGTACCCCGAACCAGGCGCAATACATCGCCAACATTCTGGATCACGACATCACCTTTGGTGTTGGCCCTGCGGGTACGGGTAAAACTTATCTGGCGGTAGCGGCGGCAGTTGATGCGCTGGAACGCCAGGATATTCGCCGTATTTTACTGACCCGACCGGCGGTTGAAGCTGGCGAAAAACTGGGCTTCTTGCCGGGTGATTTAAGCCAGAAAGTCGATCCTTATTTGCGCCCGCTGTATGACGCCCTGTTTGAAATGCTCGGTTTTGAGCGCGTTGAAAAGCTAATAGAGCGCAACGTAATCGAAGTCGCCCCGCTGGCGTATATGCGTGGCCGTACGCTGAACGATGCGTTTATCATTCTGGATGAAAGCCAGAACACCACCATAGAACAGATGAAGATGTTCCTGACCCGTATTGGCTTCAACTCCAAAGCGGTGATTACCGGCGATGTCACCCAAATCGATTTGCCAAAAAACCTGAAATCCGGCCTGCGCCACGCCATTGAAGTGCTGGCTGAAGTCGATGAAATCAGCTTTAACTTCCTGAATAGTGAAGACGTGGTACGCCATCCGGTTGTGGCACGTATTGTGAATGCCTATGAAGCGTGGGAAAACGCTGAGCAGGTTCGTAAAGATGAACTCGCGGCAGAACGCAAGCGAGAAGCGATGGCGATTAACGCCGCCGCCCAGGAGAGTAAATGAGTCAGGTAATACTGGATTTACAGGTCGCATGTGAAGAAGCAAGCGGCCTGCCTACAGAAGTGCAATTTCAGACATGGCTTGATGCGGTTATTCCACAATTCCAGGAAGAATCAGAAGTCACCATTCGCCTGGTAGACGACGCTGAAAGCCATGATTTGAACCTCACTTATCGTGGGAAAGATAAATCCACCAATGTGCTCTCGTTCCCGTTTGAAGCGCCTCCGGGCATCGAACTGCCGCTGTTAGGCGACCTGATTATTTGCCGTCAGGTAGTGGAGCTAGAAGCCAAAGAGCAGCAAAAACCATTAGATGCGCATTGGGCCCATATGGTCATTCACGGCAGTTTGCATCTGCTTGGCTATGACCATATTGAAGATGAAGAAGCCGAAGAGATGGAATCCCTGGAAACAGAGATAATGCTTGCTCTTGGGTATGCTGATCCGTACATTGCCGAGAAAGAATAGTCTGCGTACGGTTTTACTCTACGCAGCAAATACAGACAGGCAGCGCACCACAAAACTGCCTGTTTATCAGTAACGAACATGAGGTAATAAAACCTAACGCCATGAGCGACGACAACTCCCAAAACAGTGACACACCTGCCAGTAAGAAGGGATTCTTTTCCCTGATTCTAAACCAGCTATTCCACGGTGAACCTAAAAACCGTGACGATCTGCTGACACTCATCCGTGATTCTGAGCAAAACGATCTGATCGATCAAGATACCCGCGACATGCTTGAAGGCGTCATGGATATCGCTGACCAACGCGTCCGCGACATCATGATCCCTCGCTCGCAAATGGTAACGCTCAAACACAACCAGACGCTGGACGAGTGCCTCGATGTGATCATCGAATCCGCACACTCCCGCTTCCCGGTGATCAGTGAAGACAAAGATCATATCGAAGGGATTCTGATGGCTAAAGATCTGCTGCCGTTTATGCGCAGCGATACTGAGCCATTTAGCATGGAAAAAGTGTTACGTCAGGCCGTTGTTGTGCCGGAAAGTAAGCGTGTTGACCGGATGCTCAAAGAGTTTCGTCAGCAGCGCTACCACATGGCGATAGTGATTGATGAGTTTGGCGGCGTCTCCGGGCTTGTCACCATCGAAGATATTCTCGAACTGATTGTTGGGGAAATTGAAGATGAATACGACGACGAAGAAGATGGCGATTTCCGCCAGTTGAGCCGCCACACGTGGACGGTTCGTGCTCTGGCCTCCATCGAAGATTTCAACGACACCTTTGCGACCCATTTCAACGATGACGAAGTGGACACCATTGGTGGACTCGTAATGCAGGCCTTTGGCCACTTACCTGCTCGTGGCGAAACCATTGAAATTGATGGTTATCAGTTCAAAGTCGCGATGGCAGATAGCCGCCGTGTGATTCAGGTTCATGTCAGAATTCCGGACGACTCGCCACAACCGAAACTGGAAGATTAATTCAAAGATGGCTATAGCCCTACTCCTTCAACGCCAGCGTGTGCGTCTGCTGCTGGCGCTGCTTTTTGGTGCCTGCGGAACGCTGGCTTTTTCCCCTTACGATTTCTGGCCCGCTGCCATTGTTTCTTTAGCAGGGCTTCAGGGGCTGACACTTAATCGCCGCGCCATTCAGAGCGCGTGGATTGGTTTCTTCTGGGGGCTGGGGCTATTTGGCTCAGGCATTAACTGGGTATATGTCAGTATCGCGCAATTTGGCGGGATGCCAGGCCCAGTTAACATCTTCCTGGTGGTTCTGTTAGCGGCTTATTTATCGTTGTATACCGGTTTGTTTGGTGGGTTCCTCAGCAAACTTTGCCCGAAAACGACGTGGTGGCGCGTAGCGATTGCCGCTCCGATGCTATGGCAACTCACCGAGTTCCTGCGCGGCTGGGTATTAACCGGCTTCCCGTGGCTACAGTTTGGTTATAGCCAGATTGATGGCCCGCTGAAAGGCATCGCGCCGATTCTTGGCGTAGAAAGCGTGACCTTCCTGCTAATGATTATCAGTGGCCTGCTGGTGTTTGCGTTGCACGAACGCAACTGGCGTCCGGCCGTGATTGCCGCAGCATTATTGGTTCTGCCATGGCCGCTGCGTTCTATTCAGTGGTATCAGCCGCAACCCGAGCGCACCGTTGATGTGGCGATGGTTCAGGGTGATATTCCGCAATCCCTGAAATGGGATGAAAACCAGTTGCTGAATACGCTGAAAATTTATCTCGATAAAACTCAGCCACAGATGGGGAAATCCCAGCTGATTATCTGGCCGGAATCTGCGATCCCCGATCTGGAAATCAACCAACAGCAATTCCTGACGATGATGGACGATCTGCTGCGCTCGAAGCACAGCTCGTTGATTACCGGTATTGTTGATGCGCGTTTGAATAAACAGAATCGCTACGATACTTACAACACCATTATCACGCTGGGCGAAGGCAATCAGTACAGCTACAACAGCGCCGATCGTTACAACAAGAATCACCTGGTGCCGTTCGGTGAGTTTGTGCCGCTGGAATCCATCCTGCGCCCGCTGGCTCCGTTCTTTGATTTACCGATGTCGTCATTCAGCCGTGGCCCGTATTTACAGCCGCAGCTTTCGTCCAACGGAATCAAGCTCACGCCTGCGATTTGCTATGAAATTATTCTTGGCGAACAGGTGCGTGATAACTTCCGCCCGGATACCGATTTCCTGCTGACGATTTCCAACGATGCGTGGTTCGGTAAGTCAATTGGCCCGTGGCAGCATTTCCAGATGGCGCGGATGCGTTCGCTGGAACTGGGTCGCCCGCTTCTGCGCAGCACGAATAACGGCATCACCGCCGTGATTAATGCAAATGGCGACATCGATGCGATGATCCCGCAATTTACGCGTGAAGTGCTGGAAGCGAAGGTGACGCCAACGCGCGGTATCACACCGTATGCCCGCTTCGGCGACTGGCCGCTGTGGGGCGCGACACTGATATTTGGTTTCGCCTCTGTTCTGCTGGCGCTGCGTACCCGCCGTAAATCTTAAATCCTCATCATCCTAAAAAGGTCAGCGATTGCTGGCCTTTTTTATTTCTGGCACAACCTTTGCAAATAATTACTCATCAGAAGCCTACAAAATGCTGACTATGCGCCCTATGGATAGCAGGAAGCATTGAGTTGCACCAAATGATGACATTACGAGCACCAATGTAGTGCAACGTAATATTTTTGCCTTTAAACGGTGCGGCACGCTTCGCAAAAACAAACATCTGAGTAGCAAAATCTTTACATTCAGCTAGGTTAGATGTTAACAAAAGAATAAGTTTCACCCTGTTTTAGTAACACACAACAACAAATTATACCTGTTAGCATTCGAGTTGCAGCCAGGCGGCAAAAGAGTGAATCCCCAGGAGCTTACTAAAGTAAGTGACTGGGGTGAACGAGAGTAGCCAACACCCCTGCGGCTCGAAGGATGACAGGTAAAAAATACATCAGGTACCAATGCCCTGTGGCATTAAGAAAAGGAGTGGGTAATGCAATTACGTAAACTAGCCTCGGCTTTGTTGGTTATGGGAATCGGCGCCGGTGTCGCACACGCTGAAGATGCGAAACCTGCCGCTCAGCAAAGTACCCTTGATAAAATTGCCGCTAATGGTGTCATCGTTGTCGGTCACCGTGAATCTTCCGTTCCTTTCTCTTATTACGATAACCAACAGAAAGTGGTCGGCTATTCACAGGATTACTCCAACGCCATCGTTGAAGCCGTGAAGAAAAAGCTCAACAAGCCTGACCTGCACGTTAAGTTGATTCCGATTACTTCCCAGAACCGTATTCCATTGCTGCAAAACGGCACTTTCGATTTTGAGTGTGGTTCCACCACCAACAACCTCGAGCGCCAGAAACAAGCTTCGTTCTCTGACACAATTTTCGTGGTTGGTACGCGTCTGCTGGTTAAGAAAGGCGGCGCAATCAAAGACTTCGCTGACCTGAAAGGCAAAGCGGTGGTCGTAACTTCCGGGACCACTTCTGAAGTTCTGCTGAACAAGCTGAACGAAGAGAAGAAAATGGATATGCGTATTATCAGCGCCAAAGACCACGGTGACTCGTTCCGTACCCTGGAAAGCGGTCGCGCCGTTGCCTTTATGATGGATGACGCATTGCTCGCGGGTGAACGTGCTAAAGCGAAGAAACAGGACAACTGGGAAATCGTAGGTACTCCGCAATCACACGAAGCGTACGGTTGTATGCTGCGTAAAGACGACGCTGATTTCAAAAAGCTGATGGATGACACCATCGCTCAGGCACAAACCTCAGGCGAAGCCGCCAAATGGTTTGATAAATGGTTTATGAACCCAATCCCACCGAAAAACATCAACATGAACTTTGCTCTGTCTGACGACATGAAAGCCTTGTTCAAAACACCAAACGATAAAGCACTTAACTAACTAGAACCAGGGGCCGGGATGACCCAGCCCTCCCGATTGACGAACTGAAGCTCGGACAGACTATGCGTCGGATGGCCGTTCCCCATCCGGCGTGAAAGTACCCAATAAATTACAGGCAACGACCTGAAATACGGGTACAAGCTTCTCATCAATCTTCGAGGGTAGCGTAGCTCGCTACCCTCAATTTTTTCTCGGAGTACGTTATGTCTATAGACTGGAACTGGGGAATATTTCTACAGCCCGCCCCGTTCGGCAACACCACCTATTTGGGCTGGATCTGGAATGGCTTCCAGGTCACCGTCGCCCTGTCCATCTGCGCATGGATCATCGCTTTCCTCGTCGGATCTTTATTCGGCATCTTACGTACTGTCCCGAATAAATGGCTGTCGGGGATGGGCACGCTGTATGTGGAATTATTCCGTAACGTGCCGCTTATCGTGCAGTTCTTCACCTGGTACTTAGTGGTGCCGGAATTGCTGCCCGAAGACCTCGGCATGTGGTTTAAATCTGAACTCGACCCGAATGTGCAATTCTTCCTGTCGTCGATGATTTGCCTTGGCTTGTTTACCGCCGCTCGCGTATGCGAACAGGTTCGCGCGGCAATTCAATCACTGCCGCGTGGGCAGAAAAATGCCGCACTGGCGATGGGCCTGACGCTGCCGCAAGCCTATCGCTATGTCCTGCTGCCGAATGCCTATCGCGTAATCGTTCCGCCAATGACGTCTGAAATGATGAACCTGGTGAAAAACTCGGCCATCGCTTCAACCATCGGTCTGGTCGATATGGCGGCGCAGGCGGGCAAATTGCTCGATTATTCCGCGCACGCCTATGAATCCTTTACCGCCATTACGCTGGCGTATGTGCTGATTAACGCCGTAATTATGCTGGTGATGTATGTGGTGGAACGCAAAGTTCGCCTGCCTGGCAATATGGGAGGCAAATAAACATGTACGATTTTGACTGGACGTCCATCCTTCCCGCCATGCCTTATCTGATGCAGGGGCTGATTATCACCCTGAAAATCACGGTGACGGCGGTTATCTTCGGTATCGTTTGGGGAACGTTGCTCGCGGTGATGCGCCTGTCGCCGATTAAGCCAGTGGCCTGGTTTGCCAGCGCTTACGTCAACGTTTTCCGCTCTATTCCACTCGTCATGGTTCTGCTGTGGTTCTACCTGGTGGTGCCTGGATTTTTGCAAAAAGTTCTTGGGCTTTCCCCGCAAACCGATATTCGTTTAATTTCCGCGATGGTGGCGTTCTCGATGTTTGAAGCCGCCTACTATTCCGAGATTATCCGCGCGGGTATTCAAAGCGTGTCACGTGGGCAGTCCAACGCTGCGCTGGCGCTGGGGATGACGCACTGGCAATCGATGAAATTGATTATCCTGCCGCAGGCGTTCCGCGCCATGGTGCCGCTGCTGTTAACGCAAGGCATCGTGTTATTCCAGGATACTTCGCTGGTGTACGTTTTGAGCCTGGCCGACTTCTTCCGTACCGCTTCAACCATTGGTGAGCGCGACGGAACCCAGGTTGAAATGATCTTGTTTGCCGGTGCAGTTTATTTCGCAATCAGTTTGAGTGCTTCGCTGTTGGTCAGCTACTTGAAGAAAAGGACAGTGTCATGATTTCCCTGAAAAATGTTTCTAAATGGTATGGTCACTTTCAGGTGCTGACCGACTGCTCAACGGAAGTGAAAAAAGGCGAAGTGGTGGTCGTTTGTGGGCCATCTGGTTCCGGTAAATCCACGCTGATTAAAACAGTGAATGGCCTGGAACCCGTGCAGAAAGGCGAGATTGTGGTTAACGGCACACAAGTGAACAACAAGAAAACCAATCTGGCTGAATTGCGTTCGCACGTCGGCATGGTGTTCCAACACTTTGAGCTTTTCCCGCATCTGTCGATTATTGAAAACCTGACGCTGGCTCAAGTCAAAGTGCTGAAACGCAACAAAGAAGAGTCGCGCAAGAAAGGGCTGAAATTGCTCGAGCGCGTTGGGTTGACCGCACATGCGGATAAATTCCCGGCGCAGCTTTCCGGCGGCCAACAGCAACGTGTGGCGATTGCTCGTGCCTTGTGTATGGATCCGGTGGCGATGCTATTCGACGAACCGACTTCCGCACTTGACCCTGAGATGATCAACGAAGTGCTGGACGTGATGGTTGAGCTGGCGCACGAAGGGATGACGATGATGGTAGTGACGCACGAAATGGGCTTTGCCCGCAAAGTGGCGAACCGCGTGATCTTTATGGATGAAGGGAAGATTGTCGAAGACTCGAATAAAGAGGATTTCTTTAACAATCCACAGTCTGAACGTGCGAAAGATTTCCTGGCGAAAATCCTGCATTAACGGCATTAATCCCCAGGCAATCACCGGCTTGTCGATGATTGCCTGGTTTCTACACATCGAGAAAATCAGGGTTCAAATGGCCGACGGCTGAACTGGTTATGCCCGCATTTAGGACAAACGGGCAAAACATCGGGAGTATAAATCGCCAGGTGGAAATGGCAGTTCTCGCACACCAGGTTCCCCAGCCCGACAACTTCACCGCTGTGATAAACACCGTGATGATTCAAATCCTGGAAAACTTCGCGCCACTCGAGCTGCGTTTTATCGGTGATATCCGCCAGCTCCTGCCAGAGACTTTCTTTAATGACGCGCATAAACACGCTGTCGGTAAATTCATCCTGGCTTTCGTTGTAGCTTCGGGCAAATTCTTCTAAATCACGGCGTACTGCACGCGTCACTTCATCAACTTCGGTTCGGGTCAGCTCCCCGGTTTCGTTCATGCGTTTACGCGCGCTGGCGACCAGTTCGTCAATATCGCGCTCTCCGTTACGTAACCGTTCGGTGAGTGAGGCCACCAGTTCACGGTAAAATTGAGCAACCTTGTTCATCGTCTGCCTGCCTCCTTGAAGAGATTCCTGCGTTCAGTGTCATGTAACCTACTCTAATAGTAGACCTTAATCGGCCATCGCTTTGTTAGTTTGCCCACAAGCAAGGTAAATAACTGCAAATGAGAAATGCCCACACAGGCTGTTGAAAGGCTGTTTTGCCGCTGTCTTATCGGCTATGCTATGCCGATCTGAAATTAATAGTTAAAGCTACAACCTGTAGCTGTCTTTCATCACAGGACCACTGGCTGCCATGCAAGAGCAATATCGCCCGGAAGAGATAGAATCCAACGTTCAGCTTCACTGGCAAGAGAAGCGTACTTTTGAAGTTACCGAAGACGAAGGCAAAGAGAAGTATTACTGCCTCTCGATGCTCCCCTATCCTTCTGGCCGACTACACATGGGCCACGTTCGTAACTACACCATCGGTGACGTTATCGCGCGTTACCAGCGTATGCTGGGCAAAAACGTGCTTCAGCCAATTGGCTGGGATGCGTTTGGTCTGCCAGCTGAAGGGGCGGCGGTAAAAAATAACACCGCACCTGCGCCGTGGACTTACGACAACATCAATTACATGAAGAACCAGCTCAAAACGCTGGGCTTTGGTTATGACTGGAGCCGCGAGCTGGCGACCTGTACCCCGGAATATTACCGTTGGGAACAGCAATTCTTTACTCAGCTGTACAACAAAGGCCTGGTTTACAAAAAAACCTCCGCGGTGAACTGGTGTCCGAATGACCAGACTGTTCTGGCAAACGAACAGGTTATCGACGGTTGCTGCTGGCGTTGTGACTCTAAAGTTGAGCGTAAAGAGATCCCTCAGTGGTTTATCAAAATCACCGCTTACGCTGACGAACTGTTAAACGATCTGGATACGTTGGATCATTGGCCTGATCAGGTCAAAACCATGCAGCGTAACTGGATTGGCCGTTCTGAAGGCGTTGAGATTACTTTCGACGTTGAAAACAGCGCCGAGAAGCTGACCGTTTACACCACCCGCCCGGACACCTTTATGGGTGTGACTTACCTGGCAGTGGCTGCCGGTCACCCAATCGCCCAACAGGCGGCGCTGAACAACCCAGAACTGGCTGAGTTCGTTGACGAATGCCGTAACACCAAAGTTGCCGAAGCTGAAATGGCGACCATGGAGAAGAAAGGCGTTGCCACTGGCGTTAACGCGATTCACCCACTGACTGGCGAATCTGTTCCAGTTTGGGTAGCAAACTTCGTGCTGATGGAATACGGCACCGGCGCAGTGATGGCTGTTCCAGGCCACGACCAGCGCGACTGGGAATTTGCGACCAAATACGGCTTGCAGATCAAACCGGTAATTCTGAATGCTGACGGCAGCGAGCCTGACTTGTCTGCATCCGCCATGACCGAAAAAGGCACACTGTTTAACTCTGGCGAATTCGACGGTCTGGACTTCCAGGCTGGTTTCAACGCCATTGCCGACAAACTGGCTGCCAAAGGTGTGGGCGAGCGTAAAGTTAACTACCGTCTGCGCGACTGGGGTGTTTCCCGTCAGCGTTACTGGGGCGCACCAATTCCAATGGTGACTCTGGAAGACGGCACCGTAATGCCAACCCCAGAAGATCAACTGCCAGTTATCCTGCCAGAAGATGTCGTAATGGACGGTATCACCAGCCCAATTAAAGCCGATCCTGAGTGGGCGAAAACCACGGTTGATGGCAAACCTGCGCTGCGTGAAACCGATACATTCGATACCTTCATGGAATCTTCCTGGTACTACGCGCGTTACACCAGCCCGCAGTACGACAAAGGCATGCTGGATTCCAAAGCGGCAAACTACTGGCTGCCAGTTGATATCTACATTGGTGGTATCGAACACGCCATCATGCACCTGCTTTATTTCCGCTTCTTCCACAAACTGATGCGCGACGCGGGCATGGTGACCTCTAACGAGCCTGCCAAACAGTTGCTGTGTCAGGGCATGGTTCTGGCAGACGCCTTCTACTACACCGGTGTTAATGGTGAGCGTAACTGGGTTTCCCCGGCGGATGCGATCGTAGAACGTGACGAGAAAGGCCGTATTATCAAAGCCTGCGACGCACAAGGCAATGAACTGGTCTATGCTGGCATGAGCAAAATGTCGAAGTCGAAAAACAACGGCATCGACCCACAAGTGATGGTTGAACGCTATGGCGCGGACACCGTTCGCCTGTTCATGATGTTTGCATCACCTGCTGATATGACGCTGGAATGGCAAGAATCTGGTGTTGAAGGGGCGAACCGCTTCCTGAAACGTGTCTGGAGACTGGCTTACGAGCACACCAGCCGTGGTGCAGCGCCTGCGCTTGATGTCGCCGCTTTGAACGAAGATCAAAAAGCATTACGTCGTGATGTTCATAAAACTATCGCGAAAGTGACTGATGATATCGGTCGCCGTCAGACCTTTAACACCGCTATCGCAGCCATCATGGAATTGATGAACAAACTGGCGAAAGCACCGCAGGAAAGCGATCAAGACCGTGCATTGATGAACGAAGCGCTGGTGGCTGTTGTTCGCATGCTTTATCCGTTCACCCCGCACGTCTGCTTCGATATGTGGCAGTCACTGGGCGGTGAAGGCGATATCGACAATGCGCCATGGCCACAGGCTGATGAATCTGCGATGGTCGAAGATTCTGTGCTGGTTGTGGTGCAAGTTAACGGTAAAGTTCGCGGCAAAATCACTGTTCCAGCAGAAGCAACGCAGGAACAAGTGCAGGAACGCGCAGGTCAGGAACATCTGGTTGCGAAATATCTTGAGGGTGTGACCGTGCGTAAAGTGATTTACGTTCCGGGCAAACTGCTCAACTTGGTTGTGGGCTAAGCGCAGGAGGAACCGTGCGACATCCCTTTATCAGCTTGTTAGTGACTTTGGCGGTGCTTGTCACCGCCGGGTGTGGTTTTCACCTGCGTGGCACCACGCAGGTTCCGGCACCATTGAAAACGATGATCCTGAACTCGGGTGATCCTAACGGCCCGTTGGCGCGTGAAGTTCGCTCTCAGTTGCGTCTTAACGGCGTCACGCTTGTGGATGATACCGGTACGGGTGTTCGCAAAGATATTCCATCCCTACGCTTGCTGGGCAGCTCGATTGGCCAGGATACAGCTTCCATCTTCCAGGATGGGCGTACCGCGGAATATCAAATGGTGATGACAGTTTCAGCACAAGTGCTGATTCCGGGCCACGATATCTACCCGATCAGTGCCAAAGTGTATAAATCATTCTTTGATAACCCGCTGACGGCTCTGGCAAAAGATGCCGAGCAAGACTTGCTTATCAAAGAGATGTACACCAATGCGGCGCAACAGCTGATCCGTAAGCTGATGAGCGTGCAAGCCGCTGATGTTGCAGAAACAGAAGCTGCCGAAAAACCGGTGACCGATAAAACTTCGACGCCAGCAACTAGCAGCACTCGCACCTCAACGACGCTTTCGGCCACATCTGGTAGCCAATGATTCGTTTGTACCCTGAACAACTCCGCGCGCAGCTCAATGAAGGGCTGCGCGCGGCGTATCTGCTGCTCGGAAACGACCCGCTACTCCTTCAGGAAAGCCAGGATGCGATTCGCCAGACGGCGAGCACTCAGGGCTTTGAAGAACATCACACCGTTCAGATTGATGCCAGCACCGACTGGCAAGATCTGTTCTCAATTTGCCAGGCGTTAAGCCTGTTTGCCAGCCGCCAGACGCTACTGTTGCTGTTGCCAGAAAACGGCCCTAACGCCGCGATCAACACGCAACTTGAAATGCTGGTTTCCCTGTTGCACGACGATATCCTGCTGATGGTGCGTGGTAATAAATTCACCAAAGCGCAGGAAAACGCCGCATGGCTGGGGAAACTTGCTGACCGTAGTGTGATTGTCACCTGTCAGACGCCTGAACAAGCTCAATTGCCACGTTGGGTTGCCCAACGTGCGAAGCAAATGAATTTGAATCTGGATGAAGCGGCTAACCAGCTGCTTTGCTACTGCTATGAAGGCAACTTGCTGGCGTTATCACAAGCGCTGGAACGCCTGTCATTGATTTGGCCGGATGGCACGCTGACACTGCCGCGCGTCGAGCAGGCAGTTAACGACGCGGCGCATTTCACGCCATTCCATTGGGTCGATGCGATCCTGGCAGGCAAAAGTAAGCGCGCGTTGCATATCCTGCAACAACTGCGCCTGGAAGCCAGTGAACCGGTGATTTTGCTGCGCACGATTCAACGTGAATTGCTGCAACTGGTCAATCTTAAACGCCAGTCCGCGCAAACTCCGCTGCGCACTTTGTTTGATCAGCAACGCGTATGGCAAAACCGCCGCGCACTGGTCACTGAAGCACTGAATCGTCTATCGACAGAACAGCTTTTCCAGGCTGTGCGTTTGCTTAGCCAAATCGAAATGACGCTGAAAAAAGATTACGGACAATCGGTGTGGGCTGAACTCGAAGGGCTTTCCCTGCTGCTGTGTCATAAAGCCATGCCGGAAATTTTTATTGATGGCTAACAGCAAATCGCGTTTATCTGCCCTGTATGGCGGGACATTCGATCCCATACATTACGGGCATTTAAAACCGGTTGAAGCGCTGGCAAAGCAGGTCGCTTTGCGGCAAGTGACCATCATGCCAAACAATGTGCCGCCGCATCGCCCGCAACCATTGGCAAACAGCCAGCAGCGCAAAACCATGGTTGAACTTGCCATCGAAGGAAATCCTTTATTCAGGCTCGACGACCGCGAGCTACAGCGCGAAACGCCCTCTTACACCGTTGAAACACTCGAACAACTGCGCAAAGAAATTGGCGCTGAACAACCGCTGGCTTTTATTATCGGCCAGGATTCGTTGCTCAGCCTGCAACGCTGGCACCGTTGGGAAACGCTGCTGACGTTATGTCATTTACTGGTTTGCCAGCGTCTGGGATATTCTTTGGCGATGAATACGCCTGCTGAACAACAATGGCTTGATGAACACCAGACTTCATCCGTCGAACAACTTCACAGCCAGCCAGCGGGGAAAATTTACCTCGCGCAAACACCGATGGTAGATATTTCTGCAACGCTCATCCGCCAGCGCCTGGAGCAGCATTTGCCCTGCGATGATCTGCTTCCCCCGGCAGTCGCTGAGTTTATTCGCCAGAACCAGCTTTATTGCTAAGAACCCTTTTTAACGCCTCCAGCAACTTGTCGTTATCCGCAGCGCTTTTGATTGCCACACGATAATAACGCGCATCCAGCCCCGGATAATTCGCGCAATGGCGAATCAAAATATGCTCTTCCAGCAGCGCCCTTTGCAGTTCTAATCCGTCAACATCGCAACGCAGGAAAATATAATTCGCCCGTGGCGGCCAGACGGTAATCCCATGCAGTAGGTTCAGCCCGTTAAATAAACGGGGTTGTTCCGCACGCAGCCAACGATAGCTCGCGTCTATATAAGCCCGATCGTTAAGAATCACCTCTCCAGCCAGTGCCGCAAAAGCGTTAATCGTCCAGGGTTCTCTGAGTTGACGAATACGCCCAACGGTTGTGGTGTCCGCACTGACCAGATAACCCAGCCGCAGCCCGGCAATAGCAAAAAATTTGGTGAGGGATCGCAAAACATAAAGCTGGGGGAAACTCGCAAGCTGGGGAATTAAACCTGGCTCGTCGGGCAGAAAATCCATGAACGCTTCATCGACGATCAGCGCAATATTGTTTTCCTGGCAGCGCTGCGCTATAGCCAAAAGTAAAACGTTATCAAGCAAAAGTCCGGTCGGATTATTCGGTGTGCAGAGAAACAGGCAATCGAGATCGGGCGTTAAAGCAGAAAGTAATGATTCATCAGGCTGCCAGCCTTGTTGTTCAGAAAGTGGGAAATCAACTATCTCGCAGCCGACGCGAGCTAATGCACGACGATATTCCGCAAATCCAGGCGTCAATAATAATGCCTTGCGCGGGGCGAGTTGCTGAACCAGATTAAAAATCAGCTCCGTTTCGCCATTTCCTGCCAGCACCCATTCTGTCGGAACTTTATGATGGTCAGCCAAAGCCTGATGCAGCGCGCGATATTCAACGTCGGGGTAACGCTCCGCCAGGGCCAGGTTTTCAGTGATCGCCATTTTTAAAGAATCAGGCATGCCTAACGGATTGATATTCGCACTAAAGTCAGTCAGGGAACTTGCATCCACCCCAATCGCGGCAGCCGCTTCTATAATATTGCCACCGTGTTGACTACTGAACGCCATATTGCCCCCATAAAACTGACCTCAAAACAAGAAACGCAATGATACACTGATGCCCGCGGAGGATGAGATGAAATTATGGTTAGTGCGCCATGGGCAAACCCAGGCAAATTTGGACGGTTTATACAGCGGTATTTCTGAAACTCCGCTCACTGAGAAAGGCATCACTCAGGCTGAAGCGGTCGGCGAAATGTTAAGTCATGTTGCCTTTGAAAAAGTGCTTTGCAGCGAACTGAGCCGTGCGCAACACACGACTCAGTTGATTCTCCAGCAACAAGAAATTGCCGTGATTACCGAGCCGCGTCTTAACGAGATGAATTTTGGTGACTGGGAAATGCGCCATCATCGCGATTTACAGCGTTTAGATGCCGAAAACTATGCGGCCTGGTGTAACGACTGGCAGAACGTGGTGCCGAATAACGGCGAAGGTTTCCAGCTTTTCTCACAGCGTGTTTGCGAGTTCGCCTCATCTGTCTTAATTCAGCCAAAAGCAGAGAATATTCTGATTGTGAGTCATCAGGGTGTACTCAGTTTGCTTATCGCGACCCTGCTCAACATGCCGCCTGCCTCGCTGTGGCATTTTGTGATTGAACAAGGCGCATGGAGTTGCGTAGAAATTAACGACAGCTTCACGACGCTCAGAACTCTTAATAATCGCGCTGTTTATTCCCCGCCATCCTAAGTTGTATGCGTTACAGTTATCGTCAACCATTGACACTACAGTCCAGGCTGTTATGCTCCGCTGCCATAATTTCCTGCCCGCAAGCATGACTTTCCAAAATAGTTTTACAAAAATGGCGATGCAAACCAGGTCACTCGGTGGGATGATACCCCGCTTTGAGCGCCGCATTGCCGACTTATCGGTAAAACTGCCCTCTTTAATGGGTTTTTATGCGGGCAACATCGAACACACTCTACTTCTCCCAGGGGGAACACTTGCAGGGTAAAGAATTTCAAGATTTCATCGTCGATAAAATTGACGATCTCAAAGGCCAGGACATCGTCGCTCTGGATGTTCAGGGTAAATCAAGCATCACTGATTGCATGATTATCTGTACCGGCACTTCTAACCGCCACGTGATGTCCATTGCTGAACATGTTGTTGAATCATCCCGCAAAGCCGGTTTTGATGCGCTGGGTGTGAAAGGCATTAACGCAACTGACTGGGTTGTCGTTGATCTGGGCGAAGTCATCGTCCACGTGATGCAAGAAGAAAGCCGCCAGCTGTACGAACTGGAAAAGCTCTGGGGTTAATGCGTGAAGCTGCAACTGGTCGCCGTTGGCACAAAAATGCCTGACTGGGTACAAACCGGCTTTACCGAGTACCTGCGTCGTTTTCCCAAGGATATGCCATTTGAACTGGTAGAAATTCCTGCGGGTAAACGAAGCAAAAACGCCGATATCAAACGCATTCTCGAAAAAGAAGGCGAAATGATGTTGGCAGCCGCCGGCAAGGGCAACCGTATTGTCACGCTGGATATCCCTGGGCAACCATGGGATACGCCGCACCTTGCCGTGCAGCTTGAACGCTGGAAACAGGATGGTCGAGATGTCAGCCTGCTGATTGGCGGCCCTGAAGGACTCGCCCCGGCATGCAAAGCTGCCGCAGAACAAAGCTGGTCGCTTTCGAATCTGACAATGCCTCACCCTTTAGTGCGGGTGCTGGTTGCCGAAAGCCTGTACCGCGCGTGGAGCATTACGACCAACCATCCTTATCACCGTGAGTAGATATCGTCAGGTAGAACAAAGCTGCGGATGAAATTACAGAATTCTTTTCGTGACTATACAGCTGAGTCTGCGCTATTTGTGCGCCGGGCGTTAGTCGCGTTTCTTGGTATTTTGGCGCTGAGCGGTGTGCTTGTCGCCAACCTTTATAATTTGCAAATCGTCCGTTATACCGACTACCAGACTCGTTCCAACGAAAACCGAATCAAACTGGTTCCTATCCCGCCAAGTCGCGGCATTATCTACGACCGCAACGGCACGCCACTGGCACTCAACCGCACCATCTACCAGGTGGAAATGATGCCGGAGAAAGTGGATAACGTGCAGGATACGCTGGAAGCCCTGCGCTCGGTGGTGGATTTAACCGACGAAGATATCGCCAACTTTAAGAAAGAGCGGGCTCGCTCCCATCGCTTCACCTCTATTCCGGTCAAAACCAACCTCACCGAAGTGCAGGTTGCCCGTTTTGCCGTGAATCAATACCGCTTCCCGGGCGTTGAAGTTAAAGGCTATAAACGCCGCTTCTACCCCTATGGCTCAGCGCTGACCCACGTTATTGGCTACGTTTCCAAAATCAACGATAAAGACGTTGAGCGTCTGGACAAAGACGGCAAACTGGCGAACTACGCGTCTACGCATGACATCGGCAAGCTGGGTATTGAGCGATATTACGAAGAAGTTCTTCATGGCCAGACCGGCTACGAGGAAGTTGAAGTCAACAACCGTGGTCGCGTGATTCGTCAGCTTAAAGAAGTGCCGCCGCAGGCCGGTCACGATATTTATCTGACAATCGATCTGAAACTACAGAATTATATTGAAACGTTGCTGGCGGGCAGCCGCGCCGCAGTGGTGGTCACAGACCCGCGCACCGGCGGCATTCTGGCGCTGGTTTCGATGCCGAGTTACAACCCGAACTTGTTCGTTGATGGCATATCGAGCAAAGACTATTCCGGGTTACTGAACGACCCGAATACGCCGCTGATCAACCGCGCGACGCAAGGGGTTTATCCACCGGCTTCGACGGTGAAACCGTATATGGCCGTGTCGGCTTTGAGCGCGGGCGTTATCACCAAAAACACCTCTCTGTTTGACCCTGGCTGGTGGCAGTTACCCGGTTCTGAGAAACGCTATCGTGACTGGAAAAAATGGGGCCACGGACGCCTGAATGTCACCAAAGCGCTGGAAGAATCTGCGGATACCTACTTCTATCAGGTCGCTTATGACATGGGTATCGACCGCATGGGCGAGTGGATGCGCAAGTTTGGCTATGGTCATTACACGGGTATCGATCTTTCCGAAGAACGCGCCGGTAACATGCCAACGCGTGAGTGGAAGCAGAAACGTTTTAAAAAGCCGTGGTATCAGGGTGACACCATTCCTGTTGGTATCGGCCAGGGTTACTGGACGGCGACACCGATTCAGATGAGCAAGGCGATGATGATCCTGATTAACGACGGCATCGTGCGCGTTCCTCATTTCCTGATGAGCACCGTTGAGAACGGCAAAAAAGTTCCGTGGCAGCAACCTATACAACCGCCAGTGGGTGATATCCACTCTGGTTACTGGGAAATTGCCAAAGACGGGATGTATGGCGTTGCCAACCGCGCTAACGGTACGGCTCACAAATATTTTGCCAATGCCCCGTATAAAGTCGCAGCGAAATCAGGGACCGCGCAGGTGTTTGGCCTGAAAGCCAACGAAACTTATAACGCCCACAAAATCGCTGAACGCTTGCGCGACCATAAATTGATGACTGCGTTTGCTCCATACGATAACCCACAGGTTTCCGTCACCATGATTCTGGAAAACGGCGGCGCAGGCCCCGCTGTAGGCACCATCATGCGCCAAATCCTCGACCACATTATGCTCGGGGATGACAACACGGTACTGCCAACTGAAGCACCGGCAGCAGCAGGAGCAGAAGACCAATGACCATGACTGATAATCCCAATAAAAAGTCGTTCTGGGACAAAATCCATATCGACCCGCTCTTCCTGGTGACCATCCTGGCGTTGCTTATCTTCAGTGCGCTGGTTATCTGGAGCGCCAGTGGCCAGGACATGGACATGATGGAGCGCAAGATTGGCCAGATCCTGATGGGGCTGGTCGTGATGATTGTGATGGCGCAAATCCCGCCGCGTGTTTACGAGGGATGGGCGCCGTATCTTTATATCGTCTGTATCATATTGCTGGTGGCGGTGGATGCGTTTGGTGCGATTTCTAAAGGCGCACAGCGCTGGTTGGATCTCGGTATTGTGCGTTTCCAGCCTTCTGAAATTGCAAAAATTGCCGTGCCGTTGATGGTTGCGCGCTTCATCAACCGTGACGTCTGCCCGCCAACACTGAAAAACACCGGTATCGCGCTGATCTTGATTTTCATGCCAACGCTGCTGGTTGCGGCTCAGCCTGACCTCGGTACTTCGATTCTTATCGCCGCATCGGGCCTGTTCGTGCTGTTCTTATCAGGAATGAGCTGGAAACTGATTGGCGTCGCCGTTTTGCTGGTCGCCGCATTTATCCCGATTTTGTGGTTCTTCCTGATGCACGATTACCAACGTGCGCGCGTAATGATGCTGTTGGATCCCGAAACTGACCCACTCGGAGCGGGTTATCACATAATTCAGTCTAAAATAGCCATTGGCTCTGGCGGTTTGCGCGGCAAAGGCTGGCTGCACGGTACGCAGTCGCAGCTTGAGTTTTTACCCGAACGTCATACCGACTTTATCTTTGCGGTACTCGCAGAAGAACTCGGTCTGGTAGGGGTTCTGGTCTTGCTGGCGCTGTATCTGCTGCTCATTATGCGTGGCCTGATTATTGCCGCTCGCGCACAAACCACATTTGGCCGCGTGATGGCCGGTGGGTTAATGCTAATTTTATTCGTATATGTGTTTGTTAACATTGGCATGGTTAGTGGTATCTTACCGGTGGTCGGCGTACCTTTGCCGCTGGTGAGTTATGGGGGCTCAGCCCTGATCGTTCTGATGGCCGGGTTTGGTATCGTGATGTCGATACATACCCACAGAAAAATGTTATCAAAAAGCGTGTAAGTGGATGAGGTGCGTAATGGTTAAGCGTTGGCTTGGGATCTGTGTTGTGGCTGCAATACTGGCGGGTTGTACGTCTGACGACGGCGACCAACAGCAGGTAAACCAACAACCGCAACCGGCGGTGTGTAATGGCCCGGTGGTTGAAATAAGTGGTGCTGACCCGCGCTTTGAACCGTTGAATCCTTCGGTGAACCAGGATTACGAAAATAACGGTAAGAGCTACAAAATCGTACAAAACCCGGCAAACTTCAGCCAGGCTGGCCTTGCGGCTATTTACGATGCTGAACCGGGGAGTAATCTCACCGCATCTGGTGAAACGTTTGATCCCAACGCTTTAACGGCGGCACATCCTACGCTGCCGATTCCAAGCTATGCGCGAATCACCAACCTCGCGAATGGCCGCATGATTGTGGTGCGCATTAACGACCGTGGCCCATATGGTAATGACCGTGTGATTTCATTGTCTCGCGCCGCAGCCGATCGCCTGAACAACTCGAATAACACCAAAGTGCGTATCGACCCGATTGTTGTCGCGCCGGATGGAACAATGTCCGGCCCGGGTACCGAGTGTACGACCATCGCGAAGCAAACTTACGCCCTGCCCGCTCGTCCGGATTTAAACACCGGAATGGGAAGTGCGACTTCTGCTCCGATGGATGCACCGCAGGGTGATGTTCGCGCTATCAGCAATTCCACGCTGCAAAGTGAAGACTCTACCGGCGCGCCGGTCAGCAGCAGCGGTTTCCTGGGCGCTGCAACACCACTGGCACCGGGCGTAATTGAAAGCGAGCAGCCAGCGCCTGCGCCTGCTGCCGTAGCAGCACCGGTGCAACAAAATGCTCCAGTTACCGCTCCAGGCTCAGTCCAGGGCACCGCACAAACTGCTGCGCCTGCCGCAGCTACAGCCGCTTCCGGGCGTTATGTAGTTCAAGTCGGTGCAGTAAGCGACCAGGCTCGCGCCGCGCAATGGCAGCAGAAACTGAGCCAGCAATTTGGCGTACCCGGCAAGGTTTCCAGCAATGGGACGATGTACCGCGTACAACTTGGGCCATTCACCAGCAAAACTGAAGCCAGCGCGCTTCAACAACGCCTGATGAGCGAAGCCCAACAGCAATCCTTCATTACTAACGCAACCGCTATGTAAGCGGTTGTGTCTGGCATCCGCTCTGGGTCAGTTAATGTAAATTTCATTAACAAATGATGCGCAAAGACGGATGCCAGCAAAAATCGCTTTTGCTATAGTAAGGCACTTTTTTTTTATTCCCATCACGGATGTCGTTGTTCTAATCATGAATACAGCCCCTTCTTTTCGTTTTGTTAAACGCTTGGCGCTTACTACGGCCCTGACCCTTACGGCAATAACTGCCGCACACGCTGACGACCTGAATATCAAAACGATGATTCCAGGTGTGCCGCAGATTGATGCAGAAGCGTACATCCTGATCGATTACAACTCAGGTAAGGTTTTGGCTGAGTCCAACGCTGACACCCGCCGTGATCCAGCCAGCTTGACCAAAATGATGACCAGCTACGTTATCGGTCAGGCAATGAAAGCCGGGAAATTTAACGAAAGCTCGATTGTGACTGTGGGACAGGACGCATGGGCAACCGGCAACCCGGTATTTAAAGGTTCCTCGTTGATGTTCCTGAAGCCAGGTATGCAAGTTCCTGTCTCTCAGCTGATTCGCGGTATCAACCTGCAATCTGGTAACGATGCTTGCGTTGCAATGGCCGATTTCGTGGCTGGCAGCCAGGATTCATTCGTTGGCCTGATGAACAGCTATGTTTCTGCTTTGGGCCTGAAAAACACCCACTTCCAGACCGTCCACGGCCTGGATGCAGAAGGCCAATACAGCTCAGCGCGCGATATGGCGCTGATTGGCCAGGCGTTAATTCGTGATGTGCCAAACGAATACTCAATCTACAAAGAAAAAGAATTCACCTTTAACAATATCCGCCAGACAAACCGTAACGGCTTGCTGTGGGATACCAGCCTGCATGTTGACGGCATCAAAACCGGCCATACAGACGCTGCAGGTTACAACCTGGTGGCTTCGGCAACCGAAGGTCAGATGCGCCTGATTTCTGCCGTACTGGGCGGACGCACCTACAAAGGCCGTGAAACTGAAAGCAAAAAACTGCTGACCTGGGGCTTCCGTTTCTTTGAAACTGTCTCGCCACTGAAAGCGGGTAAAGAGTTTGCTTCTGAGCCAGCCTGGTTTGGTGACAATGACCGTGCATCGCTGGGTGTGGATAAAGACGTCTACCTGACGATTCCACGTGGCCGCATGAAAGATTTGAAAGCCAGTTATGTGCTTAACACTACTGAGCTGCACGCGCCACTGCAGAAAAACCAGGTGGTCGGCACTATCAACTTCCAACTGGATGGCAAAACTATCGAACAGCGTCCGCTGGTCGTGCTTCAGGAAATGCCAGAGGGTAACTTCTTCAGCCGAATCATTGATTATATTAAATTGATGTTCCATCATTGGTTTGGTTAATAATTGAACACTTGAAAGAGTGGAAGTCGTCCCCATATACTACGAATCAAAGCAACTCCCGCCCCTGCTGGCGGGAGTTATTATTTTTAATGCCGTAACGCTGGAGCTACCATGAAAACCAATCTGAAAGAATTGCTCGAATTCCCGACTCCTTTTACTTACAAAGTGATGGGTCTGGCGAAGCCTGAGCTGGTTGATTTGGTCGTTGAGGTGGTGCAGCGCCACGCACCTGGTGACTACACCCCACAAGTTAAACCGAGCAGCAAAGGTAACTACCATTCTGTCTCCATTACCATTACTGCGACCCATATTGAACAAGTTGAAACTCTGTACGCAGAACTGGGTGATATCGAAATCGTTCGTATGGTGCTGTAATTCGTACCCTGCCCGGCCTTCTGGTCGGGCATGTGATATATTCCCATCACTTTTCAACCTGCCGGAGACGATGTTTTGTCTCAAGATACAATTCAAATCCGCCAACTTGGCCTGCAACCCTACGAACCCGTTTCGCGGGCGATGCACGAATTCACCGATACCCGAGATGAAAACACTGCCGATGAAATCTGGCTAGTTGAGCATGAGCGCGTGTTTACCCAGGGCCAGGCGGGGAAAGCTGAACACGTGCTGGTGCCGGGTGATATTCCGGTCATTCAAAGCGACAGAGGCGGCCAGGTGACTTATCACGGCCCCGGTCAGCAGGTCATGTATGTGTTGCTCAACCTGAAACGCCGCAAACTCGGAGTTCGGGAACTGGTAACGGTACTTGAGCAAACCGTGGTTAAAACCCTTGCTGAACTAAACATAGAAGCCTATCCACGTGCTGATGCACCGGGTGTCTATGTTGACGGGCGTAAAATTTGTTCACTGGGTTTACGCATCCGCAAAGGCTGCTCATTCCACGGGTTAGCATTGAATATCGACATGGATCTCAGCCCGTTCTTGCGCATCAACCCTTGTGGATATGCCGGGCTGGAAATGACGCAAGTCAGTGCTTTACGTCCAGGAATTTCGCTAAATGATGTGCAACCATTGCTTATTAATAAATTCATCGAATTATTGAATCATCCGCCCGTCGAATATATTCACGATTAATATATATTATTCTGATAACTGCATCGCCTGTGATGCAGTTTTTATATGCCAGATGTTTAGCACCGCTTTACTTTATTTCTTATTTTGTATAATTTCATCCGGATAAATAAAAAATCAAAATTGAATATAACTTTCCAGTCTCTCTGGATAGTTCGCTACGGCAATGGAGTTTTGTATCATGGAAAGAAATCAAGAAGACGATTACCCGACATTTAAAGCATTACGTAATATCGACCTTAATTTATTAACCGTCTTTGAAGCAGTCTATGTGCACAAAGGGATCGTCAATGCTGCCAAAGTGTTAAATTTAACGCCGTCAGCGATAAGTCAGTCCATCCAGAAACTCAGATCCACATTTCCCGACCCGCTGTTTATCCGCAAAGGGCAAGGCGTCACACCGACTGCCTACGCAGCGCACCTGCACGAGTACATTAGCCAGGGGTTTGAGTCGATTCTGTGCGCGTTAGACGTCAATAATAACTACGATAAAGAGCGCACCATAACTCTTGCGAGTACGCCCTCACTGGGTGCGTTACTGATGCCAAGAATTTATTGCGCTATACAAAAGGTCAATCCGAAATTATCTATTCGTAATGTCCCGATTGCCGAAAGACAGCTTTCACAATTCCAGGCTGATATTGCTATCGATACCCGTCCCCACCATAGCCCGGGTATCAGTAGTTATAACCTTTATAATGACCGCCTGGTGGCCGTTTGTCGCCACGATCATCCCACAGCAGAATTATTATTTAGCGGTAATAACATTCACGATGTGAATTATACATTTTTGATAATGCAGGATGATCTGTTAGTTGACCTGCGCCAGGTGATTAATAATGTTTTACCCAACCGCCAAATAACATTTAGCAGTTATAACTTCTTAACAATAGCTTCAATGCTGACGAGCAGCGATCTAATTGGTTTTATGCCCTTCAGAGTTTTTGAACTCTATTCCCGCATCTTCCCGCTTAAAATGGTGGAATGCAGTATTTTTACTGGCACAACGGTCACGACAACTATGCACATCAATAAACTTAGTGCACGTGATGCGGTGCTACAGGAAGTGATCGATTCTATCCTCCAGGAATTTGAAGCCGCATAGTGATAACGACCTCTTGCCTGACGCTTTGAGGTCGATTTGCTAATTGTTAACGTAGAAAAGCGCACAAACCAACAAATCATTTACAATTCTTTCCCCGTTTACGGCTTTGCCAGGCTGATTTATCCCCTCCAGTGATGATATACTGCGCGCGCTATTAAAAAATAGTTGATAAATAAAACATTCGATTAGCCTGATTCGTTATTAGCAACTGGAATTTCTACGATATGAGTAAACCTATTGTAATGGAACGCGGCGTTAAGTACCGCGACGCCGATAAAATGGCTCTGATCCCGGTTAAAAACGTGGTGACTGAGCGCCAGGAGCTGTTAAGAAAACCAGAATGGATGAAGATCAAACTTCCATCTGATTCCACCCGAATTCAGGGTATCAAAGCGGCAATGCGTAAAAATGGTTTGCACTCCGTGTGTGAAGAAGCCTCCTGCCCTAACCTGGCTGAATGCTTCAACCACGGCACCGCGACCTTTATGATCCTTGGCGCAATTTGTACTCGTCGTTGCCCATTCTGCGATGTGGCTCATGGTCGCCCTGTCGCGCCAGATGCCAACGAACCAGGCAAACTCGCCCAAACTATCGCAGACATGGCGTTGCGCTACGTGGTTATCACCTCTGTTGACCGTGACGACTTACGTGACGGCGGCGCGCAGCACTTTGCCGATTGCATCAGCGCAATCCGCGAAAAGAACCCAAGCATCAAAATCGAAACATTAGTGCCCGATTTCCGTGGTCGTATGGATAAAGCACTGGAAATCCTGACCGCTACGCCGCCAGATGTGTTTAACCACAACCTGGAAAACGTTCCGCGTATCTACCGTAAAGTCCGTCCAGGCGCTGACTACAATTGGTCACTGAAACTGTTAGAGCGTTTCAAAGAAGCGCACCCTGATATCCCAACTAAATCAGGTTTGATGGTCGGTTTAGGCGAAACAAATGCTGAAATCGTGGAAGTTATGCGTGATTTACGTCGCCATGGCGTAACCATGTTGACGCTGGGGCAATATTTGCAGCCAAGCCGTCACCACTTACCTGTTCAGCGTTACGTCAGCCCTGACGAGTTTGAAGAGATGAAAGCCGAAGCACTGGCGATGGGCTTTACTCATGCGGCTTGTGGCCCATTTGTGCGCTCTTCTTACCACGCGGATCTGCAAGCCAAAGGCATGGAAGTGAAATAACGATGTAACAAATCGTTACTTTTAAATTGCAGCTTGCACAAAAAAACCGGCATTTGAGATGCCGGTTTTTTTATGTCTGGTCAAAAGTTGCTTCGTGATCAGTCTTTATGCGAAATGCGGTCAGCGGGGGCATCAGCATTATTGGCTGACTTCACACTGGTGTCATCTTCGCTCATTGCTTTCTTAAAGCCCTTGATTGCTGAGCCAAGATCGCCACCCAGGGTGCGCAACTTCTTGGTGCCAAATAACAAAACAATCAGCACACCCACTACCAGCAACTTTGTAATACTAATCTCACCCATAACAACCTTCTTTAATCATGCGTGCCGTGAATACGGCGAATAATACACTGAGACAATTAACGGTCATTTTCTCGTGCGATACAATAGCAATCTGTAACAAGTTGGATCAAGATCAGCTTAAAAAACAATCACAGCAAATGCGGTACTGCAAACCGACGGTTTTTCAGTACCGGCAACATCGCCCTGACTTCGTTTAAATACTGTTTTTCCAACTCAGCGTAAATCAATGCAGGCCGTTGATTCGCCGCAGCAATCACCACGCCAAGTGGATCAACAACCTGGCTGTGGCCGATATTCTTATTGCCACATTCACCGGAGGCCACAACGTAGCATGTTGTGTCGAGCGCGCGAGCGGCAAGAAGCGTTGACCAGTGCATTTCTTTATTCGGGCCACGCAACCACGCGGCGGGCAAGACTAAAACTTCCGCTCCCGCCAACGCCAGGCTCAAAGCCATCTCCGGAAAACGCAAATCGTAGCAGGTCATTAATCCCACCTTAAATCCTGCAACCTCAATCAGTGGTGGCAAAGTATTCCCGGCATCAACAAGCCGCGATTCTTGCATATTAAACGCATCATAAAGATGAAGTTTCTGATAATGAGCAATCACTTCCCCACCGCGAATCGCCAACAAAGTATTGGCGGCGCGTCCTGCTGTGGTTTTAATGTGTAGCGTCAGAATCGTGGTTAATGCGTTATTACGGCTTTGCTCGCAAAGTGGCTGGATAAATGCCTCGTGAATGGACTGCGCGGACTTCACTGATAAATCCGGGTCATTATCATCACGCGCCAGTATCGCTTCTGGCAGCACAAGCAAATGCGCGCCTTGCGCATTGGCGGCGGCCATACTGTTAAGACATGTTTGCACGTTTTCCTGCCAAAGGTGACTCACGGCAAACTGCCCTATTGCAACTTTCATTGTGGTTTCTCTCCAGCCTGCGAATAAATCATTATACCCAGTGTGAAACTTCTCGTGCTGACGTTACACTCAAGCACTTTAATGAGAACGAACAGGAAACTCACGTGTTGCAGATGCTATTAGCCGTGTTTATTGGCGGCGGAACGGGGAGCGTTGTGCGCTGGTTATTAAGCATGAAACTCAACCCTGTCCATGGTGCCATTCCGGTAGGAACACTCACCGCAAACCTGGTGGGCGCGTTTATTATCGGACTGGGTTTGGCGCTGTTCACCCGCATGACTCATCTCGATCCCATCTGGAAATTGTTAATCACTACCGGATTTTGCGGCGGTTTAACCACCTTTTCGACCTTCTCCGCTGAAGTGGTTTTCCTGCTTCAGGATGGACGCCTTGCCTGGGCTGCATTAAACGTTCTGCTGAACCTTGCCGGCTCGTTAATAATGACCGCCCTCGCATTTTGGATAGTTTCTTTAGCTTATGGTCACTGATTAGCCACGCGTTAAGGTTAGCTTAATTTTTGTCTGCCACTCTGGTCGAAAATGAGTGTGGGGCAAAACAATGAAAGAACGTATGGCGGGTTGGACGGCGGTGCTGATGAGCACGCTAATTGTGATGTGCTTTGTGAAAGTTTATCTATTTTCCTGAATTTAGACCAAAAAAAACCCGCCTTAGCGGGTTTTTATATTCTACTGGTAAAGCCTTAGATAGGCATTACGTTTGCAGCAGATGGGCCTTTGGCACCGTTAGTGATTTCAAACTCAACGCGCTGACCTTCAGCCAGGGTTTTGAAACCATTGCTCTGGATTGCAGAGAAGTGTACGAACACGTCTTTGCTACCATCTTCCGGAGTAATGAAGCCAAAGCCTTTTGACTCGTTAAACCACTTAACGTTACCTTTAATCTTAGACATCTAAATTACCTTTACATGAAAAACGACACAAATGCTGTGTCGGGCATCAGTACACCAATTGTGGTGGATTTTGTCCAGCCCCGAATTGAGAAAAATTGCTAAAAATTGCTACCTCTTTTAAAAACTGTGCAGTAGCCCTTGTTTTTGAAAGGTAGATAGCAAGAGCACCTGTTGTGCATGATTTCAGCGATTGCGACCCATCAGAATTGGAAACGCAACCAGGCAAAGTAAACGTTACCGTTGTTATAGGTTCCGGGAATATAGGTCATCTGGAACGTGGCCGGGCCATAACCCACAGACGCCAGAGGCAAAATTACCGGAATCGGAATGTAGTTCCAGTTATCACGCGCCGTCGCACCCAGCGTGTAACCCAGCCCCAGATGGAAATTCTCATCCGCCAGCGGGCGCCAGGTTTTCTCCCAGCCATAACCGCCGATAGGTTCCCATTTGTTATAGGAATCTTTGAACACCATCAGATACAAACCATTCCAGTTACCGCTCTCGTCCCAGCGGCTTTGGCCAAAACCAATCCCCCACGGGCGTTCGTTATAACGATCGGTTTTTTCTTTATCGTAGGCAAAACGCGCATGCCAGGTGATAGCAGGCACGTATAAATCATAATGTTGCGGTTCATTCCATGTTTGCGAAACGTTATCCGTCAAAGTATCCCAGGCGTGACTCAATACATTAGTTTCATTCGCTAATGCCGCAGGCAATGTCACCAATGATGACAAGAAAATAATAAAAGAGATGACCGTTTTTTTTGTTAAAGCCACATTGATTTCCACTTCAAAATCCAATAGACAACCTAACAAATTATATATGAACAAAAGCTAAATAAATCTTTAGTAAATTCCTAAAGATTCTGAATATCGTTTATTTTAGCATCAACTAAAGTTACCCCAGCCATTTTTAGAAACTGAAAAATGCTGGGGTAAACCTCTATTATTTATCTCTTTTTAACAATACATATATCGCGGGAATCACCAACATCGACAATAACGGTGCGGTAATCATGCCGCCAATCATTGGCGCGGCAATACGGCGCATCACTTCCGAACCGGTGCCATCGCCCCACATAATCGGCAATAAACCCGCCATAATCGTCGCCACCGTCATCACTTTTGGCCTGACGCGCAGCACTGCGCCTTCATGCAACGCGCGCATCAGCATTGGCTTGCCGCCCAAAGGTTCTAGCGCTTTATGGCGTGAAATCGCCTGATTCAGATAAAGCACCATAATGACGCCAAATTCGGCGGCGACTCCTGCCAACGCAATAAAACCAACGGCCCCGGCTACCGACAAATTATATCCCAGTAAATAAAGCAACCAGACTCCTCCGATAAGCGAGAACGGTAAAGTTGCCATTATTAATAACGCATCACTGACGCGCGAAAACGTCACGTACAATAAGACGAATATAATAACCAGCGTGAAGGGTAGGACTATTCTCAATTTAGCACTCGCACGTTCTAAATATTCAAATTGCCCTGACCAGGATAATGAAACTCCCTCTGGTAATTTAACTTTCTGGGAAACAGCACGTTGCATATCTTCCACTGCCGATTTTAAATCGCGCCCGCGCAAATCGACATAAACCCAATTTGATAATCGCGCGTTTTCACTTTTCAGCATCGGTGGCCCATCAGTAATGCTGATATCCGCCAGCTCAGAAAGTGCTATCTGGCTGCCATTTGCCGTAATAACCGGAAGATTTTTGAGCTTCTCGACGTTATCACGCATTTCACGCGGGTAACGAACGTTAATCGGATAGCGCTCACGCCCTTCTATCGTTTCACCGATATTTTGCCCGCCAATAACCGTCGCCACCAGCGACTGCAACTCTTTTACCGACACGCCATAACGCGCCGCTTTGAGTCGGTCGATATTAATATCGACATAGCGCCCGCCGCCGAGCCGCTCCGCAAGCGCCGATGTCACTCCCGGAACCTGCTTGACCACCCGTTCGATTTGCTCGGCAACTTGCTCAATGGCAGCAATGTTATTACCGTTCACTTTGATACCCACCGGGCTTTTAATTCCGGTCGCCAGCATATCGAGGCGATTGCGGATTGGAGGCACCCAAACATTAGCGATACCGGGCACTTTCACCACGCTGTCGAGTTCGCTGACCAGCTTGTCCATTGTCATGCCCGGCCGCCATTGGTCGCGCGGCTTGAAACGAATCGTCGTCTCAATCATGGTTAACGGTGCGGGATCGGTCGCCGTATCTGCGCGCCCTGCTTTACCGAATACCGTCGCCACTTCAGGTACGGTTTTGATAAGCCTGTCGGTTTGTTGCAGTAAACGCCCGGCTTCACGAGCGGAAATTCCCGGAAGCGTCGATGGCATATACAGCAAATCGCCTTCATCCAGCGGTGGCATAAACTCGCTGCCGAGTTTACTCAGCGGCCACAGCGTCGCTAACAACACCAAACCGGCAACCGCCAGCGTGGTTTTCGGGCGGGCCAGCACTTTGTCGAGCAACGGTTCGTAAGCGGCAATTAACCAGCGGTTGATGGGATTCGCCTTCTCGTCAGGGATTTTCCCGCGAATAAAATAGCCCATCAGCACCGGCACCAGCGTGATTCCCAGCCCCGCCGCCACCGCCATGGCGTAGGTTTTGGTGAATGCCAACGGCGAAAACATTCGCCCTTCCTGCGCTTCGAGGGAAAACACCGGGATAAACGACAGTGTGATAATCAGCAAACTACAGAACAGCGCAGGCCCCACTTCCACGGCGGCTTGTTCTGATATCCGCCAGTAATCAGCTCCCGCAGGCTGTTTGCCAGGGTTGTCATGCCGCCACTGTTCCAGGACTTTATGCATGTTTTCGATCATCACGATCGCCGCATCAACCATCGCCCCTATCGCAATGGCGATCCCCCCCAGCGACATAATATTGGCGTTCACCCCCTGATAGTGCATCACGATAAATGCCCCCAAGATCCCCAGCGGCAGAGTGATCATCGCCACCATTGCCGAGCGGAAATGGAACAGGAACAGGACGCAGATAATGGCGACGACAATAAACTCTTCCAGCAACTTGTGTGACAGCGTTTCAATCGCGTTTTCAATCAGATGCGAACGGTCGTAAACCGGAACAATTTCCACACCCGCAGGCAAACTTTTCTGGATTTGCTGGAGTTTTGCCTTCACCGCATTAATGGTATCCAGCGCATTTTTGCCGTAGCGCATTACAATAATGCCACCCGCGACTTCCCCTTCGCCGTTAAACTCCGCCACGCCCCGGCGAATTTCTGGCCCCATGCGCAGCGTCGCCACGTCGCTGAGTAACACGGGAACGCCTTCGCGCGTGGTAATCACCACCTGTTTGAAGTCGTTGAGATTTTTCAGGTAGCCTGCGGTGCGCACCATGTATTCGGCTTCGCCCATTTCGATAACCGAACCGCCACCTTCCTGATTTGCACTTTGCACCGCATCAATCACTTGCTGATGAGTGATTTTCAGCGCCCGCATTCGTTGCGGGTCGAGCACAATCTGGTACTGCTGCACCATGCCGCCCACGCTCGCCACTTCCGAAACGTTGGGCACGGTTTTTAGCTCGAACTTGAGCGTCCAGTCTTGCAGCGCACGTAAATCAGCGAGGCTATGTTTACCGGTTCGGTCCACCAGCGCATATTCATACACCCAACCAACCCCCGTGGCATCAGGCCCCAGCGAAGCTTTCGCTTCTGCGGGAAGTTGCGATTGCACCTGGCTTAAATACTCCAGCACCCGCGAACGCGCCCAGTACGGATCGGTGCCATCTTCAAACAAGATGTAGACGTAGGAATCGCCAAACATCGAGAAGCCGCGCACGGTTTTGGCACCCGGCACAGAAAGCATGGTGGTCGTCAGCGGATAAGTGACCTGGTCTTCCACCACCTGCGGCGCTTTGCCTGGGTAGTTGATACGAATAATCACCTGCACGTCGGAGAGATCCGGCAGCGCATCAAGCGGCGCGCGTTGTAGCGACCAGATGCCCCAGGCCGCCATCATGATGGCCGCCAGTAAAACCAGCAGCCGATTTTTGAGTGACCAACGAATAACGGCAGCAATCATTTCATCGCCCCCGCCATTGGCATCTGCATTGGCATTGCCATCTCATGTTGATGTTCAGCAGGCACTTTTTCTTGGGGCAAAGCGCTGCGTAGGCTGGCTTCGGAATCAATCAGGAACTGCCCGGAAGTCACGACTTTATCGCCCTCTTTCAGCCCTTGCTTAACCTCAATCCAGCCGTTTTGCGCCGTCCCCACCACCACATTGACCGGATTAAAATGACCGTCGTCCTGCGCCACCAGAACCCGGCTATGGCTGCCGGTTTCAATCAACGCTTCTTCAGGGATTGCCAGCACTGCTGGGCGATGAGGCTGATGCGCCAGCTTCACATCGAGATACATTCCCGGCTTAAGTTTCATCTGCGGATTATCCAGCACCACGCGGGCTTTAAGCGTGCGCGTGGAGGTTTCCATATTCGGCAGCAATTCACTGACGCGCCCGTGGAATGTCTCTCCCGGCCAGCTATCTGAAGAGGCCAGAATTTCGCTGCCTGTTTGCAGCACCTGCGCCTGGATTTGCGGGTAATCAATCACAATCCATACCGACTCGAGGCTCGCTACTTCAAACAGCGGTGCGCTTGCAGTAACTTGCGCGCCTTCCCGCGTCTCCAGCTTGTTGATGTAACCAGCCTGTTTAGCCCGCACCGTCACCCGCGTTTGCGGTTTCCCGGTGCGCTCAACCTGATTAATAATTTCCGCAGGCATAAACTGGAGTTGCAAGCGCTCACGCGCGGCAGAACTTAACGCGCTATCGCCCAAACCGCGCACCGCCAGATATTCCTGCTGTGCCGCCGTCCATTCCGGTATCCACAACTGCGCCAGAGGTTCACCCGCTTTCACAAACTGCTGGGGCGCATTCACAAACAGCTTTTCCACTACGCCGTTAGCACTGGCCGGAATAATCTGCACGCTACGCTCATCCGTGGAAACAGTGGCAAAGGCATCAAACTGATAATCCAGCGCTTTCTTCTCAACCCGCGCCGTTTTAATACCGAGATTCTGTTGTTGGCGAGCACTTACCGTCACTCCGCCATCTTCGGTGGTTTCATCGGCGTAACGCGGCACCAGATCCATATCCATAAACGGCGATTTACCCGGTTTATCGAAGCGCTGACCGGGCGTCATTGGGTCATACCAATAGAGAACTTTTCGCTCATGTTGAGCGGCTGGAGCCGTTATGTCGTGGCTTTGTTTGCCCGCGTAGTAACCCGCGCCGAGTGCGCCCGCGACAGCAATCGCTAACAAAGAGAGTTTCATTATGGTTTTCATGATTGGTTATCATCCTGTGGCGTCAGGTAGCGGATGGCGGCCCAGGTTTCAGCCACGCTTTTTTCAGCGCTATTCGCGGTCAGTTCGGTATCGAGTAAGGTGCGGCGGGCATTGAGCAAATCGGAAAGCGTGGATTGCCCGGCGCGGTATTGCGCTTCAATCAGTGAAAGGCGCTGGCGTTGCAGAGGGAGGATCTCTTGTTGCTGGCGCTGCCAGAGGGTTTGAGCCGCCTGATACTGCGCCACCAGCGTGCGAACCAGCGCAACACGATCACGGTTCGCCAGTGCCAACTGGTCGTTGGCTTCCATTGAGCGCGACATATCCGCCGCGAGATCTTTGTCCTGGCGCTGAGATTTAAACATCGGTAAATCGACGGTAAACATCACGCCCGCCATATCGTCATAATCATCGTCACGATGGGCGTAATACACCTCAACGCCCACATTCGGCTTCGCGGCGACCGCCGATTGTGCCGAACGCGCTTTGGCAACATCCGCCTCACGCGCCGCTTCAATCACTTCCGGATGCTGCCCGACGTTTTGTTCCAGTGTTTGCGGGTCGGCAGGCAAGCGCTGATAGCGCGGTAACGTGCCGCTTGCGTCATCAATTTTCTCGCCGGTTAATTGCAGCAACCGAGTTTGCGCCAACGTCACATCACGTTGGGCGAGTGTGACTTTGTCCTGCATCGCCAATAGCGTCATGCGGATATCCACCACGCTTGAGGCCGGTGAACTGCCGCTGGCAACGGTGGCTTTTTGCACGCTAATCTGGCGTTCGGTTTCTGCCACCAGCTTTTGAGCGCTCGATAGAACCTTTTGCGATAGCGCTAAATCGAACCAGGCCTGTGCCGCAGTGCGTTGCAACGCCGCCCGAATCACTTCCGCTTTAGCGGCGCTGCTGGCCGATTGCGCCAGAATGGTTTCGGCTTTGCGGTCGCGTTTTTCCTCGCTGATGTAATCCTGCATGATGCCAATGCGCTGCATGGTCATGCCTTCGCGAGTCAAACGCTGGCTGTTGCTGCCCTGTACCGGCACGTTTTCAATGCCGAATTTCAGTTTCGGGTCGGGTAATTGGCGAGCAGAATCCGCCATCGCATTCAGCGCGTTGCTCTGATTACGGTTGGCAGAGAGTTCTGCGGAATAATGAACGGCCGCGGCCAGGGTCTGTTGCAGGCTGAACTCTGCCGCATGAGCGGTAGATACAGACGTAGCAAACAGCACCCCGCCGAGCCATAAGCTCAGGGAATGTTGTTTCATGGTGGCCTCAGTTACTTAGTCGGGGTAACCGAAGTGAGTGGGTAACCTTCAGCCTGCTGGCTAAAGTGAAAAGCGGCGGATGTGAAAAAACGTGCAGAAATAGCAGACATAAAAATCTCCAGAACTAAAGTCAAAGGGTGGCGAAATGCCAGAAAACCAAGACAGTGCTGGAGTTATTCTCTAAAACGACAAAACCGTATGGTGGCCGGAGGGCCAGTTGCAGGCGGGGTTAATAAGGCAACGGAAGTGACCGTTTCAGTGCATTCGGGGATCACTAAAGCCAGAGTATTCGTGACCGGCAATGCGGCCAAAGAACTGTAGCCATTATCTTTTTGCATCACGTCCGGAATGCAGTGTTTATCACACAGCGTCCCTTTCGCTTTCACCAAATCCCAATGATTTGCCATCAGCATATGCTCGCTATGCTGAACGGAAAGGGATGGCGCGCTAATTTCTACCGGGCAATCATGCGATGCCACCGCGACCTGGCTGTTGACAAACAGCCAGCCAAACGCCAACAGCAGCATCAAAAGATGCTTTCTGAGGAAGCGTAAACGGCTTGTCGACCAGAAAGTGGATTGCAAAGTTTTAACCCGAAAATGAGCGAAATAAGCGAAATAAGCGAGGCGGCAGTATAAGCATTAGTCCTTTTTATTTTAAAGGGATTTTTAGTTGCTTTACATTGGGCGCAATAATTAACAATTATGTAATATAATTTTAATTAAATACTCCTCATGTGATTATTAACAGAGCAATAAGCGATACAAATATATACCGCTAATCAATAAGTAAATGCCATAATTGCAACGCTGCCGACAAAAGTGTCATGGCAGCAGAACGAAGCTTACTAAATTTGATGCTCATCAGAACTCTGCGCCAATGATTCAGGCAGATTGGCACCGTTTTCGCTGACGACTGCAAAGCGTCTTATTTTATTATTTTCTGGCATGGCGTTGCGCTCAGGTACTGCTCATCCCTTCTACGGGTAAAGATGCCGAACGCGACAGGGGGCTTTAATGCTGACAACAATTGAATTACTTATTGGGGTTGTGGTTATTGTTGGTGTAGCTCGCTACATCATCAAAGGCTACTCCGCTACCGGCGTGTTATTCGTCGGCGGCTTAACGTTACTGATTATTAGCGCCTTGATGGGCCACAAAGTTTTACCGGCCAGCGCTGAAAGCACTGGCTACACCGCAACCGACATCGTCGAATATGTCAAAATCCTGCTGATGAGCCGTGGTGGCGACCTCGGCATGATGATCATGATGCTGTGCGGTTTCGCATCCTATATGACGCACATCGGCGCCAACGACATGGTGGTTAAGCTTGCGTCTAAGCCACTGAAATTAATTAACTCACCGTACATCCTGATGATTGCCGCTTATTTCGTGGCTTGTCTGATGTCGCTGGCGGTTTCTTCTGCCACTGGCCTGGGCGTGCTGTTAATGGCGACGCTGTTCCCGGTGATGGTGAACGTCGGTATTAGTCGTGGTGCAGCGGCGGCTATTTGCGCCTCCCCGGCAGCAATTATTCTGTCTCCCACTTCAGGCGACGTGGTATTGGCAGCAAAAGCAGCGGAAATGTCGCTGGTTGATTTTGCCTTTAAAACTACCGTGCCGATTTCCATCGCCGCTATTATTGCCATGGCGATTGCCCACTTCTTCTGGCAGCGCTACCTGGATAAAAAAGAAAACGTCAGTCATGAGATGCTGGATGTCAGCGAAATCCAGACTACCGCGCCTTCTTTCTACGCCATTCTGCCGTTTACGCCAATTATCGGCGTGCTGATTTTCGACGGTAAATGGGGCCCGCAGCTGCATATCATCGCCATTTTGGTGATCTGTATTCTGATTGCCGCGATCATTGAGTTCTTCCGTAGCTTCAAAGCGCAAACCGTGTTTTCTGGCCTGGAAGTGTGCTACCGCGGCATGGCTGATGCCTTCGCCAACGTGGTGATGCTGTTGGTGGCAGCGGGCGTCTTCGCGCAAGGCCTGAGCACCATCGGCTTTATCCAGAGCCTGATTTCCATCGCCACTTCGTTCGGCTCAGCAAGTATCATTTTGATGCTGGTGCTGGTGGTGCTGACAATGCTGGCTGCGATGACTACCGGTTCCGGTAACGCGCCGTTCTATGCCTTCGTTGAGATGATCCCGAAACTGGCTCACTCTTCCGGCATTAACCCGGCGTACCTGGCGATTCCAATGCTGCAAGCCTCCAACCTGGGCCGTACCATTTCCCCGGTTTCCGGCGTAGTGGTGGCGGTTGCGGGGATGGCAAAAATCTCGCCATTCGAAGTGGTGAAACGCACCTCAGTCCCGGTCGCTGTCGGCCTGATTGTGGTGATTATCGCGACTGAAATCCTGGTGCCTTCCGCTGCGGCGGTCATTGGCGGTTAAACCTGCATTCAACTACCCGCTCACAGCGCTCTATACGTGCGCTGTGGGCGTCCTACTTTTCCGTACACAATCTCCGCCATAATCTGCTGTCGCCCCGCCGTAAATTCAAGATAACGCCTCGCCGTTGTACGACTCAGTTTTAACTCCTGCGCCACGGTTTCTGCGGTATGTCGCGCATCCGGGTCGTTAAATAACATCTTCACTTTACCCAGCGTCAACGCGTCAATTCCGGCGGGTAATTCCTCTTTCTGTTCGCCACGCGCATAGGCGTTAAACATATCGTCAATCTGCCGCTGGCTGGCGCTGGCGTGGCTGACAAGCAGTTGCATGCGCTGTTGATAACGCTCGAGAGTTTGGTTGAGGCGCTCATAAGCAATGGGTTTCACCAGATAGTCAAAAGCACCGCCGCGTACCGCTTCCGCGACGGTATCCATATCGCTCGCCGCCGTGGTAAACACCACGCCACCGGGAAAGCGTGCCTGAGTCAGTTCATGCAACAGCGTGATGCCTTTGCCGTCAGGTAAATAGTTATCCAGCAGAATCAGCGCGGGTTTGAAACTCTCAATCATCATTCGTGCCTGCGCTAAATTCCCCGCCAGCCACACCTGCCCGCAACCGTGGAATCGACGAATAAATTCGGCGTGCATCTCGGCCAACGGGGTTTCATCTTCAACGATCAGAATTGTTAGAGCTTGAGCCATAAATCATCTTCACTTTCGGAATAAAAACGGTAAATAACGAGCCGGACGGTTCATTGTCTTCCAGCGTAATCACGCCGCCGCACCGCTCCACATAACTGGCTATCAGATACAGCCCAATGCCGTGCTCCCCGGATGCAACATTTTTGGTACTCACACCCTGGTCAAAAATCACTGCGCGTAAATCTTCCGGCACCCCGCAACCGCTATCTGCCACCTCAATAATCACTTCATTGCCTTCATCGCTCAGCCACAGCTCAATGTTCTTATCACTTTCGGGATAATTCAGGCAGGCTTCAAAAGCGTTATCCAGCAGATTCCCGACGATGGCGGCAAACTCGGTGCTGTCCAGCCCTTCCGGTAATTGCCGAAGCTGGCTGCCAGGGGCGATATTGAGCACCAGTCCCAACTCCCTGGCACGCTGGCATTTACCAAACAGCAGCCCCGCCACCTGCCGGTCATCAAAGGAGCCACGCAGGAAATCAATTAAATCCTGCTGCGCCTGCGACTCGCCTTTTACCATCGCCAGCACCTGGTCATATTCTTTCATTTGTAGCAGGCCGCTAAGCGTAGACATCCAGTTGAGATGTTCGTGCCGCAGTGCACGCAGGCTATCAACGTATTGTTTAACCTGAGTCAATTGCGCATTGAGCGCGCTGATTTCATCTTTATTACGAAAGCTGATAATCGCGCCCAACAGTTGATCGTCGGATCGAATCACGCCACGGTTGGCAATCACGTTCAGGCCGTTAAAAGTACACAGCACATCCTGCCGTTCTTGTTCGATGTGTTCGGTGAAAAAAGCGGCTGGGTTCACGACGTCTGCGATCGGTTTACCCAGCCATTGCCGCCCCGGAGAGCTAAGGCCAAGCATTTTGCGGGCATTGCGGTTAATTGCCGTGATAAGCCCGTTGGGATCAACAGCAATAAGTCCTTCGAATACCGAGCCAAACAGCGCCTCTTGCTGACGGACGACACGGGCAATTTGCTGCGGTTCCATGCCCAACATCTGGCGACGAATATGGGCGGCAAAAAACCACGACAGCAGCAGCAAAATGACCAGAATCATCACAAACACTCCCGCCAGCGGCAATAAAAAGTCGAGTCGCCAACTGTCTATTTTGCTGACCAGATACCCCAACGACACCACGCCGATCACTTTCCCGTGCTCGTCAAAAATCGGCGTTTTAGCGCGCATCGCCAGGCCAATCGAGCCTTTGCCGGTAATAAAGTAGCTTTCACCCTTTTCCAGCGCACCGGGTTTTGTCCACTGCATCGGGTGGCCGATTTGTTCAGGATTGGGGTGATAAAGCCGGATGGAGTTGCGGTCGCCAATCACCACATAATCGAAATCAGAACCCGTCGCCATTTTGCCGACAATCACGGCCAGGCGTTGGCTGTCTCTGTTTTTTACCGCCTCCACCAGGCTGTCATTAGAGGCAATGATCTTCGCCTGGTGCATCGCCATATCCCGCACATGGTTGGTCAAATAATCTTCAAAACTGGCTGATAAATATTTGCCGAGCGCTGCCATCAACAGGAGGGAAATCACAAGAAGTAATAGAAATATGCGTAACGGAAAGGCAATACGACGTAAAAATCGAAACTCTTTCGAAGGTGTTTTGCCAAACATTGCCAGTCCCTAGTCAACATCTTAAATAACGAACAAATGTAACCAATTTGTTTTCAAATGCGCCCATCAAAACGAGTCGAATCGTTACAGATTCCCTACATTAAATCAATTAAACAAATAAAAACCGCCACACAACTCACACTGAAAATAATTAAGAAAATAAAAACCATTAAGTCTATTTAAACCACTTAACCCTTTGTGAAATATATCAAAATTTGAAAAACATATTCTCCGTAGGATCGTTGCACTTGCATAACGGCGGCAATAAAACCGCGGTCATGGCGAATGAAAACAAAATGTTATTCGTTTGCGACAAACAGCAACATTTTTAAATTTAACCAGCATTCCACCCGCTCAATTATTCACGTGGTAAAGGGATTTTCATGTTCAGTAATACCGTCTTCGCCCGGGTCAAACGCGCAGAAAATAAAAAGATGGCTGAGATTACGCGCTTTCTCCGTGCCAACGCGCTGAGCATTGATACCACGGTAGAAATCTTTATCACCGTCACCCGCGATGAAGAGTTAATTGCCTGCGGGGGAATCGCCGGAAATATCATTAAATGCGTTGCCATCAGCGAATCGGCACGCGGCGAAGGTTTAGCGCTGACGCTCGCCACTGAATTAATCAATCTCGCTTTTGAACGGCAATGCACCAACCTGTTCATCTACACCAAAAGTACCAACGAAGCGCTGTTCAAAGAGTGCGGTTTTTATACCCTCGCCAGCGTCCCCGGCGTGATGGTGTTGATGGAAAACAGCGCCACGCGCCTGCAACGTTACGCCAGTTATCTCACCACGCTGCGCCATGACGGCAACAAAATCGGCTGCATCGTGATGAACGCCAACCCGTTCACCCTCGGCCATCGCTACCTGATTCAAAAGGCGGCAGTGCTTTGCGACTGGCTGCATGTCTTTATGGTGAAAGAAGACACCTCGCGCTTCCCTTATGAAGACCGCCTCGCACTGGTGCGGGCTGGCACCGCCGACATCCCTAAAATCACCGTTCATCGCGGCTCGGAATACATGATTTCCCGCGCCACGTTCCCCTGCTACTTCATCAAAGAGCAGAGCGTGATCAACCACTGTTACACCGAAATCGACTTACAGATTTTCCGCCAGCACATCGCTCCCGCGCTGGGTATCACGCATCGGTTTGTCGGCACTGAACCCTTCTGCAAAGTCACCGCCGGCTACAACGCCGATATGCGTCAACGCCTGGCCTCGCCCGCCGACAGCGCACCGCCCATCGAACTGGTGGAAATTGAGCGTCTGAGTTACCGCGGCGTGTCGATTTCCGCCTCGCTGGTGCGCCAGTTACTGGTGAAAAAAGACCTCGCCGCCATTGAACAACTCGTCCCGGAAGCGACCCGAAAATATTTGCAAAACCTGCTTGCCACGCGCTCAGAAAGCACCGCTGACAGGCAACCTGAATCCGCATTACAAACAGGTGAAAAATGAAAATTACCCGCCCCGCCGTTGCCGGCACGCTTGAGTCGGGAGATGTGATGATCCGCATTATCCCGCTCGATACCCAGGAAATTGACCTGCAAATCAACAGCAGCGTTGAGAAGCAGTTTGGCTGCGCAATCCGCACCACGTTGATGGAACTGCTCACGCGCTATGACGTGCGCGGCGTTCAGTTGAACGTGGATGACAAAGGCGCGCTGGACTGCATTCTGCGCGCCCGTCTGGAAACACTTTTGGTTCGCGCCAGCGACGTTTGCGCCTTGCCGTGGGAGGAGTGCCAGTGATTTCCCCTCTGCTTCAACAACGTAAAAGCCGTACCCGCCGCAGCATGTTATTTGTGCCCGGTGCCAATGCCGCGATGGTCAGCAACGCCTTTATCTACCGCGCCGATGCGCTGATGTTTGACCTCGAAGACTCGGTGATTTTGCGCGAGAAAGACGCCGCCCGCCGCCTCGTCTACCACGCTCTGCAACACCCGCTGTATCAGGAAATCGAAACCATCGTGCGCGTTAACGCGCTGGATTCTGAATATGGCCTGGCGGATCTGGAAGCGGTCGTGCGCGGCGGGGCCGACATTGTGCGCCTGCCGAAAACCGACACCGCGCAGGACGTTATCGACATCGAAAACGAAATTGCACGCATTGAAGCCCAGTGCGGGCGCGAACCCGGCAGCACCGGGCTTTTAGCGGCGATTGAATCCGCGCAGGGCATTACTCAAGCTGTGGCCATTGCCCACGCTTCGCCACGGCTTATCGGCATTGCGCTGGGTGCCGAAGACTATGTGCGTAACTTGCGCACCGAGCGTTCGGCCGAAGGCGTTGAGCTGTTATTCGCCCGCTGTTCAATCCTCCAGGCGGCACGCGCGACAGGGATTCAGGCGTTCGACACCGTTTATTCCGATGCCAACAACGAAGCCGGATTTTTGCATGAAGCCGCCCACATCAAGCAACTGGGATTCGACGGCAAATCACTGATCAACCCGCGCCAAATTGAGCTGCTGCACAACCTTTATGCCCCGACGCGCAAAGAAGTCGATCATGCACAACGTGTGGTCGAAGCCGCCGAAGCCTCTGCCCGCGAAGGGCGCGGCGTGGTTTCGCTCAACGGCAAAATGGTAGACAGCCCGGTGATTGAACGCGCCCGTCTGGTACTTGCCCGGGCAGAGCTTTCCGGCCTTCGTGAAGAATAAGGAACCACCATGACTCACACTCAACGACAGGACCGCCTCAACGCCTGGCAGCGCCAGAGCGAAAGCGATATTCAGGCTTTCCAGAACGCGTCCAAACTCAATCAGCAAACACAAAAGCCGCGCGACAAAAAACTGTGCGCCGGACTTGATGAAGCGATTCGCCGTTGCGGCCTGCACGATGGCATGACGATTTCTTTCCACCACGCTTTTCGCGGCGGCGACTTAACGCTGAACACCGTGATGGAAGCCATCGCCAGAATGGGCTTTAAAAACCTGACGCTGGCGTCCAGTTCGCTAAGCGATTGCCATGCGCCGCTGGTCGAGCACATTCGCAATAACGTCGTTAGCCGTATTTACACCTCCGGGTTACGCGGCCCGCTGGCAGAAGAAATCTCCCGCGGGTTGCTGGCGGAACCGGTGCAAATTCACTCCCACGGCGGGCGTGTGCAGTTGATCAAAAGCGGCGAGCTAAAAATTGACGTCGCGTTTCTTGGTGTGCCGTCCTGTGACCCGTTCGGTAACGCCAACGGCTACACCGGCAAAGCCTGCTGCGGCTCGCTGGGTTATGCGAAGGTGGATGCAGAAAATGCCCGCAAGGTGGTTTTACTGACCGAAGCGCTGTTGCCCTACCCGCATAACCCTGCCAGTATTCCGCAGGATCATGTGGATTTGATCGTCCAGATCGACCGCGTGGGCGATGCCGATAAGATTGGCGCAGACGCCACCCGCATGACCTCCAACCCGCGCGAACTGCTGATTGCCCGTAGCGCCGCCGATGTGGTGGTGAACTCTGGCTATTTCAAAGAAGGCTTCTCCCTGCAAACCGGCACCGGCGGCGCGTCCCTTGCCGTCACCCGGTTCCTGGAAGACAAAATGCGCAGTCGCGCCGTTCATGCGGCTTACGCGCTGGGCGGCATCACTTCCACCATGGTGGATCTGCATGAAAAGGGCTTGATCAAAAAGCTGCTCGACGTGCAGAGCTTTGACCGCATTGCTGCCGAATCACTGGCACACAACCCGAACCATATCGAAATCAGCGCCAACCAGTATGCCAACTGGGGCTCAAAAGGCGCGTCGGTTGACCGTCTGGACGTGGTTGTGCTGAGTGCGCTGGAAGTAGACACGCGTTTTAACGTCAACGTGCTGACCGGTTCGGATGGTGTGCTGCGTGGAGCGTCCGGCGGGCACTGCGACACCGCCGTTGCTGCCGCGCTGTCGATTATCGTCGCCCCGCTGGTGCGCGGGCGCATTCCCACACTGGTGGATGAAGTCACCACCTGCGTCACGCCTGGCTCCAGCGTCGATATTCTGGTCACCGACCACGGCATCGCCGTCAACCCGGCTCGCCCGGAACTGGCGGAAACCCTCAAAGAAGCGGGAATGAAAGTCGTCTCCATCGAATGGCTACGCGAACGCGCCGAAATCCTCACAGGGAAACCGCAGCCGATTGAATTTACCGACCGCGTCATTGCGGTGGTGCGCTATCGCGACGGCTCGGTTATCGACGTGGTTCGCCAGGTGAAGGAGTAAACGATGCCGCTATATATCACCTGCGCAACCCACGCCGTAGTTACCGTGCCGGAAATTCTCGCCAGCCGTGATGCGCGGCAAATGCGCCAGCAGTCGTGGCTGGAGCGCCACGGCGTGACGCTGGTTTCATTCACCGTTGTCGCCTCCGGCCCGGTTAAAGACAGCGAATTGACGCGGCGTATTTTTAATCACGGCCTCAGGGAATTACGCCATATGGCAGAACTTTCTGGCTGGGAAATCAAAAAGCAAACCTGTCTGTCTTTAGCCACTGGCCCGGAAGGGCTGCTGGCGATAGACGCGCCCGCGGCCAGCGTGAAAATGGCGGCCATCGAACTTGAGCAATCGCACCCGCTCGGCAGGCTTTGGGATCTGGATGTGCTCACCCAGCATGGGAAAATTCTCTCGCGCAGCGACTTTGATCAGCCGCCGCGTAATTGCCTGATTTGCCAGCGTGCCGCTGCCCTTTGCGCCAGGGAACAAACCCACTCGCTCGCCGAACTGCTCGCCCGCATGGAGGCGCTGTTAGATGCTGCCGAAAACGCTGCCCACGCTTGATGCGCAGTTTGTCGCGGACTGCTGCGACCTGGCGTGGCGGGCGATGCTGACGGAAGTAAACCTCTCGCCAAAGCCGGGACTGGTGGACCGCTTTAACTGCGGGTCGCACAAGGATATGGCGCTGGAGGATTTTCATCGCAGCGCCGGAGCTATTCGCCAGTGGCTGCCGCGCTTTATGGAATCGGGTGCCAATCATGCCGCTCGCCCAGCCCCTGAAACTCTCGCTGACCTGCGCCGAATTGGCGTGGGTTGCGAAGCCGATATGTTCCGTTCCACAGCGGGCGTCAACACCCATAAAGGCACCATTTTTTCACTGGGATTGTTGTGCGCCGCCATCGGTCGTTTGTATCAGCAACAGCAGGCTATTTCGCCTGAACTGATCGGTAAAACCGTCGCCGCCATTTGCCGGGGCTTAACCGAGCGCGAACTGCAAAACGGCAACTCCCAGCAAACCGCCGGGCAGCGTCTTTATCGGCAATTGGGGCTGACGGGCGCACGCGGTGAAGCCGAAGCCGGTTATCCGCTGGTGCTCGAACTCGCACTGCCTCATTTCCGCACCCGCCTGGCAGCAGGCAGTGACCCGGAACTCGCGTTGCTCGATACCTTGCTGGTACTGATGGCGAACAACGGCGACACCAACGTCGCTTCACGCGGCGGCGCGGATGGCCTGCACTGGCTGCAACAGCATGCCAAAACATTATTACGCCAGGGCGGTGTCCGTCACCCTGCCGATCTGAGCCACCTGCATGAATTTAACCAGCAGTGCATTGAACACAATCTCAGCCCCGGCGGCAGCGCCGACCTGCTGATCGTCACCTGGTTTTTAAACCGAATTACGCACGTCAAATTGCCCTATGAATCAATAAAAAACCCCTCCTGGAGAATCAGTTATGTCTGTTTCAAAAGATAAAATATGGAAGTTACTGGCCCCGCTTGTGGTGATGGCCGTGATGCTGCTTATTCCGGTGCCCGACGGCATGCCTCCGCAGGCGTGGCACTACTTTGCTATCTTCGTCGCGATGATCGTCGGCATGATTCTGGAGCCAATTCCGGCAACGGCAATCAGCTTTATCGCCGTGACGATTTGCGTCATCGGCAGCGATTACCTGCTGTTCGACGCTAAAGAGCTGGCTGACCCCGCTTTCGACGCTGGAAAACAGGCGCTGAAATGGGGGCTGGCGGGCTTCTCAAGCACCACCGTCTGGCTGGTATTTGGGGCGTTTATCTTCGCGCTGGGTTATGAAGTCACCGGGCTGGGCCGCCGTATCGCCCTGTTTATGGTGAAATTCATGGGCAAGCGCACGCTCACATTAGGCTATGCGATTGTCATCATCGATGTGCTGTTGGCACCGTTTACCCCGTCCAACACCGCGCGCACTGGCGGCACAGTTTTCCCGGTAATCAAAAACTTACCACCACTGTTCCAGTCATTCCCCAACGATCCTTCGTCAAAACGCATCGGTAGCTACCTGATGTGGATGATGGTGATCAGTACCAGCCTAAGCTCCTCGATGTTTATCACCGGGGCCGCGCCAAACGTGCTGGGGCTGGAGTTCGTCAGTAAAATTGCCGGTATCCAGATTAGCTGGATGCAGTGGTTTTTGAGCTTCCTGCCAGTGGGCATCATCTTGCTGATCGTTGCGCCGTGGCTCTCGTATGTACTGTATAAACCTGAAGTCACGCACAGTGCGGAAGTGTCCGGTTGGGCCAGCAACGCCTTAAAAGAGATGGGCGCGTTAACCCGCAAGGAGATGATTTTAATCTGCCTGGTGTTGTTGAGCCTTGGGTTGTGGGTGTTCGGCGGCGAATTTATTGATGCCACAGCGGTCGGTTTGCTGGCGGTGTCGCTGATGCTGGCGCTGCACGTCGTGCCGTGGAAAGACATCACCAAATACCACAGCGCGTGGAACACGCTGGTGAACCTCGCCACGCTGGTAGTAATGGCGAGCGGCCTGAGCCGTTCCGGTTTTATCGACTGGTTTGCTAAAACCATGAGTTCGCACCTCGAAGGGTTCTCACCCAATGGCACGGTGATTGTGCTGGTGCTGGTGTTCTACTTCGCGCACTACCTGTTCGCCAGCCTTTCGGCGCACACCGCCACCATGCTGCCGATGATCCTCGCGGTGGGTAAAGGCATTCCGGGCGTGCCAATGGAGCATCTGTGTATTTTGCTGGTGCTGTCCATCGGTATCATGGGCTGCCTGACGCCTTATGCCACCGGCCCTGGCGTGATTATCTATGGCTGCGGTTATGTGAAATCGAAAGACTACTGGCGCTTAGGGGCCATTTTCGGCGTTATCTACATCAGCCTGTTGCTGTGTGTCGGCTGGCCGATTCTGGCACTCTGGAGTTAACGATAAACACGTCTGGAAACAAGCGTCTCTCTGAGGCGCTTTTTTTATGTTTAAATAAAGCCACTTCTGGAAGCCCGAGCGAGAAAACGCATGAAACTGACGTGGCAAAACACGCTAATTCTGACCTCTTTATTGACCACCAGCCAACTGCTGCATGCAGAAGATCTCACCGCGAAACAGTACGGTGATTTCGACCGCTACGTGCTGGCACTTTCCTGGCAAACGGGCTTTTGCCAGAGCATGCACGAGCGCAATCGCAATGAGCCTACGGAGTGCAAAACCCAGCAGGAACAAAACGACAAACGCGCCTTTTTGACGGTACACGGCCTGTGGCCTGGTTTGCCAAAATCAGTCGCCACGCGCGGTGTGGATGAAAAACGCTGGATGCGTTATGGCTGTTCAACGCGTCCGGTTCCGAATATGGCTGAAGTGCGTGGCTCGCAAAAATGCCAGGCTCCAGCGCCGCAATTAACCGCAGATATCGCCAGTAAACTGGCAGGCGTGATGCCGGGCGCGGGCGGTCAGTCATGCCTGGATCGTTATGAATTTGCCAAACATGGTGCGTGTTTTGGTTTCAACCCGAATGCCTATTTCGGCACCATGGTGCGCCTGAATAGCGAATTTAAACAAAGCGCTTTCGGAACCTTTCTGGCGGATAACTACGGCAAAGTCGTGACGCGAAAAGCGTTCAATAAAGCGCTGGAAAAGAGCTGGGGAAATGACGCGGTTAAGGCCGTAAAACTGACCTGCAACGGCAATCCGGCTTATCTGACAGAAATGCAAATCTCGCTGGATGCGGCAAAAATTAACGGGCCATTAAACGAAGATTCATTCGTTCAACAGAAAAACCCAGGTAATTGCGCGAAGCAGTTCCGCCTGGACGCGGTCGGCTATTAAATATAAAAGCGGTGGATGACGCCTACGGCTTATCCACCCTACAAAACCACCCTTTCATAATCCTCTCATTCCCCTCATACATATGTTTTCCTGATAAGCCGATTTCAATCACACTTTGTGATTCATGGAGCATTTGTCCAGCTATTGCATCATTTGTCAGGTAAACAGGATGAATTTTTAACCGCCATAATCGCTGCACGAAAAACATTGCGGAGATAATTCATGGCGAAGAAAAAACTGATTGCACTGTGCGCCTGCCCGATGGGGCTGGCTCATACCTTTATGGCGGCGCAAGCGCTCGAAGATGCCGCGACCGAAGCGGGTTACGAAGTGAAAATTGAAACTCAAGGTGCGGACGGTATTCAGAACCGCCTCACGCCACAGGACATCGCCACGGCGGACATCATTATTCACGCCATCGCGATCACCCCTGAAGACAACGAACGTTTTGAACGCCGTGATGTGTACGAAATCACGTTGCAGGATGCGATTAAAAACGCAGCAGGCACGCTGCGCGAAATCGAAGAGATGATTGCAGCCGAACAACAATAATAATCAAATCAATGGGGTTATGAGATGGCAATTAAGAAACGGAGCGCGACCGTCGCTTCCACTCCACAAGGTGATACCCTGGCATTAAATCCTGCCCCCGCCAGCCGTTCCAGTTTCTGGGGGGAGTTACCGCAACATGTCATGTCCGGCATTTCACGCATGGTGCCGACACTGATTATGGGTGGGGTTATCCTCGCCATCTCACAACTTATCGCTTACGTTTGGCTCGAAATCCCGCCAGATACCGGCATTATGGACGCACTCAATAGCGGCAAATTTTCCGGGTTTGATCTGTCGGTTCTCAAGTTTGCTTATCTGACGGAATCCTTCGGCGGGCTGTTATTCAGCTTTGCGATACCAATGTTTGCGGCATTCGTCGCAAATTCCATTGGCGGAAAACTGGCCTTCCCGGCGGGTTTCATTGGCGGCCTGGTTTCCACACAGCCGACATTACTGCTGAGTTTTGATAACGCCACTTTGCAGTGGGTCGCTTCAAAACCTGTTCCTTCCACCTTTATCGGCGCACTGATTATCGCCATTGCCGCCGGTTACCTGGTGAAATGGCTCAACACCAAAATCAACCTGCCGCAGTATTTGCTGGCCTTTAAAAGCACCTTCCTGATCCCGATTCTTTCCGCCTTATTTGTGATGCTGGCGATGTATTACGTGATTACGCCAATCGGCGGTTGGATTAACGCCGGGATGCGCAACGTGTTACTGGCGGCGGGGAGTGCGGGTTCATTGATGTATGCGATTGGTTTGTCAGCGGCAACCGCCATTGACCTTGGCGGGCCAATAAACAAAGCGGCGGGATTTGTCGCGCTCGGGTTTACTACCGATCACGTGCTGCCAATTACTTCCCGCGCGGTGGCGATTGTGGTGCCGCCAATCGGTTTAGGGCTGGCAACACTGATTGACCGCCGTCTGACGGGCAAACGCCTGTTCAGCCCGCAGCTTTATCCGCAGGGCAAAACTGCGATGTTCCTCGCCTTTATGGGCATCAGCGAAGGGGCGATTCCGTTCCTGCTCGAAAACCCACTCGCGACTTTACCGGCTTATATGATTGGCGCGATTGCCGGTTCAACCACTGCCGTAGCGCTTGGTGCGGTGCAATGGTTCCCGGAATCGGCGATTTGGGCGTGGCCGCTGGTGACGAATCTTGGCGGTTATATGGCGGGGATTGCGGTTGGCGCGATTGTGACCGCGCTGTTGGTGGTGTTTATCCGTAACAGTATGCATCGCCGTGGCAAATTGGTGGTGGACGCGATTTAAGCGCCCTCACCCCAGCCCTCTCCCCCAGGAGAG